>NZ_CP083451.1:0-677500 GCF_020080045.1 Comamonas odontotermitis
TGGATAACTTTTGCACAAGCTACAATAGCCAGTCAATCAACATTCCCCCTTATCCACAATTACAAGATTGAGTGGGGCGAATATTTCCGCGAGATACGCAATGGATGAAGCCAGCCTGGGCCAAGGTCTGTGGCGCGCAGTTGTAGAGCAACTGGCCCAAGAAATGCCCGAGCAACAGTTCAACACCTGGATCAAGCCGCTGACCGCCGTCGTGTCAGACGACCTGTCCAAGGTCACGCTCTATGTCGCCAACCGGTTCAAGTTGGACTGGATCCGCGCCCAATATGCCGGCCGACTGGCTGCCATGCTGGAGGAAACCTATGGTCAGCCCGTCGCCATCGAATTGGCCATTGCCCAGCGCGATGCTGCCGTGCGCACCGTGGTGCGCCCGGTACGCACCGGCGCGCCAGCGGCAGGTTACGCCAGCGGCACGTCGTCTGGCATGGGCTTGGGTCCCTCGTACGGCCCGGCCAACCGCAGTGGCGGTGGCTACCAGCAGAACGCGCAAGATTATGGCAGCGACGGCTTTCGGGGCAATGCCCAGCAGCATGCGGCTCAGCACGAGGCTGCCCCTGCCACAGCCGGTGGTGGAAGCTCTGAAATTGATAGCATCAACGGCAGCGGCAACTTCCGCAACCGGCTCAATCCAGCCCTGACCTTTGACACCCTGGTCGAAGGTACGGCCAACCGCATGGCCCGCTCGGCCGCCATGCATGTGGCGGCTTCACCCGGCCATCTGTACAACCCACTATTCATTTATGGCGGCGTGGGCCTGGGTAAAACCCACCTGGTGCATGCCGTGGGCAACAAGCTGCTGGCCGACAACCCGGACGCCAAAGTTCTCTACATCCATGCCGAGCAATTCGTCTCGGATGTGGTCAAGTCCTACCAGCGCCGCACCTTCGACGAGTTCAAGGAGCGCTACCACTCGCTCGATCTGCTGCTGATCGATGACGTGCAGTTTTTTGCCAACAAGGACCGCACCCAGGAAGAATTCTTCAACGCCTTTGAAGCGCTGCTGGCCAAGAAGAGCCACATCGTGATGACCTCCGACACCTATCCCAAGGGCTTGGCCAACATCCACGAGCGTCTGGTGTCGCGCTTTGATTCGGGTCTGACGGTCGCCATCGAGCCGCCCGAGCTGGAAATGCGCGTGGCGATTCTGATCAACAAATCACGCGCCGAAGGCACAGAAATGCCTGAGGAAGTGGCGTTCTTCGTTGCCAAGAACGTGCGTTCCAACGTGCGCGAACTCGAAGGCGCGCTGCGCAAGATCCTGGCCTACTCGCGCTTCAACCAGAAAGAGATCTCGATCCAGCTGGCACGCGAGGCACTGCGCGATCTGCTGTCGATCCAAAACCGCCAGATCAGCGTGGAAAACATCCAGAAGACCGTTGCCGATTACTACAAGATCAAGGTGGCGGACATGTACAGCAAGAAGCGCCCGGCCAGCATCGCCCGCCCGCGCCAGATTGCCATGTACCTGGCCAAGGAACTGACGCAGAAGAGCCTGCCCGAAATCGGTGAACTGTTCGGCGGCCGCGACCACACCACCGTGCTGCACGCCGTGCGCAAGATTGGCGGCGAACGCCAGCAGCTGACCGAGCTCAACCAGCAATTGCATGTGCTGGAGCAGACTCTGAAAGGTTAACCAATGGAAACTTTCGTTTTATCCGAAACAATCGTTTTCGCAAATCGCCTGCTTTGCGCAGGCACAATGGCAGATGGGACAGGGGCAGAGGGGGCTCCTTGCATGGCTGCTGTCCGCAACAACTCCGCAATTTGACAAGAGGTTGAAATGATTATCCTCAAGGCCACACAAGACAAGGTCATCGCAGTTCTGCAATCGGTCGCCGGCATTGTCGAGCGGCGCCATACCCTGCCCATTCTGGCCAACGTGCTGATCCGCAAGACCGGCAACGCGCTGCAGCTGACCACCAGCGACCTGGAAATCCAGATCCGCACCACCGCAGAGCTGGGTGGCGACATGGGCGATTTCACCACCACCGTGGGCGCGCGCAAGCTGATCGACATCTTGAAGACCATGCCTGGCGACCAGACCGTGAGCCTGGAGACGCAGCAGTCCAAGATGATTCTCAAGGGTGGCAAGAGCCGCTTCACCCTGCAGACCTTGCCCGCTGAAGACTTTCCGCTGGTGCAAGAGGCACCCTCGTTCGGCCCCGTGTTCAGCGTGCCGCAAAAGGTGCTCAAGGACCTGATGAGCCAGGTCTCCTTCGCCATGGCGGTGCAGGATATTCGTTACTATCTCAATGGCATCCTCTTCGTGGCCGAAGGCAACACCCTCAGCCTGGTGGCGACCGACGGCCACCGCCTGGCGTTCTCCAGCGCCACGCTGGATGTGGAAGTGCCCAAGCAGGAAGTGATCCTGCCGCGCAAGACCGTGCTGGAGCTGCAGCGCCTCCTGAGCGACGCGAGCGGCGACAACCAGCCCGTGATCGAGATGCAGTTTGCCAGCAACCAGGCGCGCTTTACCTTTGCAGGCATGGAATTCGTCACCAAGCTGGTCGAAGGCAAGTTCCCAGATTACAACCGCGTCATTCCACGCAACCACCCCAACAACGTGACCCTGGGCCGCGCGCCGCTCCTGGCCAGCATGCAGCGCACGGCCATCATGACGAGCGACAAGTTCAAGGGCGTGCGCCTGACCATCGAGCCCGGCACGCTGCGCATTGCAGCCAACAACGCCGAGCAGGAAGAGGCCATGGACGAGCTCGACATCGACTACGGCGGTCCATCGGTGGAAGTCGGCTTCAACGTCACCTATCTGATCGACGTGCTCTCCAACATGAGCCAGGACATGGTGCGCATCGACTTTGCCGACAACAACAACTCGGCCCTCATCACCAATCCGGAGAACGACAGCTTCAAGTACGTGGTGATGCCCATGCGCATGTAAGCGCATTGCTCCTGAAAAGAGAGCTTGCAGCGTATGCTGCAACTCTCTTTGCGATAGATAGATATTTGAATTCAAGACAAAACAGGCGCCTCTAGCTCCTGTTTTTGCAGTACCAAGGCAGCTTCATGACCGCAGAAAACCAGCCGGAACAATCTCCCAGCACGCCAAGCACCCCTGATGCAGGCGGCTACGGCGAAGGCGCCATCCAGATTCTGGAAGGCCTGGAGGCGGTGCGCAAACGCCCCGGCATGTACATCGGCGATACCTCCGACGGCACCGGCCTGCACCATCTGGTGTTCGAGGTGGTGGACAACTCCATCGACGAAGCGCTGGCCGGTTACTGCGACGATATCCTCGTCACCATTCATGCCGACGGATCGCTGTCGGTGGTGGACAACGGCCGCGGCATCCCTACCGGCGTGAAGATGGACGACAAGCATGAGCCCAAGCGCTCGGCTGCCGAAATCGCCCTGACCGAGCTGCACGCGGGCGGCAAATTCAACCAGAACAGCTACAAAGTCTCGGGCGGCCTGCACGGCGTGGGCGTGTCCTGCGTCAACGCACTGTCGGTCAAGCTCAAGCTCATCGTGCGCCGCGAAGGCCAGGTTCACCAGATCGACTTCTCGCGCGGCCATGTACAGAACCGCCTGATCGAAACCGTCGATGGCGTCGAAGTCTCGCCCATGCGCATCGTTGGCACCACCGAAAAACGCGGCACCGAAGTGCACTTTCTGCCCGACCAGGAAATCTTCAAGGAAAACTACGAGTTCCGCTACGAAATCCTGGCCAAGCGCCTGCGTGAACTCTCCTTCCTGAACAACGGCGTGCGCATCCGCCTCAAGGACGAGCGCGACGGCAAGGAAGACGACTTCTCCGGCGCTGGCGGCGTGCAAGGTTTCGTCAACTTCATCAACGCCAACAAGAAGGTGCTGCACCCTACGCCCTTCTACGCCACCGGCTCGCGCCCGGCGGAATCCTACGGCGGCATTCCCGGCACCGAAATCGGTGTGGAAGTGGCCATGCAGTGGAACGACGGCTACAACGAATCCGTTCTCTGCTTTACCAACAACATCCCGCAACGCGACGGCGGCACCCACCTGACCGGGCTGCGCGCCGCAATGACCCGCGTCATCGGCAAATACATAGAGCAGAACGAACTGGCCAAGAAGGCCAAGGTGGAAGTGACGGGCGACGACATGCGCGAAGGCCTGTGCGCCGTGCTGTCGGTCAAGGTGCCAGAGCCCAAGTTCAGCAGCCAGACCAAGGACAAGCTCGTATCCAGTGAAGTGCGTGCGCCGGTGGAAGACATCGTCGCAAAGACGCTGGCCGAATACCTGGAAGAAAAGCCCAACGACGCCAAGATCCTGTGCGGCAAAATCATCGACGCGGCCCGCGCCCGTGAAGCCGCCCGCAAGGCGCGCGAAATGACGCGCCGCAAAGGCGTGCTGGACGGCATGGGCCTGCCCGGCAAACTGGCCGACTGCCAGGAAAAAGACCCTGCGCTGTCTGAAATCTACATCGTCGAGGGTGACTCCGCAGGCGGTTCGGCCAAGCAAGGGCGTGACCGCAAGTTCCAGGCCATCCTGCCACTGCGCGGCAAGATCCTGAACGTGGAAAAAGCACGCTACGAAAAACTGCTGTCCAGCAACGAAATCGTCACGTTGATCACCGCACTGGGCACCGGTATCGGCAAGGCCAGCGAAGACTCAGGCAAAAGCAACAGCGACGACTACAACCTGGCCAAGCTGCGCTACCACCGCATCATCATCATGACCGATGCGGACGTGGACGGCGCGCACATCCGCACCCTGCTGCTCACCTTCTTCTACCGCCAAATGCCCGATCTGGTCGAGGCCGGCCACATCTACATTGCCCAGCCACCGTTGTACAAGGTGAAGAACGGCAAGGAAGAGCTGTACCTGAAGGACGGCCCTGCGCTGAACCAATTCCTGCTGCGTGTGGCACTGCAAGGCGCCAATGTCACCACCGGTGGCGACGCCCCCCGCACCATCGAAGGCGAAGAGCTGGCCAAACTGGCCAACATGCACCTGGCCGCAGAAACCGTGATCGAACGCCTCTCGTCCTATCTGGACGCCGAAGCGCTGCGCGCCATTGCCGATGGCGTGCAGATCAAGCTCGACACCCTGCAAGACGCCATGGACTGCGCCCCGGTGCTGGAAGCCAAGCTGCGTGAGCTGACGACCACCGGCGTGCCCGCCGAAGTGAGCGGTGAACTCGATCCACACACCGAAAAGCCCATCCTGCGCATCAGCCGCCACCACCACGGCAACATCAAGAGCTCCATCATCACGCAAGAGTTTGTTGAAGGCCACGACTATGCCGCACTGGCTGCCGAGGCGCAGAATTTCCACGGCCTGCTCGCAGAAGGCGCCAAGGTCACCCGTGGCGAAGGCGAAAAGGCCAAGATGGAAAAGGTGAGCGACTTCCGCCAAGCCATGCAATGGCTCATCAGCGAAGCCGAACGCACCACGGCCCGCCAGCGCTACAAAGGCCTGGGCGAAATGAACCCCGAACAGCTCTGGGAAACCACCATGGACCCCGATGTGCGCAGCCTGCTGCAGGTGAAAGTCAACGACGTCATCGAAGCCGACCGCGTGTTCACCATGCTGATGGGCGACGAGGTGGAACCCCGCCGCGACTTCATCGAGACCAATGCGCTGCGGGCGGGGAATATTGATGTTTGATTTTGCAGGCGCTCGCTGAGCCTGCAGATATGCTCAGAACCTGCGAGGTACTGACCCCAAAAACGCCCGGCAATGCCGGGCGTTTTCCGTTGCAAGAATGTACCGCCACCTGAATGATCAATTTAATTGATCATCATTCATTTTTCATGAGTAAATAGCATCCACTCCTTTCCATCGTGCATACTGGGAACGTTTGCTTCGCCACTGCTCACCCTGAGTCACGCGATACGGTGCTCTGGCGGCCTGCATTTTTCTGCCCTCAGCCTTTGCCATGAACACATTGCAGCTTTTCGAGCTCATGATCGCCATCCTGCCGGTGATCATCGGTTTGCACTACCTTGCCAACCGTTTGGGCCTTCCCGCTGCTGGCCGGGGGATGTTTGATGGCCTTCCTGCCCGGGCTTCCCGCGTTTTCTCCCGACCCCGAACTCATCCTCGTCATCTTTTTACCCCCGCTGCTGATCGACGGAGCCTGGGGAATCTCGGTGCGCTACCTGCGCAAACACATCATCGGCATTACTTCATTGGCCGTGGGTGCGGTGCTCTTTACCACCTTGGTGGTTGCTGTCGTCACGCACTGGCTGTTTCCTTCGTTGCCGTGGGCGGCATGCGCTGCATTGGGCGCGATTGTTTCGCCACCCGATGCGGTCTCCGCCCGTGCGGTGCTGCAGCAGGTCAAGCTGCCACGCCGGGTACTGATGCTGCTGGAAGGAGAGAGCCTGCTCAACGATGCCACGGGGCTCGTACTCTTTCGTTTTGCGGTTGCGGCTGCCATTACCGGCGCATTCAGCACCACGCAAGCCCTGGGAAGCTTTGCAGTACTCGCCTTGGGCGGGGCGGCGATAGGCGCTGCCGTGGGGGTTGCCTGGGTATTGATCGGACGCCGTCTGCAGGACGAGTACCTCGTCATCACATCCGCACTGTTGGTTTCCTGGGCAGCGTACATTCTGGCCGAGCGGCTCCATGTCTCCGGTGTCATCGCTACCGTCATCGCGGGCATGATTTGTGGCACCAACCAGTACAAGGTGTTCACTGCTGCAGGACGCGTGCGCGGCATCGCCTTCTGGACGGTCACTGTTTTCCTGATGGAAACAGCGGTATTCATGCTGATTGGCCTCTCGCTGCGTGGTGTAGTAGAGCGCATTGGCGGTTTTGGAATGGCGCTGGAACAAATGGCAGTGCCGGTTCTGTCGATTCTGCTGGCCTTGCTGGTTGCACGATTTGCCTGGATTTTTCTATCCGATGGTGCCATCTCGCTTTGCCGGTTGCTGGGCATGAGGCGCTACACCCCTTTGGGTGCACGCGGCGCACTGGTTCTGGGCTGGGCAGGCGTGCGGGGCGTCGTCACCTTGGCACTGGCGCTCAGCCTGCCTGAGGACTTTCCTGGTCGTGACTTCATCCTGGTGAGCGCATTCGCGGTGATCCTGTGTACCGTCCTGGTTCAGGGAACCACTCTCGGTTTGCTGATACGTTGGACGGGGTTGGTGCCACCCGAATCCGACAAGCCCCGCCTGTCCATGAGCGAAGCGGAGGCGGCGCTGATGCAGGTTCAACTGCAGGTCGTACAAAGCAGGGCCTACGACGGGGAAGGCAAGTTGATCCATCCTCAGATGCTGGAGCAGTACAAAAAGAAGGCATCCGTGTACACCAATTACGCGGGTAAGGAATCCGTGTTGATGCCCACGGTCCACGCCCATTTCGACGTGGTGCTGGAGGCAATCGCCGCCGCACATGCGGAGCTGATCCGCCTGCACAAAGTGGGAGACATTGACGAGCATACGTTGGTCGAGCTTCAGAAGAACCTCGATCTGGAAGAGCTGACTGCCATCGCCATTCGAGCTTAAGGCCGCTTCCCCCTCGATTTTTGGGCGCATTCCATGGGCTGTATGCGTATGAGAGACATCAACGACTGCTACAAAAAGCGTTATAGATGATCTCCAACGCAATGCGGCAGCGCGGGCCAAGTACCGGCCCATGGGCCATCTCCCCGGAAGCCTCTTTCAGCGCCAATAGGTATGCACCATCTTCTGCACCCCTGCCAATTGCGGCTGGGTAGCGGTCCAGGTTCGCGCAGCCTGGGTCAATGGCAAACCGCCCGCTATCCACAAGGCAGTGTCAGCGCCATGCCATGACTGGCTGCCAAGCCATTGCAGCACCTGCGCTATTTCGGGGGCTGAGGCGCCGGGCTCACCGCCGCAGATCCACTGCGCCTGCACGCGTGAAGGCGGTACATCAAAAGTGACGCGCTCCTGCGCATGGGCCACCCACAGCAACAGGGCGACGGTTTGGTCTGACGGCAGCATTTGCACCATGCGTGCGGCAGCAGGCAAGGCACAAGCGTCGGCCACAAACACATGGTGACCCGCACGCGCGGGCAGCCCACGGGCCGGGCTGAGGGCACCCACCGTACTACCGGGCACGGCGTGCTCGGCCCATACGGAGCCCGGCGACGGGCCATCGGCATCCGTGTGCAGCAGCACATCGACATCGATCCACGAGCCCGGAACATCGACCGCGCGAATGGTGTAGGTACGGCGCGCCATGCGCGGCTTTCCGGGTGGCCAGAGCAAGCGCCCATCCTCCTGCAAAGCAGGCCAGGCCGGCTCCGCGCCAGCGGTCGGCAGCAGCATGCGGATATGGATGCCAGCTTCCGCAAAAGGCTGGATATCGGTGCACTGCAGACGCAGGCGACGCATCTGCGGGCTCAGTGCCCGGTTGCTGATCACCCGCAGAATATGCAACTGCGTCGGGCTGCGTGGTGCCTGACCTTCCCAGGCAATGTCCCAGCTGCCATCGGGCAGCCCGATCTCGTCGGCATACTCACCCAGGTATTCCGTCAGTGACAGCTGCAGCAATCCGCCCATGGGGACTGTCGTGGGATCTATCTGGCACTCCAATTTGCGGCTGGCCAGCACCCGCAATTGCAGCGCACCCACCTCTTCCAGCGTCAGAAGAACCACATCAGGTTCAGGCTCGCTGATCCCGACGCCCTTGTCGCGCCACAGGCTGGTAAGCCATTGAACGAAGGCCGCCGCACGCGGTATGGTGATGCTTCCTTGAAGGGAAGAACTGGTAGATGCTGTCGTATCCATGGAAAGAGCGGTATTTGCATGCATTGCACTCAACGCTGGTAACGCCTGCAATAGCTGCCATTGGCGCGGTTCAACCAAGAACTGGGACTACAGAACCCAGAAGTCACGGCTGCAAGTATTGCCGCTGCTCAAAACAACCGCCGGTGAATGCTACATATTTACCACAAATGATAATGCACTTGAGAATAATTATCAGTTGAATCGTAGAATTCGCTCCAAGACAGCGGCGTGAGTGCCCGCTTCTTTTTTTAACTTTTTGAATTCTATGTTCTACGCGCAATACACCCCTGTTGTACGAGCCGCATTGATCGCCATGGGTGCTGCAGGCCTGGCCATGCCGCTGATGGCCCAAACCGCCCCATCCACCGACGACACCACCGCCGCTGACAAGACACTCTCGACCGTCACCGTTGTAGGTACCGTCGACGAGCTGCAAAGCCTCGATTTCTATGCGCCCAATTCCAGCGCTGTGATCCGCAAGGACGAGATCGACGCCCTGGGTGCACGTAAGCTCGACCAGGCTCTGCAATACCAGGCTGGTGTGCTGAGCGAGCCTTTTGGCGCAGACAACAAGGTAGAGTGGTTCAAGATCCGCGGGTTTGATGCTTCGGTTTCGCTCGATGGAACCCCCACCTCGCCCAATGGCTACTTTGTCTGGAAGCCTGAGGTATTCGGGGTCGAATCGGTCGAAGTGCTCAAGGGGCCCAGCGCTCTGGTATTTGGTGCCTCCGAGACTGGTGGCGTCGTCAACCTGGTGACCAAACGCCCTCAAAAGCAGCGCGCGCTTGAACTCAACACCGAGGTAGGCAACAACAACCGCCTGGGCTTGAGCGTTGACTATAACAACATCGCCAACAGTGATGGCTCGGTGTACTACCGCCTTGTAGCGCAAGCCCGCAAGGAAGACGGCATGCAGCGCGAGACCAACATGAAGAGCTACTATCTGGCGCCCAGCGTCACGATGGAGTTCAGCCCGCGCACTTCTCTGACGCTTCTGGGCAGCATCCAGCGCGAAGATGGACGCCCGACCAACGGCTTCCTGCCTGCGTACGGCATCATCATCGACACGCCGTATGGACGCATCGACCGCCGACTCAATGCCGGGGAGCCAGGCGTGGATCAGCTCAGACGCACCCAATCGAGCCTGGGGTGGCTGCTGAGCCACCAGTTCAACCAGGATTGGAAGTTCACGCAGAACTACAAATACACCAACCTCGATCTCGACCAGACCAATACTTTCGCCTACGGCTCCAACGGCGACCGTGAGCTGCGGCGTGGCTATACCTATACCGACGGCAAGGCCAAAACCCATTACCTGGACAACCGCATCAGCGGTCGCCTGCGCCTGGGTGACAGCGTGCAATTGCTGCCCACCTTCGGCATCGATTACCTCAAATCCGATACCGATGGTCTGAACAATGGCTTTGGCGCAGTGCCTAATCTCGACATGTTCAACCCCGTCTATGGCGCACCTTTTGACGTGACGGGCACGCCCTACGGCCTGCATTCCAAGCAATGGGGTGCTTATGCATCCACCCAAATGCGCGTAGGCAGCCACTGGAACTTCAACGCCGGCATCCGCCACGACAAGGCCAAGAACAATGGCCGTACCAATGGTGCCGATTCTGGCTATGACGTCAGCAAGAACTCCATCAATGCCGGCGCAATGTACATCACTGATTTCGGGGTCTCGCCCTATATCAGCTACTCCGAATCGTTCAAGCCCGTCGATGGTGTCGATGGCTACGGGAACGCCTACCGTCCCTATGAAGGCCAGCAAAGCGAAATGGGTGTAAAGCTGGAGCCGACTTGGCTGAACGGCGGCAACATTACGCTGGCATACTTCGACGTCAAGGAAAAGAACGCACTGGTCTCGGATGCCTCCAATATCCAGTCGCAGACGGGCAAGCGCACCAACAAGGGCATTGAGTTGCAGGGCGACTTCAAGCTGGGCACCAATACCCGCATCAAAGCTGCCTATACGCACAACAATTCCCGCCAGGATGTGACTGCCACGCAGACAGTGCGTACGCCGCTGATCCCCGACAACCAGGCCAGCCTGTGGGTGAGCCATGCCTTCGCCCTGGCCAACAGCCAGAAGCTGACCGTGGCCGCCGGCGCGCGCTACAACGGCTCCACCGAAGACCAACGCTACACCCCTGGCACACGCATCTCTGGCTATACGCTGCTGGATCTGATGGTGCGATACGACATCAGCCGCGAATGGGCGCTGCAATTCAATGCACGCAATCTTACCGACAAGACTTATGTCAGCGGCTGTGACTTCTACTGCTACTACGGCGGCGCACGCACGGTCGATCTTCAGTTGCAGTACAAGTGGAAGTAAACATGCCTATCTCGAAGGCTGCGCCCAACGCCTGGCGAGTGCAGCCTTCGGCCAGCTAGCCATGGCTCTTCCTGCAAGCAAGTCCGCCCGGCTGCGCCACATGCGCCCCGGGCGTCATGCATTCTTGCGCCAGCCGGGAAAAACCTTATTTTTATGAAAACCTCTTCCATTGCCGAACAGGCCCAGAGCCCTGCGCAGTGGTCGCTGCGGAGCTTGCTGACCGTGGTCTTTCTGGGCCTGACGGCCGGCGTGCAGATGAGCGACTACGGTCTGCAGGCCATCTCGCTGTCGGCCATCCAGAAGACTTTTGCCATCAGCGATGCCGCAGTCGGCGCGCTTCAAGGTCTGGCGGGTGTGCTGGTAGGCAGCGCGCTGGCGATACCGCTGGCTCGCTTTGCCGACCGCTTCTCGCGCAAGCGGGTGCTGCTGTGCCTGGTCCTGGCATCGACAGCCATGATGGTGCTCAGCGCACTGGCACCTAATTTTCCGCTGTTTTTCCTGGGCCGCTCGGCGGCAGGCATCACCGAATTTGCAATGGTGCCGCTGGTGTACTCGATGATTCCCGATCTGGCGCCCGAGCGCCACCGTGTGTTCGCCAATCTTGGTTTTGCTGCCCTGGTCTCGACCGGCGCGAGCGCGGGCTTTTACTACGCTGGCGATATCCAGACTGCTGCCATGGCATGGATTCCCGGCCAACTCGACCCCTGGCGCAAAGCCTTCTTGCTGCTGTCGGCAGCCGGCCTACCTCTGCTGGTGGCGGGCCTGTTCACCGCCAATCCGCCTCGCCATGCGATGCAGGGTGAGGCCACCGACGCGGGTTCACTACAAGGTTATCTGCGCAAGCACTGGCGGCCAATCGCGCTGTTCGTTGGCGTGGCTGGCAGCCTGATGATTGCCGTACAGGGCCTGAACCAGTTGATGGCCTTGGCGCTGGAGCGCCGCTTCGATGCCACGCCAGCACATATCGGCAAGGTGCTGGGAGGACTGGTGCTGGTCGCCACGCTTGGTTGCCTGCCGGTGGTGGGCTGGCTCGACCGCTGGCTTGCCAAGCGCCTGGGCGCCGCAGTGCGCCCCATGTTGATGGGCATATGTGCGCTGTTGGCTGTACCCGCGATTCTGATGCTCTATTCCACCGCTTCACTCCAGCAGGCATTTGTGGTCGTGGGCCTGTTCCTGTTCGTCACCTGCACGGCCAATGCATTGGTGCCCACCATGCTGCAGGATCTGGCCCCGCCACCGCTGCGCGCGCGCTGCTTTGCGCTGTGGAGCTTTGTGGTGTCGGTCTTCAGCGCCTTGGGACCTCTGCTGGCGGGCTTTGTATCCACCTGGCTGGTGCATGGCCGCATGCTCAGCGCCATCGCCATCACTGCAGTGCCCACCTTGCTGATTTCCGCCTATTGCGCATGGCGGCTGTTCCTGCATACGCGTAGCGCAACGCAAAGCGCAGCCCTGGTAGCTGCCGCGCCCGCTACGTAATGCCGGTCGCGCAGCAGGGCATACAGCCGGTTGCGCAGAACGGGCATGCGGCGGCATGCGTTCAACGGCTGGTGTGCTTTTCTACAGCTGCCGCCGTGTGGATGCAATGCGCGGCAAACGCCCATAGCTGCGCAGCCTGCTGCAGCACGCTTTGTGGCTGATCGCTCTCCTGATGGCCGCTGTCCGGGTTGAGCAGCAGCAACGCAGGCGCGCTGCTGCTGGAATGGCGACGGATATTGGCCAGCAGCTTGGCGGGTTCCCAGTAAGGCACCCGGTCGTCCTTGAGACCCGCTGTGCACAACACCGGCGGATACGCGGCATCACGCACATTCTCGTAGGGGGAAATAGCTGCCATCGCGTCGTAGGCATCCGGGTCTGCAAGCGGGTCGCCCCAATCGGGACGCAACAGCGGCACCAGCGGGTGGCCCGCATCGCTCATGGTGTTGAGCATATCGACAAATGGCACCTGCGCGATGACACCTGCCCACAGGTCAGGCCGCATATTCGCCGCGCCGCATACCAGCAAGCCGCCTGCCGACACGCCATGGCTCACCGTCTGCGCTGGCGTGCTGTAACCCATGCGCTGCAGGTGCTGTGCGCAGGCCAGAAAATCGCTCATCGAGTTGCGCTTGTGCTCGCGGCAACCGCCCTGGTACCAGTCATAGCCCTTTTCCGAGCCGCCACGCACATGGGCAATCGCATAGCAGTAACCGGCATCCACCCAGGCCAGCGCCGGCAGTGAAAACGCCGGCTCATAGGCAATGCCATATGCGCCATAGCCGGTGAGCAGCAAAGGCAATGGCTGTAGCTGGCCTCCTGCCAGATCCTTGCGGGAAAGCACGGTGATGGGCACTCGTTCACCATCATCAGCAACCGCGTGCATACGCTCGATCAGGTAGCGGTCCGAATCCAGCCCGCTATAGCTCTCGCGCTCCACCTCGGTGATCTGTCCGTCGCTCAGACGCACATTCAGCCAGCGCGGCGGCTGTGCCAGCGTCTGGTGGGAAATGCGTACATGCGTGGCATCCCAAGGCTGCGCCAGCGGCATCTCCAGCACGTACGAAGGCTCGCTGAATGCAATCACCGTCTCGTGGCCGTCGGGCCGCAGCAGCACGAGGCGATGCAGGCCATCCACGCGCTCCAGCCGCGCCAGGACAGACGCAAAAGGCTGCATTGCAATGATGGGGACACCAAGGCGGTGCGGCACCAGTGGCTCAACCGCTGCCGATGCGTGCAGGCCCTCGCCCGGCTTGCCGACAACCTCCATGCGCAGGATCTGCCGGTCGATTGCGCCATCCACATTGGTCAGCGCAATCAGGCAGCCATTCCACTCGTTGATTTCGTACCGAATGCCGCGTTCACGCTCACGCAACGTGCGTGGCGAATCGCACTCTGCCCCAGCTGCGATCAGGCGCACCTCACTCGTGTCAGGTCCGAACAGAGTCACCGCCACATAGCCATTGGCCGCTGTGCGCGCCACCTTCATGAACAAGGCTGGGTCGTGCTCTTCATGCACCAACTCGGCCACGCCACCAGTCACGGGCGTGCGATAGAGGCGCGAGGGGCGGCTATGAGCATCACGCCAGATCCAGAAAACGTTCTGCGACGACGGTGAAAACACCAGGCCGCCATATCCAAATGCATCCTCCGGTACGAGTTCCTGGGTTGCACCCGTCTGCGTATCGAGCAAGCAGATGCGATGACGATCATTGCCGATCACGTCCTCGGCCCAGATGAAATAGCGCTCATCCGGGCTGGCCTGGTGCTCGGCAGCCCGGTAATAGGCGTGGCCTGCGGCTCGTTCGGCCTCGTCCACCAGCGCCTCAACCCGTCCATCGGCATGGCGGCGTACAAACCGCTTGTGTCCCGGTGTCGCACTGGGCTCCACGCCATAGGTCCAGCCCGCAGGGGGCGATGCGGATGCGACTGCGGGCGCATGCACAACACTGCGCGCATAAGCCATCATTGCCTTGTAGAAGTCCTGTGCAGGTGCTGCCAGCGGCTGCAATAGCTGCTGCGTATAGTCGCGTTCGGCTTGCAGGTGCTGGCGCAAGCGCGGCGGCAGGTTCTCCATGGTGCGCGTGCCCACGGCAGGCACAAACTTCATCCAGGCAAACTCGTCGTTGCGGGTGCGCCCCAGTTGCTCGATCACATGGTCCTCACGCGGAGCCTGAGGCGCTGCCAGAGCAGGCCAGCCTATAGTGAACCGGCTTGCCTCGGCGCGGTTGGCGGTCAAAGAAGATTTCTCGGCAGGAAGCGGTGTGGAAGGGGACACGGGCAAGGCGGTCTCAGCAATAGGTTGAAAGATCAGCAAAGCGCTGCCGCAGGAAATCACGGCGCGATCTGGCGAAACAGGGCCGTCTATTGTTGTAATGCCAGGTATTCCCAGCTTCATATGGGGCCAATTGCGTGAGATGCGCAGCACCCATGGCGCCGCGACCAATGCGCAAGCACAGCGTTTTAGAATGAACCGATGCCAAGCGCACTTCCTCCTGCCGTTTTCCACCAACTCTCACTGGCGCGCAGCGTGCTGGACGCGGGGCTGGGAAGCGCCATCGTCAGCATGCATGTTTTTGGATCGGCTGTGGATACGGGTCTGCAACCTTCCAGCGATCTGGACTTGCTGGTGACCGTGGATGAGGCACCGAGCGAAAGCCAGCGCAGCGCTGTTCTGACGCAGCTCCTCACGGTTTCTGCGCCCCCTGGGACGTCGGTCATTCTTCGTCCTCTGGAAGTCACCGTACTGAGTCTCGCCCATTTGAAGCCCTGGCGCTATCCTGCTCGCCGCGAATTGCAGTTTGGCGAATGGCTCCGCCATGACCTGCTTGGCGGTGTGTTCGAAGCGCCGATGCCGGACCCGGATCTGGCGATCCTGATCACCAAGGTTCGAGACAGCAGCATTGCTCTGTATGGGCCTGAAGCCTCCGCGCTCCTTCCACCTGTACCACAGGCCGACCTTGAGCGAGCCCTTCTGGACACTGTCGGGCAGTGGAACCAGCCCGAGGACTGGGCAGGGGACGAACGAAACATTGTTCTCGCACTCGCCCGCTGCTGGCACACAGCGTGGACGGGCCGGATCTGCTCGAAGCAGGAAGCGGCCACCTGGGTACTTGAACGCGTGGACGACCGCCACAAAGCGATCGTCGCAAATGCCCGTGCTGCCTACCTCGGGTTGGAGCAGGACACTTTGCCCACCCAGCCCGAAGCCGTGCAGGCATTCGTGCGTGATGCTCGCACAGAAGTGGAGCAAAAGCTGGCTGGCTGAACGGCGAATCACCTGGCAGCTCCACTCGCGGTCGATACTGGCCGCTAGTCGAATAATGACCGCTTTGGCCTCTTGCAATGCACAACGACGAAGGAGTGCACGCCTTGGAGAGCGACGATGATCTGCTGCACCTTGAGGAGCGCCTCTCGGCACTCCCCGATCCCAGGCGCCACGGGTATGTTGATGCCCAGGGAGTGCGCATCTGGTTCGCCGTCTTTGGCTCAGGCCCGCCTGTTGTCCTGCTGCATGGCGGCATGGGCAACAGCACCAACTGGGCGTGTCTGATCCCCGAGCTGGTCGACCATGGATACTGCGCCATCACCATTGACAGCCGTGCCCAGGGCCGCAGCTTCTGGGACGGCAAGCCATTGCACTACACGGACATGGCGGCGGACGTTCGGCAAGTACTCGACCATCTCCACATATCCAGAGCCGCCATCGTTGGCTGGAGCGATGGCGCTGACACCGGGCTGGTGTTGGCCGAAACGTCCCCCGAACGGGTACATGCCCTCTTCTTCTTTGCATGCAATGTGGACGCTTCCGGAACCAAGCCGTTCGAGATGACGCCGCGCATCAAGCGTGTATTGCAACACCACCGCAAGCAATATGCCGCGTTGTCGCCAACACCCGACAACTTCGACGAGGTCTTTGAAGCAGTTCAACGCATGCAGTCGAGCGAGCCGAATTACCTGGCGGCTCAGCTTGCACGGATGGATGTACCGACCACGGTATGCCACGCTGAGAATGATGAATTCATCTTTCGTGAGCACCTGGCGTATCTGGCAGACACCCTGGGCAATGCCAGGTTCGTTCTCTTGCCTGGTGTTGGGCACTTTGCTCCCTGGCAACAGCCTGCCCTGTTCAACACCGCCGTCATCGCATTTCTGAAGCGCCTGCATACGCCCACCGAATGAACGGCACCATGAACCGATTCGTGCAGCCCTGCCGACAGCACTCCAGCCGCTGTCAACTCCGCATCACCCGTACGAAGGGTGCGTGCGCTACGCTTCATACCTTCTCTTGATCCCTCCTCCTTGTATGCCTTACATCATCGAAACCTTTGACAAGCCCAACAGCCTTTCCCTGCGTAAAGAGAATCGGGATGCACACCTCGAATTTCTCGATGAGCACAAGGCAGCGCTGATCGCATGCGGCGCCAAGCTGAATGACGATGGCACCGACCAAGGCGGCGGCCTGTATATCGTCGCCGTGGAAAGCGCCGAGGAGGCGCGTGCCTTCATCGAGCAAGACCCTTTTTTCAAGATCGGGCTGTTTGGAGACATCAAGATCACCCGCTGGCGAAAGGCCTATGTCGATGGCGTGTGCAAGCTCTGAAAAGAGTCCTCCAGCTGCATTGCATTGATGGTCGCCCTCTCGTGCTTTCGCTTATGCGACAGCCAACGGTGGCGATAGTGGTTTGTCCTGAGTTGTGTGCGGAACATGCGTTCTACAATGGGCGCATACAGGTTCAGATTTGAAGACCATCTGTAAGATGGCTTCGTCGCGCCTTATGGGTTTGTATCGGCCTCTTGCAGCACATCAAGGAGGCAATGATGCAAACCAGCGCTATAAAAATTCGTGGTGTCCAGGATGTCATATCCTTTATCGACGGACGCCAGGGAATCAAAGGTCGGGCGGGCGTTATCTGGTGGCTCGCGCTTGGCGGCCTGTTTCTCGATGCATTTTCCAATTCTGCACTCAGCGTAGGCCTCGGGCCGATGACGCGCGACCAGCAGCTGACCCCTGCTGAAGTTGCATGGATGACATCGCTTGCTTCATGGGTGTCGATCGCCTTCAATCCCATTGGCGGCTGGATGGCCGACCGCTGGGGCCGCATGCGCCCTCTCATCATCGCCAAGGTGCTCGCCGTCATCGGCGCGCTGCTGGTCACGTTTGCGCCCGACTATTCCACCATTCTGTTTGGCCGCTTCTTTGTAGGTGCAGCGTATGGCATTGATTTCGCCATTGCCATGGCCGTGCTGGCAGAGTTCACACCGGCACGGTTCAAGAGCCGCCTGAACGTATGGCAAGGCATGTGGTACATGGCCGTCTGTACCAACCTGGTGCTTGCGCTGTGGTTCAACTCCTGGGGCGTGGGCGATTCGCTGTGGCGTTACTCGGTTGCAGCCACCGCTGTATTCGGCTGCCTCATCCTGGTGCTGCAGCTTTGCCTGTTGATTGAAAGTCCGACCTGGCTGGCGCGCAAGGAACGCCTCGAAGATGCAGCGCGCTCAATGACACGCATCTATGCCCAGTCATTTGTTGCCGCCCCGGTTTCCGAACGCCTGCCGGTCATCAACCAAGCCAAGCGAGGGCTTGCGAATGTGCTGCTGATTTTCCGCGGCATCTATCTGCCACGCACCATTCTCGCGGCCACGGTGCAGATTGGCCAGTCGATCCAGTACTTTGCGGTGGGCTGGTATCTCCCGCTGATCAGCGCGTCGCTGTTTGGCAAGGATTTTCAGCAAGCCACGCTTGGCGCGCTGGTATTCAACGTCTTCGGCATCGTGGGCGGCTTTCTTTCACCCACGATCGGCCGCATTCTGGGATTGAGACGTGCCTCTGCCATTGGGTTTGCACTGGTCTTTTTGATGCTTCTGGTGCTAGGCCTCTTCAACGGAAAGATGCCAATCTGGGCAGCAGTAGCGGTACCGTCGCTGTTCATTCTTTTCCACTCCGGCGGTCCCGGCGCCAATGGAAAAAGCCTCTCGACGCTGTCTTTCCGCAGCGAATTGCGTGCGGGGGCGAACGGTGTCATTGGTGCGCTGGGTGCCATGGGCGCAGCCCTGGGGCTGCTCGTGTTCCCGCTGTTCCGCCAGCAGTATGGCCTGGAGACCACCTTCCTGATTCTGTCGGTGGTGCCGCTGGTTGCAAGCCTCATCTGCTTCACCATCAAATGGGATCCGACGCGCAGTGCCGTCAACCCGGACAACGAGCCGGACGCCCCCCAGTTTGAAGCCGATGCCGTCAAGGTGGTGGCAGCGCGATAGCCGACAAGAAGAGGAGACAGGCAATGGCCGACAACGACGTTATTTTGTCCATCGATGAAGGCACTTCAGGCACGCGCGCAGCTTTGGTGGGAAGAGACGGCCTCGTCTTCGGCCAAGACTACATTCCGCTGGATGTGTCGTGCCCGCGTCCGGGAACCGTTGAGCAAGACGCAGATGTTTTGCTGGAGAAGACGCTGCTGGTGTGCCGCAGGGTGATTGCACAAGCACAGGCGAGCGGAAAGCACATCGTCGCCATGGCCATTGCCAACCAGCGCTGCTCGGCGGTGCTGTGGGATACCTTGACCGGCAGGTCCCTCGCTCCCGTCATGGTCTGGCAGGATTCAAGGCACCGGGAAGAGCTGGCAGCCCTGTCCTCCCGCTGGGATTCGACCCTGGTGCAGTATGCGGGGCGGCCTGCGGGTGTCCGCTCGCCCTATCTGTGGGCCCGGCACAAGCTGCGAGAGGTACCGGAGATTGCGCAGGCCTACCGTGAAAAGCGCCTGGCCTTTGGAACCATCGATACCTGGTTGCTATGGCACCTTTCGAAGTCACGCGAACTGGTCACAACGCCGACGAACGTGACCTCGGGAAACGCATACGTCCTTCGGGAACACCGGTATCTGGATTCGTGGCTGGATGCGCTGGAGTTTCCGCAAGAGCTACTGCCCAGACTCCGGGAAGACGCCGACGATTTTGGCATCACCCGGCATGAGCTTCTGGGTATCGAAGTGCCCATTCTTGCCTGTGCAGGCGACCAGCATGCTGCAGCCATCGGCCTGGGCTGCCTGGAGCGCGGACAGGCCATGTGCGTGCATGGCACAGGCAGTTTCGTAGACGTTCTGACGGGTGTTGATCTGGCACCGCACGATGGCGCCCATGAGAGTTCCCTCACGATGACCGCCCGAAGAACCCACGGGCTGTCCCGCTTTGCCATCGAAACCTATGTGCCCACCACAGGCTCGGCCCTGAACTGGATATGCGAAAAGCTGGAATGGTTCAGTGATCCCAAGCAGATCAGTGAACTCGCCAGCGGCGCAACCACCTCTCCAGACCTGCTGTTCGTGCCCGCGCTGACGGGGCTTCGCATCCCCTCGATGGAGCCCGCAGCGCGGGCATCGGTACTCGGAATATCGATGGCTACCTCCAAGGCGGAGCTCGCAAAGGCCATTCTGGAAGGCATCGCGCATTCGGTAACCTCCTGCATGGATGCCAACCAGCAAGCGTCTGGCACTCGCGTATCGGAGCTGCTGGTCGGAGGCGGTTTGGCTGGCAGCTCCACCTTGTTGCAGATACAGGCCGACCTGATGGGCATGCCTGTGCGCCGTCTGGCCGAAACCGATAAGGCAAGCCTCAGAGGAATTGCCTTCCTGGCTGGGGGCTCCGGCCTGCTGTGGGATTCGCTGGAAGAGGCCTGCGCTACCTTGAAGACAGACGCTGTCTTCGAGCCGCAGATGGGCGAGGACGAGCGTGCACACCGGCGGGCGATATGGCACGCACGCGTGGCCGACGAACTGGCCCACGCAAGAAAGTACACACGTCTTGAATCAACGGAGAAAGCAGCATGATAGGTTGGCCAACAAACCTATATGGCAAGGACAGCGCCGAATTGACATTGACCGCCCCACTGCGGCTGGAGCGTGCCGAGCAACTGGCACAACTGGGCGACGAGAAATTCGACCTGCTGGTGATAGGCGGTGGTGTCACCGGCTCCTACGTCGCACTGGACGCCAGTCTGCGCGGCTACCGGGTTGCGCTCATCGAGAAAGACGACTTTGCGTCCGGCACATCGTCCAAATCGTCCAAGATGGTTCACGGCGGGCTGCGCTACATCGAGCAGGGAAACCTGGGCCTGGTTCGCCATTCGCTTCTGGAAAGACAACGCCTGCGCCGCAACGCCCGCCATCTGGTGCATCGGCTGCCGTTCCTGTTTCCCGTGATGGAACGCGAGGGCGTGTTTGACAAAAAACTGGCCAAGGCCTTCAACAGCCTGCTGTGGACCTACGATTTCGCCGGTGGCTGGCGTGAGGGAATCCTGCACCAGAAGCTGTCCAAAGCCGAGGTGCTCTCGCACTGCCCGACTTTCCGCGAAGACCACCTGATGGGCGGATTCATGTACTTTGACGCGCGGGTGGACGATGCGCGTCTGACCTTGACGATCGCCCGAACGGCAGTATTCCATGGCGCAACCGTCGTGAACCATTGCAAGGCGGTATCGCTGACGCGCAATGAAAGCGGCAAGGTCGACGGCGCCATCACCCAGGTTGATGGCAAGGAGATCCGCGTGCAAGCCCGGTCGGTGGTGATGGCAACCGGCGTCTGGCTGCGCGATTGGGATGGCCGAAAGAATGGGCAGGAAGCCACACTGCATGTTCGCCCCGCCAAGGGCGTGCATGTGGCCATTCCGTGGCTCAAGATCCGCAACGACTGCACAGTCACCATTCCGGTGCCGGGCCGCAGCAGGCGCGCCACGATCACAAGGTGGGGCAACGTCTCCTACCTCGGCACAACGGATGAAGACTACGAAGGCAGCCTGGATGATGTGCACTGCACACGCAAGGAACTCGATTTTCTGCTGGAAGGCGCCCGCTCGGCCCTGAAAACCGACCTGCAGCCAGAAGATGTGGTCGGCAGCATCGCCGGATGCCGCCCACTGGTCGGGCCGGCTGGTGGAAAAACCGTCGAAATGAAGCGCAACCACGAGATTCATGTCGCTGAAGACGGACTCGTCACCATCGTGGGCGGCAAGCTGACCACCTCTCGCCACATGGCAGAGCAAACTGTGGACACCGTGGAAAAGCAGCTGGGGCGGCGCAAGCGATGCACCACAAAGTCTGCCTTCCTGCTGGGCGCTGCGGGTTACGACTCACAGGCCATCACGGCCACAGGCGGCCTCTCGGCGCATCTGGGTGAGCGCTACGGAACAGAGGCACGTTTTGTCAGCGACATCATGCAGCCCCATCCGTCCCTCCTCAAGCCCATCGTGGAAGGGCTTGCGTACACCGAAGCGGAAGTCGTCTATGCGGTGCGCCACGAGATGGCAAGAACGGTGGAAGACGTGCTGTCCCGCCGGATGCGAGCGCGCCTCATGGCGCGCGACGCCTCCGCCTTGGCAGCAGCGCGCGTGGGCGAGATTCTGCAGGCCGAGCTCCATCTGAGCGCAAACGACATTTCGGAACAGGTGGCCGCATACCGCCATTCTGTTGAACGTGAAAAATCCATTCTTATGGGAGATATCCAATGCTGAGCAAAGATGCAATCAAACGTGGCTACAACCGTCGCAACTACGTGGTGGGCGCCCACACCCCGCCCGCCTATGCGGCAGGCATTACCGGGTTCGATGGCCCGGCAGGCCTTCAGCGCGAGCCGGTTCGGGTGACCCAGGCGCAGGTAGATGCACTGCAGAAAGTGGCAGACAAGGTGGAGACTGCCCGCGAAGCCGTCATTGCTGGAACACGCGACTGGTGGGCCCGTACCATGGTCGCAGAGACTTCGGGGCAGCCCGCCACACCGGATGCAGTCATCGTTCACGCCTCTCAGGTCGCGCAGATCCAGGCCGTGATGCGCATTGCCAACGAACATGCCATTCCGGTGACCGTGGCAGGCGGTCGCAGCAACGTCACCGGCGCGGCGCTTCCCGTGCGGGGAGGCATCGTCCTGGATATCTGCCAGCTCAACAAGCTGGTCGATTTTGATGAAGTCAGCCAGGTGGTGAATGTGGAAGCAGGCATGTTCGGAGACGTCTTCGAGGAGACCATCCAGGGCCAGTTCAAGATGACCATGGGCCACTGGCCTTCGTCCTTCGGCATCAGCACCGTGGGAGGCTGGGTTGCCTGCCGGGGCGCGGGCCAGCTGTCGACCCGGTACGGCAAGATCGAGGACATGGTGTATGGCATGGATGTAGTGCTGGCCGACGGCAGCCTCATCACCGTGGGCGGATACCCGCGCGCAGCCATCGGCTCCGACCTGCAGCAGCTGTTCATCGGCTCGGAGGGCACGCTGGGCATCATTGTTCGCATCCGCTTCAAGCTGCACCGCCTGCCTGACTATGGCAAGGCCATTGCCTACGAATTCGGCACCTTCGCGCAAGGCCTGGAAGCCTGCCGCCAGATCATGCAGCAAGGGGCTAACCCCGCCGCCTTGCGCCTGTACGATGCGCTGGAAAGCGGTGTGCAGTTCAATCGCCCTGCGACCCATGTGCTGATGATTGCAGACGAAGGTGCTCCAGAAATGGTCGACGCCGTCATGCAGATCTGTGAGCGCGTGTGCAAGGCCACCGGCACCGAACTGGACGGCGCGGCCATTTTGGAGCGCTGGCTGGACACGCGCTACCTCACCGGCAAAAGCGCGGAAGGCTTCAAGAAGAGCCCCGGTTTTGTCGCCGATACGCTGGAGATGTCTGGCTGCTGGCGTGATCTCCCCGCCATCTATGACGAGGTGGTCAAGGCCATCGCATCGGTGCCTGGCACGCTGGCCGGCTCCGCCCACCAATCCCATGCATATGTCGATGGCGCGTGCCTCTACTTCTCGCTGCGCGGCGAGGTCGAAGTGGACAAGCGGGCCGACTGGTACCGCGCCGCCTGGGATGCGGCCAATGCAGTCATACTTCGTTACAATGCCACATTGAGCCACCACCACGGCGTGGGCCTGCTGCGCGCGCCTTATATGGCCGAGTCGCTGGGCACGGCATTTTCATTGCTGCAGTTGACCAAGAAAATGCTGGATCCCAAGAATCTGCTCAATCCGGGCAAACTTGGGCTGTCCGACGAAGTAACGCCTTAACCGAAACGATTGCCACCATGGACCGCTCCCTGGGCGCAAGGCTCGCCAGATACCCCGTCATGGCTACCCTCTACGGTGCCGAGCAGATGGGCGCATTCCTGGCCAGCGATGCCGAAGTCGCCATCGTCGCGAATATCGAGCTGCGAAAGCTGCGCCTGGTGGTCTCCACGATCACCAAGGCAGACAAGCTCGCCATCGTGAACATCGACAGCTGCGACGGCATATCACAGGACAAGGGGGCGGTGGACTACCTGGTCGATATTGGTGCCAGCAGCCTGCTGTCCACCAGAATGGCGACCATCCAGCGGGCCAACAAGGCGGGCCTGCTCACCATGCTCAAGGTGTTCGTGACCGACCGGTCCACATGGCCACGCAGCGTCAAGGCCATCGAGCAAAGTGACCCCAACCTCGTCCAGATCATGCCGGCGCCGATGCTGGCGCACATCTCCGAGGCCGAGAAGCAATCCATGCCGCCCATTGTGGCGTCCGGTTTCATCTGCAACCAGGAACACGTGGCACTGGCGCTGCGCTCAGGCGCGTGTGCGGTATCCAGCAGCGATGCGGAGCTGTGGAGCCGGGCTTCTTGATATCACGCAGCCCATTCTCTGCGTCAAAGAAATAAAAAAAGGAGCTGCCTGCGCGCATCGGTATTGGGTTCTCAAGCGTTTTAGCCATCAAAGCCCATTCTGCTCTGCGCAAGCAGCTATGCTTTACCAAATCTTCGGTTTGCTGGCTGGCTCAGAAGCCTTCATTTGCACCCAGATAGCGCCACTGCCCCACCGGCAGATTGCCCAGTGTCACCTTGCCGATGCGAATGCGCTTGAGGCCCACCACATGCAGGCCCACTGCTTCGCACATGCGGCGAATCTGGCGCTTCTTGCCTTCGCGCAGCACAAAGCGCAGCTGCTCCGGGTTTTGCCAATCCACCTCGGCGGGCAGCAGTGCCTGACCGTCCAGCGACAGGCCATGGCGCAGCAGCGCCAGCTTGTCTTCGGGGAAATGGCGCTGCACGTCCTTCTCCACCGCGCCGTACACCACACGCACCAGGTATTCCTTGTCCACCTCGGAGTCTTCGCCAATGATGTGCTTGGCGATGCGGCCGTCCTGCGTCAGCACCAACAGGCCGATCGAGTCGATGTCGAGCCGGCCGCAAGGCGCAAGCCCCTTGAGCTGGCTGAAGTTGAAACGGGTCTTGCTGCGGTCCTCGCGCCAGTGGTTGGGCGGGTTGATCAGCACCACAGCAGGCTCGTGGCCATCTTCGGCCTGCCCGCTGACATAGCCCATGGGTTTGTTGAGCAGGATCGTGACCTGCTGTGCCTGCTGCTCCTGTGCGGCGCGCTGAATTTCGATTTTGTCGGTCAGGTTCACCAACTGGCCCATCGTGGCGACCTCGCCATTGACCAGCACCCAACCATTCTCGATCCAGGCATCGCCCTCGCGGCGCGAACACATGCCCAGATCAGACAGGCGCTTGTTCACACGCACCTGGCCTTCAGCCTTGAGCTGCACGTTCTGCGCCTGGGCGGTCGCCGTCTGCATGGTGCGTGGCGTAGCATCTGCCCGCCACACATTCGCCTTGGGTTCGCTGCGGGCAGGCGGTGCAGGACGAAAACCATCACGTGAACGTTCATAGCCCCCCGGCTTTCCTGCCGCGTTGCGGGCCCCACGCGCACCCTCGTCCCCTGCGAACCGGCCTGGCGCGCCGCTGCGGCGCGCGCCTCCACCTGCACCGGCATTGCTGCGCGGTGATCCGCTTGCGCCGCGCGCGGCGGGAGCGGACGCAGGCTTGCTGCTGAGCGTCAGTTTTTTACGGCCGTCCCCCTCGGGCGAGGAAGATGCGGGCGATGGGGATGGGGCAGGAGCATTTGGCATAGCCCTGTATTGTCGCGCGAATCCCATGCCTGGCTGCCCCGCACGGCCTTGTGATCCGCCTGTCGGTGCCTGACGGGCTTACATTTTCCCGGGGTTCTTACGGAAATCGAGTCCCACGCCCCGTATTGCATCCCCATGCCAGTTCCAGCCTACGGCAAGAGGTTTGCAAAGCAGCATGAACACAGGCTTTTCACCGCGATGCGCAAATGCAAGCAGGTATGACGGATGCAACAGCACTGTTTCTGGCCGCTCCATAGCGGCGTAGCATGAAACCTCGTTTGAAAAGTATTGGAGAAACACCATGAAATGGCTTTCCCTGTGTGCGGTTCTGGCCTGTGCAGCGGCTGTCAGCGGTTGCGACCGAGGCCCTTCATCCGTACCCACTCCGCGCGCCACACCCGGCACCATGCCCGCACCCGCCACGGCGGCCCCTGGCACTCCGAGTACGGGCCCAGGCTCCGCACCCGGCGCTCCGGAAAGCAAGCCTTGAACAAGGGCCCTCTACTGCTCAAGCGCGCTCGGGGTTGACGAACCAGCCCTTGCCACGCAGGGCCTGCAGATTGAGCACACGCAGGCCGCCGTATTCAATGCGTATGGCGCCTTGCTCCTGCAGCGCCGCCAGTGCCTCGTTCACGCGCTGGCGAGACAGCCCCACCAGATAGGCCAGTTCCTGCTGGGTGATGCGCAGCACATCGCTCACGCCGGGGTAGAGCACCGGATTGAACAGGGCCGCCAGGGTGCGCGCAACACGCTCTTCGGGCCGGTTGAGGCGGTCGATCTCGCGTGCCGAGATGAACTGCGCCAGCCGTTCATTGAGCTGGTGCATCATGAAACGGTTGAATCCCAATGAATGATCGAGCAGCCAATGGAAGGTATCGACCGGAATACCGCCAATCGTGCTTTTGCGCAGGGCCTGGATGTCGTAGCGATAGGGTTCTCGCTTGAGCGCCGTACCTTCGCCAAACCAGCCACTGCGGGGCATGCCCGCGAAAGTCATGGTGCGGCCTTCGCTGTCCTCGGCACTCATCTTGAGCAGGCCTTCGATCACACCAAACCAGAAAGTGACCGGGCGCCCGACCCGGCACACATATTCACCAGGCTCTGCTTCCGTCACCACCAGTTGCCGCACGGCATGGTCACGCTCCGCAGGCTGCAGAACGCGCAACCAGGGGATGCCCGCCAGTTCATCCGGGGTGGGTGCACGCCGGCGTTGGTACAGGGATGCGGTGACAGTCATAGGGCGCAAGATTGCCGCAGAGCCTGTCGCATTCCTATAGGGAACGCACTAGTGTGCGAGGCTGGTTTGTCGCTTGCGCGCCAGCTACACTGAGGCCCAGCTTTTGATTGCATTGGAAACACCATGACCGATTTGAACACCGCCTTTGAAGCCGCCAAGGACAACGCGATGAACCTCAGCGAGCGCCCGGACAACCAGACCCTGCTCAAGCTCTATGGCCTCTACAAGCAAGGCGCCGTGGGCGACAACAACGAACCCAAGCCCGGCTTCACCGACTTTGTCGCATCTGCCAAATGGAATGCCTGGAACCAGCTCAAAGGCGTGGCGCAGGACGATGCCAAGCAGCAGTACATCGACCTGGTGAAATCGCTGGAATAACCACCAAGCCAGCCCACCCAACAACGGCCCCAGGGCCGTTTTTTATTGCCCCTGTATCGACCGTGCCGGTCAGGCATTGACCTTCAAACATGGGCACCCTGCAGTCTGGCTCGCGGGGTCGGATTTGCTTCTGCGTTACATCAAGATGGCGCAAGCTATCCGTCTTTTCTTCCGTTACCACAACCTGCTCCTCATCACAGGTAAACACCGAGAGTGCTTTCCCTAGGATTGTCGTCATAAAGACAAAATAACGTCAAAGCTGCTTCTACATTCCGTTTCAACAACGACGTGTGCTTTCAAAGCATGCGATCCATAAAAACGGTTCAGGAGACGGCACATGTCCACTACCTTTCCCAAGCTCTTGCTGCAGCATGCCGCCAGCCGGCCGCACGACGCTGCGTTGCGCGAGAAGGAATACGGCATCTGGCAAAGCTATGACTGGGCGCATCTGGCGGCCCTGGTCTCGCATATCGCGGCAGGCTTGTCGCAAGCGGGCCTCGCACGTGGCGAGCATCTGGTGCTGATCGGTGCCAACCGCCCTCGCCTCTATGCCACCATGCTGGCTGCGCAGTCGCTGGGCGCGATTCCCGTGCCGCTGTACCAGGACGCCGTTGCTGCGGAATGCGTGTTCCCCCTGAACAACGCCGAAGTGCGCTTTTGCCTCGTAGAAGACCAGGAGCAGGTGGACAAGCTGCTGGAGCTGCGCGAGCAGTGCCCGCTGATCAGCCACATCTTCTACGACGATCCGCGCGGTCTGCGCAACTATTCGGAGCCGGGCCTCGCATCGCTCGACAGCCTGATCGCCACTGGCAAGGCGTATGTCGACAGCCACCCCCAGTGGTTTGAGGGACAGGTGCACGCTACACAAAACGAGGACGTTGCCGCAATGTTCTTCACCTCGGGCACCACTGGCAACCCCAAGGGCGTGGTGCACACCCACAGTTCGCTGCTGGAGAGCGCCTCTGCAGGCGCCGAATTCGAGAATCTGACCAGCAAGGAAGAAGTGCTGGCCTACCTGCCCCCCGCCTGGATCGGCCAGAACATCTTCAGCTATGCGCAATGGCTGGCCTGTGGCTATGTGGTGAACTGCCCTGAATCGAGCAGCACCGTCAACATCGATCTGAAGGAAGTCGGCCCCACCTACTACTTTGCGCCGCCCCGTATTTTTGAAGGCATTCTGACCAGCGTGATGATCCGCATGGAAGATGCAGGCCTCATCAAACGCAAGATGTTCCACCACTTCATGGAAGTGGCCAAACGGGTGGGCCCCGCCCTGCGTGATGGCCAGCCCGTGAGCCTGGCGGACAAGATCAGCTACCGGTTGGGCGATTGGATGGTGTTTGGCCCACTGCGCAACAACATGGGCTTCAGCCGCGTGCGCGTTGCCTATACCGCTGGCGAGGCGATCGGGCCTGACCTGTTCACCTTCTTCCGCTCCATCGGCATCAACCTCAAGCAACTGTATGGGTCGACCGAAACTGCCGTTTTTGTCTGTATCCAGCCAGACAACCAGGTGTTTGCCGACACGGTGGGCAATCCGATCCGCGGTGTCGAAATCAGGATGGCCGACAACGGCGAAATCCTGGTCAAGTCCAAAGGGCTGCTCAAGGAATACTACAAGAACCCCAAGGCCACGGCCGAGGTGCTGAGCGAAGACGGCTGGTACCACACCAGTGACGCGGGCTTCATGGACAAGAGCGGCCAGCTCAAGATCATCGACCGGGTCAAGGACGTGGGCCGCTTGAAAGGCGGCGCCAACGACGGCGCGATGTTCGCACCCAAGTATGTCGAGAACAAGCTCAAGTTCTTCCCTTTCATCAAGGAAGCGGTGGCACTGGGGGACGGCCGCGAAAAAGTCTGCGCGATGATCAACATCGACTTCGAGGCCGTGGGCAACTGGGCCGAGCGCCAGAACCTGCCCTACGCGGGCTACACCGACCTGGCGCAAAAGCCCCAGGTTTATGCACTCATCAAGGATTGCGTGGAGAAGGTCAACGCCGATCTGGCAACCGATGCCATGCTCGCTGGCAGCCAGGTCACGCGCTTTCTGGTACTGCACAAGGAGCTTGATGCCGACGATGGCGAGTTGACCCGCACCAACAAGGTGCGCCGTGGCTTCATCGCCGACAAATACGGCGTGCTGGTCGATGCGCTGTATGCCGGCCGTGCGGAACAGTTCATCGAAACGCAGGTGAAGTTCGAAGACGGCCGCACCGGCAGCGTGAGCGCCACCTTGAAGATCGACGACAGCAAGACCTTCACGCCCGTGAAGTCTGTCGCCTGAAGCCCTTGCCGAGAGAAAGCCACCCATGAGCAAAAAAATCGGTGACGTCATTTTGGACATCCAGAACATCAGCCTGCGATTTGGCGGTGTGAAGGCGCTGACGGACATCTCCTTCAACGTCAAAGAGCATGAAATCCGCTCGATCATTGGCCCCAACGGTGCCGGCAAGAGCTCCATGCTCAATTGCATCAACGGCGTCTATACGCCATCGGAAGGCTCGATCACCTTCCGTGGCCAGACCTTTGCGCACATGAACAGCCGCCAGGTGGCGGAGATGGGCGTGGCCCGTACCTTCCAGAACCTGGCGCTGTTCAAGGGCATGAGCGTGATCGACAACATCATGACCGGCCGCAACCTCAAGGTCAAAAGCAACATCCTGATGCAGGCCTTGCGCATCGGCCCTGCGCAGCGCGAGGAAATGCAGCAGCGCGAGTTTGTCGAGCACATCATCGATTTCCTGGAGATTCAGGCGTACCGCAAGACACCCGTGGGCCAGTTGCCCTACGGCCTGCAAAAGCGTGTGGACCTGGGCCGCGCACTGGCCATGGAACCACAGGTGCTGCTGCTGGACGAGCCGATGGCAGGCATGAACGTTGAGGAAAAGCAGGACATGTGCCGCTTCATCCTGGATGTGAACGACGAGTTCGGCACCACCATCGTGCTGATCGAGCACGACATGGGCGTGGTGATGGACATATCGGACCGCGTGGTGGTGCTGGACTACGGCAAGAAGATCGGCGACGGCGCACCCGATGAAGTGCGCGCCAATGAAGACGTGATTCGCGCCTACCTCGGCGCTGGCCACTGAGCACAGGTTCCAGGAGCGAAGCATGGCATTTTTTCTCGAAACTCTGTTTGGCGGCCTGATGGTGGGCATGCTCTATGCGCTGATTGCGCTGGGCTTTGTACTGATCTTCAAGGCATCGGGCGTCTTCAATTTCGCCATGGGAGCCATGGTGCTGTTTGCAGCCCTGGCCATGGCGCGTTTTTCCGAATGGATTCCCAAATGGCTGGGCATGGAGCCGGGCGTCATCAGCATCACCCTGGCGCTGGCAGTCGCCATGGCCATCATGGTGGGCGTGGCCTGGCTGATCGAGCGCTTTGCGCTGCGCTACCTCGTCAACCAGGAGCCCATTGCCCTGCTGATGGCAACCCTGGGCATCGCCTACTTCCTGGACGGTCTGGGGCCGCTGATTTTCGGTTCGGCCGTGTACAGCATCAACGTGGGCATGCCCAAGGATCCGATGTTCGTGCTGGAGAACATCTTCCAGGGCGGCGTGCTCATCAGCCAGGAAGACCTGTATGCCGCAGCTATTGCCGCCGTGCTGGTGGTTGCCTTGAGCATCTTTTTCCAGAAAACCAAGACTGGCCGCGCACTGCGCGCCGTGGCTGACGACCACCAGGCCGCGCAATCCATCGGCATTCCGCTCTCGCGCATCTGGGTGATCGTCTGGTCGGTCGCAGGCTGTGTGGCTCTGGTGGTGGGCATCATCTGGGGCAGCAAGCTGGGTGTGCAGTACTCGCTGTCGCTGGTGGCACTCAAGGCCCTGCCGGTGGTGATTCTGGGCGGCCTCACATCAGTGCCGGGCGCGATTGTCGGCGGCCTGATCATCGGCATTGGCGAAAAGCTCTCCGAGGTCTATCTGGGCCCCATGGTGGGCGGCGGCATCGAAACCTGGTTTGCCTATGGCCTGGCGCTGTGTTTCCTGCTGTTCCGTCCTCAAGGTCTCTTCGGGGACAAAATCATCGACCGCGTGTAACTGGAGACCTGACCTATGTTTTATCGTGAAAATGGCCAGTTCAAGACCAGCTACGCGGCCGATCAGCAGATCTTCCCTGTTCTTCAGGACAAGTGGGCCATCATTGCCATCCTGCTGGTGGCCTTTCTGGTGGTTCCTTTCACCTTCAGCAACTACACCTTCCAGGCGGTGCTGATTCCCTTCCTGATCATGTCGCTGGGCGCCATCGGTCTCAACATCCTGGTGGGCTACTGCGGCCAGATCTCGCTGGGAACGGGCGCCTTCATGGCCGCCGGAGCCTATGCTGCCTACAACTTCCATGTGCGCTTCGAAGGCATGCCGCTCATTCTGTCGCTGATCGGCGGAGGCCTTGTCGCCATGTTGATCGGCGTGTTGTTCGGCCTGCCCAGCCTGCGCATCCGTGGCCTCTATCTGGCGGTGGCCACGCTGGCAGCGCAGTTCTTTGTCGATTGGCTCACCAGCCGTGCAGCCTGGGTCACCAACAACTCTTCTTCGGGCTCGGTAAGCGCCGGCAAGCTGTCGGTGTTTGGCATGGCTATCGAGACGCCGGTGCAGAAATACCTGTTCTGCCTCGCCATCCTGTGCGTGCTGGGCCTGCTGGCCAAGAACCTGGTGCGCAGTGCCGTAGGCCGCGAGTGGATGGCCATGCGCGATATGGACGTGGCCGCCAGTGTGATCGGCATTCGTCCCATGTACGCCAAGCTCTCGGCCTTTGCCGTCAGCTCTTTCATTGTGGGCGTGGCGGGCGCACTATGGGGCTTTGTGCATCTGGGTGCATGGGAGCCTGCGGCGTTCAGCTTGGATCGCTCGTTCCAGTTGCTGTTCATGATCATCATCGGCGGCCTGGGCTCCATTGTGGGCAGCATCTTCGGCGCGGCTTTCTTTGTGCTGCTGCCTATCTTCCTCACCCAGGCGCCGCACTGGCTCGGTCTGCCGATTTCCACCGCCACCGCCACCTATCTGGAGCACATGGTGTTTGGCGCGCTGATCGTGTTTTTCCTGATTGTCGAGCCGCACGGATTGGCCAAGCTATGGGCCACGGCCCGCCAGAAGCTGCGTCTGTGGCCTTTCCCCCATTGATCCGTTTTCAGCAGAGCAACGCAGAGTGTTCGTGAGAGGGGTAATCAGTCCCCAACAACCCAAAGGAGATAGAACCATGTCTTTCAAGAAAGCTGTTATCGCCGCTGCCACCGCAGCGCTGGGTATGGGCGCACTGATTGCAGCCCCTGCCGCACAGGCCCAGGAGCAGTTTGTGCCGCTTCTGGTGTACCGCACCGGTCAGTTTGCGCCTCTGGGCATTCCATGGGGCGACGGCAAACAGGATTACCTCAAGCTCGTCAATGCCAAGGGCGGCATCAACGGCGTGAAGATTGCCTTTGAGGAATGCGAGACCGCCTACGACACGGCCAAGGGCGTGGAGTGCTATGAGCGCTTCAAGACCAAGGCAGGTGTCTCCAGCTTCGACACGCAATCGACCGGCATCACCTTCGCCGTGAGCGCCAAGGCCCCTGGTGACAAGATGCCCGTCGTCACCCCAGGCTACGGCCTGTCGCAGTCTGCCGATGGCCGCGCCTTTGAATGGAACTTCCCGCTGCTGGGCAACTACTGGACCGCTGCCGACTCGATGATTCAGGACATCCTGAAGAAGGAAAAAGGCAATCTCAAGGGCAAGAAGATCGCACTGGTCTACCACGATTCGCCTTACGGCAAGGAGCCCATCCCCCTGCTGCAGAAGCGCGCAGCCAAGGACGGCTTCGAGCTGATGCTGCTGCCGGTGACCGCCCCGGGCGTGGAGCAGAAATCGACCTGGCTGCAGATCCGTCAGAACCGCCCCGACTACGTGCTGCTGTGGTCTGCAGGCGTGATGACGCCTACGGCCGTGCGTGAAGCCCAGGCCACCGGCTACCCCCGCGAGAAGATGTACGCCATCTGGTGGGCAGGCTCCGACCATGACGTGAAGGACATCGGCGCTGGCGCCAAGGGTTACAACACTGTCACCATCCACAACACTGCCGAGCGCGACAAGGTGCACGACGAGGTCAAGGCCATGCTGTATGACAAGGGCCAGGGCACCGCATCGGACGCCAAGGAGCTGGGCCAGTTGGCGCACACCCGCGGCATGATGATTGCCATGCTGCAGGTGGAAGCCATCCGCGCTGCGCAAGAGAAATTCGGCAAGGGCAAGGTGATGACCAGCGAGCAGGTGCGTTGGGGGCTGGAAAACCTGAACCTCACGCAGGAACGCCTCAATGAACTGGGCTTTGGCAAGATCCTGCGTCCGTTCAAGACCAGCTGCGAAAACCACCTGGGCGCCGACTGGTCGCGCATTGCACAGTGGGACGGAGCCAAGTTCACCGCAGTCTCCGACTGGTACCAGGCTGACAAGAGCCTGATCGACCCACTGGTCAAGGAGTATGGCGAGAAGTACGCCAAGGAAAAGAACCTGCCGATTCGCAGCTGCAACTAATCCGCAGAACCATAGCTGTTCGCGCTTGCCTGGCAATATCTTCAAATGGATTTCATATTGAAATTATTGTCTGGTAAGCGCAGACAGCTTCACTTTCAATAGCATACGGTGAGGCCATGAGCACATCCAATCCCGCATCTACCGCAGCGCCGCTGCTTGTGGTCAACGGCATCGAGGTCATCTACAACCATGTGATCCTGGTGCTCAAGGGCGTGTCGCTTTCCGTACCGCAAGGCGGTATCGTTGCCATTCTGGGCGGCAACGGCGCGGGCAAGACCACGACGCTGCGCGCCATCTCCAACCTGCTCAAGGGCGAGCGCGGCGAAGTCACCAAAGGCAGCATCGAGCTGGAAGGCGAACGCATCGAAAACCTCTCGCCGTCCGACCTCGTCAAACGCGGTGTGGTGCAGGTGATGGAGGGCCGTCACTGTTTTGCGCATCTGACCATTGAAGAAAACCTGCTGACCGGCGCCTACACACGCACCAGCAAGGGCGAAGTCGCCGCCAATCTGGACAAGGTCTACAACTATTTTCCGCGCCTCAAGACCCGGCGCACCAGCCAGGCGGCCTATACATCTGGGGGCGAGCAGCAGATGTGCGCCATTGGCCGCGCCATCATGAGCAATCCGCGCATGGTGCTGCTCGATGAGCCATCAATGGGCTTGGCGCCGCAGATCGTCGAAGAAGTCTTCAACATCGTGCAGGACCTGAACCAGAAGGAAAAAGTCACCTTCGTCCTTGCCGAGCAGAACACCAACATGGCGCTGAAGTACGCAGACTACGGCTACATCATGGAAAGCGGCCGCATCATGATGGACGGCGCAGCAAACGACCTGGCCAATAACGAAGACGTGAAGGAGTTCTACCTGGGCATGGGTGGCGGAGAACGCAAGAGCTTCAAGGACGTCAAAAGCTACAAGCGCCGCAAGCGGTGGTTGGCATGAAGCACCCCCTGAGTCGCTACGCGCCTTCCCCCTCTCTCTACGCGCTTCGCGCTATGGGAGGGGGACGACACCCTCGGAGCGGGGCGGCCCTTCCTCGGTGTCTCGCATATCGGGATGTGCCAGTTTTATAGGCCACGCCCTCCACCTTCATTCACAGGATTTGCCATGAGTGCCTTCTACGACGCGCTGGAGACGCGCACACCCCATGAACGCGAAGCTGCACTGCTTGCCGCGCTGCCGCACCAGATCGCACATGCACAGCAGCATTCCAGTGCGTTTGCCACTATCTTGCAAGGTGTGGATGCAGCGAGTATTACCAGCCGCGCGGCATTGGCGCGCCTGCCTGTCACACGCAAGCACGAGCTGCTGGAGCGCCAGAAGGCCGAGCGCTCCCGCCATGCGTTTGGGGGCTTCAACGCCATCGGCTTTGGCAAGGCCATGCCGCGCATGTTTGCCAGCCCCGGCCCGATTTACGAGCCCGAAGGCAATCGCCCTGACTATTGGCGCATGGCGCGCGCCATCTACGCTGCCGGCTTTCGCGCGGGCGAGTTGGCGCACAACAGCTTCAGCTATCACTTCGTACCTGCGGGCTCCATGATGGAGTCGGGTGCGCAGGCGCTGGGCGCCACGGTGTTCCCGGCAGGTACAGGCCAGACCGAGCAGCAGGTGCAAGCCATGCTGGACCTCCACCCCCATGGCTACATCGGTACGCCCAGCTTCCTCAAGATCATCCTGGAAAAGGCGCAATCCCAGGGCCAGAAGATTGCATCACTGACCAAGGCTCTCGTCTCCGGTGAAGCGTGCCCTCCATCGCTGCGCGACTGGTTTGCCAGCCAGGGCGTGGCTGCGTACCAGTGCTACGCCACGGCCGACCTGGGGCTGATTGCCTATGAGACCAGTGCCCGCGAAGGACTGGTCCTGGACGAAGGCGTGATTGTCGAAATCGTGCGCCCCGGCACTGGTGACCCGGTGCCCGAAGGCGAAGTGGGAGAGCTGGTGGTCACCACCTTGAATACCGACTATCCACTGATCCGCTTTGGCACAGGCGACCTGTCGGCGGTGCTGCCCGGCAACTGCCCTACGGGACGCACCAATACCCGCATCAAGGGCTGGATGGGCCGCGCCGACCAGACGACCAAGGTGCGGGGCATGTTTGTGCATCCCGGCCAGGTGGCCGAGATCGTGAAACGCTTTCCCCAGGTGGAAAAAGCCCGCCTTGTAGTGACCGGTGCCATGGCGAGCGACCAAATGAGCCTGCAGGTGGAAACACGCGAATTGGGCGTAGGCCTGGCTGAGCAGATTGCAGATGCCGTGCGCGAAGTCACCAAACTGCGCGCCGAAGTCGCCCTGTTGCGCCCGGGTGAATTGCCCAATGACGGCAAGGTGATCGAGGACGCACGCAGCTACGACTGATCGGGCGCATGGTGCAAATGCCATCGCATTTTGCACACCGCAATCGTCGACGCGCTCTTACATATTGCAGCCTTGGCGCTGTGGTAAAAACCATGTATGCGGCTGTGGCCTCCCTACGGGAGGCGCAAGCCGCATTTTTATGTGTTGGCCGCCGGTGCGGTGCCCCTCATAGCAAAGGAGAGACAACCTATGACGACTGAACACTCCCACAACTATCCGGAAAATTTCAAGGCCCGCGTGGTGGGCAAGGTCGAGCATCGCATTGGCGATGGTCAACTGGAAACGATCCCTGAAAACCTCGATGTCGACGTAGCCACGGCCATTGCCAGCTTTGTCCTGTCCTGGGAATCCGAGGGCCAGCCGGTGATCGTTTCCCTGTCCAAGCCCGAGTTCGAATACCACGTCGACAATGGCAATATCCTGGTGAAGTAGAAAGCGCTGCAGAGGACCTAAAAACCCCGTGGAAGGCGCCCCGCTCCTCACAGTGAGCGGGGCGCCTTTTTCATGCCCCTGCCACGGTTCAAGCACTACACCAGCGATGTCGTGATGTGTATGCCGCCTTCCAACAGCTTGTGCACCGGGCAGGCATTGGCGATTTGCAGCAGCCGCTTGCGTTGCTCGTCATCCAGCTCACCGGCAACCCGGATCGTGCGCTCGATGGCATTGCCCGCTCCGGCCCCTGCAGGGCTGAGCTGCAGATCTACTTCAACGTGCTGCAAGGGCCACTGCTTGCGCTGTGCATACATCTGCAAGGTGATGGTCGTGCAGGCCCCCAGCGCGGACAGCAGGAGTTGAGACGGGGTAGGCGCTGTCTCCCCGCCTCCAAGGCTTGCAGGCTCATCTGCATACCAGAGATGGCCCTGGGAGTTGCCGAGTGTGACGCGGTACGGTGTATCGGTGCTATGGGCTTGTGCACTATGGGTCATGGGAAAGGTCTTCCAGGTGAATCCGTTTGCAATGAATGGCCGCTCATGCACGGCAAACCATTTGTAGCCGAAAACGAAGACCTCAGGGAGATACCAGAAAAACACGCCGGTGCTCTGCAACCTTTGGCCTTTGCTGCGCAGCGGTCCGCCCCATCAGATCCGCAGAAAGGCCAAGCCACTCGGCACAGGCAGCGCTGCGCCCTGTACCTCGCTTCGAAGATACGATCCTCCTCGATCAGCACCAGAGGCGCGGAGCGCCATGCATCGCATGGTTCCACAACGCCCAGCCGCTCATGCCCACCAAGGCAATACCGGCCAGGCGGGCGCCAAGCTCCTGTCGCCAGGCGTTCAAGCCGCCCTGCATGCGGCGCAACAGCCAGGGAGCAGCCAGCAGCCATAGGGTGCTGCCCAGGCCAAATAGCACCATCGCCAAAGCGCCGTCGAGCACGCGACCCGTGAGTGCTGCAATGGCAGCAGCTGAATAAAGCAATCCACAGGGCAGGCCTGCCCATGCCAGGCCCGCCAAACCCAAGCGGCTCGGTGATTGCAACCACCGCTGTATGCGTGCGCCGAGCGGATGGAGCCTGCGTACTACCCAGTCCGGCGGGCGGGCGCCCCACAACAACAGGCCAAGCCCTGCAAAAAGCACAACGAGCTGAAACAGCGCCCACAACGGGCGCAATGCCTGTGACCACGCCACGAACTGCGCGAGCCCGCCAACCGCGCCTCCAGCCAGCGCGCCCAGGGCAGCGTAGCTCATCAGGCGACCTCCGTGCAGGGCCAAAAGCCGCGGAAGGGATGGCTCAGCAAGCTGTGCAGCCCCCTCATGCACCAGAAGTCTGGAGGTCACAGAGTCTGCGTCCTGCCTGGGTAATGTGTTCGCACACGCCAGTCGCGCACATGGCGCACCGCACATGGCAACGCAGTGGAAGCCACCGGTCAGCCCCAATGCCAGGCAGGTTGTCATTACGCCAATCAGCATCGATCGTCTGCATTGACATCTGGCTGGCCTGCACCGGGGGCAACCGCGCCATGTTGGTTCACCTCGGAGGACGACAGCGATAGCAGCATAGTGAGTGCGGTCGCCACCACCATCAACCCCCAGAACACCAGAAAGGCAATGCTATAGATGCCCATGCGGGAGAGCGGAAGCGGCGCTCCAGCCCATTTCAGGTCTTCCGGATCGACCAAGGCAAACACCAGCATTTCCTGTATACCAGCCAGCAGAAACGCCGGCCATGCGATCCACATCCAGCGCAGAGGCCAGCTTCTGGCCGATTTGCCTTCAGTCATGGCGCTTTTCGCTGGTTGGAGCGGCGTTTGTGGATGGTGCAGGGCTCACCGCATGATTGCGGCCTTGTATTGCAGGCGCCAGCGATTTTTCAGAATGCTGCATCAGTTGCTGGTTGATACGCAGGCCATTTTGGTAATAGTTGGAGTCGATGACAGGATCCTGCCCGTGTACTGCAATCCAGCCGGTAACCACGCCCGCAGCCACCACGCTGGCCGGACCGGCAATGAGCAGCCAGACGTGTCCGAACCGCCACCAGGGGGCGCAGGGTACCTGCTCGGACGGGTGCAGCGTGGATTTGGCAGTCATGGCAAGGCTCCTGTGTGGTCTAGAGGTGAAAAAAACGGCACTCATCGCGGCACCAGAAACACCGACTTTTCGCTCACGGACTCAAATGCAGCGCCGTCCTCGGCCCGCACCTCGAATTGGAAAGCATGTGATCCCGCAGGCAAGCTGTCATAAGGAATTTGCAATCGCACCGCAACCCAGCGCGCCTGTGCTGGTGCCACTTGCGTGGTGGATTCAGAAACCACCTCCAGCCCTGTCAATCCACTGGCGCTGATACGGTAGGTACGGGTTGCCTCGGTTGCATTCATGATCTGCAAGCGGTAAACGTTTTCCAGCTTGCCGCCCGGGGCCAGACGCGCCAGCGCAGCACGGTCACGCACCACGTCCACCTTGAGCGGGGTGCGCAGGTACAGGCTGGACATCATGGCTACCGTCAATGCGGCCAGAATGCCCGCATAAATCAGAACGCGCGGACGCAGTACGCGGCGCAGCATCTGCGCTTTGTTCCAGCCACCGGCCATGGCATTCTGGGTGGCAAAGCGGATCAGCCCACGCGAATAGCCCACCTTGTCCATGACGTTATTGCAGGCGTCCACGCACAGGCCGCATCCAATGCACTCGTACTGCAGGCCATTTCGGATGTCGATGCCTGTGGGACACACCTGCACGCACAGCTTGCAATCGATACAGTCTCCCAGGCCCTGGCCACGGTGGTCCACTTTCTTCGAACGCGGGCCGCGCGGCTCGCCGCGCATGCCGTCATAGCTGACGATGAGTGTGTCCTTGTCGAACATGGCGCTCTGAAAACGTGCATAGGGACACATGTACTTGCAGACCTGTTCTCGCATATAGCCAGCATTGCCGTAGGTGGCAAAGCCATAGAACAATACCCAGAAAATCTGCCAGGAACCCTGCAGTGCCGCCAGTTCAACCGCCAATCCCCGGATGGGCACGAAGTACCCGACAAAAGTAAAGCCGGTCCACGCTGCAACGGCAAGCCACAACAGCTGCTTGAGTGTTTTCTTGCCCAGCTTCTCGAAAGTCCAGCGGCCCTGGTCCAGGCGCAGGCGCGCACTGCGGTCGCCCTCAACCTTCTTCTCGATCCAGAGGAATAGCTCGGTGTAGACGGTCTGCGGGCAGGTAAATCCACACCACAGGCGCCCTGCTACTGCCGTAAACAGGAAAAGCGACAGTGCGCTGATGACCAGCAATGCCGTCAGGTAGATGAAATCCTGCGGGTACAGGACCAGGCCAAACAGATAGAAACGCCGCGCCCCCAAATCAAACAGCACCATGGGCCGGTCACCCCAGGTCAGCCAGGGCAAGCCGTAGAACACCAGTTGCGTGAGCCACACCATGGCCCAGCGCCAGCGTGAGAGCGCGCCAGTGATAGAGCGAGGGTAAATCTTCTGCTGCGCGGCATACAGTGCGTCCACCGTTTCTGCGGGTGCAGGAACGATAGGAATGGCGCCGTATGCATCCGTGCGCGTTTTAGGGGAAGGCGGCGGCGAATTCATACAAACTGCAGGCTTGGCGGCGGTACCACACCAGAGCCCTCTGACGAGAAAAGGGCCGCGGATGCCTTGGCCCAGGCTGCCATCGGTATAACCGCGCGATGGCGTTGAACATTACGGAAACGAGTGGGTGCCTTACTTGGCGGCGCCTCCCGGGTTCGACAAGCTCCATACATAAGCCGTCAGCACCTTGATCTGCTGCTCGGTCAACTTGCCTTCTTGTGCAGGCATCTGGTTGGTGCGCCCGTTGTTGACGATGGATACGATGGCCTGCTCTCCCCAGCCATGCAGCCATATCTGATCCGTCAGGTTGGGGGCGCCGACAGCCTGGTTGCCTTTTCCATCCACACTATGGCAAGCAGCACAGGCTGTGAACTTGGATTTGCCAAGGCTGGCCCGCAAGGAATCGTGCGGGCTGTTGGACAAGCTCATCACATAGTGCGCCAGATTGCGCACATCGTCGGCCGACCCCACGGCAGCCGCCATCGGAGGCATGCTGCCATTGCGGCCTTTGTGGATGGTCTCCGAAATCTGCTCTGGCGCGCCCCCATAGAGCCAGTCGCTGTCCGCCAAGTTGGGAAAGCCTTTGCTGCCGCGCGCATCCGAGCCATGGCATTGGGCACAGTTGTTCATGAACAGGCGCTCACCAATACCCAGGGCCGCCCCGTCCTGGGCCAGTGCCTGCGTGCTCATGCCGTCAAACCGCGCATAAACCGGCGCCAGTTCCTTGCTGGCCTGCTGCACCTCATTCTGGTAACTCTGGGCCGAACTCCATTTCTTTTCTCCGGCGTAGCTGCCCAGGCCCGGATAGAGCACCAAATATGCAAGTGCGAACACAATAGTGATGACGAACAGCCCCATCCACCACAGCGGCATGGGATTGTTGGCTTCAGTCAAATCTTCATCCCACACATGCCCGGTTGTGCTGTCCTCGCCTTTGGACACCACCTTCTTTCGGGCAGTCAGAAAAAGCAGAAGCAGGCACGCAAAAATACTGAGCAGCGTGATGGCCGCTACATACCCTGACCAGAAATTGCTCGTGAAATCGCTCATTTTTGTCCCCGCTCAACTTGTGATGGCCGGGCCTCATCATCGAAAGGCAGCATGGCGTCTTCGTCGAAGCGGAGGCGGTTGCTTCTGCTGTATGCCCAGCGTGCAATGCCGACAAAGCAGGCAAACGAGGCCAGGGTAAAGAAGATTCGTAAGTCGTTGATGTCCATTGGAAGCTCCATTACTTCAATGCACGGCCCATCACCTGCAGATAGGCCACCAGCGCGTCCATCTCGGTCTTGCCTTTGAGCTCATTGGAAGCCACAGTGATCTCGTCGTCGGTGTAAGGAACTCCGACCTTGCGCAATGCGCGCATGCGAGGCGCCGCATCGGATGGATCAACGGCTGTTGTTTGCAACCAGGGATATGCCGGCATATTGGATTCAGGCACCACATCGCGCGGATTGTTCAGATGCACGCGATGCCACTCGTCGCTGTATTTGCCGCCCACACGGTGCAGATCGGGACCCGTACGCTTGGAGCCCCACTGGAACGGATGGTCGTAGACGAACTCCCCCGCCACCGAGTAGTGGCCGTAGCGCAGCGTTTCAGCCCGGAACGGACGAATCATCTGCGAGTGGCAGTTGTAGCAACCCTCGCGCAGATAGATATCGCGGCCGATCAGTTGGGTGGCGGTATAGGGCTTGAGACCGGCGATCGGCTCGGTCGTGGACTTCTGGAAGAACAGCGGAACGATCTCGACCAGGCCTCCAACGGCAACGACCAGGACGATCAAGACGATCATCAGGAAGTTGTTGGTTTCGATACGCTCGTGGCTGAAGCCCTTGCTTGTGGTTTGCTCATTGCTCATGGTGTCGTACCTTGATCAGGCGTGCGCCGGTTGCGGTGCAGGAATGGCGACCCGGATGGAACGCCCGGAGATCACCGTCATCCATACATTCCAGAGCATCAGCAGCATTCCGCTCAGGTACAGGAGGCCTCCCAGCGCACGGATGACATAGAAGGGGTAGGTGGCCTTGACGCTTTCAACGAAGGTATAGGCCAACGTGCCATCGGCATTGACTTCGCGCCACATGATGCCCTGCATCACGCCTGCGATCCACATGGCGGCGATGTAGAGCACGATGCCTACGGTGCTCAGCCAGAAATGCAGTTCAATGGCACGGATGGAGTACATCTTCTCGCGACCGAACAGACGCGGAATCAAGGCATACAGCGAGCCCATGGTGATCAGACCCACCCAGCCCAGCGCGCCAGCATGCACATGGCCCACCGTCCAGTCGGTGTAGTGGCTGAGGGCGTTGACCGTCTTGATGGACATCAGCGGCCCTTCAAAGGTTGCCATGCCATAGAAGGACAGCGAAACAATCAGGAAGCGCAGGATCGGGTCGTCGCGCAGCTTGTGCCAGGCCCCCGACAGGGTCATGATGCCGTTGATCATGCCGCCCCAACTGGGCGCCAGCAAAATCAGGGAGAACACCATGCCAACCGATTGCGCCCAGTCAGGCAGAGCGGTGTAGTGCAGGTGGTGCGGACCGGCCCACATGTAGGTAAAGATCAGCGCCCAGAAGTGCACGATGGACAAGCGGTAGCTGTACACCGGACGGCCTGCCTGCTTGGGAATGAAGTAGTACATCATTCCCAGAAATGCTGCGGTGAGGTAGAAGCCCACGGCATTGTGGCCGTACCACCATTGCACCATGGCGTCCTGTACACCCGCATAAGCCGAGTAGCTCTTCATCCAACCGGAAGGAATGGCTGCACTGTTCACGATATGCAGCAATGCAACGGCAATGATGAAGGCCCCGAAGAACCAGTTGGCCACATAGATGTGGCGCACCTTGCGGATGCCCACCGTTCCGAAGAACACGATGGCGTACGCCACCCAGACGAGGGTGATGAGCACATCAATGGGCCACTCCAGTTCGGCATACTCCTTGCCCTGCGTGTATCCCAGTGGCAGGCTGATGGCAGCAGCCAGTATGACGGCTTGCCAGCCCCAGAAGGTGAAGCTGGCCAGCCTGGGGCAGAACAGCCGGGTATGCCCGGTACGCTGCACGATGTAGTAGCTGGTGGCAAACAGCGCGCAGCCGCCAAAGGCGAAGATCACGGCGTTGGTGTGCAAAGGACGCAGGCGCCCATAACTCAGCCATGGAATACCGGCACCGATCTCTGGCCAGGCCAGTTGTGCGGCAATGAACAGCCCTACAGCCATGCCGACAACACCCCAGACCACCGCCATGAAGGCGAATTGGCGCACTACGGTGTCGTCGTAATGGGTGGTGCTGGCTTGTGAAGAAGTCGCAACCATTTTGTCCCTCGTTGACAGGTCGGAAGCTCGGCTTGCCATGGCATCCATGGCCAAGAGGTCTGCCTGTTCGGCACAACAACGGATGAAATCCGGCTTTCCTGACCGATAGTGTTCGCCTTCGTTGCCCCAAGCCCTTTGACTTGCCTCAAGAGTCATGCAGGATGCGTTCAGCTTCCGGCTCCACGCTCTCGAACTGACCACTGTGTACGGCCCACCACAACGCGGCCACAACCAGCAACACCAGCAGCACTGACAGGGGGATGATCAGAAAGAGGATGTCCATTCAGTGTCTCCAGGCCGCTCAGGTGCGGCCCATTGCCTGCGTTTTGGGGGTTGCCGCCGTGCCTGAGACGGCGCCTGCCCGTGCCACGCCGGTCGCTGGCCAGCGGAGCAGCCGGGCCGCATTCAATACCACGGCCAGCGAGCTGAGCGCCATGCCCAGCCCTGCCAGCCATGCAGGCATGTGCCCCAGCATGGCCAGCGGCACACAAAGCACGTTGTAGGCAGCTGCCCATAGCAGGTTCTGGCGGATCACGCGCAGCGTGGCGCGCGCGTGCAGCATGCAGCATGCCACCACACGCAAGTCGCCACCAGGAATCACGATGTCGGATTGCGCCTGCGCCAATGGCAGCGCGTCTCCCATGGCGAACGACACCTGCGCGGCAGCCAGCACCGGCCCGTCGTTCAAACCGTCCCCCACCATGGCGATGCGGTGCCCCTTCGATTGCCGGGCCTGTAGCCAGTCCAGCTTTCCTGCAGGCGAGCATTGGCCGTGGGCCACTTCGAAGTCCAACTGGTGCGCCAGTACCTGCACCGCCTCTTCACGATCGCCCGACAGCAGGCAGATATGCAGCCCGGCCTGGCGCAGCGCCTGCAATGCCTGGAAAGCTTCTGGCCTCGGTGATTCGGTCAGGCTGAAGGCGGCCAAAGGCTGCCAAGGCCCCTGGTGGCAGCCGCGCCAGGCCAGAACCAGCCGAGCGCCGGGTGCCTCGTCTTGCGGCAATTCGGTGAATGCAGCCGATCCCAGACGCAGCTCGAACGATTGCCCTGTCGGTGGCATCGCAGCATGGATGGGGAAATTACCCAGCTGGACGACACGTGCCTGCAGGCCGTGGCCCGCAACTTCATGCACCTCGTCCATTCGCCAGCCAGACGCTTCACCCGTGTCTGGCTGCACCAGCGCGCGCGCGGCGGGATGATGCGATTGACGGGCCAGCAAGGCAGCCAGCCGAGATACTTCCTTGCCCGGCAACGGGCCCAGGATGGTGACCTGCTGCAAGCTCAACCGGCCATCGGTGAGCGTGCCGGTCTTGTCGAACACCACGGTATCGACATGGTTCAATTGCTCCAGCGCCTGCAGGCGCCGCACAAGCGCGCCATGGCGCGCTGCCGCACCAGCCGCGCACAGCAAGGAGGCAGGTGCAGCCAGCGACAGCGCACACGGGCAGGTGACGATGAGTACCGCCACGGCCACCATCAGCGCCTGCGCAGGGCCCTGTGGCCACCACAACACGGCCGCCAGCACGGCACACAGCAGTACACCCCACAAAAAAGGCCGCGCCACCCGGTCGGCCAATTGCACCATCGCCGGCTTCTGCGTGGCCGCCTGGCGCATCAGGGCCACCATGCCTGCGTAAACGGTCTGCTCGCCGAGCCGCACCACTTCGATATCCAGTGGCGCAACCAGGTTGGCGCTGCCGCTCACCACGCTGTCGCCGATTGTCTTGGGCCGAGGCGTGGCCTCGCCCGTGAGCAGCGATTCGTCCGCCTGCGAGTAGCCCCTGCGCACCACTCCATCGGCTGCAAAGATATCACCGGGCAGCACATGAATCGTGTCTCCCACGCGCAGATCGCTCAGCGCCACGGGCTGCAGCCCGCCGTTTTGCTCGACACGCTGGACCGATTGCGGCAGGCGATTCAATGCCGCGTCCAACAAACCCGCGTTGCGGTGGCGCAGACGCTGCTCCAGCAGGCGGCCGGAGAGCAGAAAGAACACGAACATCGTGAACGAGTCGAAGTACACCTCGCTCCCGAAAGGGCCACCCGGGTCCAGCGTGCCCAGCGTGCTGACGCCGAAGGCGATGCCCATGCCCAGGGCCACTGGCAGGTCCATGCCGACCTGACGCCTGCGCAAATCACGCCAGGCTCCCTTGAAAAAGGGCTGACAGGTGAACAACAGCACTGGCAGCGAAATCACCGATGAGGCCCAGCGCAGCAGCGATTCCATGTCTGCGCTCAGGTCCCCGGGTTGCGCCACGTACACCGGCCACGCGTACATCATGACCTGCATCATGCAAAACGCCGCCACCAGCCAGCGCCACAGCAACTGGCGGGATTCTTGCCTGCGCAGCTCACGCACCGAGGCATCCATGGCGGGCTGCACCCGGTAGCCCGCCGCCTCGATGGCGGCTATCCAGCGCGAGGGGCGTGTCTGCCCCGCCAACCACACTACCCGCGCGCGCTCGGCAGACGTGCTGACTTCCACCTGCTCCACGCCTGACACGGTGCGCAGTGCGTCCTCGATGGTCAATGCACAGGCAGCGCAATACATACCGCCGATCACGATGTGTGATTCCCACCGACCGGCAATGTCGTCCAGACAGCGACCAAAGCGCGGCCATTCCCGGGCATCGTCCAGCAGCAGCGTTCCCAAAACGGGACCGCTCCCCGCTTCGTGAGAGGCGGGATGGGAATCGTCTACGGGCCGTGCATGACTGTCCTGCATGGCAAGAGCTTAGTCAGCTCGCCATACCTGCATCTTGATGCGCATCAAGCGTTGCCGACTGCGCCCGGACATCCCATGCCTTGCGGCAGATGCAACCGATCTGCTTCTTGCAGACTGGTGGATGGCGTTACCCTCGTCCGCTGCTTTGCATCTCACAAAGCCGGATGCAAAAAAGCCAACATGCGTTGCATGTTGGCTTTCTGATTGCTATCGCTGTCGCCATAGCTGTTACCGTTGCCTTTGCTGCCAGCACCTGTCGCATCAGCGTAGGTGCTGGAGCAGGCAGTTAGCTGCCAGGGATTACTTGGCCACTACTCGCACCATTTCAAGACACTTGTTGGAGTAGCCCCATTCGTTGTCGTACCAGGAGACGACCTTCACAAAGGTCTTGTCCAGGGCAATGCCGGCTTCGGCGTCGAACACGGAGGTGCAGGTTTCACCACGGAAGTCGGTGGCCACCACCTTGTCTTCGGTGTAGCCCAGCACGCCCTTGAGCGCGCCTTGCGATTGCGCCTTCATCTCGGCGCAGATTTCTTCGTAGGTGGCTTCGCTGTTCAGCTCCACGGTCAGGTCCACCACAGAGACGTCAGACGTAGGCACGCGGAAGGACATGCCGGTCAGCTTCTTGTTCAGCTCGGGAATCACCACGCCCACTGCCTTGGCGGCGCCGGTGCTCGAAGGAATGATGTTTTCGAGAATGCCACGACCACCGCGCCAGTCCTTGTTCGAAGGGCCGTCCACGGTCTTTTGCGTAGCAGTGGCGGCGTGCACGGTGGTCATCAGGCCGCGCTTGATGCCCCACTTGTCGTTCAGCACCTTGGCCACGGGAGCCAGGCAGTTGGTGGTGCACGATGCGTTGGAGATGATGGCCTCGCCCTTGTAGCTCTTGTCGTTCACGCCGTACACGAACATGGGGGTGTCGTCCTTGGAAGGCGCCGACATGATCACCTTCTTGGCACCCGCGTCGATGTGCTTCTGCGCGGTTTCCTTGGTGAGGAAGAGGCCGGTGGATTCGATCACCACGTCCGCGCCCACTTCGTTCCACTTCAGAGCGGCAGGATCACGCTCTTGCGTGAGACGGATCTTCTTGCCGTTGACGATCAGGGTGTTGCCTTCCACAGAAACTTCACCGTCGAAGCGGCCGTGCACGCTGTCGTACTTCAGCATGTAGGCCAGGTAGTCAGGCTCCAGCAGGTCGTTGATGGCAACGATTTCGATGTCAGAAAAATTCTGCACTGCCGAGCGCAGCACATTGCGGCCGATACGGCCAAAACCGTTGATACCTACCTTGATTGCCATGGTTTTCTCCAAGTAAATGAAATTCTGGATGCCCATCCGGCTGCAGCAATGGCAATGTGGCGATCGATTCGCCACTGGGTGCCGCTTTTGAGGCCCGGCGGAGCGACAAGCGCATACGCCCCGGCACAGCAGAGCCACCGAGGCGCTTCAATCATGCCGCGTATTGTAGAGGCGCCCTGTATCGTGGCGCTTTTATGGGCCATTGGCCTGGTGCCTGCCTGTGACGGCTGCGCGACAGCAGCGGCACAGCCTGCAACCCGATAGGCATGAAAAAGGCCCCGCAACGGGGCCTTGGGATCGTCTTGCTCTGCAGACCGGGAGTTCAGGCTGCCACTGCCTCGGCCGCCTGTATGCGTCGGCGGCGCCACCGCATGCCCAGGCCGCCCAGAATGGCCAGCAGCAGGCCTGCACCCATCATCAACGGGGCTTCCGCGCTGCTGCGGTCGGCGTCTTCCTGCATGTACTTGGCCATCTGCGCATAAGGCAGGATTTCCTTGCCATCGCCCTTGACGGCGTATGCGTCGTTGTTCGAGCTGGTGGCGTCGTACGAGACCTGAATGGTGTCGGCGTTCGCCATATCCTGCACCTTGGATTCCGGCACCAGGGTTGGCAGGCGCACGGTCAGCTTGTCTCCGGACTGGGGCTGCACATCCACTTCATAGTAGTAGGAGTGGCTCTCGCCGCCGCGGCGACGCTTTTTCGTGACCGTCACCTTGCGGGCGCCTGCCACCTCGCCTTGCACCACGGCCAGGGCCGATTCCTGCGGGATGCCTCCGCCGGTAGCGCTCTGGTAGAGCAGATAACCGCCAAAGCCCAGCAAGGCAAGACCGCCAAGCAGCAGATAGCGCGCATATCCCAGGATGAAATTCATAGACTTTCTTTCTCCCCCCTTTTTCGAGGGTTCACTGTTATAGGTATGGCAACTATAGCCATAACCTATAACAACCAAAAGTCTATCTATCAGTGATTAGCGTTTCTGCAACGCCACTTGCACCGTGTTGGCCACATTTTCGGCGGTGAAGCCAAAGTGCTCGAACAGCACGCCAGCCGGTGCCGATTCGCCATAGGTGTCGATGCCGACCACGGCGGCGCAGCCGTACTTCCACCAGAAGCCAGTAACACCCATTTCCACGGCCACGCGTGGCAGGCCCGCTGGCAGCACGCTGGACTTGTACTTGACATCCTCCTTGTCGAAGGTCGTGGTGCTGGGCATGGAGACCACGCGCACGGCAATCTTGCGCTCGGCCAGCAGACGCTGGGCCTTCAAGGCCAGTTGCACTTCGGAGCCGGTGGCAATGATCACGGCCTCGGCCTTTTTCTTCAGGCCAATGTCGGCGGGCTCGGAGAGCACGTAGGCGCCACGGCTGATGTTGCCAATGGCCTCGCCATTCTTGGGCGCGTAAGGCAGATTCTGGCGCGACAGCAGCAGAGCTGTCGGCTTGTCGCGGTTGGTCAGCGCCACGCTCCAGGCCACGGCGGTTTCGGTGGTATCGGCCGGGCGCCACACGTCCAGATTCGGAATCAGGCGCAGGCTGGCTGCATGCTCGATGGACTGGTGGGTCGGGCCGTCTTCGCCCAGGCCGATGGAGTCGTGCGTGAACACGTGCACCACGCGCCGCTTCATCAGCGCCGCCATGCGGATAGCGTTGCGGCTGTAGTCGCTGAAGGTCAGGAAGGTGCCGCCGTAAGGAATGTAGCCGCCATGCAGCGCCACGCCGTTCATGATGGCGGCCATGCCGAATTCGCGCACGCCGTAGTTGATGTGGCGGCCAATCTGGCCGTCTTCGGTCTTGACCACGTTGCCCTTGTCATCCACACGGAAGGCAGGCGTCGACTTGGTGTTGGTGAGGTTGGAGCCGGTCAGGTCGGCAGAGCCGCCCAGCAGCTCGGGTAGCGCTGCGGTGAAGGCTTCCAGCGCCAGTTGGCTGGCCTTGCGGCTGGCCACGGTCTCGCCCTTGGCGTGGGCGCCGGCCACGGTTTCCACCGCGATCTGGGCAAAGTTCTTGGGCAGGTCGCCTGCCATGCGGCGCTTGAGCGCTTCAGCCAGCTCGGGGAAGGCCTTGGCGTATTCGGCAAACTGGGCGTCCCAGGTCTTTTCGGCCTTGGTTCCCAGTTCCTTGTGATCCCACGCGGCGTAGACGTCCGCAGGAATCTCGAACGGGCCATGGTTCCAGTCCAGCACAGAGCGGGTGAGCGCGATTTCTTCCGCACCCAGCGGCTCGCCGTGGGCCTTGCTCGTGTCCTGGCGGTTGGGGCTGCCCTTGCCGATGCTGGTCTTGCAGATGATGAACGATGGCTTGTCTGCCACCTTCTTGGCCTTGGCGATGGCATCGCTCACGGCCTTGGCGTCGTGGCCGTCGATCGGGCCGATGACGTTCCAGCCGTAGGCTTCAAAGCGCTGGGCGCTGTTGTCGACAAACCAGGGTTGCACCTTGCCGTCGATGGAGATGCCATTGTCGTCGTACAGCGCGATCAGCTTGCCCAGCTTCCAGGCGCCAGCCAGCGCGCAGGCTTCGTGGCTGATGCCTTCCATCAGGCAGCCATCGCCCAGGAAGACATAGGTGTGGTGGTCCACCACATCGTGGCCCGGACGGTTGAATTCGGCGGCCAGCAGCTTTTCTGCCAGCGCAAAGCCCACGGCATTGGTGATGCCCTGACCCAGCGGGCCGGTGGTGGTTTCCACACCGGGGGTGATGTCCACTTCGGGGTGGCCCGGGGTCTTGCTGTGCAGTTGGCGGAAGTTCTTGAGCTCTTCGATCGGCAGCTTGTAGCCGCTCAGGTGCAGCAGTGCGTAGATCAGCATGGAGGCGTGGCCGTTCGAGAGGATGAAACGGTCGCGGTTGATCCAGTGCGGGTTGACGGGGTTGTGCTTGAGGTGCTTGCTCCACAGCGCCACAGCCATGTCTGCCATGCCCATGGGAGCACCGGGGTGGCCGGAATTGGCTTGTTGAACGGCATCCATTGCGAGTGCGCGGATCGCATTCGCCATATTCTGAGTGTTGACCATGGGAGTGGGAGAGGTTGAAAGCAACAAACCCGGCATTTTACTGGCGTGCCCGCAAAGCCGCTGGGCCATTCGCACTTTGCCGTACGGAGATAGTGGGCCTCCGCCTACGCGGCAGGTGGCGCACCGCACCCAAACTACACCCTTCACAGGCCATGACAATGTATAAAACCCAGGCCTTCACGGCGTGCGACGCGCGTCCGCCACCCATCCAACGCTCGAAAGGACCTTCCATGCAATATCGCATTCGTACTGCCGCCATCGCTTTGGCCCTGGGCCTGTCTTCGCTGGCGGCATCTGCCAGCACCGCAGACAAGCTGGCAGCCGCTCAGGCCGCTGCCATTGATCTATCGCAAGCCATTGATACCGTACAGACCCAGCACGGGCTCAAGGTGGTGGAGGCCGAGATCGACATGAAGAAAAAGCAGCCGATCTATGAGTTCAAGGGCATTAATGCGCAAAACCACGAGACCCAGCTGAAGTTCAGCGCGCTCGACGCCTCCAAGATGCTGGAAACCAAGGACGAAGGCGCTGCCAAGAAGAAGTACACCGACCGCCTGGCCACCGCCAAGATCGGTATCAACGAAGCAATTGCCACTGCACTCAAGCACACGGCTGGCAAGGCCGTGGAAGTGGATCTGGACGACCACCTGGGCGTGCTGAGCTATGACGTGAAGATCATCGACGCCAACAGCAAGCTGGTGGAAGTGCGCGTCAACGCGGTTGACGGCACCACCAAGCAGTAAGCCGCACCCCTGCATACCCCGACACGACCCTGCCCTGCCAGTGGCAGAACATCCCAAAAGGCCAGCCATGCGCTGGCCTTTGCGTTTCAACAGCCCTGGCCGCTGTATGGCTGCACCATGTACACCGCATCTTCGCCATAGCCGCGCACGGCTGCGGCGTCAGCATCGGACAGGCCCGTATGCAGCGCATAGCCTTTGCGGCGCCAGTAATCCTGCGAGCCCTGCACCGATACCAACGCAGAGTGGCGGGGAGACCAGCTGCGCGCACTGTGCCAAAGCGCATCCAGCAGCGCCGATGCCAGCCCCTGGCCCGCACAATCAGGGCTCACGGCCATGTCGTGCAGATACAGGGTGTCGGGAGCTTCATAGTCTTCAAACGCACCGTGTATGGGTGTGACACGCCCCAGGGCGGAGCGGTAAGCCGCCAGGTAGGCCAGCACGGTATCCCCCTGCACGGCCACCAGCGAGCATTGCATGCGGCTGGCGATGCGGGCGCGATAGACCTCCGCACTCTCCATGTAGTGCCTGCCGTAGCAGGCCTCCTGCACCTGCATCAAGCCTTCAAGGTCGGCCAGCGCCAGCGGGCGGATGATGCGGGAATCATTGGAATCAGGGGCAGAAAAGCGCATGGCCTTATTGTCGGCCATGCGCTTTTCTATTGCATGCGCTACGGATTGTGGAGCGGCCGCATTCCGCCCCAATCACAAAGCAGGCAATGGCGCCTGCGAAGACGCGGGCACCGTGGTGCGCGCGGCATTCATCACCATGGACAGCAGGCTGTAGTAACCATTGATGCCAATCAAGTCCATCACGCCCTTGTCGCCGAACAGCTGCTGGGCCTTTGCCCAGGTGGCGTCGCTCACCTGGCGCGCCTGGTGCAGCTCGATGCAAAAATCATGCACCACGGCTTCGTCCTCGGGCATGGCAGAGGGCCGCTTGCCAGCGGCCACCGCATCAATGGTGGCCTGCGCCACGCCTTCGCGCAATGCGATCGGCGCATGAATTGCCCATTCCACCTGCTGCGTCCACTGGCGCGCAGTCACCAGAATGGCCAGCTCGGTCAGGCGCACGCCGATGGCGCTGCGGTAGCGCAGGTATTCGCCCAGGCGCTGCGTATGGTCCATCAGCTCGGGGCTGCGCAGCAGGGGAACAAAGGGCGAGATCAGCGCGCCTCGGGGGCCGTCGATGATGGGTCGCGCATAGCGGCGCTGTTCTTCGCTCCAGGCCTCTTGCGGCAAGGGCGGCATGCGGTCATTGGCAGATGTCATATCGGGGGTCTTTTCCTGTCCATTCATGCAGCCGCTGTGGCGCCATTCCGGGCCAGCACGGTATCGATGGCGTCGCCCAGACGCTCCACCACCTGGTCCAGCTCGGATTCACTGATGATGAACGGCGGCGCCAGCAGGATATGGTCGCCATTCCTACCGTCGATCGTGCCGCCCATCGGGTAGCACAGCACGCCGTTTTCCATGGCCTGGGCCTTGATCTGGGCATGGAGCTTGAGTGCCGGGTCAAAAGGCGCCTTGCTGCTCTTGTCCTGCACCAGCTCCACGCCCCAGAACAGGCCCCGGCCACGGATATCACCGACATGCGGGTTGCTGTCAAAGCGGGCATGCAGCTGCTTTTGCAGATAGGCGCCCCGCGCCAGCACCTGCGGCATCAGCTGGTCGCGCTGAATCACCTTCTGCACCGCCAGCGCCGCAGCAGCGGCCATCGGGTGGCCGATATAGGTGTGGCCGTGCTGGAACAGGCCGCTGCCCTTGCGCATGGCCTCCACAATCCTGCCCTGCGCCAGTACGGCGCCAATTGGCTGGTAGCCGCCGCCCAGGCCTTTGGCAATGGTCATCAAATCGGGGCTGATGCCTTCCTGCTCCACCACATGCAGGCTGCCGGTGCGGCCCATGCCGCACATCACCTCATCGGCGATCAGCAGAATGCCGTAGCGGTCGCACAGCGCGCGCAGGCCCGTCCAATAGCCAGCGGGGGCCGCCACCGCACCCAGGGTAGCGCCCACCACGGGCTCGGCGACAAAGGCAATCACCTTGTCGGTGCCCAGCTCCTGGAATTTGGCGTCAATCTCCGCCAGCAGGCGCGCTGTATAGGCCTGCAGGCTTTCGTCCGCGCGGCGGTCGCGGTACTCGTAGGCAGGCGCCACACGTCCCACATCCATCAGGATGGGCGCAAACTGCTTGCGGCGCCATTCGTTGCCACCGACGGCCAGTGCGCCCAGGGTGTTGCCATGGTAGCTTTGGCGGCGCGCGACAAAGTGCGTGCGCTCGGGCTGGCCGATCTCCACAAAATACTGGCGCGCCATTTTCAGCGCGGCTTCCACGGCTTCCGAGCCGCCAGAGACGAAATACACGTCCGTCATGCCCGCAGGCGCATGGGCGATCAAGTGGTCGGCCAACTCTTCCTGCACCTCCGTGGTGAAGAAACTGGTGTGCGCATAGGCCAGCTGGTCAATCTGGCGGTACATGGCAGCCATCACATCCGGCTGGGCATGGCCCAGGCAGGAGACGGCCGCGCCGCCACTTGCATCGATGTAGGCCTTGCCTGCCTTGTCAAACAGCTGAACACCCTTGCCGCCCACAGCAACGAGCGGAACCTTGGCCAGAGAACGATGGATAACATGGCTCATGATCGAGCACTCCTTATTCCGTTTCTAAATCAAACGATTACTTTGTCGGCTGCGTTCGCCGTGCTACAGCACTGCCTTCACTTCGCCTTCGCGTACTCCCTTTGATTGAGAAACGGCATTTGCGATGCGGCGCCGGCCCTGTGCTGGCGGCCATGCCGCATAGTATAAGGAACATTTGTTATTTTTTAAATATTTTCTGGAACAAATGATCCAAGGATGCTCATGTCGCTACTGATTTAATAGTCAAAGCATGCACCAGTATTGCGCCAGCGCCCCATTTCATACCAGAACAGCGCCTGGCTCAGGCAGCCGCCCTCTTCTGCCGCCATACCAGCCACCCCATGGCCAGCGCGGTCGCAATCAGGGGCACGATGGAGCCCAGGTTGAGCATGTTCCAGCCCTGGCTGGTGACCAACGCGCCCGAGGCGAACGAGGTCACCGCCATGGTGGCAAACACGAAGAAGTTGATGCAGGCCTGCGCGCGGTCCTTTTCCTCGGGGCGGTAGTTCTGCACCGCCAAGGTGGTGCTACCGGTGAACAGAAAATTCCAGCCCACGCCCAGCAGACTGAGCGCCAGCGTGAAATGCATCACGGTCTGGCCCGACAGCGCAATGCCCACGCAGATGGCATTGAGCACCACGCCTACAAACATGACCTGCATCACGCCAAAGCGCTTGATCAGATGCCCGGTGAAAAAGCCCGGGGCAAACATGCCGATCACATGCCACTGCAGCACGCCTGCGGCGGCGCTGAAATCAAATCCGCACACATCCATGGCCAGCGGCGTGGCGGCCATCAGCAGGTTCATGATGCCGTAGCTGGCCGCAGCCGCCAGGGTGGCCACGGCAAAGCCCGGCTGCCGAAGCAACTCGCCCACCGTGCGCTGCGGCACGCTGCCAGGCCCTGCGCCCGCTGTCTGTGGTGCAAAACGCACCAGACGCATCAGCCCCATCGACACGACCGCCACCACCATCAAGGCCAGGTAAGCGCCCAGAAACGGCGTGGCAAACATGGTGCGCGTGGCGCTGGCCAGGCCCGGGCCCAGCACCGCACCGATCAGCCCGCCCGCCAGCACCAGCGAGATGGCCTTGTCGCGCTGGGCAGGCGCCACCAGTTCGGCCGCCGCAAAGCGGTAGAGCTGTCCATTGGCGCTGTAGTAGCCCGCCACCAGGGTGGACAGGCACAGCAGCACAAAATGCTGCCAGTAGGCCGCCAGCGCGCACAGCGCCGCCGACCCCAGCGCCACCAGCAGGCCCAGCTGGAACGAGCCCTGCCGCCCCAGCCGCGCCTGGCTCCTGGCCACCAGCGGCGTGGAAAGCGCGCCGCCCACCACATAGCCCATCACCGGCAAGGTCGCCATCCAGGGTGCAGGCGCCAGGTGCAGGCCGACGAGGCCATTGATGGCAATGAACACCACGTTGTTGGTGAGAAACAGGCCCTGGCACAGGGCCAGCCATGCGATGGAGCGGTTCATTACGGTTTGTGATGTGTGTTGTATTCAGAACGTGTTTACGTTCTTAAGTCCAGCATGCAGGCGCTCATGGCGCTGCGCAGTCACCTGCGGCTCCATCGAACACCTTGCCCGGGTTCATCAGCCCCAAGGGGTCGAGTGCAGATTTGATAGCGCGCATTGCAGCCAGCTCCTGCGCTGTGCGGCTGAAAGGCAGATAGGGCTTCTTGTGCAGGCCGATGCCGTGTTCTGCAGACACGCTGCCCTGGAACTGTTGCACCAGTCCGTAGAGCACGGCCTCCAGCGCCTCGTCCTCGCCGCCAATGGTCTTGCCATCGGTCGTCACATGCAGGTTGCCGTCGCCCACATGGCCGAAGAACAGGCTGTGGTGGCCGGGCCAGCGGACGTCGAACGCGGCGCGGCAGGCGGCGGCAAAGCGGCCGATATCGACCTGCGGCAGGCTCACATCGAAATTGACGGGCGGGTGCATGTGCTGGGTCATCTCGGCCGGGGCTTCGCGCAGCTTCCACAGGCTTTTGGCCTGCTCGCCCGATTGGGCAATCACGGCATCCACCACCTCGCCCGCCTCCATGGCTTCGCCCAGGGCGGCTTCCACCGCATCCTGCAGGCTGGCTTCGTCCTTGCCGTCCACATCGATCAGCGCCAGGAGCGGGTGCTGCTCGGCAAAGGCGGGCTGGAGCTTTTGCCACTGCATCGAGGTCTGCACGAAATCGTTCCACATCAGCTCGAACGCCGCCACGCTGTTGCCAAAGCGCGACTGCATGCGCGCCAGCACTGCCAGGGCCTCGTCAAACCCCGGCATGGCAACCAGGCAGGTGGCCTTGGCCTGCGGCGCGGGGCGCAGGCGCAGCAATACGCGGGTGATTACGCCCAGGGTGCCTTCCGCGCCGATGAAGAATTGCTTCAAGTCATAGCCGGTGTTGTTCTTGAGCATGGGGCGCAGCATGGGCAGCACGGTACCGTCGGCCAACACCACTTCCAGGCCCAGTACCTGTTCGCGCATCATGCCGTTCTGCAGCACGCCGTTGCCGCCCGCATTGGTCGATACATTGCCGCCAATCTGGCAGCTGCCGCGCGCGCCCAGGTCCACGCCGAACACGCGGCTAGCCGCCACGGCCGCCTCCTGCACGGTCTGCAAGGTCACACCCGCCTGCACGGTCATCAGGCCGGTGCGCGCATTCACGTCTTCGATGGCGTTCATGCGCTCCATCGACACCGCCACGCAGCCGGGCACCGGCACTGCGGCGCCTGCCAGCCCCGTCAATCCGCCCTGCGGCACCACGGGCACGCGGTGGGCATGGCAGATGCGCAGCAAGGCGCTCACTTCGTCCGTGCTGCGCGGGCGCACCAGAGCGAGCGGCTGCACGGGGGCGGTGCCGCTCCAGTCGGTCCAGTATTTTTCAGGAATGGAATCCGCGCCGCTGCGCGCAAAGCCTTGTGCGCCCAGGGCTTGTTCCAACTCGGTCCAGAAGGCAGCGCCAGGGGCAGTCGCTGCGGTGGTGGGGCTCGGGGTAGTCATAGCCTTCTATTGTGGTGCGCCTGGCGCCACTGTGGCGCAGGCGGCGGCGCTCAGCTGTCATGCCGGTACAGCGGCGCACTATCAAAAAAATAGCATCTGGTGCCCATGGGGTGAACACCAGATGCGGTTTTTGCCACCAATAATGGTCAGCGTCCCTGGTTTTGCACAAACTGCAGCAGCACTTCCACCATGCGGCGCACATGCGGCTGGATCTTGGCCGCCACCTCGGGCAGGTAGTCGAAGGGCATGGTTTCCTGCATGTAAGCGCACTGCGTCATCTCCAGCTGGATGGCATGCACATTCTGCGCAGGCTGGCCATAGTGGCGGGTGATGTAGCCGCCGGTGTAACGGCCATTGAGCACGGAGGTAAAGCCGTCAGCCGCGCTCTTTTGCGCCTCTGCCAGCAATTGCTCGCCCAGGCCAGGGGCGCAGCTGGCACCCTTGTTGGTGCCCAGGTTCAGGTCGGGCAGCTTGCCTTCGAAAAAGCGCGGCAATACCGAGCGAATCGAGTGCGCATCCCACAGGCCAGCCGCGCCATGCTGCGCCTTGATGCGCGCCAACTCACCCGCCAATTGGTCGTGGTAGGGCTGCCAGACGGCATCACGGCGCTGGGCGATCTCGGCGTCGTCGGGCTCCAGGTCCTTGCTGCGGTAGATCGGCGTGTCGGCAAAGGTGTCGGTCGGACACAGGCCCGTCACGCTCTGGCCGGGGTACAGGCTTGCGCCATCGGGCGGACGGTTCATGTCGACCACGAAGCGCGAATGCGTCGCCACCAGGGTGGAGGCGCCGATCTCCTCGGCAAAGGCGTACAGGATGGGCAGGTGCCAGTCGGTGTCGTGCACCTCGCGCGCATCGGGCATGAAGCGCTCGGCCAGCGCAGGTGGCACGTAGGTGCCGACGTGCGGGAAGGAGATCAGGACAGGCGCGGTTCCCTGGCGGAATTCAAACGCCGGACGATCGGTTTCGAAATGCATATGTGGCTCCTTCTTTCTTTCCGTGCCTTGGCTGTTCATCAAAAAATGAGCTGTTGGCGCTTATCTGTATTAATTTTCAGAATGTTTTATATCTGAAAATCAATAAAACAATACGCCTAAAGCTATGCTTTTTACCTAGGCAAGCAGTTCGCTACGCGCAGCGACAAACGCCTGCTGCGCACTGCGGTGCAGGGCGTGGCGGCCTTGTTCCACCTGGCACTGCCCTGCCACCCAGACGCTGGCCACCGCGCTGCTGCGGCTGCTGGCAAAGACGTGCGAATCAAGTTGCTCGGCCACCGGCAGCCCGGCGAGTGCAAAGTGCTCGCCATCGAGCACAACGCAATCGGCCTGCTGCCCCACGGCAAGGCCCGCCACGTTGCGACCTGCGGCCTGCGCGCCCCCCTGCACGGCAGCGAGCATCATGTGGCTGGCCACGTGCGGCTGCTGCACACTGGCGGCCACATTGCGCTGCTGCGACTGCAGGCGTTGGCTGTATTCGAGCACCATCAATTCTTCCGCTGCATTCACACCGATGTGGCTGTCCGAGCCAATACCCCAGCGGCCCGCACCGGCTTGCCAGCGCGGCAGGTCGAAAATGCCGTCGCCCAGGTTGGCCTCGGTCAGCGGGCACAGGCCTGCCACGGCCTCGGAGGCGGCGGCGGCGGCGTATTCCGCATCGTCCATGTGCGTGGCATGCACCAGGCACCAGCGGGCGTCCACCGGCATGTGATCCAGCAGCCAGGCCACCGGGCGCTGGCCGCTCCACTGCAGGCAGGCATTCACCTCGGCCATCTGCTCGGCGATGTGGATATGAACAGGCGCCCGTGCATTCAATGCATGCAGGCCTTGCACGGCCTCTTTCAGGGCATCGGGTGCCACGGCGCGCAGCGAGTGCGGCGCCAGGCCCAGCGCGGCGCCCTGGGCAGTGCAGGCGGGTGCCAGGGCTTCGAGCAGGCGCAGCATGTTGTCGGTGCTGCGGATGAAGCGCTTCTGGCCGTCGCCGGGCGGCAAGCCGCCAAAGCCGCTGTTCTGGTAGAGCACGGGCAGCAAGGTGATGCCGATGCCCGCCGTTTGCGCGGCGCGCAGCAGGGCCAGGCTCAATTCGCTGTCTGGCGCATAGGGCTGGCCGTCCGGCTGGTGGTGCAGGTAGTGAAACTCGCACACGCTGGTGTAGCCCGCCTCCAGCATTTCGATATACAGCCAGGTGGCAATGGCCTCCAGGTGCTGCGGCGACAGGCGCGCGGCAAAGCGGTACATCAGGTTGCGCCAGCTCCAGAAGCTGTCCTGCGCCTGGCCACGAAACTCCGACAGGCCCGCAAATCCGCGCTGAAAGGCGTGCGAGTGCAGGTTGGGCATGCCCGGCAGTACCGGGCCTGCAGCCTGCATGGCACCCTGCGGCGCCTCTGCATCGGCCTGCACCAATGTGAAACGCCCTTGCGCATCCCAGCGCAGCAATACGTTCTGCGCCCAGCCGCCGGGCAGCAGCGCATGGGCGGCAAACAAACTGTTTTCTTGGTTCATGGTTCGCATGGCAGGCGCATCAGGCGCCGATTGCCACCTTGTTCAAAGCCACGGCAATCAGGATGGCGTCATCGCTTGCCGCGCTTGCCTCCACCGCCGCGCCGCTGTGCGCGGCCCAGTACACGCCATCGTGCACGCCGGCCTGCAGCGCAGCGCCCCCTTGTAGCTGCCATTGGCCAGCACGCGCCAGCAGCAGACCATGGGGCGACGCCAACTGCACGCTGCCACCGTGATGAATGCTGACCACGGCGTGCGCCACGCCACGGCGCGTCATCACATTGAAGTCGTACGAAGGGCCGCCCAGCAGGTCGCAGTCCAACGCCACATCGCCCGAAAAGGCAAAGGGCTGCAGGGCCTGGCCCAGCCGGTGGTTGATGGCGCCGTCCGGCGAATGCAGGTGCACGCCGTCGCCCGACAGCAGGGTGATCACGCGATCAATACCTGCAAAGGCCGAAAACGGCCCGCTCCTGGCAATCTGCGCGATGCTGATGCGCCACTCAAAGCTGTCGAGGCCCGCGCCCTGCGGCCAGCACACCACTTCCTGCGTGGTGCCGCCGCCGTTCTTCCATGGCGTAGCGGGCAGCGACTGGCTGCTGAAAAAATGCATGCTCATCCAGCGGCTCGCTTATTGCTTGGTCAGTACCGCCTGCAGGAAGCTGCGCGTGCGCTCCTTGGTCGGGTTGCTGAAGATGGTGTTGGGGTCGCCAGCTTCGATGATGCCGCCACCATCCATCACCACCACCACGTCGGCCACTTCCTTGGCAAAGCCCATTTCGTGGGTCACCACCATCATGGTCATGCCTTCGGAGGCAAGCATCTTCATCACCTGCAGCACCTCGCCCACCAGCTCGGGGTCCAACGCAGACGTTGGCTCGTCGAACAGCATGACCTTGGGGCGCATGGCCAGCGCGCGGGCAATCGCCACGCGCTGCTTCTGGCCGCCCGAGAGGCTTGCCGGCATGGCGTCGGCCTTGTGGCCCAGGCCCACTTTCTTGAGCAGGTCGTGCGCCAGGGCGTCTGCGTCCTTGCGGCTCATGCCGTGCAGCTTGCGCGGGCCGAGGGTGACGTTGTCGATCACCGACAGATGCGGAAACAGGTTGAAGGACTGGAACACCATGCCCACTTCTTCGCGCAGCGCGTTCAGCTCCTTGTCGGACAGCATGCGGCCTTCGTCGACCAGCGTGCGGCCGCAGATGTCGATGCGGCCACCCTGGGGCTCTTCCAGGCCGTTGCAGCAGCGCAGAAAGGTGCTTTTTCCCGAGCCGCTGGGGCCGATGACCACCACCACCTGCTGGGGCTTCACATCAAAATCGATGCCGTTGAGCACCACGTGATCGCCATAGGCCTTGCGCAGGCCGCGAATGCGGATCATCGATTCCGGGTTGGGGGTTGCAGCACTCATTGCACCATGCCTCCAGCGCGCATGCGCTTCTCAAAATGGCGCAGCAGCAAGGTCGTCACGCCCGTCAATACAAAATAGATCACGGCAATCGCCAGGTACACCTCCAGCGAACGGTAGGAGACGCTGATGATCTTCTGGCCTTCGTGCATCACGTCATGAATAGTGAGCAGCGACACCAGAGCCGAATTCTTGATCAGCGCGATGAATTCGTTGCCGAGCGGCGGAATCATGCGCACGATGGCTTGCGGCAGAATGACCGAGGTCATGGCCTGGCCGGACGACATGCCAATGGAGCGCGCCGCCTCCATCTGGCCCTTATCGATGGACTGGATGGCGCCGCGCACCACTTCGGAAACATACGCACCCGAGTAGATGCCCAGGCCCAGCACGCCGCAGGCAAAGGCCGGCAGCATGATGCCGAACTGCGGCAGGCCAAAGAACAGGATGAACAGCTGCACCAGCAGCGGCGTGCCACGTATGGCTGCCACATAGGCCGTGCAGATGCCATAGACAATTCTGCGCTTGGGGTTCAAGCGGCCAATACCGATCAGCAGGCCCATCACACAGCCCAGCAGCAGCGCGCAGGCGGTGATCTCCACCGTCACCGCAGCGCCACGCAGAAGCTCCGGCCATCCAGCCCAGACGGGCGAAAAATCCAATTCCATAATCTATCCTGTCGTGTCGGCACAGCACGCGGCACCCGCCACGCGCTGCGGACATCACTGCTTCACATTACTTGCTGGGGAACCACTTGTTGACGATGGCCTGGTAGCCGCCATCGGCCTTGAGCTGTTCCAGCGCCTTGTTGACGGCCACGGTCAGTTCGGGCGTGTCCTTGCGGATGGCCATGCCGTATTCCTCGGTCGTGAGCTGCTCGGGCAGCACCTTCATGCCGCCACGGGTGCGGATGTACTGGAATGCGGCGGGCTTGCCGGTGACGGCGGCATCGGCGCGGCCAATGTCCACCAGATTGAACATCTCCTGGTTCTTTTCCACCTCGACGCGCTGCACCTTGGGGTAGTGCTCGGTCAGAAAGCCCACCGACTTGGTGCCCACCTGCACCGACACCTTCTTGCCGTTCAGATCAGTCAGCTTGGCAATCGGGCTGCCTTCCTTGACCATGGCAACCAGGCCGCCGGCGTAGTACGGCTGGGTGAAATCCACCACCTTCTTGCGCTCTTCGGTGATGTAGATGGCCGATACCGCCATGTCGTAGCGCTTGGCGATGAGGCCGGGCACCAGGCCCTTGAAGTCGATATCGACCCATTCCACCTTCTTGCCCATCTTGGCGGCAACGGCTTCCACCAGCTCCACGTCAAATCCGGTCTTCTTGCCGTTTTCGACAAACTCCATGGGCGGGAAGGTGGCATCGGTGGCCACGCGCAACACATTCGACTGGGCAAACGCGCCTGCGCCTGCACCCAGGGCCATGGCAAGCACAGCGGTCTTCAAAACGATACGACGGAAGTTCATGGGGAAGTCCTTTCGGGGGGAAATTGGAAAAATGGAATCAATCACTCAGCCAGAATGCGGGAAATGCGCGCCGCAGCCGCCAGGGTGGCCTGCACCAGCTGCGCCTCCTGCTGCAGCACGCGCTGGTGCGGCGCCATCAGCGTGATCGCAGCCAACGCGCGGCGGCCGCTGCCAAAAAGCGGTGTGCTGCAGCCCCATACACCGGCATCGACTTCGCCGACGGTGGTGATGTAGCCCCGCTCGCGCAGCGCAGCCAGCTCGGCAGCCGCCTCGTTGTACGCCGCCGTGTCGCGGCCATGGTGCTGGCTGAGCAATGCGTCGCGCTGCACGGCGGGCAGGTAGGCCAGCACGCATTTGGCCGAAGCGCCCACCCGCAGGGGCACGCTGCTGCCCTTGACGAAAGAGCAGCGCAGCGACTGCGGGCTCTCCACCATGTCCAGACACACGGCCTGGCCATTGGCGGCGACCAGCAGGCCTGCGCTTTCGCGGGTCTGCTCGGTCAGCTGCACCAGAATAGGCCGTGCCACCTGCACCAGGTGCGAGCCGTCATCAAAACCACGGGCCAGCTGCAAACCCAGCGGCCCGGGCGCGTAGCTGCCACCATGCTCGACCACAAAGCCAAAGCGCTTGAGCCGCGCCAGTTGCCGGTACAGGCTGCTGCGCGGCAGGCCGGTGCGCTGCATCAGGTCTGCCGCAGACAACGCGCAGTCTGCACAGGCCAGCACTGCCAGCACCTGCAGCACACGGTCGGCAGCCGAAATCTCGGCAGCCGGTGCAGCAGGGTCTTGGGCAGTCGCAAAGCGCTCGGGGGCATTCATTCTTTAATTCCCATATTTTGGGATCGAAAAATCACAACCTGAAACAGGTTTCATGCCGGAATTTTCATTTCTCCCTCTGTAGAGGCTCTTAGTAAAAACCCTTGATTACGTCAGAATGCAAATTGCATATCCCATTTAATGGGAATTTAAATTGTAAAACTGGGATGGCTCTGCGGATTCACGCCACCCATGAGCGGTCTCAGAACGTGTTTACGATCTCTACGCAGCCGCGTTGGAGTGCAATCGGGATGAGTTCGAAGCGATAGGCCGCAGCTTGCACCGGGGTGCAAGCAAGGGTCAGCGCGCAGAAATCGCCCGATTTCACTCCAACCCATAGGGACAGTGGGTTTGCGGGCGGTCTGCGTCGTTGCAAATCCTCGCAATAGCATGGCTATTGCTGCGGTATTGCGCCTAGCAGCCCATCCCGCAAAGCCACTGTCGCGGCGCGAGGAGATCGTAAACACGTTCTCAACCGGCACGGCTGATGGCACAGACCTGCAGCCCGCCGCAGAAGATGAAAGCAAGGATGATGCCGCGTGCACGGCGGTGTACCGATGCGCACCAGGAGGCGCCAGAGGGCGCCCATGGAGTGAGCTTGCCGATCGGCTAGAGGGAGGCGCCCGCCAGGGCCTTGCCCTGCTCCACGCTCATCTCACGCGGCAGGGCGACACCGTTCTTGACGGCCAGTATCTCGGCCATGATGCTGACGGCGATCTCCGCCGGGGTCTTGCTGCCGATGTACAGGCCCACCGGGCCGTGCAGGCGCGCCAGGCTCGCCTCGGTCTCGCCGAAATGGGTTTTGAGCCGGTCCTTGCGGCTGTCGGTATTGCGGCGCGACCCAATGGCGCCCACATAGAACGCCGGGCTGCGCAGGGCTTCTAGCAGGGCGAGGTCATCGAGCTTGGGGTCGTGGCTCAGGGCCACGATACAGCTGCGCGGGTCAGGGGCAAAGGCCAGCACCGCGTCGTCGGGCATGTCGTGCCACAGCCGCACGCCGGGCAAGCTGAGCGCGCCCCAGTACTCTTCGCGCGGGTCGCACACCGTCACGGCAAAACCGGAAAACTGCGCCATCGTGGCCAGGTACTGCGCCATGGCGCCTGCCCCGATCAGCAACATGCGCCAGGCAGGGCCCAGCACATTGCGCATGGTGTCGCCGTCCCACTGCAGGTCGATGGCCTGGAGGGCAGGCGCCAGCGAGGTAACACCCGTGCGGCCATCGACAATCCGCTCCACCAGCAGGCCGCGCGAGAGGCGCTCCACCAGATCGCACAGCACCGGCAAGGGGGGTGCAAACTCCAGCAGCAACTCCAGGGTGCCGCCGCACGGCAGCCCGAAGCGATGCGCCTCATCGGCTGTGACCCCATAGCGCACCAGCTGGGTGGGCTGGCCACCCACGGCCGCGGCGCGCTGCGGCCCCGAAAAGCGCTGGATCAGGTCGTCCTCAATGCAACCACCCGATACCGAGCCGACCGCCTGGCCATCGCCGCGCAAGGCCATCATGGCCCCTTCCGGCCTGGGCGACGAGCCCCAGGTGCGTACCACCGTGGCCAGCAGCGCCGGGTGGCCGGCTTCGAGCCAGTCCTTCAGGGTTCGCAGCACCAGGGCGTCCATGTCTTCCATCGCAGCTCCTCACATCCTCATTCCATGGCAGCTGGCACCGCCGCAAGGCGCGCCAGCCGCTGCAGATCTTCGAGCGTATCCACGTCGCTCACCACGCCGGCATCCTGCACCGGCGCATCCTGCACCTGCCGCGCCGCGCGCAGGGCCTGCACCACACTGGCAGCCCCCTGCTCGCCGCTGAGCTGGCTCAGCGCCGGGTAGCAAAGGGCATCAAACACCACCGGATGGCCCCGCTGGCCGTCGTAATGGGGCACCACGCAGCGAATGCCCCGAGGCCTTGCATCTTGCAATTGCTGCGCCAAAGACACCAGGGTAGCGGCCTGCACCAGAGGCAGATCACCCGGCAGTACCAGCCAGGCACTGGCCTGCGACGTGGCGCGCACCCCGGCTGCAATGGAGTCGCCCATACCGGTGCCCGCTGGCATGGCATCCACCACATGCCAGGGCAGGCCGCTGGCCTGCACGGCAGCCAATACGTGGTCCAGCACGGCGCGCCCCTTGAGCTGTGCCTGCAGTTTGCTGCCGCTGCCACCCGATTGCACAAAACGACGCCCCTGCCCGGCTGCAAGCACGACGACAACGGCGTCTTCAAAGCGTTGATCGGAAGAAGGTGCGGCGGCAGGCATGTTCGTGAGCATCATTCGTCGCCGCTGCCTTCCATGTAGGACAGCAGGCCGTGATGCGCGCGAGACGTTGACGCGCCGGGCGTTTCTACGCAAATTCATGTGGCGCTTCCCTCCTCCCCACGATCCAAAACAGACAAGACCCCCATGGCGACACTATCCATCAACGGTACGCAGCAAACCGTGCAAGCTGCGGACGACACCCCACTGCTGTGGGTGCTGCGCGACGAACTGGGCATGACCGGCACCAAATTTGGCTGCGGCATGGCGATGTGCGGTGCCTGCACCGTGCATGTCGACGGCCAGCCGACCCGCTCGTGCGTCACCCCCATCTCTGCGCTGCAAGGCGTGCAGGTGGCAACGATCGAGCACCAGGAGGCCGATGCCATCGGCCGCGCGGTACAGGCCGCCTGGGTGGAACTGAGCGTGGCCCAGTGCGGTTATTGCCAGGCCGGGCAGATCATGTCGGCCATCGGCCTGCTCAAGAGCAACAAGAGCCCGTCGGACCAGGAGATCCGTGATGCGATGAGCGGCAACCTCTGCCGCTGCGGCGCTTATCTGCGCATCCATGCCGCCATCCAGCTGGCGGCCAAGAATCTGGCCAAGGCAGGGACGGGAGCTCCATCATGAATGCACGCGACAAGAACCTCAGCGGCCTCTCGCGCCGCCAGTTGCTGCAGGCCGGCGTTGCCGGGCTGACCCTGGCAGTCACCGCGCAAGGCAAGGTGTGGGCCGCCACACCGGCAGAAGCCAAGAAATACGGAGCCGATTCCATGCCTGGCGGCACGGTGGATGATCCGTTGGTCTTCGTCTCCATCGCGGACAGCGGAGTGGTCACCATCATCGCCCACCGCGTGGAAATGGGCACCGGCGTGCGCACCAGCCTTCCGATGGTCGTGGCCGACGAGATGGAAGCCAAGTGGGACATGGTGCAGGTGCAGCAGGCCGAAGCCAACGAAGCCCGCTATGGAAACCAGAACGTGGACGGCTCGCGCAGCATGCGCCACTTTTTCATGCCCATGCGCCGCGTGGGCGCCGCCGCACGCCAGATGCTGGAAGCGGCCGCTGCCGCCCAGTGGGGCGTGCCGGTGGCACAGGTGAAGGCCGTGCAGCACGAGGTGGTGCACAGCGCCAGCGGCAGGCGCCTGGGATACGGAGCGCTCGCACAGGCGGCAGCCAAGCTGGCAGTGCCATCCGAGAGCCAGCGCCGCCTCAAGAAGGAATCGGAGTTCCGCTACATCGGCAAGAGCCAGGTGCGCATGGTGGATCTGGAAGCCATCGGCAAGGGCCAGGCCAAATACGGCATGGACCAGCACATGCCGGGCATGGTGTACGCCGTGGTTGCGCGCCCTGGGGTGCTGGGCGTCAAGCTGCGCAGCTTCAATGGCGACAAGGCCATGCAGGTGCCGGGTGTTCTCAAGCTGGTCGAGATACCCATGTACCAGGGCGCCCCTGCGTTCAGCCCCCTGGGCGGGGTTGCCGTGGTGGCCTGCAATACCTGGGCGGCCATGCAGGGCCGCAAGGCGCTGGAGCTGACCTGGGAAGACAGCCCGCACACTCAGTATGACTCGACCAGCTACCGCCAGACCCTGGAGAAGGCGGCCCGCTCGCCCGGTAAATCGGTGCGCAACGAAGGCGATGTGGCCGCCGTGTGGGGCAAGGCCAAACCGGCGCAGCGCATCACCGCCGAGTACTACATCCCCACGCTGGCGCATGCGTCCATGGAACCCCCCGTGGCCACCGCCCTGGTCAAGGATGGTCAGTGCGAGATCTGGACATCCAGCCAGGACCCGCAGACCGCGCTGAACTACGTGGCCAAGGCCCTGGGCCTGCCGCCCGAGAAAGTGAAGGTCCAATGCGGGCTGCTGGGTGGCGGGTTTGGCCGCAAATCCAAGTGCGACTATGTGGTGGAAGCCGCGCTGGTGGCCAAGGCCATGCCCGGCACGCCGGTCAAGCTGGTATGGACGCGCGAGGACGACATCCAGCACGACTACTACCACGCCGTAGCGGTGGAGCACCTGGAAGCGGCCATCGGCAAGAAAGGCCTGCCGGACAGCTGGCTGCACCGCACGGTCTCGCCCACCATCAGCTCCCTGTTCGACCCCAATGCGCAAGGCGAAAGCCCGATGGAGTTGGGCATGGGCGCCATCAACATGCCCTACCGGATACCGAACGTGCGCATTGAAACGGGCAATGTGCCCGCCCACTCACGCATCGGCTGGTTCCGCTCGGTCTACAACATTCCGCATGCGTTCGCCACCCAGTGCTTCATTGCCGAGCTGGCCCACCATGCAGGCAAGGACCACAAGCAGTACGCGCTGGACCTGATCGGCCCGGCCAGAAAGCTCAATCCGGAAAAGGCCTTGGCCGACGCCTGGAACTACAGCGAAGACCCCGAACGCTACCCCTACGACACCGGGCGCCTGCGCGATGTGATCGAAGCGGCCACACGCGGCGCTGGCTGGGGGCGCAAGCGGCCCAAGGGACGCGGCCTGGGGCTGGCGTTTTCCTACAGCTTTGTGACCTATGCGGCCACCGTGGTCGAGGTCGAGGTGGATGACAAAGGCCAGGTCAAGGTGCTGGCCGTGGACATGGCGCTCGACTGCGGCCCGCAGGTCAACCCCGAACGCATCCGCTCACAGATGGAAGGCTCGGCCGTCATGGGCATCGGCATTGCGTTGATGAGCGAGATCAGCTTTGACAAGGGCCAATGCAGGCAAAGCAACTTCCACGACTACGAAGTGCTGCGCCACAACGCATCGCCGCCGGTCATCCGCACCCACCTGGTCAACAACCACCTGCTCACGCCCCCCGGCGGGGTGGGCGAGCCGCCGTTGCCCCCTGTGGCGCCTGCCGTGTGCAACGCCATCTTTGCGGCAACCGGCGTGCGCGTGCGGGATCTGCCGGTACGGCAAGTCAAGCGCAGCTGAGCGCCGAGCGCCGCGTTTACAGCGTTACAGCGCGGCGAGGTAGGCCAGCGCCGCCAGGGGAGCCGTCTCGGCGCGCAGCACCCGCGCGCCCAGGGTGACCGGGGCAAAGCCGTGGGTACGGGCCAACGCTTCTTCGGCGGGGCTCAGGCCCCCCTCGGGGCCGGAGAGGAACACCACTGGCTGCGTTGCCGCGCGTGCCTGCAAGGCCACGGGCAGCGGCTGTGTGCCCTCGGCCAGCGACAGCACCAGACGCTGGGCACCCGCCAGCGCATCTGCCCGGCTCCACTGCGCCAGATCGACCGGCGCATGGATGACCGGCACCTGGTTGCGACCGCACTGTTCGCAGGCGCTGGCCGCAATGGCCTGCCAGCGCTCCTGGCGCTTCGTCGCCCGGTCGCCCTTGAGGCGCGTCACGGAGCGCTCTGCCTCCAGCGGCGTGATGCTGGCTACGCCCAGTTCGGTGGCCTTTTCCACCAGCCACTCCATGCGCTCGCCTGCCGTGATACCAGCCAGCAGATGCACCGCCACAGCTGCCTCGCGCTCGACGGCGGCATGGCTGTCGATGCGTACGGTGACATGGTTGCGGCCCATCTGCATGATCGTGGCCGCATATTCACCCGCAGGCACCCCCGCCGTACCATTGAACAGGGTAATGCCGTCGCCCGGCTGCATGCGAAACACCTGCACATGGCGCGCAGCCTCGGCGGGGAGATCCAGCTCGGCGCCAGTGCGCAGTTCCACAGGGCAATAAAAACGGGGCATGTTTCAGGCCAGAAATACTATAATTTTAATAGCTGCTGGCGCTTGATGGTCGGGCGCCAGAGTTCGATTTCTCATTAATTGCTGCCGCGCATCAGCCGCGACCGATCACCCAACCGCCCTGCTCCTCGATGCCTTCGATCTCCTGCACCAGGCGCAGCAGGGGTTTGAGTTCGCGGTAACGCGCAGCCGTGGCGCAGATGTACTGGATGAAGCGCGGCGTGTCAGCCAGGTACCGGGGCTTGCCATCGCGCAAGGTCAGGCGGGCGAAGATGCCTGCCACTTTCAGGTGGCGCTGAATGCCCATCCACTCCACCGCACGGTAGAAATCGCCAAAATCCTCGCCAAATCCGCTGGCGCTCTGGGCGCCCAGCAGGCCGGCCTTGCGGGCCTTTTCCCAGTAGCGGATGGTGATGTCGATGACGAAATCCTCGTCCCAGCTGATGAAGGCATCGCGCAGCAGGCTGGCAATGTCATAGGTGATGGGGCCATGAAGTGCGTCCTGGAAATCCAGCACGCCCAGGGCGCCGACCGGCTGGGCTGACGCGGCCGCATCCCACGGCACCATCAGGTTGCGCATCATGAAGTCGCGGTGCACGAACACGCGCGGCACCGACAGGTTCTGTGCCACGATGGCGTCAAACGCGCCCTGCAGCACGGCCTGCTGCTTGTCGTTCAGCACCACGCCCCGGTGCTTGGCGATGTACCAGTCGGGAAACAGTTGCAGCTCGCGGCGCAGCACGGCTTCGTCGTACGGGGGCAGCACGCCTTCTTGCGATGCCTTCTGCCAGTCCACCAGAATATCGACGGCCTGCATATACCAGGCGTGGGCGGCATTGGGGTCCGCAGGGTTGAGCTTTTCAATCACCGTCTGCGTGCCCAGGTCCGACAGCAGCAGGAAGCCGTTGGCAGCATCCCAATCCAGGATCTGGGGCGCATTCAAGCCCGCCTGCGCCAGCAGGGCCTGCACCTTCACGAAAGGCTCGCTGTTTTCCTTGTCGGGCGGCGCGTCCATGATGATGCGCGTGCCACCTTGACTGTCATCAACTCTCAGGTAGCGGCGAAAGCTGGCGTCGGCAGAAGCCAGGCGCACGCTGGCTGGCAAGAGGCCATGCTTGTCCGCCACGGCCTGCAGCCAACCCGCAAACAGGGCTTCGCGGACAGGATCGGCCCAGGCGACAGCCGTAACGACCGGTAAAGATTGCGCGGCAGTGTCAGATGGAGCAGGCGCTGCAGAATTTGCAGCAATAAGGTCAGACATGGGGGAAATAGAATGGCTCATGGATAATGCAGATTCTACAAAGCCCCGCCGCCCCGACGGGGCGCAGACCCGCCTGCATGCGCTGCATGATGTACAGGCCAGTGGCAATTTCCCATGGATATTCACGTTTTGACCGATGTGGCACCCCGCTCATCCCGCCCTGCACGCCGCGCAGCCGGCGGTGCGCAGCGCATGGCAGCGGCATCCACACGCTTTTCCACCACGGCCATCGCCAGCCTGTGCATGGCCATGCTGTGGACGGCCCCGGCCATAGGCCAGACCGCGCCCGCAGCAGCCACTGACGATGCGGGCCTGGTGTTGCGCAGCAGCCCCCGCCTGCAAGAAGCCCTGAGCTCCAACCAGCGCGGTCAGATGCCGGTGTTCATAGAGGGCGACGATCTGACCGGGCAGACCGCCGATATGACCACCGTCACCGGAAATGCCATGCTGCGCCGCGCTGACACCATGATCCGCGCCGACCGCCTGCGCTACTACGAACCCACCGACACGGCCTATGCCGACGGCAACGTACACATCAACCGCGCAGGCAGCGTGTTCGATGGCACCGAGTTGCAACTGCAGCTCGATTCTTTCGAGGGCTACTTCAAGGACGCCAACTACCGCCTGCTCCAGAACAACGCCTATGGCGTGGCCTCGCAGGTGGATTTCATCGACCGCGACCGCTCGGTGGTGCACCAGGGCACCTACACCACCTGCCAGCGCAATGATGAAGCCACCTGGACGCCGGACTGGATGATCCGCGCCGACAAGATCAGCATCGACACCCTCGAAGAAGTGGGCGTGGCCGAAAACGCCGTGCTCGAATTCAAGGGCGTGCCGATCCTGCCCGTGCCGCGCATGAGCTTTCCGCTGTCGGAAAAGCGCAAGTCCGGCCTGCTGCCGCCCACCATGTCCCTGGACAGCGACAGCGGCTTCACCTATTCGCAGCCCTATTACTGGAACATCGCCCCCAACCGCGACGCTACCATCACGCCGACGGTCATGCTCAAGCGCGGCGCGGCGCTTGCCGGTGAGTTCCGCTACCTGGAGCCGACCTACAGAGGCACCTTGGCCGGTCTGTACATGCCCGGCGACAAGCTGCGCGACCGGGACCGCTGGTCGTGGCTGTGGCAGCACACCAGCAGCCTCGATTCGCCCATCGGCGGCCTGGGCCTGAACATCAACCTCAAGCGCGTCAGCGACTCGGACTACTGGCACGATTTCCAGAGCAATGGCTACAAGCTCAACGAGCGCCTGCTCAACAGCGAAGCCTCTGTCAGCTGGTCGCGCGACGACCACAGCCTGCTGCTGCGTGCGCAGAAGTGGCAGACGCTGCAGGATCCGCTCTCGCCGATCGTGCCGCCGTATGACCGCATGCCGCAGTTGCAGTACCGCTACACCCCGCAGAACCTGCCGTTCGGCCTGGAAGCCACCATCGAAGCCGATGCAACCCGTTTCCGCGCCGACGAAAACCTGCTGCGCCAGCCCAATGCCGACCGCGGCTACGTGCAGGCCGAAATCAGCCGCCCCTTCGTGGCGCCCCAGGGCTTCATCACGCCCAAGCTGATGCTCAACTCGCGCCACTACGGTTTCGACAACTCGCTCTACAGCACCGTGAGCAGCAAGAGCCTGACGATTCCCACCGTCAGCCTCGACAGCGGCCTGGTGTTCGAGCGCAATACGCAGCTGTTTGGCCGCAACCTGATCCAGACGCTGGAGCCCCGCGCCTTCTACACCTACACGCCCTACCGCGACCAGAGCATGGTGCCGGTGTACGACACGGCGCCGTACGACTTCAGCTTTGCCACCATCTTCAGCTCCAATTCGTTCAGCGGCTACGACCGCATTGCCGACAACAACATGCTGACCGTGGGTGCCACCACCCGCTTTCTGGACGCCGATACCGGCGCAGAAGCCGCGCGCTTCGGCATTGCCCAACGCCTGCGCTTTTCCGACCAGAAGGTTGTCATGCCCGGCGCCAGCCCTGCAAACGAGCGCTGGTCGGACATCATGCTGGGTGCCGGCATCAACTGGACGCCGAAATGGGGCTTTGACACCACCGTGCAGTTCAACCCGGATGATGGCCGCTCGGTGCGCTCCACGATGTCTGCCCGCTACAAGCCAGGCGATTACAAGACCCTGGCCGTGGCCTACCGCTTCCAGGCACAGACCAGCGAGCAGTGGGACGTTGGCTGGCAGTGGCCGGTCGACCAGATCTTCAGCGACGGCGGCAAAAAGGCCAAGGGCGAAGGCCGCTGGTACACTGTCGGCCGCCTGAACTACAGCATGCGCGACAAGAAGCTGGTGGATTCGGTCATCGGCCTGGAATATGCCGGTTGCTGCTGGAGCAGCCGTGTCGTGCTGCAGCGCCTGCAGAATTCGCTGGTGCAAGCCAACACCAAGCTGCTGTTCCAGATCGAGTTCACCGGCTTGACCCGTCTCACCCTGGGTTCCGACCCGCTGGTCAGCATGCGCGACAACGTGCCCGGCTACCAAATGCTGCCCACCGGCAAGGGAGCAGCCGTTCCCAGCCGCTTCAGCAATTACGATTGATGCATTCGAACATGAAACAACGCATTCTTACCTGGAGCGCAGCCTGCAGCCTGGCGCTGCTGGCCACGGCCACCTCGGCACAGGGGTTCAAGCAGGCCAATGACAAGGGAGCGGGCGGCATGCGCCTCAAGGAAACAGCAGGCGCCAGCGCGCCGGCAAGCTCCCGCAGCACGCAACTGACGCCCCGCTCGGCGGACTTCATCGTCGCCGTCGTCAATTCCGAGCCCATCACCAATGTCGAAGTGCAGCAGCAGTACGACCGCATGGTGGCGCAGGCCGACAGCAGCAACGCGCTCTCTCCTTCCGCCATGCGCCGCCAGGCCCTGGAAATGCTGATCGCGCAGAAGATCCAGCTGCAGATGGCTGCCGAGCGCAACATCTCGGTGGACAGCTTCGCCATCCAGCAGGCCGAGGAAAACGTCGCCCGCCAGAACAGCCTGACCATGCCGCAACTGCAGGAACGCCTGCAGCGCGAAGGCATCGCACCCGCCCAGTTCCGCGCCGATCTGAAGAAGCAGTTGACGATCCAGAAACTGCGCGAAGTGGAAGTTGACGCCAAGGTCAAGGTCAACGACCTGGAAGTGGACCAGTACCTGCGCGAACAGAAGGCCAAGGCCGGTGTGGCCGATTCGGCGGTGCAACTGAACCTGGGCCACATCCTGGTGGCGGTGCCGGAAAACGCCAGCCCCGATGAAGTGCAGAAGCTCCAGGCCAAAGCCCAGGCTGCAGTGGACAAGATTCGCGGCGGCGAAAGCTTTGACAGCGCCGTGCGCGAATTCTCGGACGTACCCGACGGCAAGGGCGGCGGCGCCATGGGCCTGCGCCCTGCCGACCGCTACCCCGAGCTGTTCGTCAACGCCACCAAGTCCACGGCTGTTGGCGGCATTGCCGGGCCGATACGCTCGCCTGCAGGTTTTCACGTGCTCAAGGTGCTGGAGAAGAACACTGGCGAAGTACCCGCCATCGTCACCCAGAGCCATGTCCGCCACATCCTGCTGCGCCCCGGCCCCAAGCTGACCGAAGCGCAGGCGGTGGAGCGCCTCGAAGACTATCGCCGCCGTGTGATGGACCGCCAGGACACGTTTGAAGAGCTGGCGCGCCGCTACTCGGAAGACGGCAGCGCCAAGAGCGGCGGCGACCTGGGCTGGACCAACCCACACCAGTTCGTGCCCGAGTTCGAAGAAGCCATGAATGCCTTGCAGCCCGGCGATATCAGCCAGCCCATCGCTTCACGCTTTGGCATCCACCTGATCCAGCTGGAAGGCCGCCGCGAAGCCAAGCTGAACCAGCGCGAGCAGCGCGACCTGGTACGCAACATCGTGCGCGAGAAAAAGCTGGAGCAATCCTTCAACACCTGGGCGCAGGAAGCGCGTGCCCGCGCCTATGTGGAATACCGCGATCCGCCACAGTAACCAGCCTGGATGACCCTGCCTGCTGCTGTGACAGTGCGGCGGTGTCATCATCGATAAAGGCCGCAGGTCTTCCCTTATTTTTCAGGCGGTGCTTTGGCACCGCTTTGTCATTGCATGAAACACATTCCCCGCAAACGCTTTGGCCAGAACTTCCTGACCGACGGCGGCATCATCGACTCCATCGTCCAGGCCATCCACCCGCAGCCCGGCCAGCCCATGGTCGAGATCGGCCCTGGCCTCATGGCGCTCACCCAGCCCCTCGTCGAACGCCTGGGCAAGCTCACCGTGATCGAGCTGGACCGCGATCTGGCCGTGCGTCTGCGCCTGCGGCCCGAGCTCGATGTCGTCGAATCCGACGTGCTCAAGGTAGACTTTCGCGCCATCGCCCAGCACCTGGGCGTGCCCAAGCTGCGCGTGGTTGGCAACCTGCCCTACAACATCTCCAGCCCCATCCTGTTTCACCTGCTCGAACAGGTGGATGTGGTGCAGGACCAGCACTTCATGCTGCAAAAAGAGGTGATCGACCGCATGGTGGCCCGGCCCGCTACATCCGACTACGGGCGCCTCACCGTGATGCTCCAATGGCGTTACGCCATGGAGAACGTGCTGTTTGTGCCGCCAGAGAGCTTTGACCCGCCCCCCAAGGTGGACAGTGCCGTGGTGCGCATGGTGCCGCGCGAGCAGCCTGCGCAGCTCAACCCCAAGGTGCTCGAAGAGATGGTACAGGTCGCCTTCAGCCAGCGGCGCAAGATTCTGCGCAACACCCTGGGCAAATGGCTGGAGCAAAAAGGCTTTGCTGGCGATTTCGACCTGCAGCGCCGTGCCGAAGAAGTACCCGTGGCCGAGTACGAAGCGCTGGCGGCCCATTTCTCGTGATTGAAAATGGATAGCAAAATGCGCTTGCCAGCTGTACGCTGGCAGCGTATTTCTCCCAAATAAAAACGCCCGGCTTGACCGGGCGTTCTTGCAGGTGAAATCGTACCGTTCTACAGAAACGAGTAAAAGCAGCGAAACGGAATCTTGCGCTCTGCCCAGTACTCGGCCGCGTCCATGAAAACGTCGAGCAGCTGTTCGCGCGCCTCCCGGTCAAACTTCATGGCGGTTGGAATCTGGTCCAGCACCACGACAAAGCCAGGTTGCGGGCCACTTTTGTGCAGCGGATCGGTCAGGCAGTCGTACAGCGCATCAAAGTTCTTGCCATAGTGCGGCGGGAAGTAGAACTGCATGCCGATCAGCTCCAGCACATCGGCCTTTGACAAGGCATGCGCCAGATTGGCATACAAAAAATGCTGGCCCAGTGCCTGGGCCGCATCCCGCAGATCTTCCAGGCGGTAGGCGCGGATGGCCTGCACGATGTTCGGTCGCACAAAGCGCAGCGGCGTATCCTGTACCTGACGAAGTGGAGCGTCCATCTCCGTAGCTCTTTCCATTAGCATCTTGAAAAACCATGCCCCATCAGGGGTTCCATTGGCATTGTTGACCTACCCGATCCCTCAGCGCAAGCCGTTTCTTGCGGAAAAGCGACATAGGACGGTTCTGACTCACTCATTCACAATACGGCGAAAGCTGCTGTAGTGGTCGCTGGTGTAATAGCAGGTGTCCGGCACCGTGGGCACCTGGCCGCCGCAGACAATGCGGCGCGCGCCTCGGTCACGTGAGCCAGGGGTTTTCACGGTGTATTCGCGGTAATAGCCCCGTTTTTGCCGGGGCAAAATACGTTCGCGGTTACCAAATACCACCCCATCCTTGTCGTGCGGAAAAGGGCCGCCGTCCAGAATCAATGCATAGGTCTTGCGGCCCTGAGCGGGCAGATCTGCCAGCACCACGGTATCCAGTCCATCACCGGAAAACATCCCACCGCGCGCCTGCGCCAAGCCCGGCGCCAGCATGACACCGGCGCTCGCCACACACACCATCACAGACCGGCGGGCTATCGAAGCCAGTGCATTCAGCATTCACGACACCTTTCAGAATTACGGGTTATCCCGAAAATTCAGCCAGCCAGTGTGACGGATTACCCCCCAAAATGCAAGAAGCCTGCCCAAAATTTGAGCAGGCATCTCAGACTTTCACCATTCAGCGGACCTGAGGCAGGCCACTGAGTGGTGTCAAATCGTTGCTATCAGCGTGCAAAATTCGCATCTGCCACTGCAATTGCCGTCATATTGACGATGCGGCGTACCGTGGCGCTTGGCGTCATGATGTGCACCGGCTGGGCAGCACCCAGCAGGATGGGGCCAATCGCGATATTGCCGCCAGCGGCCGTCTTGAGCAGGTTGTAACTGATGTTGGCCGCATCAATATTGGGCAGCACCAGCAGATTGGCGCTGCCTGTCAGCGGGCTGTTAGGCATCACGTTGGCGCGTTGCTTGGGGTCCAGCGCCACATCGCCATGCATTTCGCCATCCACTTCCAGCCAAGGCGCCTGTACCCGGAGCAGGTCCAGCACCTGGCGCATCTTGACGGCGCTGGGCTGGTTGGACGAGCCAAAGTTGCTGTGCGACAACAAGGCCGCCTTGGGCTTGATGCCAAAGCGCGTCAACTCCTCGGCCGCCATGATGGTGATTTCGGCCAGTTGCTCGGCAGTCGGGTCGTAGTTGACGTGCGTGTCCACCAGAAACACCTGACGGTCCGGCAGCAGCAGGCCATTCATGCAGGCAAAGGTGTCCACACCCGCGCGGCGGCCGATCACCTGCTCGATGTACTGCAGGTGATGCATGGTCTGGCCCCAGGTGCCGCAGATCAGGCCGTCCACTTCGCCCTTGTGCAGCATCATGCTGCCGATCAGGCTCAGGCGGCGGCGCATCTCGATCTTGGCAATCGGCACGGTCACGCCCTTGCGTTCCGTCATCTGATGGTAAGTTTGCCAAAAATCACGGTAACGGTGGTCTTGTTCCACGTTCACGATGTCGTAGTCCACGCCTTCCCGCAGGCGCAGACCGAATTTCTCGATGCGCTGGGCAATGATGGCGGGGCGACCGATCAGCGTGGGGCGGGCGACGCGCTCGTCCACCACGATCTGCGCTGCACGCAAGATACGCTCTTCCTCGCCTTCCGCGTAGGCAATGCGCTTTCTGGCGGCCTTCTTGGCTGCCATGAAGATGGGTTTCATGGCCGTGCCGGACGCGTAGACAAAGGTCTGCAGATGCTGGCGGTAGGCATCCATGTCCTGGATCGGGCGCTCCGCCACGCCACATGCAGCAGCGGCCTCGGCCACGGCCGGGGCGATCTTCATCATCAGGCGCGGGTCAAACGGCTTGGGGATCAGGTATTCTGGACCGAAGGACAGATCCTGGCCCGCATAGGCATTGGCCACTTCCTCGGTCTGCTCTGCCTGTGCCAGATCGGCAATGGCGTGCACCGTGGCAATTTCCATCTCGGTGGTGATGGTGGTGGCGCCGCAGTCGAGCGCACCACGGAAGATGTAGGGGAAGCACAGGACGTTGTTGACCTGGTTCGGGTAGTCCGAGCGACCGGTGGCCATGATGATGTCGTCGCGCACCGCCTTGGCGTCTTCTGGCGTGATTTCGGGGTTGGGGTTGGCCAGCGCAAAGATGATGGGGCGCGCTGCCATGCGCTGCACCATGTCCGGCTTGAGCACGCCGCCTGCAGACAGGCCCAGGAACACGTCTGCGCCGTCGATCACCTGCGACAGCGTGCGCTTGTCGGTATCTTGCGCAAAAAGCACCTTATCTTCATCCATCAGCTCGGTACGGCCCTTGTAGACCACGCCAGCGATGTCGGTGACCATAACGTTCTCACGCTTGAGACCGATCTCCAGCAGCAGGTTCAGACAAGCCAGCGCTGCAGCACCTGCTCCCGAAGCCACCAGCTTCACCTCGTCAATCTTCTTGCCCGCCACCTTGAGCGCGTTGACCATGGCCGCAGCCACGGTGATGGCTGTGCCATGCTGGTCGTCGTGGAAGACCGGGATGTTCAGGCGCTTGCGCAGTTCGCGCTCCACAAAGAAGCACTCGGGCGCCTTGATGTCTTCCAGGTTGATGGCGCCAAAGGTGGGTTCGAGCGCGGCAATCACATCCACCAGCTTTTGTGGGTCTTTTTCGTTGATTTCAATGTCAAAGACGTCAACACCAGCGAATTTCTTGAACAGAACGCCCTTGCCTTCCATCACCGGCTTGGAAGCCAAGGCGCCGATGTCGCCCAGGCCCAGCACTGCCGTGCCGTTGGAGATGACGGCCACCAGATTGCCTCGGCTGGTGTACTTGAAGGCCGCAGCGGGGTCCTTGACGATTTCCTCACAAGGGGCAGCGACGCCGGGCGAGTAGGCCAGCGCCAGATCGTGCTGGTTGGCCATGGGCTTGGTGGCCGCAATCGCCACCTTGCCGGGGCGGGGAAACTGGTGATACTCCAGTGCGGACTGGCGCAACAGGGCACGTTTATCCACCGCGGTCGGTGTTGAATTCTTATCAGTCATAGCGATCTCCGGCATCACTCAGCATTCAGCAATCACAAACAAGGCAGCTGACGGGGATATGCACTCAAGGCCGGAACAAGATGGAGCGATGCCGGCAGCACCGCCGTTACGAGGCAGGCATTCCCGGCAAACCATCCACCGACGGTTGAAGGCAAATCCGTAAACAGGCCGCAAAGCCTTGCGGTCTGTACACAGCGCCACTGCAGGCCATTGTAGGCGCAGGCCTCATCATGCCGCATTGCGAAAGCCGCCAAGTCCCATGAAAAAGAGTTATGACCTTTTGTGATGGACTCGCTGCACTGCAACAAAACGCAGTGCCTCCAGAGTGCGATTCCATTTCTTAAACCGCCACGAAACACATGCTAGGCCGCACGGCAGGAGCCTGCTGCCGATAGAATGCATATTTGCGCTATTTCTGGCCGCTTGGGCCCACCTGTCATGGATTTGTTGCTACTGGTTCTTCTTATTTTGGTCGTGAGCTTTGTGCTGCGCACCAAGGCCCAAAAGCAGCGTATTGCCGTGCTGGCGCATTTTTTGCGTAATTACGACATTGAAAAGCTGATGGAGCGCCTGGTGGGCAGCTACATGCGCGCGCTCGATGAAAAGGATCCCGCGCGCCAGCAGCAGATCTGGGAGCTGCAGCAGCCGGTGGAAAACAGCCTGGCAAGCCAGTTCGGCAATTTTGCCGACGCGCTGGCCAAGGCGCCCGAGCCTGCCAATGGCGCCACTTTCCGCATCGGCACCCAGGCGCTGGGCTTTCCGTTTGCCCGGCTGATCGAAAAACTGCAGGGCGACCGGGGCAGTTTTGACCTGCGCACGGCCATTCGCATCCATGCGGACGGCATTGCCGCCGTGGTGGCCAATGCCGAGGGGCGCAGCCCCAAGGAGCGCGCCTACACCTTGCTGGCCGAGATGTACCTAATGCAGCACACCTGCCACTGGTACTGCAAATCCAAGGCAGTAGCCTCCGCGCGCATGCAGCTGCGCAACCAGACCACCTACGAGCAGGTGGTGCAGAGCGTATCGCCCGCCACGCGCAATGCCTATCTGGCACTCACGGGCCAGCGTTAAGCATCCATCGAAAGCCCCGTTTCACCCGCAATCCTGCGTGCAATTGCCGCCATCGGCTGACAACGCAATGGCCCCCGCCCCTGCACAATGGCTCTACCAAGCGTTTGCCGCAGGCACGCCTGTTGACTGGAAAAAGGGGGAACACATGCCACTATCTTCGCAAACGGCCCTGGTGGCCCTGCTGCTGTCCAGCGCCGCACTGTTGAGCGCCTGCGACCAGGCGCATTCCGTCCATGCCTCGGCACCGCCGGGCACGGTGGCGGCACAGATACAGCCCGTACCTGACAAGCCCCTTTTCAACGACCCCATCGTCAAGTCGCACGACGTGCTTCCGCACGCCAAGGCCGATACCCAGGAGCCCTTGCCACCTGCGGTTGCACTGGCATCGGCCACGGCCCCCAGCGCGAGCGCAACCCCCACTGATGCACAGGGCGGAGGCGTCAACCCCGCCGCAGGCATGGGCGCTGCCATCACCGACAGCAAGGGCGCACAGCATGACGGGGACGGAAAATAGACCATGCGGCGCAACGCGGCGCGGCTGACCACACCAAAGGAAATAAAAGCTATTATTTTGATAGCTATAGGCGCTTAATGGGTAGGTGCTGAGAGCCAATAACACCATACCTGCATACCAGCACCATGGATCACAAATGTAAACCGATCACGCCTGCACCCACCATGACAAAGGGCGCCCATTGGCGCCCTTGTGGTTTCTTGCTGGGCCAGACGGCGATCAGCGGCTGCTGGGGAAACTGAACACCGCGCCTTCGCGCACACCTGCCGAGGGCCAGCGCTGGGTGATCGTCTTGCGCTTGGTGTAAAAGCGCACGGCATCGGGGCCGTAGGCGTGCAGATCGCCGAACAGGCTGCGCTTCCAGCCACCGAAGGAATGGTAGGCCACGGGCACTGGCAGGGGCACGTTCACGCCCACCATGCCAACCTGGATGTGGTCGGTGAAGTAGCGCGCAGCCTCGCCATCGCGGGTGAAGATGCAGGTGCCGTTGCCGTATTCGTGGTCGTCGATGAGCTGCATTGCTTCCTGCAGCGTCTTCACGCGCACGATGCCGAGCACGGGGCCAAAAATTTCCTCCTGGTAGATCTTCATGCCGGGCTTGACGCCATCAAACAGGCAGGGGCCGAGGAAGTAGCCTTCTTCGTGGCCCGCCACCTTGAGCGTGCGGCCGTCGATCAGCAGTTGCGCGCCCTCGGCAACACCGCTGTCTACATACGCCTTCACCTTCTCGAAATGCGGTTTGGTGACCAGCGGGCCCATGTCGTTGGCGTTGTCGGTGCCTGGGCCGACCTTCATCTTGGCGATTTCGGTCTTGAGGCCGGCAATCATCTTTTCGGCGACCTCGTCGCCCACACAGACGATCAGCGGCACCGCCATGCAGCGCTCGCCGCAGGAGCCATAGGCAGCACCCATCATGGCGTTCACCGCGTTGGCGACATCGGCATCGGGCATGACCACGGCGTGGTTCTTGGCGCCACCCAGGGCCTGCACGCGCTTGCCGCTCTTGCAGCCTTCGCCATAGATGTATTCGGCAATCGGGGTCGATCCGACAAAGCTCACGGCCTTGACGCGCGGGTCGTGCAGCAGCGTGTCCACCGCTTCCTTGTCGCCGTTGACCACGTTCAGCACGCCGGGCGGCAGGCCCGCTTCCAGCGCCAGCTGGGCAATGAACAGGGCGCTGGTGGGGTCGCGCTCGGAGGGCTTCAGGACAAAGCTGTTGCCGCAGGCCACGGCCATGGGCCACATCCACAGCGGCACCATGGCTGGAAAGTTGAATGGCGTGATGCCTGCCGTGACGCCCAGCGCCTGAAACTCGCTCCAGCTGTCGATATTGGGGCCCACGTTGCGGCTGTGTTCGCCCTTGAGCAGCTCAGGCGCGTAGCTGGCAAATTCCACGTTCTCGATACCGCGCTGCAGCTCGCCATGTGCGTCGGCCAGCACCTTGCCGTGTTCGGCGGTGATCATGGCGGCAATCTTGTCGGCGTTTTCTTCCAGCAGCACCTTGAGCTTGCTCATCACACGTGCGCGCTTGAGCGGCGGCGTATTGCGCCACGCAGGGAAAGCCTTTTCGCCCGAGGCGATGGCCGCTTCCACCGTGGCCTTGCTGGCCAGCTCGACGCTCACAGTCGACTGTCCAGTGGCGGGGTTGAACACGGGCTGGGTGCGGCCGCCATCGTGCACGATCTTGCCGTCGATCAAGTGGCCAACGGTGGCGGTCACATTCTTGTCGTGGTTCATCACAATCTCTCTTGGATTCAAATCAAAAACGGCGCCAGCGCCCTACACAAGAGCGCCAGCAGCTATTGGTTTTATAGTAATTTAGTTCACTTCCGCCAGCGCATCGCCCAGGGCGTTGATCAGGCGGTCGATTTCGGCCTTTTCGCTGATGAAGGGTGGCGCCAGCTGGATGGTGTCGCCGCCATAGCGCACGTAGAAGCCTTTTTCCCAGCACTTCATCGCGATCTCATAAGGGCGCTTGGCAGGCTCGCCTGGCACCGGCGCAATGGTAAAGCCCGCTGCCAGCCCATAGTTGCGGATGTCGACGATGTGCTTGGCACCCTTCAAGCTGTGCACGGCATTCTCGAAGTAAGGCGCCAGCGCCTTCACGCGGCCGGGCATGTCTTCCTTCTCCAGAATGTCCATCACCGCCACGCCCGCTGCGCAGGCCACAGGGTGGGCCGAGTAGGTGTAGCCGTGGGCAAACTCCAGCATGTATTCCGGCCCGCCAGCGGCCATGAAGGTGTCGTAGATTTCCTTGGTGACCACGCAGCCACCCAGCGGTTGCGCGCCGTTGGTCACCTGCTTGGCAAAGTTCAGGATATCGGGCACCACGCCAAAGGCTTCCGAACCCGTCCAGGCGCCGCAGCGGCCAAAACCGGTGATGACTTCATCAAAAATCAGCAGGATGTTGTTCTGCGTGCAGATCTCGCGGATACGCTCCAGATAGCCCTTGGGCGGAATCACCACGCCTGCCGAGCCGGAGAAGGGCTCGACGATCACGGCTGCGATGTTGCTCGCGTCGTGCAGGGCGATGACGTCGAGCAGCTTGTCGGCCAGCGCGCGGCCACCGTCTTCAGCCATGCCCTTCTGGAAGGTGCCTGCGGGTGGCTGGGTGTGGGGCAGATGGTCTGCCGCAATGCCCTGACCAAACATCTTGCGGTTGCCGCCGATACCGCCCACCGAGATGCCGCCGTAGTTGACGCCGTGGTAGCCCTTTTCGCGGCCGATCAGCACCGTCTTGCTGGCCTGCCCCTTGAGGCGCCAGTATGCGCGCACCATTTTCAGCGAGGTGTCGGCAGCTTCCGAGCCCGAGCCGGTGAAGAACACGTGATCCAGCCCGGCGGGCGTGTGTTCCTTGATCTTGTTGGCCAGTGCGAACGAGGCAGGATGGCCGAACTGGAAGGCGGGGGCGTAATCAAGCTGCAGCGCAGCCTTGCCGATGGCTTCTGCCACTTCCTTGCGGCCATGGCCAATGCCCGAACACCACAGGCCCGACAGCCCGTCAAAAATCTTGCGGCCTTCACCATCGGTGTAGTAGGCACCCTGGCCGCCCACGATCATGCGCGGCTTGGCCTTGAAGTTGCGGTTGCCGGTGAACGGCATCCAATGCGCCTCCAGCCAGGCGGCGTCGGTGCGCAGCGCGGCGCCTGCGGTCTTTTCGTCGATCTGCACAAAGCTCATGGGTTTCTCCTTGGAACGGCGGCGTCCTGTGTTTTCCAGTGTGGATGTGGCATTGTGGGCCGGTTTTTTTCTTATTCAAATATTGACATATCAAAGCTCACTTGCGGTTTTTTGCAAGTAAAAAAGGTGGCAAAACCGGCGAAAACGCCCCAGGGAGCCGCAGGCATGCGGCACCACTCGCACGTTTTTCAGCTATCAATAATGCAGCTATTAGTGTGCATGCAGAAAGCGCCAAAGCATTGTTTTATGCTTCATCACGGCGTCACACGGCAAGGCTAAGGTGGCGGCTTTGCTGCCACCGATAAAACCGACATGTCCTCCCACGATCCATCCGCCCGCCGCCGCTTTCTGCTCTCGTCCACCGCCATGGCAGGCACCAGCTTGCTGCCGGGCATTCTGCGCGCGCAGACGGCGCCTGCTGCCATTACACAGGATGCCGCACGGCCCCTGCTGCTGTCAGGCCTGCAAAGCGGCGATGTGCTGGCCAACAGCGCCATCGTCTGGGCCCGCGCCAGCCGCGAGGCGCGCATGCGGGTGGAATGGTCCACCACCAGCAGCTTTGCCCAGAGCACCCTGGTGCGCGGCCCCGACCTGCTGCCCGATACCGACGGCACCGGCCGCGTCGATCTGCAGGGCCTGCCCGCCGGGCAGGACATCTTCTACCGCGTGGTGCTCGATGACCTGGCAAGCAGCAACACCCGCGCACCTGCCGTGCAGGGGCATTTCCGCACGCCGCTCGCAAGCCAGGGTCCGGCCACGCGCCCTTTCCGTCTGGTGTGGAGCGGCGATACGGTGGGCCAGGGCTACGGCATCAATGAAGGCATTGGCGGAATGCGCATCTATGACGAAATGCGCAAGACCAACCCCGATGTCTTTCTGCACAGCGGCGACACCATCTACGCCGACGGCCCCATCTCCGAGACCGTCGCCCTGCCCGATGGCAGCACCTGGAAGAACCTGGTGACGCCCCAGGTGGCCAAGGTGGCCGAAACGCTCGACGAGTACCGGGGCCGTTACCGCTACAACCTGATGGACCGCAACGTGCGTGCGCTGGGCAGCGAGGTCGCACAGATCTGGCAGTGGGATGACCACGAGGTCACCAATAACTATTCGGACAGCAAGAGCGTTGCGAACGACAAGCGCTACACCGAAAAGAACGTGCACCTGCTCACCGCCCGGGGCCGCCGCGCCTTCATGGAATACGCCCCCATGCGCCCCTTCGGCGCCGCCGAGCAGCAGCGCGTATACCGCCACCTGCCCCAAGGCCCGCTGGCCGACCTCTTTGTGCTGGACATGCGCACCTACCGTGGCCCCAACACCCACAACCTGCAGACGGTGGAAAGCGCGGAGACCGACTTCCTCGGCCGGCCCCAGCTCGACTGGCTGCTGGCGGGCCTCAAGGCCAGCACCGCCACCTGGAAGCTGATTGCCGCCGATATGCCGATCGGCCTGTTCGTGCCCGATGGCAAGGACGCCGAAGGACGCGACCAGTGGGAGGCGATTGCCAACGGCGAGCACGGCGTGCCCAAGGGGCGCGAGCTGGAGATGGCGCGCCTCTTGAAGGGCATCAAGGACGCAGGCATTCACAACGTGGTGTGGCTCACGGCCGATGTGCACTACACCGCCGCCCACCACTACAGCCCCGAGCGCGCGCAGTTCAAGGATTTTGCGCCGTTCTGGGAGTTCGTCTCCGGCCCCCTCAATGCAGGCGGCTTTGGGCCAAACGAGGTGGACAAGACCTTCGGCCTTGATGTCGTCTTCCACAAGGCACCGCCCAAGGCCAACTCGGCCCCGAGCGAGGGCTTCCAGTTCTTCGGCCAGCTCGATATCGACCACAAAAGCCGTGCGCTCACCGTGGTGCTCAAGGATTTGAACGGTGCCTCGCTCTATACCAAGACGCTGGAGCCGCAGCAGGCCTGAGCGCCGCCCGCCCGCCACCGACACGCCTTTCAGGAAAGCCGCAGATGCCTCGGGCGCTGCGGCTTTTCCTTTTACGCCGCCGTCACCACAGGCACAACTTGCACGACTGGCGCCAGCACGCCAGTCGCTCAAACGACAAGCGCCGCGCCTGACCGTCTCTATTCTCGTCAGCATCCCCGCACAGGAGACAAGTCCATGGCAACTGCACAGCACACATCCGAGCATGTGGATGTGCTCATCATCGGCGCAGGCGTTTCGGGCATCGGCTCGGCCTACCACCTGAAGGAACAGCACCCCGGGCGCAGCTTTGCCGTGCTCGAGCGCAACCCCGGCCATGGCGGCACCTGGTGGACGCACCGCTACCCGGGCGCACGCTCGGACAGCGACCTCTTCACCTATGGCTACCGCTTCAAGCCCTGGCGCGGCACGGCCATCGCCACCGCTGATGAGATCCGAAAGTACTTGACCGATGTCATCGAAGAAAACCAGCTGGCGCCCTATATCCGCTACCGGCACCAGATGACGGCCGCCAGCTGGTCCGCGCAGGAGCAGCAGTGGACGGTGACGGTGCGGCTGCTGGACAGCGGCGCCGAAAAAACCATCACCACCCGGTTCCTCTGGCTGTGCCAGGGCTATTACGACCATGAAAAGCCTTTCACCCCGCACTGGCCGGGGCTGGAGAACTTCCAGGGCCGGATCGTGCACCCGCAGCTGTGGCCGCAGGACCTGGACTACCATGGCAAGCGCGTCGTGGTGATCGGCTCGGGGGCGACGGCGGCCACGCTGATTCCAGCCATGGCGCCCGATGCAGGCCATGTCACCATGCTGCAGCGCACACCGACCTTCTTCCTCTCGCGCCCGCGCAGCCACCCGCTGGAGGCGCCGCTGCGCGAGCTGGATCTCCCCGACGAGTGGGTGCACGAGATCCTGCGCCGCGCCCACATCTCCCAATCGACCAAGTTTGCGCACATGGGCAAGGAAGACCCCGAAGCCCTGCGCAAGCGCCTGCTCGACGACATCCGCGCACGCCTGCCCGACGGCTTTGATGTGGAAAAGCATTTCAACCCGGCCTACCGCCCCTGGCAGCAGCGCATCGCCGTGGTGCCCGACGGCGACATGTTCGACGCCATCAACACCGGCAAGGCCTCGGTGGTGACCGATGGCATCGAGAATTTCGACGCCCGGGGCATCGTGCTCACTTCGGGCGAGCGGCTCGATGCCGACATCGTCGTCAGCGCCACGGGCTTCAACCTCAAGCTGTTTGACGATGTGCCTTTCACCGTCGACGGCGAGCGCGTCGATTTCAGCCAGCGCGTGCCGTACCGGGGCGTCATGATCAATGGCCTGCCCAACATGGCCTACGTAATGGGCTACTTCCGCTTTGGCTGGACCTTGCGGGTCGAGCTGGTGAGCGACTGGGTATGCCGCATGCTCGCGCACCTCGACCGGACGGGCAAGCGCTCGGTCACCGCCACCCTGCGCCCGCAGGATGCGGACATGGCGCTGCAGCCCTGGTGCGATGCCAGCAACTTCAACCCCGGCTACATCACCCGCTCGCAGCATCTGATGCACCGCAGCGGAGACCGCGAGCCCTGGACGCACCTGCACGACTATGACCAGGACCGCGACACCCTGCCCCAGGTCAGCCTGCAGGAAGACGTGCTCGTCTACCGCTGAGCCCCCGCGCTCCCCCTCCACCGCCGACAAGGACACCCCAGCCATGCCCCTCGAACCCGGAATTGCCGCCATCGTGCAGATGGTCAAGGACGCCAATGCCAAACCCCGGTGGGAAGGCACGCCGCAGGAAGGCCGCGACAGCTACCTCGCCTTCACCCATGGCACCCGCACGCCCGAGCAGACCGTGCCCGTCTCCCGGGTGGAGGACATCCACATCCCCGGGCCAGCGGGTATCCTGAAGGCCCGCATCTACCGCCCCAGAGGCACCGGGCCTTTTCCGACCATTGCGTACTTTCACGGTGGCGGCTGGGTGATTGGCGATCTGGACACGCACGACAACATCTGCCGCTCGCTGTGCAAGGGCAGCGCTGCCGTGGTCGTCTCGGTGGACTACCGCCTGGCGCCGGAGCACCCCTTTCCCGCAGCGGTGGAAGATGCCGTGACCGCCACGCGGTGGATACAGGCCCAGACTGCTGGCCTGGGCGGCAACCGTGCCGTGGGCATTGCGGGCGACAGTGCAGGCGGCAACCTCGCAGCCGCCGTCTGCCAGTTGTTGCGCGGCACAGCGCCCGCCCTGCAGGCCCAGTTCCTGATCTACCCGGCGCTCGACCATCTGCAGGCAGGCCACCGCTCCATCGACGAGAACGGCACCGGCTACCTGCTCGAAAAACGCAGCATGGAATGGTTCTACGGCCACTATGCCGGGGACGGCACCAGCAGCGACGATGCGCGCCTGTTTCCGCTGCAGGCAAGAGATCTGTCAGGCCTGCCGCCTGCCCTGATCGTGACTGCCGAATACGACCCGCTGCGCGACGAGGGCGAAGCCTACGGCCGTGCCCTGCAGGCTGCCGGTGTGCCCGTGGACACGCGGCGCTATGACGGCATGATCCATGCATTCTTCGACATGGGCCGCTGGTCGACGGGCGCGCAACAGGCCATCGATGAAAGCACCGCGCAGTTTGGGCGCATGTTGCGGCCCTGAGAACGTAAACACGTTCTGAGTGAATTCCCAGAAGAAAACCGTATGCCCCCCACTACCGAAACCCTGGTCGACGCCATCGACCACCTGGTGCTCACCGTGCACAGTATCCCGCGCAGCATTGCCTTTTACGAGCGGGTTCTGGGCATGAGGGCGAGAGAGTTCAAGCCCGGCCGCCACGCGCTGCACTTTGGCAGGCAAAAGATCAACCTGCACGAAGTCGATAAGGTTGTCGACCCGAACGTGAAACATGCCACGCCAGGTTCTGCCGATCTGTGCTTTCTCACCCGCATGCCGCTGGCCGATTTCATCGCGCACCTGCAGCGCGAACAGGTTGCCGTCGTGCAGGGGCCGGTGCGTGCCACGGGCGCACAGGCAGTGCTGCAATCCGTCTATTTCTACGACCCCGATGAGAACCTGATCGAGGTGTCCAACGAAGTGGACTGAAAGCCGCTAACCCGAGAGCCTACGCCCGCCTGACGGCGGCATCGCACCAGCGCTGCACCACGGCGGGCGAGGTCATGCACACCACATCGAGCGTCTTGGTCGTCACCGCACGCTCCAGCAGCTGGATATCGGCCTCATGCTGGCGGGCCACATGCGGGTCTTCAAAAAAGATGGCGCGCTGGCAGCGGCCTTCCAGCACCAGATCGGCAATCTGCGCGTCGCCCCCCAGCGGGCCGCTGTTGTAGCGATCCACCCAGGGTGTGCCGGCGGGCCAGCCCTTGCTCCAGGCCATCTCGTTGAGCTTCTGGCCCGTGGTGCCCGTGCCCACGCGGCGGCTGTAGCGCGAGAGCAGTTCGAAATTCGCCGCCGCAAACTCCAGCATGGCGGGTTTCATCGCATCATGGGCAATCAGCGCCAGGGTCTGCGATGCATAGCTGTGCAGGCTGTCTGCATGGCGGTCACGCGGCAGGCCTGCGTGGATGCGCTCCATCTCCACCCAGTCGCGCGCACTCGCCACGGTCGAGATGAAGGGCTTGCCGTGGATCACGCACTGGCGCTTGAGGGCCAACGCCTCGGGGAAGATGGACGAGGGATCGACCGGATCGGTCAGGTAGATGGCGCCGTCCAGCACCCGGCCTTCGCCGGGCATGCCCACCACTTCGGCCACCAGCTTCATCAGCCCGCCTTCACGCCCGTAGGGGTAGCGCACCAGGCCTTTGTGGCCCTTGAGCATTTCGGCGGCAGCAATCGCGTCATAGGTGCGGCCCACGGCGTGAAAGCCGATATTCAGCTCGCGAATGCCCTGCTCGCAAGCGCGCAAAAAGGTGAACAGCGCCGCATCATCGCTGCGGTGGTGCAAACGGTTGGCAGCAAGGCCCAAAAGCATGGTCAGTCCCGTGGTGTGGCAAGTGAGGGGAAAGCATAGCGCCAAAACCACGCCAGGGCTGTGACGGCAGCAGCGGAGACGCCCTTCAATACTACTGAATTAATAGCTATATGCGCTTACCTGTATTGTGCAAAAAGGCATTTTTTATGGATTACTGGCTGCACTATTCGCCCACTGCTGCGCCGTCTGCAGGCGCGCACGCGGGCCAAAGCTGCTGGTGGTGCTGAGGGTGATGTTGTGGTGCGCAATCACCTGCTGCGGGGTGACGGCGGCATTGCCGCAGGTGGTGTGTGCATCTTCCACCAGCACCACCGGGTAGCCGTGGCGCAGCGCGGCGCGAGTGGTCACATCCACGCAGTACTCGGTGTGCATGCCGCAGATCACCAGCTCGTGCACACCCAGGCCCTGCAGCGTGGGCAGCAGATCGGTTTTCCAGAAGGCATCGCCCGTGGTCTTGTTGCTGCGCAGATCGGCGCCCTCCACCTGCAGGCCCAGCGCCAGCTGCCAGCCAAGCGTGCCGGCTTCAAGCCCCGGCTCTGCGTGCTGCACCCAGATGACGGGCATGCCAGCCGCCCGTGCCGCTGCGGTTACTTGGTTGATGCGGGCAATCAGGCCTGCGCAATCCCAGGCAGCCCCGGGGCCATCGCACAGCCCTTGCTGCACATCAATGACGAGAACGGCGGTGTGGGGCATGGCATTCCTATGGGTGGGTGGTACAAGCAGCCTGGATTCTAGGGATCCGCCGTAAACCCCTCGCCAGACGGGATGGACGCGGGCCTGCACCGCAAGCTGTTGCCCCGGCGCAAAGCCGCTAAGCTATGCACATGGCCGCCAACCCCCCTGTTTCCGCCCCCCTGCCCCATCCACCGGCAGCAGCGCGCCGCGCGCGCGCGGTGCTTGGGCAGCTTAGCGACATGGATCTGCGGCTGCTGCAGGTCTTCAAGAGCGTGGTGGAATGCGGCGGCATGTCGGCTGCCGAGCTGGAGCTGAACATCGGCACCTCCACCCTCAGCCGCCACATGAAAGACCTGGAGACCCGGCTGGGCATGGTGCTGTGCAGACGCGGGCGCGCAGGCTTTGCGCTCACCCCCGAGGGCCACCAGGTGTACGAAGCCACCTTGCAGCTGCTGGGCGGGGTTGATCTGTTTCGCAGCCGCATCGACGACATCCACGCGCGCATGGGCGGCAATCTGGAAATCGCCGTGTTCGACAAGACGGTGAGCAACCCGCAGGCGCAGATTCACCGCGCGATTGCCCGGTTTCGCACGGTGGCACCCGATGTGAACCTGCAGCTGCATGTCAGCTCCATCAACGCCATCGAACGCGGGCTGATGGATGGGCGCTTTCATGTTGGCATCATCCCCGCGCACCGCAGCTCGGCCAGCCTGGTGTACCGCGACCTGTTTGGCGAAACCATGCAGCTGTACTGCGCCGCCGGGCATGACCTGTGGCACAAGCCCCATGACCGCCTCGACTGGGAGGCCCTGCGCCACTACCCCTTTGCCGGACTGGGCTACCACTCGCCCAACATGGAGCTCTCGCACAGCGTGCGCCTGCCCCGCGCCGCCACGGGTTTTGACCAGGAATCGATTGCAACCCTGATTCTGTCCGGGTGTTTTCTGGGCTTTCTGCCCGACCACTACGCCGCCCGGTTTGAAGAGCAGGGCCTGATGCAGGCGGTGGGCCCCGACCGCTTCCACTACCAGTGCCAATTCGTCGCCATGTGGCGCCTCTCGCCCGCCCCCAGCCGCGTGGCGCAGGCCTTTATCGACTGCCTGCTCCAGGCCCACACAACGCCTGCGTAAGCTGCTATCAAATTAACTTATCCACAGAAGTGCGCTTCCCGGTGTGTATTTTTTTCTCCGAGGGAGATCAAAGGGAGTTGATCCCGCAACGGCCCGAACATTGCACAAAATTATCCACAGGCTGATTGCGCGTCTTGGGCTGCGCGAGGCTGGCCGTTTTTTGGGCCCTCATTGATGCAGCGAATATTCCCACTGTGGCACAGCAGTTGCATGAAGTTGGGAGCGTGGCCCGCAAATTGGGGATGGAGAGCACTTTTAGACTTCGGGGTGGGCATGGCTGCTTTCGGCCATGAGCGGTCGCTGATGAAATCAAAAAGCAGACATTCAACGTGTGACATAAGCTGCAAGATCCGGCTTGCTGGGGCATGTCAGCTCGATGGAAGGGTTAGGTATCATCGAACTCTGTACTTGAAGCTGTGACCGTATCGGCCCATCTGGGTGCCAGCAAAGAATTGTTCGCCGACATTGAATAGACGAGGAAGCTGGAGTAACTCGCCGTTCGCGGCTTCCTGCTCATAGAGATGCAACACCGCAACAAACAGCCCCCCAACTGCGTTAAGGCAGTTCTTCAGCGTGGCTCGCTTGAAATGTTGGTCGCGCTGATGCTTTACCTTGTTGTGATCTGACCACCAAAGTGGAGGTTGATTTGCTGTCCAGTTAACCCACGGCTGATGAGTTACGCCATAGCGAGGAAGCTGAGTCTCGAAGTCGATGAAGGTTGGGCAATTCGCACTCACCTCCGCGTGATACATGCCGATGGAAGAGGCAGCGCTGTTTGGATTGAATCTCTTACAAAGAAGCTTCAGAACAACATCGACCTCGGCGCTAGCGCCGAGTAGGAGGCGGGCAATCTCAAGTGAATAGGCGTCATCGTTTCCTGAGAAATCGACATATCTAGACAAACGGTCTAGATCCTCTTCTAACGCGAGGAAATAGTTCCAATGTACATAAGCCACGGCGCGATGAATTGTCACTATTTCTCCTGTGATGCTTAACGAACAAGGTAAGCGGCCGGCCGGAGGCCAGTCTGCTTAACCAGCCAGTTAGGTGCTTTCTCGCGGATCACGCTGGAACTCGCGTAAGAAAGTCTCGAATTCCAGCAATCATTAGCAATACTTGATCTGCTTTGAATTCGGAATACTTTCCGTGCGCGGCCTTGTTTCGTAGATCAAGCCATGCAGTAATGCTTTTTTGATCAAGCTTTGAATAAACATTTGCACTTGCGAGGTCAGAGTTCATTGCATCAGCCTTCTTTGGCACTAAGCCCCCATCGGGTTTAGTGAGTTCCGTTGGAACACCCGCCTTCACGCAAAGCATACGAATATGCGACTCAAGTGCCGAACCAGCAATGACACCTGCGGCGTCCTTATAGCCAGCATCAATCAGATGCTGGGCCATTTCCAAGAAGTCCGCGAAGGTGGCTGCATGAACAAGCTCAATAAGCGTCTGGAGGTGCCCAGCATTTACATCAGCCCGCAATGCTTTGACCACACCGATGATCGGAGCCAAGTGCAAATGAAGATGCGGAAGCTGTTTCAGGACACGCTTGACCTCATTGGCATATGAGGAGTTTTCTCCGGAGATCCGGGCAATCGCAGCGACCGCTCTAGTAACGACAGCTTGGCGAGAATATTCGGGAAGGTCACTGAGATCGCTGTGAATAGATCTATGCGTCAAAGTTTCGTATTCCAAAACGATGCCATCGAGTTGCTGGGCGAGCGATTGAATGTTCATACGTATTGAGGCGCCTAACGTAGTCTAGACCGCGCCATGTAGCAGACGATATCTGGCGCTTGCGGTCTAAATGGATACAAATGAAATGCGGCAAGGAGCTGGTAGCCTGCCTCGAAGGCGGGTATGCCGCATGAAATTACATTGCTAAATTCAGCCAAGAAACCCGCATCCCTTCCTGTGCTGTGCGCTAAACGGTTGCTGGACTAGGTCCGCGAGCGAAGTCGCTATAACACTATAGCCTACGCACTGAGAGGCTTACGTGCAATGGGCGCGCATGTTCGTGAAATGGCACGGCTTGCGGCATCTTCGAGACATGGAGCAATTGGAACGCGAGCGCTTTCTGGGTAGGTTTCCCTGGCACTAGTAGCCCGGCTGAATAACGGCTTTTGAGCGTTTACCTGTATGGCTGCTCTGGGTCGAAAGCAGCCTTTTGCCAAAGCCAACAATGGGCCCGCGCATGAGCCTATCCCTATTGATGGACTTGGCAAAACCAATGAGACCCCATCACTTTTGATGCGCGTGCCGCTCCCCGAGCCTCCTATTCGGCGCTACCATCGCAGCCGAGGCATACACCGTTGCCCCTCCGTCCCTTTTCGGGGTTTTGGCCGTTTATCAATCTAGGAGCTGTTGGCGCTTGCTGGTGTTGGGTTTTGGCTATTTTCTGGCTTTAAATTCAATAAGGATGTGCGCTGGCAGCTATGGTTTTTTTGGATACCGCTGTGTCTGATTCCGTGCAACGCCCCGCTTCGTCTCCGCCACGCCCCAAGGCCCGTGCCACGATTGCCGATGTGGCGCAGGCGGCGCAGGTCTCCAAGGCTTCGGTGTCGCGCTACCTCAATGGCCGCATCGACATCCTGGCACCCGACATGGCCGAGCGCGTGCAGCAGGCGATTGCCCAGCTCAATTACCGGCCCAGCCCCATGGCGCAGGCGCTCAAGCATGGGCGCACGCGCCTTATCGGGTTGGCGGTGGCCGATGTGACCAACCCGTTCTCGGTGGCGGTGCTGCAGGGGGCCGAGAAGGCCTGCCAGGCTGCGGGCTACCTGCTGGTGCTGTTCAACCTGGGCAATGAGGCTGGCCGCGAGCGCGATGCCATGCACGCGCTGTCGGCCTACCAGCTCGACGGCATGATCCTCAACCGCGTCGAAACCAGCGCCCAGCTGTGGCACGACGCGCAGCTGCACGGCAAACCCATCGTGCTGGTGGACCGTTTCATGGAAGGCATGGATGCCGATTTCGTGACGGTGGACAACCCCGGCGTCATCCAGCTCGCGCTCGACCATCTGCAGGCCCAGGGTTTTGACGAGGTTTTGCTGGTGACTGAGCCGATTGCAGGCGTCAGCTCCCGTACTGCCCGCCAGCAGGCGTTTTTGCGCTACTTAAGCCGTAGCAAGATGCTGCAGGGATCGGTGTGGGAGAGTACGGCCCACAATGGCCCACAACTGCAGCAGCAGCTGGCGCAATGGCGGCAGGCCGCTGTGCAGGCGGGCCGCAGGCCTGCGGTGCTGGCTGGCAATGGCGTTGCCAGCCTGCGGGCGGCGAGCGCCATCCATGCGCTGGGCTGGGTGCCCGGGCAGGAGCTGGGCGTGATCGGCATCGACGAAACCGACTGGGCACCGCTGGTGGGCCCGGGCCTCTCCACGGTGGCCCAGCCTACCGATGCGCTGGGCCAGGCCGCCGCCCAGTGCCTGATCGAGCGCATTCAGGGCAAGCACAGCCCCGCGAGGAAGATCGAGTTACCGGGCACCATCATTGTGCGCGGCTCCACCGCGTCACCAAAGCGTTGATTTTTATCAACTTCTGAAACTGTTACGTAGCATCCTAGGAAAAACCCTAGTAACCAAACCGTAACCTGCGATTACACTCCGCGCACTGAAACCGGTTTCAAAGCGACGCATCGCCATGAACTACACGTTCCAATTCGACCAGGTGCTGGCCGCCTGGCCCCAGCTTTTGCAGGGCACCTGGGTCACGATCCAGTTGTCCTTTCTGGCCATGGCCATGGGCCTCGCGGTCGCCATCGTCTGTGCGTGGGGCAAGACCTCGGGCCCGGCGCCGCTGCGCTTTGTGATCAACGCCTATATCGAGCTGATCCGCAACACGCCGTTTCTGGTGCAGCTGTTTTTCTTCTTCTTTGCGCTGCCCGCCATCGGCCTGCGCTGGTCGCCACAGACCGCCGCGCTCGTGGCGATGGTGGTGAACCTGGGCGCGTACGCGACCGAGATCATCCGCGCCGGTATCGAGTCGATTCCCAAGGGGCAGATTGAGGCAGGACTGGCGCTGGATCTCAAGCGCTGGGAGATTTTTCGCTTCGTCATCTTGAAGCCCGCGCTCAAGACGATCTACCCAGCGCTCACCAGCCAGTTCATTTTGCTGATGCTGAGCTCAGCCGTGGTGTCGGTGATCTCGGCGGATGACCTGACCTCGGTCGCCGCCAACATCCAGTCCGAAACCTTCCGCAGTTTCGAGGTGTACATCGTCGTCGCCATCATCTATCTGGCGCTGTCGCTGGCCTTCAACCTGCTGTTCAAGCTCATCTACCAGATGTTCCTGAACTACCCCGACCGTCGCTGAGGAATACAAACATGCGTACTTTTGGTTGGTCTGAGCTGTGGTTCATCGTGGAAGCGGCCAAGTGGACGGTTGCGCTGTCTGCCATCGCCTTCATCGGTGGGGCACTCGTGGGCCTTATCGTGGCGCTCTCGCGCACGTCTGACAACCGTCTGGCGCGCGGCGTCGCCACGTTCTTTACCCAGATTTTTCAGGGCACGCCGCTGCTGCTGCAGCTGTTTCTGGTGTTCTTCGGTGCGCCGATCCTGGGTTTTGAGATCAACCCCTGGGTGGCAGCTGCCGCCGCGCTGATTCTCAACAGCGGCGCGTTCCTGGGCGAAATCTGGCGCGGCTGTATCCAGGCTGTGCCGCGCGGCCAGTGGGAAGCGGCCGATGCGCTGTCCCTGTCGTACTACTGGCGCATGCGCGCCGTGGTGTTGCCGCAGGCCATGAAGATTGCCGTAGCGCCCACCGTGGGCTATCTGGTGCAGATCATCAAGGGCACGTCGCTCGCCGCCATCATCGGCTTTACCGAGGTGACGCGCGCCGGCCAGATCATCAACAACGCCACCTTCCAGCCGATGCTGGTGTTCGGGGTTGTAGGCGCCGTCTATTTCATTCTGTGCTGGCCCCTGTCGCTGTGGGCTGGCCGCCTGGAAAAGCGCCAGGCCAAGGCTCTGGCCCGGTGATTCTGCCTTCCCCTTTTTTCCTTTCCCGTTGCGTTATCCAACCCATAGGAGACATGAACATGCAACTCTCGCGCCGCACTTTCACCACCGCCGCTGCCGCCCTGGCTGCCAGCGCCCTCCTGCCCCTCAGCGCTTCGGCGCAGTCGCTGGCCGATCTCAAGAAAAAAGGCAAGATCACCATCGGCATGCTGGTGGATTTCCCTCCCTACGGCATTCTGAACAGCAGCAACCAGCCTGACGGCTACGACGCCGATGTGGCCAAGCTGCTGGCCAAGGAGTGGGGCGTGACGGCCGACATCGTGCCCGTGACCGGCCCCAACCGCATTCCCTTCCTGCTGACCAACAAGGTCGACATGCTGATCGCATCGCTGGCCATCACGCCCGAGCGCGCCAAGCAGGTGCTGTTCTCCAAGCCCTACTCGGCCGCCTCGATCGTGCTGTTCGGCAACACCAAGACCGCCATCAAGGGCCCGGAAAACCTCAAAGGCCTGCGCGTGGGCGTGGCCCGTGCCTCGACGCAGGACGTGGCCGTGACCAAGGTGGCCCCGGAAGGCACGCAGATCCGCCGCTTTGATGACGATGCCTCGGCCATGCAGGCGCTGCTGTCCGGCCAGGTGGATGCCATTGGCTGCTCCATCACCGTGGCGGCCCAGATCGCCAAGCGCGCGCCTGCTGGCCAGTTTGAGAGCAAGTTCCAGCTGCTGCAGCAGAACATGGCCGTTGCCCTGCGCCCCGGCCAGGACGAAGTGGCCAATGCCGTCAACGATTTCATCGCCAGGAACACCGCCAACGGCGAGCTGAACAAGCTGTACCAGAAGTGGCTGGGCGCTGACTTGCCAAAACTGGACTAACCCCAAAACGGACCACCCCCTGAGGCGCTGTGCGCCTTCCCCCCTGAAAGGGGGACGACAGCAACGCTGCGGGGCGGCCCTTGCTGGCTGTCTCTTATCTTGGGCGTGCCAGTGCCGCGATCATCTTAAAAAACGACTGCTTTATGACCACCTCGCAAGATCCCATCATTCGCCTGCAAGGCGTGGAGAAATGGTATGGCAACTTTCAGGTGTTGACCGATATCAACCTCGACGTGCGCGCCGGGGAACGTATCGTCATCTGCGGGCCTTCTGGGTCGGGCAAATCGACGATGATCCGCTGCATCAACCGGCTCGAAGCCATCCAGAAGGGCAGGATCACCGTTGACGGCACCGATCTGACCGGCGACAGCAAGGCGATCGACACCGTCCGCAAGGAAGTGGGCATGGTGTTCCAGCAGTTCAACCTGTTTCCACACCTGACCATTCTGGAAAACTGCATGCTGGCGCCGATGCGCTCGCGCGGCCTTTCCAAGGAGGAGGCGCAGGAGCGCGCGATGAAATACCTCACACGCGTGCGCATCCCCGACCAGGCAGGCAAGTACCCCAGCCAGCTCTCGGGCGGCCAGCAGCAGCGTGTGGCAATTGCCCGCGCGCTGTGCATGGCGCCCAAGATCATGCTGTTTGACGAGCCCACCTCGGCGCTCGACCCCGAAATGGTCAAGGAAGTGCTCGACACCATGATCGGCCTGGCCGACGACGGCATGACCATGCTGTGCGTCACCCACGAAATGGGCTTTGCCCGCAGCGTGGCCGACCGCGTGATCTTCATGGCCGACGGCAAGATCATCGAGCAGGGCCCGCCCGCCGAGTTCTTTGACAACCCCAAGCACCCCAAGACCCAGCAGTTCCTGGGCCAGATCCTCAGCAACCATTGACACCCCCTGTGGCGCTGCGGGGCGCCCTTGCCCGGTGTGCGCCGATGGGCCACGCCAGTGCCTGAGAACGTGCGAAGTTTCTGCCGACTTTTTGCTCACTTATAGATAGCTGCTAGCGCTTGATGGACGAGCGCAAACGGCCAAAATCACCAAAAACCATGGCCTTGTCTGTGCACAACGCTGGCGCGCCAGCCCTCATCTCCCTCACCTCATTCGGCAATGCCGAAGTGCGCCGCCACGGCCAGCTGTACTTTGCCCGGCTCTCCCACGCCGCTGGCGCGAGCGGGGTGGAGGTACGCGAAGAGCTGCTGATCGACGCCGCTGACGAGCTGCCCGCCATTGCCGTCTATGTGCGTGCGCAGGGCCTGGACGTCGTCTACTCCTGCCCGCAGCCGTTGTTTGCGATGGACGGCGCACTCGATACCGCCGTGCTGCAGCACGCCATTGCGGCCGCCCAGACCCTGGGCGCCAGCTGGCTCAAGATGTCGATTGGCGGCTTTGCCCGGCAATCGGTGGCGCATTCGGCCACCGGGTTTGCCGCGCTCAAAGCCGCCATTGCAGAGGCTGGCATCACCTTGCTGATCGAGAACGACCAGACCGTGGGCGCGGGCACCGTGCAGGCCTTGCAGCGCTTTTTTGCCGCTGCCGATGCGGCGGGCCTATCCCTGCCCATGACTTTTGACATGGGCAACTGGCACTACCTGGGCGAATGCGCCTTGCAAGCCGCCCAGCTGTTTGCCAGCCGCGTGGCCTATGTGCATGCCAAGGGCGTGCAGCGCCTGCCTGCGAAATGGGTGGCCGTGCCGCTGGCCGAATCAGCCGCCGCCTGGCGCGCCATTCTGCGCGCCCTGCCCGGCGATGTGCCGCGCGCCATCGAATACCCGCTGATCGGCGACGACCTGCAGGCCGTCACCCGGCACGAGTTGGCCGTGCTGCGCGACGCCACCGCCCTGCAAAACCACTGAACCGCGAAAAAACCACAAGAGACACGGCCATGACCACCAAAACCTTCGACATCGCGACCTTCGGCGAAGCCATGATGCTGCTGATTGCCGACCGCCCTGGCCCGCTGGAGCAGGCCGAGTTCTTTACCAAGCGCATTGCAGGCGCCGAGATCAATGTGGCCACCGGGCTGGCACGCCTGGGTTTCAACACCCACTGGGCCAGCCGCCTGGGCGCCGACTCGATGGCCCGCTACCTCATCAACCAGATGAAGGGCGAAGGTGTGCATTGCGAGCATGTGGTGCTGGACCCTGCGCAGAAAACCGGCTTTCAGATCAAGGGCCGCACCGACGACGGCAGCGACCCGCAGGTGGAATACCACCGCAAGGGCTCGGCCGCGAGCCTGATGACGCCTGCCGACATCGACGAGCCCTGGCTTGCCGCAGCGCGCCACCTGCATGCCACCGGCGTGTTTGCCGCCATCTCCGATACCAGCCTGGCCACGGCCAAGCGCACGCTGGAAGTTGCGCGCGCATCTGGCAGCACCATCTCGTTCGATCCCAACCTGCGCCCCACGTTGTGGAAGGACGAAGCCACGATGCGCCGCGAGATCAATGCACTGGCTGCAGGGGCCGACTGGGTCTTTCCGGGCCTGGCCGAAGGCGAGCTGCTCACCGGCCACAAGACACCCGAAGCCATTGCACAGTTCTACCGCAGCCAGGGCGCACGCCTCGTCGTCGTCAAACTCGGCGAAGCAGGCGCTTACTTTGATGATGCGAAAGCAGGCACCGGCTATGTGGAAGGTTGCCCGGTCGACAAGGTGGTGGACACCGTGGGCGCGGGCGACGCCTTTGCCGTGGGGGTGATCAGCGGTCTGCTCGATGGCCACACCGTGCCGCAAGCCGTCAAGCGCGGCTGCTGGATTGGCGCGCTGCAGGTGCAGGTGCTCGGTGATTCGGAGGGCCTGCCCACCCGCGCCGCGTTGACAGCCGCCGGTTACTGAACCCACTCCGACGCCCAGGAGCTGCCATGACCCCATCCACACGCCGCCAGGTACTGGCTTTCCGCGAACTGCCCGACGACCAGCTCGCCCGCCTGCAAGCCGCGCATGCGGTGACGGTTGCCAACCCCCGCGTACCGGGCGAGCGCGATGCCTTTTTTGACGCCCTGCCGCAGGCCGAGGCGCTGATCGGCTCCAGCTACCCCATCACCGATGCCCTGCTCGACAGCGCGCCGCATCTGCAGGCCATCTCCAGCATCTCGGTGGGTGTGGACAACTACCCCCTGGCCAGCCTGCAGCAACGCGGCATTGCGCTGTGCCACACGCCGGGCGTGCTCACCGAGACCACCGCCGACACCATCTTCGCGCTGCTGATGGCCACCAGCCGCCGCATCCCCGAGCTGGCGCTGTTCGTGCGCTCGGGGCAGTGGCAGCGCAATATCGGCGAAGACCTGTTTGGCTGGGACGTGCATGGCAAGACAGTGGGTATTCTGGGCATGGGCCGCATTGGCCTGGCCCTGGCCCGCCGCGCGGCGCTGGGCTTTGGCATGCCCGTCATCTACAACAACCGCAGCACCGTACCCGAAGCCGAGCTGGGCGCCCTCGCCGGCCATGTGCGCTTTGTGGAGCGCGAGGCACTGCTGCGCGAGGCCGATTTCATCGTCTCGATGCTGCCCTCCACCCCAGAGACCCGCCACCTGCTGAACGCCGACGCCTTTGCACTGATGAAGCCCAGCGCCATCGTCATCAACGGCTCTCGCGGCGCCATCATCGACGAAGCCGCCCTGCTGCACGCGCTGGATGCCGACCAGATCCGCGCCGCAGGCCTGGACGTATTCGCCACCGAGCCGCTGCCGGTGGAATCGCCCCTGCGCACCCACCCCAAGGTGGTGGCGCTGCCGCACATCGGCTCGGCCACCCACGAAACGCGCTACGCGATGGCAGAGATGGCAGTGACGAATCTGCTACAGGTGCTGGAGGGTGAAAAGCCCGCAGGATGGTTTGATTTGGGCAAAGCCTGAATCCGAACAGCGCTTACTGCCCCACAGGGTCGCAGCGCACCTGGTTCATGTAGATGCTGCAGTTGTACTTGTTGCCCTGAAATGTGGCCTGGTAGCGCGTTGACTCACGGCGGCGGTCAAAGCCAAACACCTGTACATGCGCCTCGGTACTGCTGAAATAATCGGCAGTCCTGTCGGCGATGGCCTGGTCCGACAGGACGGCGTTGCTGCTGATCGGGCCCACCACATCGCAGCCCGAAAGCGCCAGCACCAGGGCGCAGGCGGCAGCCAGGCAGCCCAGACGAAGGGATGTCGCACGCATGGGGTTTCCTTGGATCGAGTTCATGGCAGATGCGCAACTGTCGCACAAACCCCGGGCCAGCAGCTGCAAACAAAGGTATCCGGGGGCCGCTCGCATGCGGCCCCAATCCCCTACGCCACCTGTGCCATAACCGCCAGCCGTTGCAGCGCCCACGCCCGCCAGGCTGGCTGCCCGCCTGCAGGTGCCTGCTTACGCCGCATGGGACAGCCCTGCGTTGGTGGCTGCGGCCTGCTTGCGGACATTCCAGCGCTGCCAGGCCTTTTCGTGAAAGAAGAAGGCAAACGCCTGTACCGTGGGTTCGAGCAGACTGAGTGTGAGCGACGCAATCAGGTTGCCGGTGACGGCATAGGCCACCATGGCCGCCACCGTGATATGGATGACGTAATAGCTGGCGGTCTTGCTGAGCGTCTGGCGGTTGTTGTGGAGGAGGCTGCGGAACTTAGACATGGCGTGCTTTCTGGATGGGTGGGCTATCAGTGTTTTTTGATGATAATTATTCTTATTTGCACAGTCCAATGAATCATGGCTACGGCGCGCATAGCCGGACCTTATGGCGGTCGCAATACCGCTATGATGCTCGGCAGCCGGCCAGCCCTGTGAGGGACAGGGGCCTGCTGCAATAGATCCATTGCGCGCACCACATACACAACAAGCCATGACCACGGACCAGCAACGCAGCTACACCGCACCCTGCCCGGGTTGTGGCGCACCTGTCGAATTTGCCAGCGCGCAAGCGGCCTACGCGGTATGCCCGTACTGCCAAAGCTCCATCGTCCGCGAAGGCGATGTGCTCCAGCGCATCGGCAAGATGGCCGAAATCTTCAACGACTACAGCCCCCTGAAGCTGGGCCAGACCGGCCAGTTCCAGAAGGGCAAGGACGGCAAGCCCGAAGGCTTTCGCCTGATCGGGCGGCTGCAGTACAAGGGCGATACCGGAAGCTGGAACGAATGGCTGGCGCTGACCGACGGCAACGAGATGGCCGTGGTGAGCGAGGACAACGGCCAGTTTGTGCTCGCCCGCGCCAGCGACGTTCCCGCGCGCAACCTGCCCGACGAGAGCCGCTGGCGCCCGGGCCAGAACGTGGCCATCAGCGGCGTGCAGTACAGCGTGACCAGCGTGGTGCACGCCCAGTTGATGGCCGCCGAGGGCGAAATGCCCAAAAAGCCAGAGCTGGGCAAGCCCTTTACCGTGGTGGAGCTTCGCTCGCAGGACGACCGCGTGCTGTCCATCGACTACAGCGAAGCACCGCCCTCCATCTACCTGGGCGAGCCGGTCAGGCTGACAGATCTGAAGATTGCCGGGCTCAAGGACACCTCGGCCAAGAAGGACAAGGGGCGGCACTTCAACTGCCCGCGCTGCGCGGCGCGGGTCGAGATCAAGCTGCAAACCACGCAGAGCCTCACCTGCCCGAGCTGCGGCAGCATCATCGATGTGTCGCAGGGCATTGGTGGCGAGCTGCGCGCTGCGCTGCAGGACGAGCCGGTGCAGCCGCTCATCCCGCTGGGCAAGCTAGGCACCTTTGCGGGCAGCAAATGGCAGGTGGTGGGTTTTCAGCACCGCATGGGCGTGGAGCCGGGCGACGACGAACACTTTGGCTGGGACGAGTACCTGCTCTACCACAGCAAGCAGGGTTTCCAGTTTCTGGTGAACAGCAGCGACGGCTGGAGCCTGGTCAAGACCCTGACGGGCGCGCCCAACTACCGTGCAGGCGCCAGCACCGCCACCTGGAACAAGCAGACCTACGAAAAGCAGTACAGCTACCTGGCGGAAACCACTTATGTGCAGGGCGAGTTCTACTGGCCGGTGGTGCGCGGCGACAAGACCGACAATGTGGACTTCGCGCGCGGCCAGGATGGCGTGCAGCTGCTCAACCTGGAGCAGGGCCGGCGCGAGGTGAACTGGTCGATGGGCCGCAAGCTGGCACCCGAGACCGTGGCAGCCGCCTTCGGCATGACCGACCAGCTGGCGCTGTTCAAGCCGACGAGCAGCTCGTTTTCCATGCCCAAGCTCGGCTGCATGCCGATCATCATCGGCCTGATCATTCTGTTCTTTCTGCTGATCTGGCTGTGGCCCAGCGGCTGCAACGCCGCCGACGAGCGGCGCAAGCTGGCGGCCGACCCCACCTACGTCAGCAAGTGCAGCACGGGCAGCAGCAGGTCTTCGGGCGGATCGTGGGGCGGCTACAGCTCTGGCGGAAGCCACAAATAGCGGGGCGCGCCCAGCTCAGCCGCAGGGCAAGGGCAAGCGGGCCCCTGGTTTTGATACCGGCAGACCACGCCATGGTGCGCATGGCCTGCCTTGATAGAGGAGTGTTGTGATGAATCTCGATTGGTTTCACCCGAATGCGTTCTTTGGCTCCATCCTGTTTGCCCTGGTGGGCGTGGTGGTGTTCTGGATCTGCTTTCTCATCATCGACAAGCTCACCCCGGTGGACATGTGGGGCGAGATTGTCGAAAAGCAGAACCTCGCCCTGGGCGTGGTGGTAGCTGCCATGTGCCTGGGCATCAGCATCATCGTGGCGGCAGCCATCGGCTAGCCGCCATATTTACTATCAAATAAATAGCTATAGGCGCTTTCTAGTAGGGCGCCACTGGCTACTTCGACCTCTATCCCTGCAGCCCGCAGGCATCTCGCCCCGTGTCTTCTTCTCCCCCCGCCGAAACCGCCGCTACCGACCCGCACGACGCGCTGGACTTCGGCCCCGGCATCGCTGCCAATCCGCAGGATTTGCCCCGCCGCGCCAGCCCGCTGGAAATCGCCATGCTGTTCAGCGTGTTCGTCGTCGCAGCCTGCGGCCTGCTGTACGAGCTGGCTGCCGCCGCGCTGGCGTCTTACCTGCTGGGCGATTCGGTGCTGCAGTTCTCCACCATCATCGGCACCTACCTGTTTGCCATGGGCATCGGCTCGTGGCTCTCGCGCTACCTGGTGCGCGAGCTGCCGGCGCACTTTCTGCGCATCGAGCTGATGGTAGCCCTGGTGGGCGGCGCGCTGCCCGCCGTGCTTTCGCTCGTCAACGCCTACGTGCCCACGGCTTTCCACTGGATGCTGTACGGCACGGTGCTCGTGGTGGGTACGCTCGTGGGGCTGGAGATTCCGCTGGTCATGCGCATCTTGAAGCGCAACGTGGTGCTGCGCGATCTCGTCTCCAAGGTGCTGACCTTTGACTACCTGGGCGCGCTGGCCGTGTCGCTGGCGTTTCCGCTGCTGCTGGTGCCGCACCTGGGGCTGATCCGTACCGGCCTGGTGTTCGGCCTGCTGAATGCGCTGGTGGCTGTGTGGGCGCTGTTTCTCTTCAAGGATGAGCTGCGCCGCTTTGCCAGCCATGTGCTGGCGTGCCTGCTGGTGATCGGCGCGCTGATCGGCGGCCTGGCGGGTGCGGACAAGATCACCTCGCTCACCGAAGATCACTTCTACCAGGAACCCATCGTGCTGGCGCGCAGCACGCCCTACCAGCGCATCGTCGTCACCCAGGGCAAGCGCGGCACGCGCCTGTACCTCAACGGCAACCTCCAGTTTGCGCAGAGCGACGAATACCGCTATCACGAAGCCCTGGTGCACCCCGTGATGAGCCGTTTTGGCGCGCCGCGCAAGGTGGCCGTTCTGGGCGGCGGCGACGGCATGGCCGTGCGCGAAGTGCTCAAGTACCCCTCTGTCGAATCGGTGACCCTGGTGGAGCTGGACCCGGCCATGACCGACCTGTTCAAGAACGTGCCCAGCATGCAGGCACTCAACAGCAATGCGCTGAACAACCCCAAGGTCACCATCATCAACACCGACGCCTTTCAGTGGGCGCAGCAGACCGAAGAGGTGTTTGACGTCATCATCGTGGACTTTCCCGATCCCACCAACTTTGCCGTGGGCAAGCTGTTCACCAACAGCTTCTACTCCATGCTCAGCCAGCACCTGGCCGCCAGCGGCTTTGCAGTCATCCAGACCACCTCGCCGCTGATTGCGCGCCAGAGCTTCTGGACTGTGGTGAACACCGTCGAATCGGTAGGCCTGACAGCCACGCCCTACCACGCCCATGTGCCCAGCTTTGGCGAATGGGGCTTCGTGATTGCCAGCCGCCGCCCCTGGAGCCTGCCCTCTACCCTGCCCGTCGGCATGCGCTTTTTGAGCCTGCCCAGCCTGCCACTGCTGTTCGATTTTCCGCCCGACATGGCGCGTGTGCCGACCGAAGTCAACCGCCTCTCCAACCAGGTGCTGGTACACACCTACGAGCGCGAATGGGGGAAGGTGGCGCATTGATGGTGGAACACCCCCCTGAGGCGCTGCGGGGCGGATGGCCCGTATGACAGCCATGCAACGCCGCACCGTGTTGAAAGGCGCCGCCGCACTGGCGGCCAGCACGGCCCTGCCCGGCTGCAAACCCCTGGCGCCCTCCACCAGCGCCGCCCACATCACCGGTGGTTTTATCGGCCAATCGTGGGACCGAGGCCATGCCATGCGCGACCGCCTGCGGCAAGGCCTGCCCCTGCCCGCGCCCAGCCACACCCACCGCGTGCAGGTGCTGATTGCAGGCGGCGGCATTGCCGCACTGTCGGCGGCGCGCGCGCTGCGCCATGCAGGCGTGAGCGACGTGGCCCTGCTGGAGCTGGAAGACACTGCCGGTGGCAACAGCCGCGGTGGCAGCATGGAAGGCCTGCGCTGCCCGCTGGGCGCCCACTACCTGCCCGTACCTGGCGACGATGCCCCCGAAGTGCAGGATCTGCTCGAAGAACTCGGGGTGCGCGAACGCGTGGCGGGCCGCTGGCAGTACCGCGACGAATACCTGTGCTTCAGCCCCCAGGAGCGCCTGTTCATCCATGGCGAATGGGTCGAGGGCCTGCTGCCCACCCACGAAGTGCCCGCCAGCACCCTGGCCCAGTACCAGCGCTTTGCGCAACTGGTGGCCAGTGCCATGCAGGCGCAGCGCTTCACCATGCCGGTCGCGCATAGCTGGCAACAAAATAAAGGGCTAACGTCCGCCCATAAAGCGCTGGATGCTATTACTTTTGACGCATGGCTCGCCCAGCACCAATTGGACGACGCCCACCTGCGCTGGTACCTCGACTACGCCTGTCTGGACGACTTTGGTGCAGGCTGCAGGCATGTCTCCGCCTGGGCCGGCCTGCACTACTTTGCCAGCCGCCACGGCTTTCAGGCCCCCGGCCCCGCAGATACGGCCACCGAAGAGCAGCACGACGCCGTGCTCACCTGGCCGCAGGGCAACGGCTGGCTGGCCGAGCAACTGGCAGCGCCCACAGCGCAAGCGGGCTGGCTGCACACGGGCCATACCGTGCTGCGCATTGCCGAAGAACCTGGCGGCGTCACCATCGACAGCTACAACAGCGCCACGCAGAACATCGAGCGCTGGCAGGCGGCGCACTGCATCGTGGCGCTGCCCACCTTCATCGCCGCGCGCGTGGTGCGGAATGCGCCAGATTTTCTGCACGCCGCCGTGCAGGCGCTCGACTGGGCGCCCTGGCTCGTCACCAACATCCACATCCGCGAGCCGCTGGCCGACCGCCCCGGCGCCGAACTGGCCTGGGACAATGTTTTGTACGACGATGTGGCGCGCGGTGGCCTCGGCTACGTCAACGCCGGCCACCAGCGCCTCAATGCCCTGCAGCAGCTGCCCACGGTACTGACCTGCTACCGCGCCCTGGGCGGCATGGCAGCCGCAGACACCCCACGCGCCGCGCGCCAGCAACTGCTGGATGCACCATGGGAAAACGTGCGCGACCAGACCCTCGCCACCCTGGCCCGCGCCCATGCGGACATCTACGAAAAAGCCACCCGCATTGACGTGATGCGCTACGGCCACGCCATGGCCATCCCCAAGCCCGGCGCGCAAACCATTTTGAGCCAGATCGGCCACTGGCGCACAACAGGCGCGCGCCATTCGCTATCAAATGCAAAGTACCCCACCCCCAGCACCGCCCGCCTGCACTTCGCCCACAGCGACTGGTCGGGCTACTCGGTATTTGAAGAGGCTTTCACGCGTGGGTGGTATGCGGGGTTAGGCGCTGCCCTCGCATCCGGTTTGTAAGGTTCGCCCATCCATCCAGCGGCTGAAAGTTGGGGTTGGTGTCTTCCGTCACATTGCCCCAGACGTCATAGCTCAACTGCTGTTTGACTTCATTTGTGACAGTGGTACAAAACATTCTCGCTCTACTCAGTGAATTGAAATCATTTATTGAACACTATATAAAATATACATACGAGATAAATTATATAAATAATGGTTGAATATTTCAATATAGACAAAGATGATTTAATCTTCTCATTTTCAACTTTACCAAAGAAAACCATCTTCCAGAATTTCGGAACATTTTTCAAATTATCATTTGAAAATATAGAAAAATTACCAAAATTCATCCACAATGATAAATCCTCTTTCTTCATCAATCTCACAATATATTCTACATAGAAATTTAAAAACAATGCAAAGAAAAAGCCAATACTGGAAAGTATAAAGTCGGGGTCATTCATCTAAATTTTCTTCCAAATATAGTTCTTTGCAGTCGCTCTGTTCATCTCTATGCCTTAATCCTGAGCTTGAGCTAAGTAAGAGTTGTTGCTGGATGGCAGAGCCCTTCATGAAATTGAACTACCAAAAAATCAAGATCAGTTCACCGCTCTCTATGCACTAAGCATTTTCATTTTTAGACATTCTGGGCGTAACAAATCGACGAGCAATCCATACATCAAGCAGCCAAGCAGGGGGAATGAGCAACGCATATGAGATGATTCCCGTAGCATCATCCAACGCTAAGCGCAAAGTAGTTGCAAACAGCCAAAAAATGGGTGCGGCCAAACAAGCTTCAATTATTCTTATTGCCCGTATATCAGTGTATACATCAACATGGCATGCAGGGCATACTGAATGCGATTTGCTATACAAAGCTAAATACATAAGGCCACAGCCAGGGCACCCTGATGGTCTATAGCCTTTTTGAAATCGATCCTTCATATTTTTAGCATCCACATTGATACGCAATTGTCTATTTTTTGTAAAATTCGACAGTATTCAATTGAATTGAAGAATGAGCTCATGATTCAAAAATTTTCACCCATTGAAGAGTAGAAGCCAAATTGCAAATTAACATTATGTTGCACTAGCAATTCTGCAAGTTCCGATGTAATTAATGGGCCCCCACCAGTACCATTACTCTCCCAATAAAACTGCAATAGAAACTCAAAGCCTAGGTTTCGCAATCTAGTCAGAGAAAATTCAGGATTAATTTGATCCAGCACCCAAGAAATATGTTTGTAAACATCGAATCCATCAACAGCCCCTTCGCTGCTAAAAACCCAATGGTATTGAGGCAAATCTTTTCTTTTGAATACACCTTTGGTAGCCAAGCGATCAAAACTCGCTATTCGCTCTGGCGATTCATCGTCCGTGAAAATTATCTCCAATTTTCTCTTCAGAAAATTTCTTGGTAACTCAGATTTAATATCGGATCTGATATGAAGTGTGCAGTAATCTTTCATATCAAATTACTCCTCGCTACCGCCACGCATACCACCTCGTGCACCCCCGCGAAGTAACTCATTGGTTTTTGGTTTTCCTTTGGTTTGATCTCTGCGATTTGAGAATTCATTTTTGAATATTTTCTTATATAAATTCTTAATAAAAGCAATGTATCCAATTATAAATATTGGCAGCAAGGCCAACGTCCCCACAAATCTTGGAATATGACCCGAAGGATTTTGAATCATTAAAGAATCAGCTGAAGGATTAATTAGGATTGATACCAAACCCAAAACTGCCAGCAAGCCGATGACAAACGAAATAAGTAGAAATATTTCTCTCATAATTCATCGAAGCCCAATTATTATTTCACATAAAAAACACTCCTTACCCTTGTCGCAAACTCCTTTTCTTGTATTAATTTATTTTTCCTTTTCATAGATTTTTTTATTATTCTTTATTTTTTCTCTATATTTTTTAAATTCTTTATATATTCCAATTCCCCCTACAATAATTGCAACCAATAACACTGGAGCCATGCCCATAAGCACTACTACTGGAGATGTAGTTAGTACTTCTTTTGAATATGCATCAAAAGAGCAAATATAAAAAATAACGAATACGATAAAATTCATAGCTTTGACATAGATGGACCACAGTGAAGTCTGCACCCCTCATCTTTAGTGCACATGTTTTTCTCGCTTTTTCCCCAGCAAATAAATTGGCATGATTGCCCCGACAGGGGTGCTCCTGTTGGGCCCGCCAAAAAACCAGGGGCGCTTGTTTCTATAGAAGGATATCTATTCTGACCAGTTATAGAGTTTATTAAATTCCCTGCAGGCTCGCTTAATCCATTTACTATCTCTGTGGTTGAAGGCGATCTGATGACCGCACTCGGAGGGAGGGGATTTAGCTCAGGATTTCTTCTTAATTCACGACTGCTCGGAGTAGTCTGGGGACGCCCAAATGGTGATCCGAATGAAAGACCTCTTTGCAGTCCGTTCAAATCAATAAAATTAACCGGGTCCTGTAGTACATACCCGTACAAATTGGGATCCCCACCCTCGAAAAGAATCGGGTCTTTTGCAGTCCAACGCCCAGTCTCAGCATCGTAATCCCGAGCCCCGAATCGCGTCAGGCCCGTATCTGGGTCGTACAGCCCCCCAGCAAACCCAAAGGGCTGGAAGTTGGGGTTGGTGTCTTCCGTTACATGGCCCCAAGCCGCTGTCAACTCAATGTATCTGACCATCTTCCGGTCTTGGTCGTAGGCCATCCGCCAATATTTTCATTAACATTCAGTGCCCCCACCCCAACCGAGTAGGCATACCGCCATTCCTGAATAAATCAGCAGCATCACGCCGACTACAAGTATTAGGAAGCCAGCTAGCATTGCACCCCAGCCATTAAGATAAAAAGATGGTTCTCTTCCTTCAGTTCCCACCGGTACTGACCGTTGACACATCCACAATAGACCAGTTGCAATGCAAGCAACACCAAGCACTTTCACCGCTGCTTTTATACCGAACATAAAATGCGCGGCGATAAAGGCGATGAAAAAGGCAAGCCCCGTAAACCATTCAATTTGATGACGCTTTTCAGAGTTCATTTCTTGCCAGAATAAATGGTGATCTGCACACCGACGTGTCATTATTAAAGTTGCGCGCCCACTTTTGTGGCAAAAATATCAAAATCCTTCGATAAATATAATTAGCAAAAATAAAGCCATATATAGTATAGTCAAGTATTTGAGCATGAAAATCAATTTTTTCAACTTCTTATTTTTTATAGTCGACCCCAAAAATACGATTCTCCAGAAAATATATATTTTACCATTCTGACTATTTTCATATGAATTAACAGATGGCATTCCTATTTCCATCCACAGTAATGGATCTTCTTTTTTTATAATTGAAAAAATATACTCAGTAAAAATCAACATTAATGCGGCAAAAATTGCCATCATAATAATTATTGCTACTGAGTAATTCATTAATTTCTCCACCCAAATGTGACAGAGGCCGATTGCCCGATATTACCTACGCCAACATTGGCCGAACTAGTGCTTCCAGAAACACCATACGCAGATGTTCCGCTCAATCCATAAACACCATTACCAAATGATCCGTTAATTTGAACTACAGGTCCATGCGCGCCGTCACCTGTAGTGATTGTTGGCAAAGGTTTTGTGATGGTACATCTTAGTCCCGCCCCCACACCAAATCCCAAATAGGTTAAACCTTTTGTTGAGTTCACACTTATAGAAACCACCGGAGATAGGCCACTTTTGAATGGAATAGTAACCGACATGTTTACTCCGTCCCCCGTAAAAACTTCAGTTGTTGGCAAACTAAGTCTATTAGAAGGATCCGAATTCAATAAATTAATTTCATTAAATGGTATTTGACTTTGACCAAATCCCGATTTTCCATTTGGATCTATGTAATTTATCGGGTCAGAAAATGTATACCCATACAGATTCGTATCCCCGCCCTCGAATAGAATCGGATCCTTCGCAGTCCATCTCCCCGTCTCCGCATCGTAATCCCGAGCCCCGAATCGCGTCAGGCCCGTATCAGGGTCGTACAGCCCTCCAGCAAACCCAAAGGGCTGGAAGTTGGGGTTGGTGTCTTCCATCACATTGCCCCAGACGTCGTAGCTCAACTGCTGCTTGACTTCACCCGTTGCGGTGTCGATGACCACACGCACGCTGCCCAGGTGATCGGTAATGATCCGGTAGGTTTTGCCATCCTTGAGCATGGCCGATGAGGCGCTTGCTCTTTCTCCGTAAAGAAACACGCTGCGAATGGAGCCATCCGGCCCAGTCTGCGCAATAGGGCTGAGCTGGTTTTGGTAGATCAGCCCATATTGCATGACCCCATTCTTTTGCTTGCCGATGCGGTGGTTTTGCAATTCAATAATATATCCAGCAGAACTTCATAGAAGGAGAGATATTATCAACTAGCTTACCTAGCAATAAATATTACATTCGCAGAAATATTGATTACTATCCTATATGAAATCATTCCACCCTCTTCAATAATTCTTTAAATTTTGAAATATCTCTTTCGTCGTATATTTCAAATTTATTTGAAATACATTTTTCAATTCTTTTTTTGAAAATTTCTTCTATTGCACTCTTTCTTATTTGATTCATATTGAAATTAATTACATATTCTCCCGTGCGAAGAAGCAAGGTATATATGGAGTTATGCATATTTACAAAAATTGCTTCACCCTCTATCCCCAAACATTTATCTACTATATTCTCTTGAATTTCATATAATCCATCAATTGTATGGAGATTTTGCTCAAATTTAATAATCTTCATATCTATGACTGAAGGCCATTCTCGAATAGCTGCATGGAAAAAATCTTCAAAAGACAGTGTATTCATGATAATTATTTCCTAATTCTGCCATCAGGCCAAATACTATTTGGCGTATTACCCTTTTCCTATGATTTTTTATCGGGCCAGCTTACGCATTTAGAAGCAAGTTGCAAATAGTACCTTCTGACCCTATCTACGCTTTTGATAAGACTAACGACTCGGTAAAATCCACCTAGCGGAAATTCCTCAGCATAAGCCGATCTCACTGCATTTTCTTATTAAATTGATCATTCAATTACTCGAGCTTTTACAAAATAATTTACAACTATCAAGTGAAACAAAAAAGTGATCGGAGTTAATAATATATATGAAAATACACCCTCTTCATCATGAAGATAAATGCGCAACCAGGTGGCAAACAACCACAAAACTGGAGTTCCGATCAGCGACTCAACTAAACTCACAAATCTCAGATCAGTTTCAATATTAGAACTACAAAAGGGACATTTCGATCGAACTCGGAAATAAAGCCACGCATATTTATGACCACAGGCAGGGCATGCTAAATTGTGTGTTCTATTTTTCATTTGCATATTGATGAACAAATCTCTTTTTTCACATATATTCCCAAGCCAGTTCCAATTACCCCACCGCCCGCTATTGCATTACATGCAGCAACAGGAGGAGATAATACGATTGTGCAAATAAGCTTGCACTGACCATACTCAACTTCTTTTTGGCTTCTATTTTCACTTGGTGCTGGTAGTAAACCCGCAGCACATTCCGCTGTAGCACAGTTTCTGTTCGGCTGTTTAGGTTGTGCCCACTCAGGCCAACCCGGCCTTCTCGGACGAGCATCGCTTTGCAGTCCTTCAGGATCAATGTAATTCACTGGATCTTGCAAAACATAACCATAGAGATTCGTATCCCCACCCTCGAATAGGATCGGATCCTTGGCAGTCCATCTCCCCGTCTCCGCGTCATAATCCCGAGCCCCGAATCGCGTCAGGCCCGTATCTGGGTCGTACAGCCCGCCAGCAAACCCAAAGGGCTGGAAGTTGGGGTTGGTGTCTTCCGTCACATTGCCCCAGATGTCATAGCTCAACTGCTGCTTGACTTCACCTGTTGCGGTGTCGATGACCACACGCACGCTGCCCAGGTGATCGGAGATGATCCGGTAGGTTTTGCCATCCTTGAGCATGCCCGATGGGGCATTCGATCTCTCCCCATATAGAAACACGCTGCGAATGGTGCCATCCGGCCCTGTCTGCGCAATAGGCCTGAGCTGGTTTTGGTAGATCAGCCCATATTGCATGACACCGTTCTTTTGCTTGCCGATGCGGCGGTTTTGCGGATCGATCACATAGGCAATATTGACTCCGCCAGGCAGGCCCACACTGCGAAGATTGCCCAGGCTGTCGTATTGGTAGCTCGTTGCTCCTGCTGCCGTGGTCTTGGCCTGCAGATCACCTGCTGCGTTGTACTGGTAGGTGTTGCCCTTCCAGGTTTGCAGCCGGTCTTCGCTGTCGTAGGTGGCGATGAGGGTGCCGTTTTCATGGGTGCGATTGCCATTGGCGTCATAGCCCCACGCAGTGGAGGTTGTGCCGCTACCGCCTTCTTCTGCGGTGTGGGTGATAAGGCGCCCTGCGCTGTCGTACACATAGCTATGCGCGCGTGCAGCACCAAGAACACGTTCTTGCTGCTTGGCAATGCGGCCCAACAGATCCCGCTCGTAGCTGAATTTGGCAGGGAAGGCATAGCGGTAGTTGGCTTGCTGGAGGTCATCAAGCAGCTGTAGCACTTCAGCATACAGACCCGTGACCGCCGCAGTGTTGTAGCTGCTGCTATCAGTAATTACACCTGCATCTGGGCGATTGTTGCCAAGTGCAGATACTGCTACCGCCCCTGATGCTGTCGTCGTGCGCAGCGCAATGGTTTGGTCTTTGGCGCCGCTTGCCCAACTGTAGTTAGGACTGCTACTCGATGCTTGCGCCTCAATATCGGCAAGTTGACTGCGAACCACCTCCAGACAGTAATCAGGGTTGCGGGGTTGCGCCGCGCCATAGGTGGAGATCAACTCATTGCGCTTGGGGGCATCAAGCCCTGGGGTGTCATAGGTCCAGACCCATTCCCACACCTCTCCTCCATAGAAGGAGGTAAGGATCGGCCAGCCACGCAGACGGCAAGTATCACGCCGGGAGATTTCTGCCAGCAATTCGCCAGAGAGGCTGCGTATTTTTTGCAGCAGCAATACGCGGGTAGCATCGTCTTCGGGGCTGGAGGGCGCATTGCCGGTGTAGCTCATGCCCACAACTTCACCGAACGCGTTGTAGTCGAAGCTGCTAGCGTAGTTGCCTATATAGCCCCCTGCTACCTGGTTTTTTTCGCTGGCATGCACGATAGACAAGGGACCCATTGTCTTGATTCGGTTTGCCGTGTCATAAATGACTGGCACCGTGATAGGCGCCGCAGTTCCCGCGCTCAGGCTGATCTTGTTAGGCCTGCCGTAGCTATCTACGCTGGTCGAGTAGCTCGCATTGAGGCCGCCGCTCCACTCAAAGCCGGTCACAACCGAATCGGTACGCAGGTAGGTCAGGCGTGTCCCATTCGCCTCCTGACTGGCCAATTGACCCACTGTGTCGTATTGAACGGCGGTAGAGCCAGCATCACTGCCGATGGTGGACAACCGCGCAGCGGCGTCATACCCAAAGGTAATGGTTTGGCCGCCTGGCCTGCGGATTTGCGTGGGCTGCCTATCGCGGTTGTATGTCCAGGTGGTGCTGGTATCAGGGGCGTTGTAGTTGGCCAGTTGCTGAGCTGCCGTATAACCAAAGCGGTGGCTGGAGCCCGAAGGGGTGACCAGCTGTGTCAAATTGCCCATGGCGTCGTAGTTATACACGGCGCTACGGCCATCAGGCAGTGTGACCCGGCTTGCCCGGCCTGCTGCATCGTAGCTGTACAGCGTGGTTTGGCCCAAGGCATTGGTCATTTGCGATACCTGGCCTCCGCCGTTACTACCATAGGGGTGGTATTGCCATTTGGTGGTACGGGTGGGCTCGTTATAGGCGTAGGTGTTGATTTCCTGCAGCAGCCCCTTCTGGTTATATTCAAGATTGAAATCGGCACCAAATGGGACTGTTACGCGAACTGGCTGCATCAATTCGTTTAAATCTGCAAAGGTGCGATCGCCTGCGGGGCTGATGGAGGTTAATCTAGGGCCGTAACTCTGATTTTCAAATCGAGTCACCCACGAAATATTATTCTGTGTGCTGGTTGAGATCCAATTCTTGAAATTGCGGTCACCCCATATTCCTGCGCGCCGCTCTGAAAAACTGTTAAGCAGGTTTCCATTTTTAAGGGTGTAACTAGGCATCGAAGCCACTGAGCCAAACTGGTAGTCTGGGTAACTGCTTCCATCAATAGATGTTCCATTGGGAAGGTTTCTAACAGAGGCCCCAGTAATGAGATTATCCCTATATGAGGTCTGTCCTCCATCAAATCCAATGGAAGTTTTTTCTATCGTACTGCCTTGAGCCAGCTGCTTGACAGACTTGCTTCTACCCTCTGCCGTGGTTGCAGTAATGGTGTTGGTCTTATTGTCGCGCGTAAGCCGCCATCCGCTACCATCTGGCGCATTATTGGAAACCAATTTTCCAGTGCCATCGTAGCTGTATCGATCTACCCCGCCCGATGGATCGTGATACTCAGTCAGCAATCCTTGGCCGTTATAGACCATCTTATGGGTAGCGCCCCCAGGCTCCGTGACGCTCGCCAACTGCCCTTGGCTGTTGTATGCCAATAGCGTTTCTTGCCCATCCGTGCCGATGACTTTGGTCGCACGATCATTGCTGTCGCGCTGCCAAGTGGCTACATTGCCAAAACCATCAGTGACAGATGTCAGATAGCCCTGAGCGTTATATTGATATGTCGCCAAAGCCTCTCCAGTAAACGCACTGTTATAAGTTACTGGACGTCCATCGGCTTCAAAAATCTCATAACCTTTACCATCTGGCTTACCAACGCGATACACTCCCTGGTCCAAATATGGCATTCCCGCAGAGAGCCTTCCAATTCGCCCTTGGTAGTCCATACCCATTACGCCCAAATCCTGATTGAAGCCAATCATATTTGAGAAAAAATTGCCGCTAGAAGCATCTCTTTTGGAGATGAGGCGGATTTTCCCGTTTGGATCAAGAGTTGAGATTTCGTCATCCATCTGCATGAGCAAATTGGAAGCCGGTCCAGATGCTGCATTCAGATATGAAGGGAGTACGGCCACATACTCCAGTGCCCCCGCTTGGGTATATCGATAGACATTGATACTCGGGTTAGCTGTTACCAAGACCCATGCTTGCCCATTGGTTGATCCAACAACCTTGGCAGGACCCGACACATCCAGGCGAATCAACATCCCGCTAGGTGTCAGCCGCGCGAGTTCACCCAATCCGGTTGTCAGCAGCACACTCATATCTGGCAGTGGAGCCATGGACCGGACTGTGATCGCCGCGTCCACTGCCCGCACAGGTACACCCAATGGTAGGCTGACATCACTGCCTCCATTACCCGCAATGGTGTTGATGATTCCGTTTGGTGAAACGCGTCGCAACCGACGATTGCCAATATCTGCAATGTAAATGCTGCCGTCCGCTGCCTCAGCGGTCGCGCCAACGGAGTTGAATTTGGCATCAATAGCAGGCCCCCCATCGCCAGAGTATCCTGCCTCGCTCTGCCCCGCGAATACACTGGGCGGCGATGATGCATTGTTCAAATCGTGCTGCATCAATACCCGATGCCCTTCTGACATCAGAATGCCTCCATCACTCAACAGCCTCAGCTGCGAGCTATAGGGTAATTTGGTATCCGATACCGACTGAACAGCTACAGCCATCTTGGATGCAGCCTGCAACTGCCCCCCAGCTTCATGCAGTATCTGCTTGTCTGGGTCGTACAGCCGCAGTCCTCGCAAAGACCAGCCTCCCATGTTTGCCTGAGATACATCAAAACTATTTTCAGGAGGCGCCTTGATCGATTTCGCTGCCCTGGTGCTCTGGATCTCAATGGTCGGATCTTGTCCGCCTCCTCGAGAGAACGAAACACTAGATGCAGATTTAGCAGTATCAAATGCGCGAGCGAAGTCTGCAGGACTGCTGTAGTACACCGCCGCATAACCATATTTCACCAAGGACCGTAGAGTAGCTACCCCGCCGGTAACTCGACGACCATATATATCTTTTCCATCCCAACTGCTTTCGTCAAACTGTGGGGTAGAGGCAAACTCCGCAGCACTCCTCGCTCTGACGATCCTGCGGCCCGCAAAAGAAAAATCCGTCTGTGCATAGCGCAACGCAGAATTCGGCACCCACGCAGCCGATTTAATGCGCGTTCTAATCTTGGTTGGAGCAACAACGGGTTGCCCAATGTCAAGGCGCTTGTCACTCCGATAATAAAGATCAAAAGGTGTTCCGCGCAAGGCAATGGATTGCCCCACCGCACGCTGCTTTACATAGATGTCGCATCCGCATTCAATGTCTTCCTCCAATCCAGGCGGAGGCTCTTCATTGTCCGGATTGTCCGGATCTGGCGGATTGTCATCGGGCGGCGTGGTGGGCGGAGGACCATCACTTGGAGGCTCGTCATCAGGCGGAGGTGGCGCATCAGGTGGAGGGCCCCAGGGCCAGTTGCAATCCCATGGCGTGAAATGTGTCATGGGAGTACGCCACAACTGCGTGCCCACTGGATACATTTGCGCAAGCGCTTTCAGCTCGTCAGCAGTAATGCCAAGCTGCGCAAGTTCTGCGCTGGTGGCGGCACGATCAGCCTCGGTGATTCGAAGTACTGCCTGGCCTGCCTCGATGGACAGAATTTGAACTACACGTCCGTTATCCGAGCCAATCCACGCCGTACGCTCAAAGTCATACCAGCCCGCCGGAACCGCTGTACCGACAGGGGCTTGAATGAAGTTATTGGTGTATGTATGGACTGGTTGGTTGAAGCGGACATGCTTGGCACCAAGCGCCTGTGCCTCATCTGCCGAGAAGTTGGCTGCCCAGGTGTAGCCCACGGTGGTGGGCAATTCCCCTGGCATGGTTTGCGGGCCGTTTTCACCAATGGTGTATTCGGAAACGCGGACAGTGAGCTGCTCCAGATTCTGGGTTGAGCCATCCGCCATTTCTGCCACGGCCTTGGTGCCAGCGGGAAAGACGATGGTCGTGCGACGTGCGCCTCGGTAGTCCGTGTTCTCCCCTCCCCAATAGGTCTGCAGCTCGTTACGGGTGAGGTCAATCTGGCTGTACTGGTTATCAAAGGGGATAAGCACCACATCATCGGCAAAGGCCCAATCGCGCCACGGCGTGTTCACTTTGCGCTGTGCAGAGAGATAGCCCGTCTTTTCAACATGCACAGTGAGCCAGCCACCACCATTGACAGCCATGTCAAACCAGCCATCAACGCGGGTTTGCGTGTAGCCGTACTCTGGATGGCCCTGGATTTTGATGGTCGCCCCTGCCAGTGGGTTGCCATTCTTGTCCAATATTCTGCCGCGCAGGACCGCTGCCCGGATGGGGTCTATGGTTCCTGCAGCGACGTCCTTTTGAATGGGGTCTGTATCGTCATAGAGGAATTTGGTGCTGTCTTTAAAAGACGTCAGCACATTGGGCGGAAGTGGCGTGGCGCGTGTCTTGGGGTCTGGCGGAAGCTTGCCGTCGTCATTGACCCCCAAGAGAAACTGCTGGGTTTGTGTCTTGCCATTCCCGTCTCGCGCAAGCAGGGTAATGCGGTGCATACCTGTGTTGGAAGGTGCCCAACGTACCATTTGTTCAGGCGCCGCCCCCGAGATCGTGACACCCGCAGGGGTACTGGCACCGACAACTTCAACAGTGACGGGAGTTCCGTGGCTGTCCACAGCCCGCACCTGGTACTTCCAGTCAGCATTGACTTGCGCGGTCAAGCCGGGAACGCTCACAAAGCGTGGCAGGTCGGAGGCTTTCTCGAATGGAGACACGTCACGGTTGCCGGAGACTATGGGCCCGCCGCCATCCGTGCGCCCTGCATTGGCGTCAATTCGGATGAACAGCTGTCCATCGCTGATCACGCCGTAGAGTGCCATCAGATCCGGGGTGTTGAGAACATTGTCACCTTCGGAGTCAGTGGCGAGTGCCGATATACCGGCCCAGTCCGCAATGCTGGTGTCGTGGATGCTGAGTTTGGAGAGTGCATTGGCCGCGCTGACAACGCCGGTGACCAAGGCAGAAGATGCCAGCACGATGGTGCAGATCGCCACAACGGCGTTGCCTTTGATGCGGCCTGTTTTGATGCCCCACCACCCAGCCACAGCCATGGCGGCGGCAAGTGCCGCAATGAGTGCTGCGCTCATCAGTGGCACTGGTGTGGCGCTGCTGGCTTGAGGGTTTGGTACCGTGAGACCGATGGAGCCATTCCCCTGCCCGCTCACAGGGCTGATGAGGTAATCGCCCGAGGCACCCACGTTGAGCGTCAGGTACTGGCCTGGCTTGACGCCCAGTTGCGCCATGGGAATGGCCGCTTCAATGTGCTCGGTGACTTTTCCTGCAGCTGTTGTGCTGGGGAGCTTGCGGGCGCCGGACTCTACCGGAGCGGGGCTGCCCCAGGCATTGTTGCTGCAGGAGGCAAGGGTAACCGCGTTGACGGTTGCGCCCGCAGCGTCCTGGGTGGTGTCGATATGGACCTGGTAGTCAATGCCGGAGAGGCTTTGCGAGCCCGAGGCATCTTGAACCGTGGCAGAGCAGCCGGTAGTGCCACTATTTGCGCCACCATCCGTATCGATATACAAGGTGTAGCGCTGGCTTCCGATGGTTTGTGCAAAAGTAGTGGAGGGAAAGCATGCATAGAGCGCAATGGCAATCGCCAGAAGCTGCAAAACCCATAGGCGAATGAATCGTTCGCTTCTTTGGCCAATCCAATCAAGAATGGCGCTGATAGGGGTGGTCTGGCCTTGGGGCATTGCCGTCTCCTCTGATTTTTAAAATAGCTTTTGGCAAGTCAACTTCCTTAAACAATTGTTTGAAACTATTTCCAGGTCGTCATTGCGCTTTATCAAGTAGGTGTTCGCACCGCAGCCTCTATGCAACAAAGCGCGGGAATTGGAATAGGAATCTGGGCCTTGCCCCGTCTCCATCGCAGGTTCTGCCTCAACCAAGATGCCAAACGGATGCGGAGCGGCATATGTCACCTCACGGGGTGTTCCTGCCATGAATCTTTCGACTTCGCCTCATAGCGGGGGAGGCGAATCTCTCTGCGAAAAATGACGCCATGACCATTCTTCTCATGGGGGTGAAACGGCTTGCCCGAAGACAATAATAATTCTCATTTATTATTAAGATATATCTTAATTACCCAATGAGCTGTCCATGACCTTGCAACTGAGCCTGCCTCCCCCGCCTTCTGCCGAGCTGCTGGCTGCCCGTGCGCCGCAGCGCGTGCGCCATGACATTCAACTGCGCCGCACCACGGTTCAATCCGTTCGTCGCATCACGCCACACATGCTGCGCATCACCCTCCAGGGCAGCGATCTGGCCGGGTTTGCCAGCCAGGGCTTTGACGACCACGTGAAGCTGCTTTTTCCCGATGCCAGCGGCCAGTTGCAGGTGCCGCCCATGGAATCCGACGGCCTGCCCCCGGCGTTGCGCGCCTCGATGCGCGATTACACGCCGCACTCGTATGACGCGGATGCCCAGCAGCTGTCCATCGACTTTGCCGTGCACGAGGCAGGCCCCGCCACTGCGTGGGCGCTGCAGGCCAGCCCTGGCCAGCAGTTGGGCATTGCCGGGCCGCGCGGCTCCTTCATCATTCCGGCTGCGTTTGACGGCCACCTGCTGATTGGCGACGACACCGCCCTGCCCGCCATTGCCCGCCGCCTGCAGGAGCTGCCCGCAGGCACGCGCGTGGTTGCGGTGGTGGAAGTGGACAGCGCCGCCGACGAGCAGGACCTGCCCAGTGCGGCCCAGGCGCAGATTCACTGGGTACACCGCAATGGCCGCCCTGCGGGCGACGCGGAAGGCATTTTGCAAGCCCTGTCGCAGCTGAATGCACCTGCAGGCGACTATTACTGCTGGGTGGCACTGGAGTCCACGGCTGCCAAGACGCTGCGCCACGCGCTCGTCACCCAGTACGGTGCCCACCCCAAATGGACCAAGGCGGCCGCCTACTGGAAGCGCGGCAGCCAGGGTGTGCATGAGGTGATCGAGGAATAAGCAGAGAACCTCACGCAAAGGGCGTAGCCCTGGCGCTGGGCTCCAGATACCGGGCGATGCGCCAGCACCCCGGCAAATGCCTCCGCAGACGCCCTAGCGAACCACTTCGCCCGCAGAAATACCGGCCTCGCCCGTCTGGGACTGGGGAAGCGGTTGTGCCGACGCGGGCGTAGCGCGGCGCCACACCACATCGCCGCCTGCCGAAGGCTGCTGCGCGGGCACCCCGGAGTTGACGGGAGACACGACCACGCCGCGCTCGATGGGCGGCGGGTTGCCGCGCGGGGCAGGGGCCGTGCCGCCGAGCGAGGGCGCGGGAGCCGCCTGTGCGCCGTCATTGCCGCCCGCTGCACCCGGCCCGGGTACCACCACGCCCGGCTGGGGGCGTACCGGGTCATTGGGGCGCGGAGCCTGGGGCTGCACCACTTCGCCATTGAAGGCGGGGTAATCGCCTTCGCCGCTGGGGCCCCGAGTGCCGTAGTCGGGCTGGGCAGGCGTGCCAATAGGGCGCGCTTCCGGGTCGTCCACCACAGGCGGGCGGTGGTCGCCACCGTTGTTTGCAGGGCCTTGCACGGCGGGAGGCTGCTCGAAGGGGTCCACCGGCTCCTTGCTGGTGCCAAAGCCCAGCATCCAGCTGCGCAGGCGCTGTACAAAGGTGTTGTTCTCGGCTGGCTGCTCAAAGCGGGCTGCGGCATCGACCAGTTTGGTTCGCTGCGCGGCAGCGGCAATGTCGGCCACGATGGGCAGTGCGCTGTGCGCGCCTTGGCCCCAGTAGTCGTTCAAGGTGACGCGGCTGTCGTTGAAGCCGACCCAGGCCCCGGCCACGAGGTCGGAATGCATGAGCATGAACCAGCCATCGGCGTTGTCCTGTGTGGTGCCGGTCTTGCCAGCCCAGTCGCCTGTTACACTGTAGCGCGCCACGCCTCTGCCAGTGCCTTTGCTGATGACGCCGCGCATCATGTCCACCAGCGCATAGGTCACACCGCTGTCAAGTGCCAGCTCGGTCGGCTGTGGCTCGAACTCGGCCAGCACCTTGCCTTCGCGGTTGGTGATGCGGGTAACCATGACGGGGGCCCGGTAACCGCCGCCGTTGGCCAGCGTGGCATAGCTGGTCACCATTTCCTGCAGGGTCACGGGGCTGGTGCCCAGCGCCAGCGACATCACCTCGTCAAGCTTGCTGTCGCGCACGCCCAGCGCGCGGGCCAGTTTGGCTACCTTGGCGGGGCCGACCTTGGCCATCACCTGCGCGGTGATGGTGTTCTTGGAGTAGGCCAGGCCATCGGCCAGCGTCATCGGCTGGTTCGAAGGCGGGCCGCCGTCGGTGGGGCGCCAGTGCTGGCCGCCAGGCAAGGCAATGTCCACCGCTTCGTCCATCAATTGGTCGCTGGGCACGGCGCCGTTGAGCAAGGCCGCGCCATACACAAAGGGCTTGAAGGTGGAGCCGGGCTGGCGGCGCGCCTGGGAGACATGGTCAAACGGGTCGATGGCAAAGTCGCGGCTGCCCACCCAGGCCAGCACATGGGCGTTGCGCGGGTCCATGGCCATGAAACCGGCCTGCACGCGCACCTTGTCCTGGCGCAGGTCGGCCATGAAGTCGGCGTCGGCCAGCAGGCGCTTCAAGGCCTCGTCCTTGTCTTCGCCGCCCTCCACCGCCTGGCGGTAGGCCTTGCTTTCGCGCACAAAGCTTTGCACCAGCGGGTTCTTGGCCGAAAAGGCCGCGCGCGGGCTCCACAGCCCGTTGGCAGTCACCTGCAACTGGCGGCCATGGCGCGCAACAGCCTGGTTGGCCCATTGCTGGATGCGCGAGTCGATGGTGGTCTGCACCACCAGGCCGTCGGCATAGAGGTTGTAGTCGTTGGCGTCGGCCCAGTCGATGAGCCATTTGCGCAGCGCCTGGGCAAAGTGCGGCGCCATGCCAACGGCTTCGTCCTGGCGCTCGAAGTCGAGCTGAATGGGGCGCTTTTTCAGCGCCTCGAATTCCTTGTCGCCCAGCTTGTCGTGCTTGTGCATCTGCGCCAGCACGGTGTTGCGGCGCGATACGGCGCGCTCGGGGTTGCTGACCGGGTTGTAGTAGCTGGTGCCCTTGAGCATGCCCACCAGAGTGGCGGCCTCGATCACGCTGAGCTTGCTGGCCGGCTTGTCAAAGTACGTGCGGGCCGCCATCTCGATGCCAAACGCGTTGTAGAGAAACGGTACGGTGTTCAGGTAGGTCTCCAGGATCTCGTCCTTGGTGTAGGCCGATTCGATCTTGTAGGCGGTCACCGCCTCCTTGAGCTTGCGATTGAGCGAACGCGCACGGCCGATTTCTTCAGGGAACATATTGCGCGCCAGCTGCTGGGTGATCGTCGATCCGCCCTGTGGCCGCCCCATGGCCGTGTGGATGACCGAGCCGAAGGTGCGGCGCCAGTCCAGTCCCCCGTGCTCATAGAAACGGTGGTCTTCGGTAGAGATGAGCGCGTTGATGACGTTGGGCGAAATGTCCTTGAGCGCCACCCATTCGCGGTTGGACCGCTTGTACTGCGCCAGCACCTTCCCGTCCGCCGACATCAGCTGCGTGGGCGCCTCCACCTTGGCTTTTTGGATATCGCTGATCGACGGCGTCAGCGGTATCAGGAGCAGCACGTACAGCAGCAAGGCCACCGGCAGGGCCAGTACGGCCATCAGCCATTGCTTCCTGCTGCGGGAAGCCACCCAGGCGCGCAAGCGGGCAGCTTGGGGGGCAAGGGCATGGGCCACGCGGATGGCCGTATTTTTGAGTGCGGAAAAAAGAGGCATCGCCTGGGTATCTCATCTGCAGAACGGGGCTTGCCGGGGTGCTTCAATCTCGCATGCCCGCAAGCGAATCGCACATTGTCGGGCAGGAGCAGTGGTACGGTAGCCCCCTGTGCCAATACTGCCGCAGGCGCTGTAACAGGCACGCAAAGGGGTATCTACCCGCCCTTACTCTTGTTTTGATAGCTGCCTGCGCTTTACCTCTGTACACCAAAGGCGTTTTTCACCGCTGTTTTGGCAATGCATACCCTGCAATGGCCGCCCATGCAGTTGCAACGGCAGCACGAAGGCTTTACGTTTGGCCATAAAAGCCATGGCAGCGGGCTCTTTGGCGGCCATACCGCTGCGGGCCCCGAAGCGGCCCACGCATCAACGCATGGAGGCAGGGAAAACAGGGCGCTTTGCGCCCTGTTGCGATCCAGCCATTTGCCGGGTTACTGCATGAACCAGCCGTGGCTCACCACCATCGACTGGCCGGTCAGCGCATTGGTCGGGAAGGCTGCAAAAAACAGCGCCACGCGCGCCACATCGTCCAGCGTGGTGAACTCACCGTCCACCGTCTCCTTCAGCATCACGTTCTTGATCACTTCCTCTTCAGAAATCCCCAGCTCCTGGGCCTGCTCCGGAATCTGCTTGTCCACCAGCGGCGTGCGCACATAGCCCGGGCAGATGACGTTGGCCCGCACACCCTGCGGCCCGCCCTCTTTCGCCACCACCTTGGCCAGACCTTCGAGCCCGTGCTTGGCCGTGACATACGGTGCTTTCAGCCGCGAGGCCTCCTTGGAATGCACCGAACCGGTGTAGATGATGCTGCCGCCCCGCCCCTGTGCATACATATGCTTGATGCAGGCGCGCGTTGTGAGGAAGGCGCCATCCAGCTGGATCGCCAGCATCTTCTGCCATTCGCCCAGCGAAAAATCCTGCACCGGCTTGACGATCTGGATCCCTGCATTGCTGACCAGGATGTCGATGCCGCCATAGGCCCGGACCGCCGCCTCCACCGAGGCGTCGACTTGCGCCTCCTGCGTCACATCCACAGCCACGCCCATTGCCGTGCCGCCCCTGCTTTGGATATCCTGGGCCGCGGCATCGGCCGCTTCCTGCTTCAGATCTGCAATCACCACCTTGGCACCTTCCTGTGCATACAGATCGGCAATTGCCTTGCCAATGCCACTGGCGGCGCCTGTCACATACGCCACCTTGCCTGCGAGTTGCTGAGCCATTGTTCATGTCCTTTCGATAGAAAACAGATATCGCCGGGCCATGCTGCGCCGGCCGGGGTGCACCTGTCGTAGGAGCACAGGCCATTTGCACAAGTACACAGAGCCGGACTTGCAGCGGATGGGCAGTTGAGACCGCCATCGCTTTATCAGCCAATCTGCTGCGCTTCAAAATCAGGATGGCGACCGACGCCCTGGTTCGCAGACGCCAGCAGCGCGGCAATGCGTTGTGCAAGGCTTCGCACCAGCCTCTACACTTGCACTTTTGCCAGATTGCATGACACCACCATGAACATCACCAAAGACAGCGCCGTCACCATCCAGTACAAAGTGACCGACGACAAGGGCAAGCCGCTCGACAGCGGCAACCTGGCCTACCTGCACGGCGGCTATGAAAACATCTTCCCCAAGGTGGAAGCTGCTTTTGAAGGCCAGTCCGCAGGCTTCAGCACCACCGTCGATCTGGCCGTGGAAGACGCCTTTGGCGCCCGCGACGAAAGCCTGGTGCGAACCATCCCCAAGGCCGAGTTCCCGCCCGGAGTGAAGGTGGGTGGCCAGTTGCAGGGTGCCAACGACAAGGGCGAACCCCAGGTCTATTACGTCAAGAAAATCAAGGGCCCCGAGGTGCACCTGGATGGCAATCACCCGTTGGCAGGGCTTGCACTGCGCTTCAGCGGCAAGGTGATCGATGTGCGCGCCGCCAGCGCAGAAGAAATTGCCCATCGCCACGTGCATGGCGCGCACGGCCACCACCATTGAAGCCCTCGGGGGCGCTGACATCCGGTGCGGGCGCCCCTGCACCTGAAGCAAACAAGCGGCTGGCGCGCATCCTTTTGTGCACCAGCCGCTCTTTTTTGGATAGCAAAACCATGTCAACTGCGCTGATCGAACCCCGCACCGCCCGCCTGCAGCTGCGCCAGTGGCGTGCACAGGACCGCGAGGCATTCGCTGCCATGGTCGTCGACCCGGAAGTGATGCGCTATTTTCCGGCCCCGCTGACGCGCGCGCAAAGCGATGCCATGGCAGACAAATGCGAGGCACTGATCGCCGAACGCGGCTGGGGCATATGGGCGGTGGAGCGTCTGGCCGACCAGCAGTTCATCGGCTTGGTGGGCCTGCATGTGCCGCAGCCCGATCTGCCGTTTTCGCCCTGTGTGGAAATCGCCTGGCGTCTTGTACAGCACGCCTGGCACCAAGGTTTTGCCACGGAAGCCGCGCGGGCGGCTCTCACCGTCGGCTTTGGCCCGCTGCAACTGGCCGAAATCGTCGCCTTCACCACGCAAACCAACACCCCGTCACAGGCGGTGATGCAGCGCCTGGGAATGGAACGCGACAGCGCTGGCGATTTTGACCACCCTGCCCTGCCTGCGGGCCATCCCCTGCGCCCCCATGTGCTCTATCGACTGCGTGCGGCACATTTTGGCGAGCCGGCCGAGCGCCAAGCGCCTCTAGCGCCCCTGTAGGACGATTGATATTTCTCAGGGCTTTTACCGATAAGCCGAGGTATACGGTCAACGCTCCACATTTGCGCGCTACGATGGTACGCAACCTGGTGTAGCAATGCATCGCCATTGCGCCACCCCGTTGCAATGGCCGGGCGGGGGCCCGGCAGGTTCGAGAAAGGAGCACATCTATGCAAGTTCAAGTGCACGCTGGCGACAATGTCCAAGGCGGTGAATCCCTGGCGCAATGGGCGCAGACCGAAGTACAGGACAAGCTCTCACGCTTTCGCGAATATGTGACACGCGTCGAGGTCTACCTGACCGATGTGGATGCACTGAAAGACGGCGGCAAAGGCAAGCGCTGCGTGATGGAAACCCGTGCCACTGGCCGCCAGCCCCTGGCTGTGAACGCCGAAGCCGAGAAAGTGGCGGAAGCATTCAACGCTGCCCTTGAAAAATTGCACCGCGCGCTGGACACCGACATCGCCAAGATGCGCGACAAGAGCAACCGCGACACCATCCGCTCCGGCAATGAACTGGACAGCGAAGCCTGATTCCAGCCTCTCCATTCAGCTTCCAGCAAAAGCACCGCCCAGCGGTGCTTTTTTATTGCCAATGGGCTGGCAAAGCTGCTTCAGGCAGCAACCACTGCGCCACCACCACTGGGTTCCTTCATGGGCTGCCTACATGCAAACGCCCATGACAAGGACAGAACCTGCCCCCCAGGGACTTGCGGCGATTCCTGCAGGCACTGAAGAGCAATGCCACCCTGCACCCGTACCAGATAGCCATCAGTTCTGGTCCTTTCACTGACAGGGCAAACGTTTTTACGAACCCTCTGCCCTGCGCTCCATTGCGCCATATGCCTGTGCCGTGAAGCTGCCCGGTCTCCGGTGGCCAGCCCGCTGCGCCGATAAACACCGCTCCACACGGTCAGGCCCCGCAGATCACATGCGCTGGTGCTTCTTCAGCCGATCAGCGTTCATGTCCATCCGAGCCATCAAAACATGTATCCACAAGTCTCTATGGGCCACGGCATCCGCCTGCCGCTCACGGAGGTCACGCGTCCCGGAAATGGCTCGTCAACGCGCCACGGGCAAGGCATCGCCGCTTCTTTGCGAAAAACCTCTATTTAATAACAGGTTATCAACTTATCAACACCAAGGCGCACAAACGTTAGATTTCATCAATGTTATCAACAGATGCATGAACACTATGATTTCCATCAAAAGCCTCTGAAATTCCATCAAATACTGCCTATCTGTCGACTTTGTCTATAATTTTTTCACTTTTTCATTGCCGTTGATAGAGTTTTTATCCACTGAAATTTTCTTTTAAACTCAACAGCATGTGCATAACATGGTGTGTCATATTGACCATCATGCTTATCATCTTTTTTTGTTGATATCTTTGTATATCATTGGTTCAACTAAAAAATTTCGAAGTACGCTGTTGAAAACATAGGTTCATCGCATGCCGGAAGGACGTTCTGGCGCTTATTCACATAGCAAATTGGGAAATTGTGCATAAACGATATGGCTGTTACACCTGCTCATTTTTTTGTTGATAACCTCTACATAACTTCTGCAAGATTGCCAAACTTCATTTGAGAGCCCTTGTGGTTTCATTGTGAATAAAATTGAATTTGCTCGGACGCTTCCATTTGGCATTTTTTGTGGAATGAAAGTTATCCACTGATAGCCATGGTATAAATTGTGCATGAATCAGGCCCATCCATTGGTAAAAAATGCTTGTTTTTTAAGCATTCAGTGGCTGTCCGTGGTTCTAATCCATTCATCCAGAATTGCATATGACTTCCACCTTAATTCAATTTTTTTGAATTCTATTTTCAAAAAAATGCCTTTCCAGGCTCGAAGCTGAATTGTCGATTTTGAAAAAAGGCGGCGACAAGAGAGAGCGCAAGCACACTTTCCTGCGTAGCCAGCGAATACCGATGGCCCTGACTTGTGCAGCATTTCGTTGCGAAATGGGAAATCGCCCAATGACGAGAAGCTGCGCACCGATGGGTGGATGAGAGGCGATAGCAGGAGTCACCAGCGTGGCTCCTCATGGCCGAATCCCGTTCCACGCGCCATACAGATACTTACGGATAACCAGGTGGCAAGTTCGTGCAACTGAAGGCCGATGGCCTCGTCGAAGTCCGCTCCACTTGTGCCCCCCAAGGCGCCAACCCCGAGGCACGCGAGAGGCCTCTGCAACACCTGGTACACAAGCCGCATTCGGCCAGGTCAAGCCACACCAAATTCCTTTGAAGACTTGCTCTGGATCCTTCCTGCAAAGGTTGCGGTGCAGCTTTCCATCCATCGAAACAAGAGATCCGGCGCCCTCCTCCCTCATTCTCACCAAGGAAGACACGTGCGCGCGTAGGCTTCTGTTCTGTTGTGAATATTTCTGTGCATAAGTCCCCTCTGCAGAAAGATTGCCCACACCAATGAGAGACTGCACATTGTTGTCCCGGCCTATCCCTTGTACCTGGCGGGCCAGCCCACATGCCTATTTATTCTTATCTGTTTGATTTTTATAGAAAAATGGATTTATGCACAGGCATGCCTCATTTTTTAAGCCATTTCTTTTGTGGGTAACTCTCATGGCCGCCGTGGAATATCTGCTGCGGAAAGTGAAGCATGCACTCACTCCTTGTCGAAACATAGCTTCAATTGATTAATAATTAAGCAATAGATCTGCTGCTCAATAAATTTTCACGAAATATCATAAGGTTATACTTCGCCGCACCGCTGGCGTTATCTGTGGGTAACCATATGGTCCACAATAACTTATTCACAGAGGCGGAGCTTCCAGGCTACTTATCCACTTTGGAGTGACAGCAGCAGCAGTGACCCACACACAGGGTTGAAGAAAACGGAAGCCATTGAGAAAAAATGCGAATTGCAAGTTATCCACAAAAAGAAGCGCCTTCTACTACTACCTACTATTCTTTTAAACCTCTTAAAAGAAAAACAAAAAAGCAGTTTGGCAAGATTTCAAGATGCGGAAAATTTCACAATGCAGAAGAGAAATACAGATCTCGCTGCTTCGTGAATCCATGGAAGACGGAACCACACAGCAGTCAGCACCCTGGTTTCATCCACTGCACTGGCAGGCATTCCCATTTCTGTGGAAAACCATGTCTGTGTTCATGCGCTGTAGGTACTGGTCACCATGCTGCAGTTGTGCAAACATGCACATTCACGCATAGGATGTGCCTATGCTCCGGTTCGGCCAAAAGGCCGGACGCCCTCCTGTTGGCTTTCGGGTCTGTTCAATGTGTCCGTGCACAAGGCTTTCGCTGGCAATAAGGGGGAAGAGGCGGTATATGCGATGCCCAGCCCATGCACTGCTTGGAAGGTATTCACGACGGCATCTGCATTGGAGCGGAGCATGCGGAGGCACGACGGGCCAGACAAGGCTCTGGCATACGCCTATGGGCCCTTCAGGCCGCTTTGCAGGGCCTGGGAAGGTCGTCCCCCTGGGATGGGGTGCCGAGGGTTGCGGAGGCGATTGCAGCAGGCTGCAAGCAAGGGTGAGTGCGAAGAGATCGCCCGATTTCACTCCAACCCACTGTTGCAGCGCGAGGCGCTCGTAAACACGTTCTTAGGTGGCAAAGAGGCGTGAACCTGCATGCCCAAGGATTGCGGATAAAAAAACCGCCAGGCAGTGCTGGCGGCATGTTTTGAGAGAAGGGCTTGAGGGCAGGGGCCTTGTGCCTAGAAATGGCGCGCATAGCGCAGCTGTATGAAGTTTTCTCCAGGGTTGGGCCGTTTGATTGAAGCATTGGAGAAGTGCTCGATGCGCAGCATCCATTCGTTTTCACGCTTCATGCCGGTGAAATAGCCCAGGCCCAGATGCGAGCCGAAGTTGAACGCCGTGGAGAACCGCTTGTCGCGATTCTCGTAGAGGTGGTTGGAAACATAGCCACCAATGCCTGCTTCCACGAACCAGGGATACTGGCTTTTGCTGTGGAATCGCAGAACGGGCGTGAGGCCAAGGACAGCGATGTTGCGCCGGCCAGCCTGGTTGTCGCGTTCGGCATTCCACATACCCACGCTCAGATCCCAGTGGGCCGTGACCGCGTTGCCCCACCAGTAGGTGCGCCATTGCATGGGAATGGTGGAGCCAACGGTCACGGAGCGTCCATTGCTCTCGGCCAGGCCACCTTGCAGGTAGAGGGTTGGGCTTTGGCGCATGTCAGCAAACTGCGCATGCGCTGCTGCACTGGCACCGAAAAGGGCGCATGCACCCATAACAGAGATCAAGGTTCGATATGACATGACGTTGATGTTACATGCTGTCAAGCGAGCTGCCTGTCAGTGGAAGCTGTGTGTTGGCGGCGGTGTACGAGCCAGGCAACAGGCGCAGATGGAAGGCGCAGAAAAACGCCCTCCGGCCGTGGGGCGAGAGGGCGTTCCAGTGCCTGCGCAGGCCCGTGCCTGTTGGCTGGCAGCGCAGAGGAAGAGGGTGTGGTTCTATTTGCTGTCGGCTGCTGGAACAGTCTGTTCTGCATTTGCACCTTGACGATGGCCACGCCGCTCGTGCTGGCCTTTGCCACCAGGGCCATGGCGGTCGTGCATCTTCAGCGTTTCGGCATCAAATGTCTTTTGCTGCTCGGGCGTCAGTGCGGCATAGAAAGTCTTGGTGGCCTGGTGGCGCTGGTCCATCGCTGCCTGGCGTTTGGCGTGCATGGCCTGCATGGCGTCGATGCGCTCGGGGGTCGTCATGGCGGCAAAGGCCTTGCGGTCCGGATGGGCCGGGCGCTCTCCATGCATGGGGGGCTGCAAGGCTGCCACGTAGCTGTTCCACGCGCCTTCCTGGCTGGCGTTGAGCTTGAGCGCGGTTTTGAGTGCCTGCATGCGCTGCTCCATGCGCGCTTTGCGGGCCTGTGGGTCAGGGCGGTGGTGCTTTCCATGGGGCGCAGCCTGGGCGGTGGTGGCCGCCGGTGCATCGGCAGGGGAGGGTTGCGCGAACGCGGGTACCGACAAGGCGGCAAACATGGCGGTCACGATGGCGCTGCGTTGCAGGAGGGACATGGTGGTTTCCTTTCTTGTTGGGAAGGGCGGTGGCGGCGCCACTGCGATGGATGCAGTGTCCCGTGCAGATGTAAGAGTGCCGTGCCTGCTTGGTATGGCTGTGTAAAGAATTGCCAATTTGTTTGATGTCTCAGCACCGCTGCGTTTCAGTAAAAATGGCCGATAGCGCCCGTCAGGTGGGCGGTAATCTATCAAAAAACATAGCAATTGAGCCGCTTAGCAATGCTTCCCGGAGCCACACCCACGCACGCAGGCCGGAGCCTGTCGGATTCGCGGCACAATGGGTGGCAGATGAATGCGGCTGGTGACGGCCGCTTGTGTTTTTCAAGGCTGGCGCCTGCAGGCGGTCAGTCTCCCGAACAAAGGAATTGCATGTTCAAGAACATGATCTTCTACCGCATCTCCGAAGCCTGGCAGCCGGACTGGACCCAGCTGGATGAAGCGCTAGCCAAGCAGCAGTTTGAAGAGTGCGGCGCGACGCAGGAAAAATCTGTGGGCTGGGTGCCTCCGCGCGGCGAGGACAACGGTGCCATGGTCGAATCCGTAGGCGGCCAATGGATCATGCGACTGATGAGCGAGAGCAAGATGCTGCCCGCCAGCGTGCTCAACCGCAAGCTGGGTGACAAGCTGGCCCAGATCGAGGCCAAGGAAGGCCGCAAGCCAGGCAAGAAGGAAAAGCAGGAGCTCAAGGACGAATGCAAGCTCGACCTGCTGCCCATGGCTTTCACCAAGCAGGGCGGCCTGTGGGTCTGGATCGATCCGCAAGCGCGTCTGTTGGTGCTGGATACCGGCAGCCAGGGCAGGGCGGATGAGGTGGTGACCATGCTGGTGGAGGCGTCACCTGGCTTTGCAGTGGCTCTGATCGATACGCAGACCAGCCCGCAGGCGGCCATGGCAGGCTGGTTGCACAGCCATGATGCGCCAGCAGGCTTCACCATCGACCGTGAGTGCGAACTCAAGAGCGCCGATGAATCCAAGGCTGTGGTGCGCTATGCGCGCCATCCGCTCGATATCGACGAGATCCGCGAGCACATCGACCAGGGAAAGATGCCCACCAAGCTGGCCATGACCTGGGATGACCGTGTGAGCTTTGTGCTGACCGAAGGCCTGCAGCTCAAGAAGGTGGCCTTGCTGGATGTGGTGATGGAAGGCCAGGGCCAGGACGATGCGGGCTTTGACGCCGATGTAGCGATTGCCACGGGCGAGTTCAGCCAGCTGATTCCAGACCTGATCCAGGCGTTGGGCGGAGAAGGCCGTACCGAGCTTGGCCAGTTGCCCGATCGAGGTGACCGGGGAGATGCCAAAGGCCCGGTAGGCGGCGAAAACAGCGCTACAGCGGCTGAAAAGGCGGCAGGGCAGGGTGCAGGTGCCACGCAGACCAATAATGCGTCTGGCAACGATTTTGCGCGCCGTGCAGCCAGTGGTGGTGCCCATACAGGGCCGAGGCAGGCGCCGGTCGATGAAGACCCGGCCACTGCGCCGTTCTGATTCCCTGGGCCACTCCTGCACGCTGTAGGGCCCGGATGTGAGCACCTGGCGAAGAGGGAGTGACATTTCCCTGGTTGTCTGCCAAAGTGACTCGTCCTGTCATAGGTTGACACCTATTCGCGACTAATCTCCAGCCCAAGCTGGTTGGCGAGAGACGCCCGATGTACTGCATCGGGCGTTTTGTATTTTAGGGACAGGTGCGGCCGACGCTCGTTGTACAGCCGTACCGATTCGCCCACCATGGTGCGGGCTTGCGAGAGATCGGCAGGTCGTTGCAACAAGTATTCCATCTTGAGGATTCCATTGACCCGCTCAGCCAGAGCGTTTTGGTAGCAATCGTAGCCATCGGTCATGGAGCAGGTGATGCGGTTGCGTGCATGGATGCGCTGGTATTGAGCCGAGCAGTACTGAACACCTCTATCAGAGTGGTGTACGAGCGGCTGATCTGTTCGCCGCTGACGCAGTGCCATCTTCAACGCTTGGCTGACCTGCTTGGTCTCCAGACTATCGTGCACGTGCCAGCCCACGATCTTGCGCGAGTAGGCATCGGTCACCAGGCTCAGATAGGCAGTCTTCTCCTTGGTGGGTAGATACGTGATGTCAGCGACCCATAGCTGCTCACAACCACTTGCCACTGTTTTGGTCGGGCCCTCCTTGAGTAGATTGGGGTGCCTGCGGTAGTGATGATGGCTATTGGTGGTCTTGTGGTACGCATGCCGTGGCAGTACCAGCATGCGTGCTTGGCGCAGGACAATGAACAGTGCATCGCGCCCGATCTGGATTCCCGCCTGTTCAAGCGGCGGCTTGAGCAAGTGCAGCAGTTTGCGCGTGCCAATGCGTGGCTGATGGCGCCTCTCTTCACTGGCCAACTCCACCACCGCCTTGTCCCGCTCGCTGCGTGCACGCTGGCAGACCAGGCGCTTGTAGTGCGCTTGGCGGCTGATTCCCATGTAGCGGCAAGCCCTCGTGACGCTTAACCCTTTGACGAGCTTTTGCGTGAGGACTTGCCCGCAGGCTTTTTTGTGACTTGGACTCCGTAGTCGCGCTTGAGCACGTTCACTACCGCTTCAAAGAAGGCCGCTTTCTCGCGGGCTTCTTTCAGCTGCACTTCCAGCTCCTTGATGCGCTGCTCTGGAGTCAGCAGCTTGGGCGATTCAGGCATCTTCTGTAATCCTTTGCCCCTTGATGATGCAGCTTTCCAGTCCTGCCGTCCGTGCTTGCGAAGCCACACCAGTACAGTTGAGGCGCCCTGGATTCCGTACCGCTCATGGGCCTGCCGGTAGGTCAGCTCACCTCTTTCGACTTGATCGACTACCGCGAGTTTAAAAGCCAGCGTGTAGTCCCGTTGCGTTCTCTTAACCCACTGTTCCATTTGACTTTCCTTTCTGTTCTTCAGAAAGGTGTCAACCCAATTCAGGACGGGTCAAAGAAAAGAAAAAGAGCATCACGATGGATGCTCTTTTTTTATGAGCGCAGACAGTGCTTTCAATGGCAGCAGCCGGAGCTACCGTCAGTGGCGGGATCGGCCAGATTGTCCAGGATCGGGCAGTCGGGCCGGTGATCGCCATGGCAACTGTGTACCAGCTGCTGCAGCGATCGCTGCATGGACTGCATGGCAGCAATCCGTTCGCTGAGGACCTCGATATGCTTTTGCGCAATCTCCTTGACGGAACTGCTGGCGCGCTGCTTGTCGTTCCACAGGTTCAGCAGGGTTTCGATCTCCTCCATGGAAAAACCCAGATCGCGACTGCGGCGAATGAAGCGCAGCGTATGCACATCTGCTTCGCTGTAGAGCCGGTAGCCGCTGTCGGTGCGGCCCACATGGGGCAGCAGGTTCAACGATTCGTAGTGCCGCGCCATGCGGGCAGAAATACCTGCCAGCTGCGCAGCCTTGCTGATGGACACGGGCCATGCAATCGATGCGGCACCGGTTGCCTTGTGCAAACCAGATGCCAGTGGTGCTGCGCTGCTGTGAGCCATGTTCATTGCACCTGGTAGCCTTCAGCAGCAATGGCTGCTGCGATGGAATTGGCGGGCTGCACGGAATCCACGACCACCTTGCCCTGGGCGCGATCGATCTGCACCTTGGCGTTGGCATCCAGCGCTTTGACCGCATTGGTCACGGAACGCTCGCAGTGGCCGCAGGTCATGCCCTGTACGTGGAAGGTGTTCTGCATGGTGTTTCCTTTCAGTGGAAGTTGTTGATGTGCTTATGTTGAAAGTTAACACGATGTGAAGGTCAAGCGTGGGGGCATCTTTTTGATGGAGGTCAGAAACAAGGCTGCCCGCCCAAGAAAAAAAGCCTGTTTCACGTGAAACAGGCCTTGTGATGGGTGGAAGAAAAGCAGTTATTGCTTTTCGTCGGCAATCGCCTTTTGCACGGATGGGCGGGCACCCACACGTTCCAGGAACTTGCCAAGATTGGCCAGGCCCGAAACATCGACGCCTACGAACTTGGTCCAGCCGCACACCGTGAACAGATAACCATCGGCCACGGTGAACTGGGCACCCGTCAGATAGTCCTTGCCGGCGAGCTGCGAATCCACCCACGTCAGGCGCTTGAGGATCTGCGCACGGAACAGCTCCTTGGCGGCATCCGGCATGTTGGGGTTGAAGAGGGGCGAGAAGGTCTTGTGGATCTCCGTGCCGATGAAGGTCAGCCATTCCTGCAACTGGTAGCGCTCCCAGGTACCGTTGGCAGGTGCAAGCTTGGAGGCTGGCGCCTGATCGGCAATGTATTGCACGATGGCAGGGCCTTCGCGCAGCCGCTGACCGTTGTCCAGTTCCAGCACCGGCACATAGCCCAAGGGGTTGATGGTGTAGAAATCGGTGCCATCTTTGAGCTGGTGCGTTTTGGTGCTGGCCAACTCCAGGGTGAAGGGCAGGCCGGATTCCAGCAATGCGATGTGGGGCGACAGCGAGCAGGCGCCGGGAGAGAAATACAGCTTCATCTACATTCTCCTGTACAGGGTAAAAAGCCAAATGATGCTAGCGTGTTTCATAAAGCTTTGCAGGCCGGGTTCATCGGCACTGTTTCACGTGAAACAGCAATAACACGGCCCGCAGCGTGAAAACCCTCAAGTCATTAAAATACCAAGCCAATCCCCGCATATTCGCCACTTTTGCCCAAGGGCTGCAGAAGGGCATGAAACTGGCAGAGCGCATGCTTTGCGAGCCCTGGAATGAGGCTGTATGAGCCAGACCCCCTCTTATATCTATCCGCAAGAATTTGATGTCATCGTCGTTGGCGGCGGTCATGCCGGCACCGAAGCTGCGCTGGCTGCTGCACGCATGGGTTGCAAGACGCTGCTGCTGTCCCACAATATCGAAACCCTGGGGCAGATGAGCTGCAACCCTTCCATTGGCGGTATTGGCAAGGGCCACCTGGTCAAGGAAGTGGATGCGCTGGGCGGAGCCATGGCATTGGCTACCGACAAGGGTGGAATCCAGTTCCGTACGCTCAATAGCTCCAAGGGGCCCGCCGTGCGTGCCACGCGTGCCCAGGCAGACCGCATTCTCTACAAGGCCGCCATTCGCGAGGTGTTGGAGAACCAGCCCAACCTGTGGCTGTTTCAGCAGGCAGTGGATGACTTGATGGTGGAGGGCGACCGCGTGGTCGGCGCCGTCACCCAGGTTGGCATCCGTTTTCGCAGCCGTACCGTGGTGCTGACTGCAGGGACGTTCCTCGACGGCAAGATCCATGTGGGACTGAACAACTATGCGGCTGGCCGCGCGGGAGACCCGCCAGCAGTCAGCCTGTCTGGTCGCCTCAAGGAACTGAAGCTGCCGCAAGGACGCCTGAAGACCGGCACGCCGCCGCGTATCGATGGCCGCAGCATTGATTTCAGCCAGTGCGAAGAGCAACCCGGTGACGGCATGCCCGGTGGTGTGAACGAGGGCCATGTGCCAGTGTTCAGCTTCATGGGCAACACCGCCATGCACCCACGCCAGGTTCCGTGCTGGATCACGCACACCAATGCACGCACCCACGAGATCATCCGCAGCGGCTTTGACCGCAGCCCCATGTTCACAGGCAAGATCGAGGGTGTGGGGCCGCGATACTGCCCCAGTGTGGAAGACAAGATCAACCGCTTTGCCGACAAGGAAAGCCACCAGATCTTCCTGGAGCCCGAAGGCCTGACCACCCACGAGTTCTACCCCAACGGCATCTCTACCAGCTTGCCGTTCGATATTCAGTACGAACTGGTGCGCTCGATGAAAGGCTTGGAGAACGCCCACATCCTGCGTCCCGGCTACGCCATTGAATACGACTACTTCGATCCACGCTCGCTCAAGAGCAGCTTCGAGACCAAACAGATCCAGGGCCTGTTCTTTGCCGGACAGATCAACGGTACGACGGGCTATGAAGAGGCGGCGGCCCAGGGCCTGTTTGCGGGCCTGAATGCTGCCCTGCAATGCCGGGGCGAAGGCCCCTGGATGCCGGGGCGCGACGAGGCGTATCTGGGTGTTCTGGTGGACGATCTGATCACCAAGGGCGTGACCGAGCCCTACCGCATGTTCACCAGCCGCGCGGAGTTCCGCCTGCAGTTGCGTGAAGACAATGCCGATATGCGCCTGACCGAAGTGGGTCGCAAGATGGGCCTGATAGATGATGCGCGTTGGGATGCCTTCAGCCGCAAGCGCGATGCTGTTTCACGTGAAACAGAACGCCTGAAGACTACCTGGGTGAATCCGCGCATCGTGGCTGCCCAAGAAGCAGAGCGTGTACTGGGCAAGGCCATGGAACGTGAATACAACCTGTTTGACCTGCTCCGCCGCCCGGGGGTGGATTACGCCACGTTGATGAGCATGAACGAGGGGGCCTACCGCTCGGACGCTGTTTCACGTGAAACACTGGGCGAGCTGGGTGATTCGGTGGTGGAGCAGGTGGAGATCGGTGCCAAGTACTCGGGCTATATCGACCGCCAGAAGGACGAGGTGGAACGTGCGGCCCATTACGAGAAACTGCGCCTCCCGGCTGAACTGGACTATATGCAGGTGACGGCCTTGTCCTTTGAAGTGCGCCAGAAGCTTCAGACACACCGGCCCGAAACACTGGGTCAGGCATCGCGTATTTCCGGTGTCACGCCTGCCGCCATTTCTCTGTTGATGGTGCACTTGAAGAAGGGCGGCTTCAAAGGATTCTCAGCAACCGAAGAGGCAAGCATCGCATGAGCGCCGCATTGGAAAACAAGCTGCGTGACGGAGTGCTGCAGCTGGGATTGGCGCTGGATGATGGCCAGATCGGGCTGCTGATGGCTTTTCTGGACTTGCTGCAGAAATGGAACAAGGTCTACAACCTGACCTCGGTGCGAGATCCGCAGGAGATGCTGACCCACCATTTGCTCGACAGCCTGGCAGCCGTTGTGCCCTTGCAGCGTTATCTGGCAGGCAAGGCATTGGTGGAACCCAAGCTGCTGGATGTGGGCTCGGGCGGTGGATTGCCGGCCGTGGTGTTTGCGATCTGCCTGCCGCAGCTCGATGTGAGCTGTGTGGACACCGTGGGCAAGAAGATCGCTTTCATTCAGCAGGTGGCAGCCAATCTGCGGCTGCGCAATCTGCGCGGTATCCAGTCGCGAGTCGAGAACCTGGCGCAGCAGTACGACGTGGTCAGCTGCCGTGCCTTTGCTGCGCTGCAGGATTTCACGGCCTGGTCGCAGCAGACCTTGAAGGCTTCCGGCATCTGGCTGGCCATGAAGGCCAAGCGTCCCGATGATGAACTGGCATTGCTGCCTGCCGGTGTGCAGGTGCTGCAGATCGAGCCACTCGTGGTGCCGGGACTCGATGCCGAACGCTGCATTGTATGGATGCAGAAAACGCCAGCTGCTGCATAAGCCGCTGAAAACCAATGTGAACAAGGCCCCGGTTTCGGGGCTTTTTGCTGACGTTTCGGGCCGTAACGGCGCGCTTTTGCTGGCTGGAAGGCGAGGGTGTCGTTTACACTCAGGGTTTCATCGCAGCAGGTGGGATATGTTTGGCATTTCCGACTACGGTGCATTCGTGGTGGCCGTAATCCTTTTCTTGATGATTCCGGGACCGGGCAATCTGGCGCTGATCACCTCCACCGGCAAGGGTGGAATCTGGGCTGGGATGGCCGTATGCCTGGGCTGCATGGCCGCCGATCAGGTGCTGATGTGGCTGGCAGTGGCCGGTGTGGCTGCAGTGATGACGGCCTACCCTGCGGCTTTCCAGGCTGTGCAGTGGATAGGGGCGGTCTACCTGGCATGGATCGGCTACAAGCTGATCACCGCCAAGCCAGGCGATCAGCCGGTCATCAGGATTGAGCCGCGCCACTATTTCAAGCAAGGCTTCCTCATCACCTTGATGAACCCCAAGGCCATTGTTTTTTACATGGCGTTCTTTCCGCTGTTTGTCGATCCGGCAACGCATCGCGGCATTCCGACGTTTGCCCTGATGGCGGCGACGGTGGCGGTGATCAGTCTGGTGTACTGCACGATCGTTGTGGTGATCACCAAGACCCTGGCCGAACGTTTGCGCGCCAATCCGTCGGTCGTCAAATGGCTGGAGAAGACCGCCGGTGTGTTTTTGATTGGTTTCGGCCTGAAGCTGGCCCTCACCAAGTAAGTATTGGATTGAAGCGAACTTTCATGGCAAAAATCTTTTGTATCGCCAACCAGAAGGGCGGCGTGGGCAAGACGACCACGGCAGTCAATCTGGCTGCAGGCCTGGCCAAGGTGAAGCAGCGGGTGCTGCTGGTGGATCTCGATCCGCAGGGCAATGCCACCATGGGTTCGGGCATTGACAAGCGCGCACTCGAAACCTCGGTCTACGATGTGCTGCTGGAGTCGAACACCATCAAGGAAGCGGCAGTGTACTCAGACAAGTGCGGCTACTGGGTGCTGGGAGCCAACCGTGAGCTGTCAGGTGCCGAGGTGGAACTGGTGGAGCTGGAGCGCCGTGAAAAGCGCCTGAAGGCTGCGCTTGACGCCGCCAATGGTGACTTTGATTTCGTGCTGATCGATTGCCCGCCCAGCCTGTCGATGCTGACCCTGAACGGCCTTTGCTCGGCCCATGGCGTGATCGTTCCGATGCAGTGCGAGTACTTCGCGCTCGAAGGCCTGACCGATCTGGTCAACACCATCAAGCAGGTGCATGCCAACCTCAACAAAGATCTGGAGATCATCGGCCTGCTGCGCGTGATGTTTGATCCGCGCATCACCTTGCAGCAGCAGGTGAGCGACCAGCTCAAGGACCATTTTGGCGACAAGGTGTTCGACACCGTCATTCCGCGCAATGTACGCCTGGCCGAGGCACCCAGCTATGGCCTGCCCGGTGTGGTATTTGACCCGTCTGCCAAGGGCAGCAAGGCATTCGTCGAGTTTGCCAAAGAGATGGTCAAGCGCATCAAATCGATGAAATGAGCCAGCCCTGCTTGCCAGGGAAACGGGCCTCCACATGCATCGCATGGGAGGCCTTTTTGTTGGCAAGTGTGGCGGCGCATTGCAGCGGGCAGACAATCAGGCACAATAAGCGCTTGATATTTTGAAAGAAATTGGCCTGTAGCGCATATCTGTAAAGCGCTGATAGCTATAAAAAAGAGAGTATGCAATTCTTGTCCGTCAAACTGCTGCCAGGCTGGCAAAACAGCGGCCCGGGCCACTGGCAAACCGTGTGGGAAGAAGAATTTGGCTACGAACGCGTACAGCAGCACGATTGGATGCGCCCCAAGCGCGGGGATTGGACCGCACGGCTGCAGGAAGTGATCGTGGATGCGCCAGAGCCCGTGGTGCTGGTGGCGCACAGCCTGGGCTGCATTCTGACCGCTTGGTGGGCCGCGCATTCGCCGCAGGCGGCGCACAAGGTGCGTGGCGCACTGCTGGTGGCGCCTGGTGATGTAGATCGGCCGGATCTGGCCGAGTTGATTCCCGGTTGGTCGCCCATTGCACTGCAAAGGCTGCCGTTCCCCTCCATCCTGGTGGGCAGCCAGAACGATCCGTACTGCAGCGCAGAGCGCGCCAGGCTGCTGGCAGACAGCTGGGGTGCCCGCTGGGTGGACCAGGGCAACTGCGGCCACATCAACGCGGAATCCGAGCTGGGCAACTGGCCACTGGGGCAAGGCCTGCTGGCCGAACTGAGCGCCGTTGCGGCAGCCAAAAACCAAAGGTGAACAAAACCATGGCAACCAAAAAACCCAAGGGCCTGGGACGCGGCCTCGAAGCATTGCTCGGCCCCAAGGTGGAAGCAGCGCCGCAGACCACAGAAGACAAGGGCCACAACCCCCACCAGCTCGCGCTGGAAGACATGGTGCCCGGCATCTACCAGCCGCGCACGCGCATGGATGAAGGGGCGCTGTACGAGCTGGCCGAAAGCATCAAGGCCCAGGGCATCATGCAGCCGATTCTGGTGCGCAGGCTCACGCAGGGCGAGCATGCGGGCAAGTACGAAATCATTGCTGGCGAGCGGCGCTTTCGTGCGGCGCGCATTGCAGGCCTCGCTGAGGTGCCGGTGCTGGTGCGCGAAGTGCCTGACGAGGCAGCCGCTGCCATGGCACTGATTGAAAACATCCAGCGCGAAGACCTCAATCCGCTGGAAGAAGCACAAGGCCTCTCGCGTCTGGTGGGCGAATTCAACATGACGCATGAGCAGGCCGCGCAAGCCGTTGGCCGCTCGCGTTCGGCTGCATCCAACCTGCTGCGCCTCTTGAATCTGGCCGAGCCGGTGCAGACCATGCTGATGGCTGGTGACCTGGACATGGGCCATGCCCGTGCCCTGCTGGTGCTGGACCGTGCCGCGCAGATCACTGCAGCCAACCAGATCAATGCGCGCAAGCTGAGTGTGCGCGAGGCTGAGAGTCTGGTCAAAAAGGTGAGCGCAGAGTTCTCGGGAGAAACCCCGGTCAAGGCCAAACCAGCCAAATCGCGCGATTTGAAGCGTGTGGAAGAAGAGCTCTCCGACCTATTGATGGCAGAGGTGGAGGTGCGCGTGAAAAAGCGCGTCAAACGTGCTGGCAAGGTGGAGGAGATGGGGGAGCTCGTGATCCAGTTCGGCTCGCTCGATGCCCTTAATGGATTAATTGATAAATTACGCGGATAATTCTGGCTCTGCGTAATTTGCAAAATTGTTTGTCTTTGCAACATTTTGTCGCAATTTACGCGCCGTTGCCACCTTGATCGAGAGCAAATCTTGATGCCATTTGGCGAGGGATTTTCTACAATTGACGGCGTTTATCGGACCGATAGTGGTGGTTTGAACCCAGGCAGTGCTCCTGGGTTTCTTTGTAAAAGTAATTGAAAACTTGCGGGAGCTACACATGAAGAAACTGGCATTGGCGGCACTGGCCGTATTGGCATTGGCAGGCTGCGAATCCACGGGCATGAAGCTGGGCGGCGGCACCAACAACACCGTGACCGGTGGCGCCGCAGGCGGCAGCAGCCAGGGCGAGAACAGCCAGTTGGAAAAGTGCGACTCTCCCGTGGGCACCGTCTCGCTGGTGGAGAACCAGCAAGCGGGCTGGTACACCATCCTGCGCAACGAATACCGCCTGCCTCCCACCGCCAATCTGCTGCGCGTGCTGATCCAGCAATCGAACTGCTTCGTAGTGGTGGAGCGCAGCGCTGCCGGCATGAACGCGATGAACCGCGAGCGCGCCATGATGGACAACGGCGAAATGCGCAAGGGCAGCAACTTCGGCAAGGGCCAGGTGGTGGCTTCGGACTACGGTCTGACGCCTGAAGTGACCTTCAGCGAAGACAACGCAGGTGGCTTTGGTGCTGCCCTGGGCGGTATTCTGGGTGGCCGTGGTGGCAGCGCCCTGGGTGGCGTTGCCGCCAACAGCAAGACGCGCGAGGCCTCGGCCATGTTGACCCTGGTGGACAACCGCTCGGGCGTGCAGGTGTCGTCCTCCACCGGTAACGCCAGCAACACCGACTGGGGTGGCTTTGGCACCCTGTTCGGTGGCTCGGCGGGCGCCAGCATCGGCGGTTACTCCAACACCTCGCAAGGCAAGGTGGTGTCGGCCGCGTTTGTCGACGCCTACAACCAGATGGTGCGCGCGCTGCGCAACTACAAGGCACAGGCTGTCAAGGGTCAGGGCCTGGGCGGCGGCGGCCGCCTGTCGGTGGACGGCTCGGCAGCGCCCAGCCAGACGTCGGCCCCCGGCGCCAAGACCAATGTGCGCATGACCATGAAGCAGGCCCAGCAGCGTTTGAACGAATTGGGCTTTGATGTGGGCACGCCCGATGGCGCCGCAGGCCCGCGTACGCAGAATGCACTGCGCACCTTCCAGCAGGATCAGGGTCTGCCCGTGACCGGCCGCCTGGATCAGGCCACGATGCGTCAACTGTCGGAATAACATTTTCCGCGCCTGCAGACACAGGCCTCCAAAACCCGCTCAGGCGGGTTTTTTCACGTCTGGGCTACCCATGGGTGCATTTGGACGCTGAGGCGCACCAAGTAACTTCTGGAGCGCTTGGCGAGGCATGGAATGGTGGGAGAGTGGGGAGAGGGTAGCAGCAGCAATCTCGCACCCTTTGCGTGCGAATTGTGCGCTGGGCTACCCTCAATGGCTTTGTCATTGGAGCGGCCAGACACAGGCCGCGCACAAGGAGAGAGAGCCATGCTGACCGCTATGCCGCCCTTCTGGGCATCCTGGCTGTACCGGCCGGTGGAATTGCGCATCGATGTGAGCCCGATTCCACCCAAGCAACTGGAAGGCGAATGCGCCTCCATCCATGATCGCATCAACACCCCGGGTGATTGCCTGCACGGGATTGCTGAAATTCCGCTGTCCGATCCCCGTTTCGCCATCCGCTACCGCGCGGCCGATGGTGAGTTTTACGTCTACGTTGAAGACCTGCAGGCGCACCGTATTGCAGGTTTCACCGTGTTCAACCGCCTGATCGAGCTGGACAAGCGCGCCGACCGCATCATTCGCGGCCCCCATTCCAAATTCGATGTGGCCTACCAGCGCAAGGGACTGGCATCGTGCATCTACCGCTGGGCCCTGGATGCCGGGCTGTGCCTCGTCACCGGTGCCCGCCAGTCGCCTGGCGCCCACGCGCTGTGGCATAAGCTGGCGCGCGATTACCGGCTCGGCTATGTCGATATCGCCGACAAGAAAATGCGGTACCTGGGCAACAGCGTCGAGCCGCAGGTGCTGAACCACCTGAACACCCGCATGTTCCTGCTGGGCAAGGGCTGGAGCCTGGGCAGTTTTGCCGCTGCTGCACGCATGCAGATCGACTGAATTCGATGCGCCTTCAGGCGCGCCATGCATGCCGAAGCAGTACCGGTAGGAGGCGCATCAGCGTGGCCGCATCATCACCCGCTTGCCTGCTTCGCTGATCGTGAAATAGTCGCCCGGCCCGCCGCCGCGCAGCAGGGGCTGGCCTGCGGCCGTCTGGTAGATGCCATCCTTTAGCAGCCGCTCGTCGATATGCACCATCACTACCTCGCCCAACACCAGCCAAGTGGGTACCTGCACGCCATCGGCGCCCTGCAGCTGGATGATCTGCGTGCAGCGGCATTCCATGGACACCGGACTGGCCTGCACGCGCGGCGGCTTCACCTTGACGGAAGACTCGGCCGCAAGCCCCGCCAGTTCAAACTCGTCGACCTCTGGTGCCACGGCGGCGCAGCTCTGGTTCATGGGCACGGCCAGCGGCTCGCTCGCCAGGTTCCAGACGAATTCGCGTGTGGCTTCGATGTTGGCCAGGGTGTCCTTGCGGCCAATGCTGGCAAAGCCGACGATGGGCGGAACATAGTTGAACGCGTTGAAAAAGCTGTAAGGCGCCAGATTGCGCACGCCAGTGCTGCTCAGGCTGGAGATCCAGCCAATCGGGCGCGGGCCGACAATCGCGTTGAAAGGGTCATGCGGCAGGCGGTGGCCCAGGCGGGGATCGTAGCTGTGGAGTGGCATGGATTTGCTATAAAAAATAGAGCTATCTGCGCAATATGGATGAGCGCAAAGGGCCGGTTATTTCATAAATTCTGCAGGCAGGATAACGCAGCAGGGCATTTCTACTGCCAGCCTGCACAAGTACTTGCGCGGCCATCAGCGGCGTTGCATGCCCAGAAAACGCGCAGGCGGCAGACCGACGGCGCGTTGCACCATGGCACTGAAGGCGCTGGGCGTGTAGCCCAGCTCCACGGCAATCTGCCCCATGGCCAGGCCACTGGCGCCCAGTTGCACAGCCTTGGCCAGAATCACCTGCTGGCGCCATTGCTGGTAGGTACAACCCAGCTCCTGCCGAAAGAGGCGCGCCACGGTGCGCAGGCTGGCGCCGCTGTTGCTGGCAAATGCCTGCAGGCTGTCATGCGCCAGCGGATCCCGCAGAACGGTCTGGCACAGGGTGTGCAGGCGTTTGTCGCGCGGCATGTCGATGCGCAGGTCCAGTTGCGTGGCGCGCCCCAGCTCATCGAGCAGCAGGGCGCTGACATGGCGCTCGCGTGCCAACTGCGCCGGGGTGGGTGGCTCGCCTGCGTCGGAGTTCGTGGACAGGTCACGCACCAGCGCCTGCAGCAGATCCGATACTTCGAGCACGCGGCAGCGCTGCCAGCGTGCACTGGACGCATCGTCTGCAATGGGCCCGCACTGGCCTGGTGCCTGGTAGATGTAGAGCGTGCGCAGCTCGGCCGTCTCCACCATGGTGACGGCGTGCTCCACCTGGGGCGGAATCCACAGCGCCCGCCCGGGCGGCACCACAAAGGTGGCGTGGGGCACGCGCAGATGCAGGGTTCCGGTGGTGGATACCGCCAGCTGCGCCCACTGGTGGTGGTGCGGCAGTACCTGCGTATCGCGCTGCAGCACCCGCTGCTTGGCGCGCACAGGCCGCTGTGGTGTGGGCACGAACAGATGCGGGGTGAGCGAATCCACGTACTCCCAGGCACGCGCGCCGGTGGCCAGCGATACCGCTGGCACCGCGGTGATTAGCGGCCCGCTGGCGCGGCGGCGCGAGGAGGGTATGGCTTGGCTTGGCATGTTGGCGATAGTAATTGGCTTGCTATCGCATACAAGACGGCAGGGCTTTGGCTACCATGCCGGGTATGACAACGAATACCAATGCCTCCGCTGCTGGTGCCGACCAGATCGGCAGCCTGCGCCAGGACAGCCGCACCATCGGTCTCATCGGCCTTGCCCATGGCTCGTCCCACTTCTTTCATCTGTTGCTGCCGCCGCTGTTTCCGTGGCTGATCCAGGATTTCGGCTTCAGCTACTCGGAGCTGAGCGTGCTGGTGTCGGTGTTCTTCATCGTCTCCGGCGTTGGTCAGGCCCTGGCGGGCTTTGTGGTGGATCGCTTCGGTGCCCGTCCCATCCTCTTTGCGGCGCTCGGCAGCTTTGCCGTGGCCGGGGTGATTGCGGGCACGGCGCACAGCTATGTGCAGCTGATGCTGGCCGCCGTCTTTGCGGGTCTGGGCAATGCGCCTTTCCATCCGGTGGATTTCACCATCCTCAACAAGCGCCTGTCGCCACAGCGTCTGGGCCATGGTTTCTCGGTGCATGGCCTGTCGGGCAACCTGGGGTGGGCGGCTGCACCGGTGTTCATGGCGGGTATCACCTCGGCCACCGGTTCTTGGCGCCTGGCCTGTCTGTGCGGCGCTGCGCTGGCAGCCATCATTCTGGCCATCATGGTCATCAACCGCGATGCGCTGGACGACCGCGTGACGGTAGCGGGCGCCGCCAATGGCCCGGCAAAGGCGGCTACCGCATCTGCAGCGCTGGAGCACCCGCTGGCTTTCCTGAAGCTGCCATCGGTGTGGCTGTGCTTCTCGTTCTTCTTCTGGACCACCTGCGCCATGAGCGCCATCCAGTCCTTTGCCAGCCCGGCATTGCAGCAACTGTATGGCCTGCCCGCCAGCATCACCGCCTATGTGGTGACGGGGTACATGCTGTTTGGCGCGGCGGGCATGGTGGTGGGCGGCTTTCTGGTCGGCCGGGTGGAGCGCCTGGAGAAAACGATTTCCGCCTGCCTGCTGTTCTCTGGTGGGCTGCTGGCGCTGGTGGCCACTGGGTGGCTGCCCGGCTATGCAGCGCTGGGCGTGGCGGCGCTGGCGGGTGTGGGAACCGGCCTGGCAGGCCCGTCGCGCGACATGCTGGTCAAGCGCGCAGCACCGCCCGGTGCCACGGGCCGGGTGTACGGCATGGTGTATTCGGGGCTGGATCTGGGTTTCTGCCTGGCCGCACCGGTGTTTGGCTACATGCTCGATCACCACATGAACGCAGGCGTGTTCTATGGGGCTGCAGTGGGCATGGTGCTCAGCGTGGTCTCTGCCGGCTTTGTGGGTGCAGGCGTGGCGGCGCGCAAGGCACAACTGGGGGCTGCCAAGCCGGCCTGATGGAGCCATGGCCGAGGGGCGCAATTGCAGCTCCTCACCAACAAAGCCCGCGCAGCATGGCTCGCGGGCTTTGTCTTTGGTGCGGCGCGCTACACGGCCAACTGAAAGATCTTGCCCGGGTTCAGAATGTTCTTTGGGTCCAGTGCCTGCTTGATGGCTCTCATCATGGCCACCCCGCCGTCACCTGCTTCTTCCGCGAGAAAGCCTTGCTTGTGGATGCCGATGCCATGCTCACCGGTGCAGGTGCCACCCAGGGCGATGGCGCGCTCCACAAGCTGGTGGTTCAATTGCTCGGCCTGCTGGCGCTGGATGTCATTGTCGGGGTCGATCAGGTAGCCGAAGTGAAAGTTGCCGTCGCCCACATGGCCCACCAGGAAGTAGGGAATCCCGCTGGCGTCGGCCTCGTTCACGCAGTCGAGCAGCGCATCGGCCAGGCGGCTGATGGGCACGCACGCATCGGTGGTGATGCAGCGGCAGCCGGGCACGCTCGCCACGGCGGCAAAGTAGGCGTTGTGGCGCGCGGTAAACAGGCGGGTGCGGTCCTCGGGGCGCTCGGCCCACTCAAAGGCATTGCCGCCAAACTCGCTGGCGATGTCCTGCACCATCTCGGCCTGCTCCTTCACGCCGGTAGGCGATCCGTGGAATTCCATCAGCAGCATGGGCTCCTCGCGCAGGCTGAGCTTGCTGTAGGCATTGACCATGCGGATGGCGTTCACATCGATCAGTTCCACGCGGGCGATGGGAACACCCATCTGGATGGTCTGGATCACGGTGCGAACGGCGGCCTCGATGCTGGGGAAGGAACAGATGGCAGCGCTCACCGCTTCGGGCAGTGGGTAGATGCGCAGCGTGATCTCGGTAAAGATGCCCAGCGTGCCCTCGCTGCCCACGAGCAGGCGTGTCAGGTCGTAGCCCGCCGCGCTCTTCTTGGCCCGGTTGCCGGTGCGCATGCGCTCGCCACTGGCGGTCACCACCTCCAGTGCCAGCACGTTTTCGCGCATGGTGCCATAACGCACGGCATTGGTGCCGCTGGCGCGGGTGGAGGCCATGCCGCCGATCGACGCATCCGCGCCGGGGTCGATGGGAAAGAAGAAACCGGTGTCCTTGATCGCCTCATTGAGTGCCTTGCGCGTGATGCCCGGCTGCACGGTGATGGTCAGGTCTTCGGTATTGACCGAGAGTACCTGGTTCATGCGGCTCACATCCAGCGTGATGCCGCCCTGCACGGCCAGCAGGTGGCCTTCCAGCGACGAGCCCGCGCCATAGGCAATCACCGGCACGCTGTATTCGGCGCACAGCCACACGGCATCCTGCACGTCCTCGGCGGATTCGGCAAACACCACGGCGGCGGGTGGCGGCGCAGCAATGGAGCCTTCGTCGCGGCCATGCTGTTCACGCACGGCCTGCGCGGTGGAACACTGCGCGTCAAAGCGGGCTGCGAGTTTTTGCAGGAAGGCGTCGGGAACAGACCGCAGTTCGGCCTGCAACTGGTGGGTGGATACAGGTGCATTCATGAGGAGTCTCCAGACTGAACTTCAGAATAGCACCGCATCTGTACCAGCGCTGTCTGCTGCGCGAAGCCAAAAAAAACCCGCCGAGGCGGGGAGGGGGAGAGTCCGGAGAGAGGAAAAGGGCGTTACATGTTCTTTTTGACCGGCTGGCGCACCTGGTGGCGGCGAGGGTCGCTGGCGCTCAGGTTGCGTTCGGCCTGGACAATACGGTGCGCGCTGGCGCCTTGGGTCAGGCGTTGCGCTGCGCTGCCTGTCGCAGGCTGGGCGTGGGCCATGGCCGATGTCACGGCGATGGATGCAAACAGCATCACGCTGCGGGCATCAAAGGGATGGGTGAAAAATTTTGCAGGCATCTGCACCTCCTTATAGGATTCAGACATGGGGCCTATTGCACCCCATATGACTGCCAAGCGCTATCATTTTTGCTTGCTGTTGCTTCCGCTACAAATTACGGGAGGCAGGTAACAGAAAATAGGCCCCAGTACACAAGCTTCACAAGGATTACCAATGGGCAACCGACTCTCCCAGATTGCGACCAGAACCGGTGATGATGGCACCACCGGCCTGGGCGACAACAGCCGCGTCTCCAAGGCCAGCGGCCGGCCTCACGCGATGGGGGATGTGGACGAACTCAATTCGCACATCGGCCTGCTGCTGTGCGAGCCGCTGCCCTCGGATGTGCGCGAGCTGCTGATCGATATCCAGCACCAGCTGTTCAACCTGGGAGGCGAGCTGTCGATGCCTGGCTACGAACTGCTCAAGGACGATGCCCTGCTGCAGCTGGACGATGCGCTCGTGCGCTACAACGCGCAACTGCCCCGGCTGGCTGAGTTCATCCTGCCCGCAGGTACGCGCGCGGCATCGCAGGCCCATGTGTGCCGCACTGTTGCACGCCGTGCAGAGCGCATGGTGGTGGCCCTGCAGGAAGCAGAGGCCATGCGCCCTGCGCCGCGCCAGTACCTCAACCGCCTGTCCGATCTGCTGTTCGTTCTGGCGCGGGTGCTCAATCGCGTGGATGGCGGTGACGATGTGTACTGGAAGAGCGAGCGCCTCGCGCGCATGCAGGCCGAAGATGCCGGCCAGTGACGTGGCGAAGGGCTGAGCAATGCGGTTGCGCCATATCGAAGTGTTCAATGCGGTGATGCATACGGGCAGCGTGAGCGCGGCCGCGCGGCTCATCAACATCTCGCAGCCCGCTGTCAGCCGCACCTTGCAGCATGCAGAGCTGCAGCTGGGCTTTGCGCTCTTTCAGCGCAGCAAGGGGCGCCTTGCACCGACCAGTGAAGCGCTGGCCCTGCTGCCCCACATGGAAAAGCTGTTTGCCCAGCTTGAAGACGTACAGCGCCTGGCAGACAGCCTGCGCAAGGGCCGTGCCACTGATGAGTTGCGCATTGCCAGCGTGCTGGCGCTCAGCCACGAAGTGTTGCCACGCGCACTGGCGCAGTTCAAGCAGAAACACCCCAATGTCACTGTCACTCTGCAGTCGCTGCACTCTCCGCAGATCGTGTCGGCGCTCATGATGCAGGAAGCTGATGTGGGTTTTGTACTGAGCAATGTGCAGCAGCCCACCTTGCTGCAGGAAAACCTGGCCCGCGTGCCCATGATGTGCATCGTGCCCAAGGGCATGCTGCCCCCGTTCAAGCTGCGCGCGGGCACTCTGTCGCAGGAAGATCTGGCGGGCGTGCCCCTCATCTGCCTGGATGCGCAGGACCCTGTGGGTATGCTGCTGAACCAGCTGGGCCGCGAATCAGGCGCAGGCCAGAACCATTTTGTGACGGTGCAGACCTATCACACGGCCCTGGCCATGGCCCACCATGGTTTGGGCGTGGCGATGGTGGATGGCTGCACGGCCTTGTCGGCCGACCGGAGCAAGGTGGAAGTGCTGCCGCTGGCCCCCGAGTTGCAGGTGCCGGTCAATGCCATCCGCGCGGCCGCGCAGCCGCATTCACTGCTGGTCAAAGCCATCACGCGCGAAATGCAGAAGGTGCTGGCGGCGCAGCGCTAGCCAGGAGCTGCACTGGCTGTTCTCAGAACTGGTTCAAAGTCTCTGCAATCCTTGCGATAAGATGGATGGCGTGCGCGGCCCGCGCCTCCTCCCTCCGTTTGGGGAAGCATTGTTTGTGCAGGGCATACCTTTAGCCCAACCTGCTTGTTGGCGATGTGCATAAGGAGGGATTGCTCAGCTGCCTTGAACAGGAGGTTGACCATGGGATCCATTCCCCTTTCCGCGCCGTTGTACGCGCTCAAACGCCAGGCGAGGCTGAGGGCTCGCCAGCACGGCATGCCCCTGCATGAAGCGCTCGATGACATCGCCAGGGAAAACGGCTTTGCGCAATGGAGCCTGCTGATGGCCCGGCACGCTTCACCAGATGCGCTGACCCAGTTGTCTCGCCAGCTGCGGCCAGGCCAATTGCTGCTGCTCGCCGCACGCCCCCTGCAGGGCAAAACCCGCCTGGGTTTTGCATTGATGGCACGCGCCTTGCGAGCGGGACAACATGCGGCTTTCTTCTCGCTCGATTGCACTCCTGCACAGGTACGCACCATGGCGGCTGCAGCCGATACCGATGGGGCGCTGTGGGGCACCCGTTTTCGGTGGGATTGTTCGGACGATGTGTGCGCCGCGCATGTGGCCGCACAGCTGCACGATGCACCACCGGCGACCGTCGTCGTCATCGACTATCTGCAGCTGCTGGATCAGCGGCGCGACCTGCCCCCGGTCATGCAGCAGGTGCAGGTTTTGCGAAACCTTGCGCGCGAGCGGCAATTCACTGTGGTGGTGATTGCGCAGATCCAGCGTCGGTTTGACGAAGCCCGGCGGGGCATGCCGGGCTGGAGCGATGTACGCCTGCCCAACCCCTTGGATGCGAGCCTTTTTGACCACCGGTGTTTCGTACACCAGGGCCAGATAGCCATTCAGTAGATAAACGCCTTCCGGTGCTCATGGATTAGGCGATAAATGCTATTGATTTTGTAGTAAATCAGGCAACCTTGCCCAACTGCTGCGCAAGTTGTGCGGCGGTGCCAAAGGCCAGGGTGAACCCGAGCGCGCCATGACCGGTGTTGAGCCAGAGATTGCTGGCGCCGGCCTGCCTTGCAATGGGGACTGCCGTGGGCGTGGCGGGGCGCAGGCCGGCCCAGGGGTTCACTGCGGCGAAATCGCTGCAGCCCGGGAAGACGGCCTGCGTGGAATCGCACAGGCTCCGGATCTTGTCCTGTGGAATGCGCAGATCGTTGCCCACCAACTCCACCATGCCTGCCACGCGCAGGCGATTGCCAAGGCGGGCAAAGACGACTTTGCGCGCACTGTCGGTAATGCTGACGCGCGGCGCCTTGTCGCTGGCGGCTGCGACATCCAGGGTGAGGCTGTAGCCTTTGAGCGGATACACCGGCAGGTCGATGCCCAGGGGCTTGCACAGCGCCACACTGTCAAAGGCAAGGGCGACCATGTAGTGGTCGGCGGTGATATCGCCCTGGCTCGTGCGCACGGCAACGATTCTGCCGCCTTCGCGGCGCAAGCTTTGAACGGCGGTGTTCATGACGAACTTCACCCCATTGCGCTGCAGCCAGGCCTGCAGCTGCTGCGCCACCTGGTAGCAATCGGCGGCGCACTCGCTCGGGGTGTGCACGGCGCCTGCAAACTGCGGCTGGTACGCCGCAAGGGCGGGCTCCAGTGCCACGGCTTCGTCGGGCGATACGATGCGCTGCGGCGCGCTGCCGAGTCTGCTTTGCACATCGAGCTGGTTGCGGGCCGACTCCACCCCCGCCTGGGTGGGGTAGAGCACCAGTTTCCCGGTAGTGGAGTAATCCCATTGGCCCTGCACATGCTGCTGCATGGCTTCAAAGTGCTGGCGACTGGTGGCGGCCAATTGCAGCAATTCGCGCGTACTGGTGGCTGAGCGCTTGGCATTGCAGGCGGCCAGAAACTGCAGGCCCCATTTCCACTGGTGCGGATCGGCCTGCAGGCGAAACTTGAGCGGCGAGTCTTCATTGAACAGCAGCTTGGGCAGCTGCTTCCAGATCGAGGGGTCGGCCAGCGGCTGCACGTAGCTGTAGCTCAGCTGCGCGCCATTGCCCATGCTGGTGCCCATGCCGGCGTGCGATGCCTTGTCGATGACGGTGACCTCGTGTCCCGCTTGTTGCAGCTCATACGCCGCTGCCAAACCCACAATACCTGCGCCGAGAATGCAAACGTGCATAGCCACCCCCTGAAAACCCTTAAATATAGGCGCTTGCATTGCGGCTGAGGCATAGCAATATACGCATCAGGCATACCGTTTGCTTATAGGGGGTGCGGGTACGCACAATCCCTGTGCACCTGGTGCCATAACCGGGCGTTATGGGTTTGTCCCAAAAAGGCATTGTTGGGACAAATCATCGGTTTCTACACTGTCAACATCGATTGATTCAAGGAGGTTTCGATATGAAGTTTGTTACGTCGCTGGTCTGCGCTGCCGCCGCCATTGCCTGCCTGCCTGCCGCGCACGCCGATGTGCTGGCCAAGGCCAAGGAATCGGGCGAGATCACCTTCGCCTACCGCGAATCGTCGGTGCCATTCAGCTACCTGGCTGGTGGCCAGAACGCCATCGGCTTCTCGGTCGATATCTCCAACGCGGTGGCCGATGTCGTGCGCAAGGAAATCGGCAAGCCCGACCTGAAGGTGAAGTGGCAGCCGGTCACCTCGGCCAACCGCATTCCGCTGATCCAGAACGGTACCGTGGCGCTGGAGTGCGGCTCCACCACCAACAACTCTGCTCGCAACAAGGATGTGGATTTCGCGATCAACTACTTCTACACCGGCACCCGCGTGGCAGTGAAGAAGAGCGCCGGCATCAAGAACTGGGCCGATCTGAAGGGCAAGACGCTGGCAATCACCACCGGTACGACCAACCTGCCCGTGGTGCGCAAGTACAGCGCCGACCAGAAGCTAGACATCAACATCACCCTGGCCAAGGACCATGCGGACGGTTTCCTGCTGATGGAAAACGACCGTGCATCGGGCTTTGCAATGGATGACATTCTGCTGTTCGGCCTGAAGGCCAACTCCAAGGATCCTGCGGCCTACGAAGTGGTGGCCGATGCCCTGCAGGTGGAGCCCTATGCCTGCATGCTGCCCAAGGGAGATGCAGCATTCAAGAAGATCGTCGACGGCGTGATCGGCGGCATGATGAAATCGGGCGAATTCACCAAGCTGTACGACAAGTGGTTCATGCAGCCCATTCCGCCGAAGAACCAGGCGCTGGGTCTGCCGATGAACCAGGAGCTGAAGGATAATCTGGGCGCGCAAAGCGACAAGCCAGCTATCTAAAGCATCGCTGTCTGCGTTTTGGCATGGCCCGGTAACGGGCCATTTTCTATTGCCATGGAGCCTTCCATGGCGAAGGGGGCCGGCGCTGGCAGCGAGGTACGCAATCGCTTGGCAAGGTTTTTTAGATGGGAAAATGGGCAATGAGCACGAAAACCGTAGGCATCCTGGGCGGCATGGGACCGGCAGCGGGCGCTGATTTTGCACGTCTGTTTGTGCAGGCCTGTGCAGAGCAACTCAAGGCCGGCGGTGCAGCCGTGGCTGACCAGGCTTATCCAGAGCACTGGCTGGCGCAACTGCCCATTCCTGACCGCAGTGCAGCATTGCTGGCGCCTGAAGCTGCCGAAGACCCCTTTCCGATGATGTGCACCGCAATGGACAAATTGCAGGCCGTGGGCTCCACCGCTGTGGCCATGGCCTGCAATACCGCCCATGCCTGGCATGAGCGCCTGCAGCAGGCCTACCCACGCCTGCAGTTGCTGCACATTGCCCGCGTGGTGGCAGAGAGCCTGCAACAACAAGGCCACCGCGCCTGTGTGTTGCTGGCCACGCAAGGCACCTACCGCATCGGCCTGTACGACGAGGCACTGGCGGCCTGCGGCATCACCGTGCACCTGCCGCAAGACGCCGAGCGAGAGCTGCTGATGCAAGGCATCTACCAAGGGGTGAAAGCGGACAGGCTGGACTTGGCACGCGCCTGCTTCTCTCAGGTGGCGCGCGCCATGCGGCTGCGCCATGGCGATGTGCCGTTGATCATGGGATGCACCGAAATCCCGCTGGCGCTGCCGGGCGCTCCGGAGGTGGAAGGTCTGCCCCTTGTGGACCCGGCCTGGGAGCTGGCCCAAGCCTTGGCGCGTGTGGCTTACGGCCGGTAATTAGAGAAAAAGAACCGCCAGCGCAAGCCCGCCAAGCGCTGGGATATCAAAAACAATAGCGTCTGAGCGCTGGTCAGAGCAGTCAGGGCATCTTGTCCATGACCAGCAGACAGGCTTCACCCACCACCCTGCTGCGATGGGACATGCCGGGTTCTACACGGTAGAACATCCCTGGTGTGAGCGTGACAGGGCCTGCCTCGGTATCCACCACCACTTCGCCACTGAGTACAAGAAAGCACTCTGGCGAATCGTCGTGCACGTGAAAAGACGCAACGGTGTCGCGTATCACCCGATAGCGCAGGTTCACACCGTCAATGGAAGTCAGCGTCTGTGCGAACCATGGCTGCGGATGCGAGACCTTGATTTCGTTGGTATCCAGTGCCTGGAGAGGTGTCATGAGGGCTTTGGAATCACGGATTGGCGAGACTCAGCCTTCCTGCAGCATTGCCATGGTGATGCGCGACACGCAAGTCAGCTTGCCTTCGTCGTTCACCATGTCGATCTGCCAGACCTGGGTGGTGCGGCCAATGTGCACCGGGCGTGCCGTACCGGTGACCCAGCCGCTTTTCACGCCACGAATATGGTTGGCATTGATGTCGAGGCCCACGCAGCGCCAATCAGGCGGTGAGGAGAACATGGCACCGACGGAGCCCAGGGTCTCGGCCAGTACCACGCTCACGCCGCCGTGCAGCAAGCCATAGGGTTGGTGCGTGCGGTGGTCCACAGGCACACGGCCCACAAGATAGTCGTCACCGATTTCCAGGTATTCGATGCCCAGGTGCTCGATCGCGGTGTTGCGCGCGGCGGCACGCAGGGCGTCCAATGAGAAGGGCTTTTTCCAGATGGCAGTCATGGCAGGCTTTCAGCGTTCATGCGGGGTATGAGGCACAGCATAGCGGCGCCCGGCTGGGCTGGCTACCGCCTGCAAGACTGTGCTTTGATGGTTCACACGGTTGCGACCAGATTGGCAGCTTTGGCAACGCCCAGCCTTGCTCTTCATGGTGTGCCGCCACGATGCACCGTCAGTTGCTGGTGGGGATGTCGTTATCCAGACCATCTGCATCGTCGGCGACGATACCGTCTTCAACCAGCAGCTCGACCAGCTCACGGGCAAACGAAGGCAGCGATTCGAGGTTGCGCACCACGATCTGCATTTCGCGGTTGGACCATTCGTCGGACAGCTGGATGATGCGGATGTCCATGATCTTGGCATGGCGCCGTGCGGCCGATTCCGGCAGGATGCCGATGCCCACGCCTGCTTCGATCATGCGGCAGGCCGCTTCAAAATTGCCTACCTGGATACGCTGCTTGATCGGGCGGTGCAGCAAGTCGCTGTGCTGGCGCAGGAAAGCGTGGATGGCGCTGGATTCGTGCAGGCCCACATAGTCGAAATCCAGCGTGTCGCCAAAGGCGACGGATTTGCGCTTGGCCAGCGGATGCTCGGGGTTGACGACGAGGATCAGGTGATCGCGGCGGTAGGGCATCGAGACCAGGCTTTCGGTACGCACCTGACCGGCCACGATGCCAATGTCGGTCTGGCCTTCGCCCACAGCACGGATGATGTCGTTGGACAGGCGCTCGCGCAGGTCGATGTCCACATCCGGGTGCTTGCGCAGGTAGGTGCGCAGAACGGGTGGCAAAAACTCGCCCAGCGCCGTGGTGTTGGCAAACACACGTACGTGGCCCTTGATGCCGCGGGCGTATTCCTGCATGTCGCCGCGCAGGTGCTCGATCTGGCCGAGAACGGTGCGGGCATGCTGTACAAAGGCCTGTCCGGGCAGGGTCAGGGTCACGCCCTGGCTGGTGCGATAGAGCAGCTTCACGCCCATGCTCTCTTCGAGGTTCTTGATGCGGGTGCTGGCGGCGGGCAGGGAGATGAACGACAGTTCGGCCCCTCGCGTCATGCTGTTCGCGTCTGCCACGTGCACCATCAGGCGCAGGTCTACCAAATCAAAATGCATTGCCATGGCGAGGATTGTAGAGGGTAGGCTGGTTGCACATGGGTGCGGTGGTTCAGCACTCGACGATGTGCACGGCCAGCCCACCCAGCGATGTTTCCTTGTACTTGCTCATCATGTCGGCACCTGTGGCACGCATGGTCTCGATCACCTTGTCCAGGCTCACGACATGCGATCCATCTCCGCGCAGTGCCATGCGGGCCGCGTTGATGGCCTTGACGGCGGCCAGCGCATTGCGCTCGATGCAGGGCACCTGCACCAGGCCTGCCACAGGGTCGCAGGTCAGGCCCAGGTGGTGCTCCATGCCAATCTCGGCGGCGTTTTCAACCTGCTCCGGTGTACCGCCCATCACGGCACACAGGCCCGCAGCCGCCATGGAGCAGGCCACGCCCACCTCGCCCTGGCAGCCCACTTCGGCACCGGAGATGGAGGCGTTTTCCTTGTACAGAATACCGATCGCTCCCGCAGTCAGTAGGAAGTCGATGATGCCCGCTTCGGTAGCGCCTGGCACAAAGCGCCAGTAGTAGTGCAGCACGGCGGGTACGATGCCTGCCGCACCATTGGTGGGCGCGGTCACCACGCGCCCGCCAGCGGCGTTTTCTTCGTTGACGGCCAGCGCGAACAGGTTCACCCAGTCGATCACCTGCAGCGGATCGGTGGAGGGGCTGTCCGCATGCTGGGTGAGACCCTCGTAAAAGCCAGCAGCGCGGCGCTTGACATTCAGGCCCCCCGGCAAACGGCCTTGCGTGGTGCAGCCGCGCTGCACGCAATCCTGCATGGCCTGCCAGATCTTGAGCAGGCCACTGTCGATGTCGGCATCGCTGCGCCAATGGCGCTCGTTGGTGCGCATGATCTGTGCAATGGGCTGCTGGTGGTCATGTGCCTGTTGCAGCAGCTGTGCGGCGCTGTGAAATGGCAGGGGAAGCACCTCGGTATCCGGTGCAATCACTTGCTGGCGCTCGGCATCGTGGGCCGCCTCTTCGCTGACGATGAAGCCGCCGCCGACCGAGTAGTAGGCCTGTGCGTCCAGCAGTTCATGCTGCGCATCCCAGGCTTCGAAACGCATGCCATTGGGGTGGAACGGCAGGCTCACATCGCCGATCAGCAGCAGATCGATAGCAGGCTCAAACACAATGGTGTGTTCGCCATTCAGCGGCAGTTGTTGCGTGCTGTGTACCTGCGCGATGATGGCTTCGACGGCGTTCACATCCACTGTATCGGGCGCATGGCCCGCGAGGCCCTGCATGACGGCGCGGTCGCTGGCGTGACCAATGCCGGTGGCACCCAAGGAGCCAAACAGCTGGCAGCGCAAGCGTGCCACCTTTGCCAGCATGCCTTGCCGTTGCAGGCGCTGCACAAAGGCATGTGCAGCGCGCATGGGCCCTACGGTGTGCGAGCTGCTGGGCCCGATACCGATCTTGAACAAATCAAACACGCTGACTGCCATGGCTGCCTTCCATTCATTCCTGCAGATGCAAACTGGCGCCGAGGATAGCGGCGATCTGCGCCTTGGCAAGGGGAGAAGCACCAATCACACCCATGCTGCAGTCCGCGCTGAGGCGGCTGGCCACAAAGGCATCGGCGCGGGTACTGTCCGCATACTGCCGCATGAGGCCCGCCTGTGTCACCAGCACGAGCTGCTGCACCCATTGGCGTGCCTGCGCCTGCTGTGCCCAGGCGTCGTGCTCGAAGGTGTGCCACTGGCGTTGCAAGCGCTGCAGGGCCTGTTGAACAGGTACGTCATCCGCTGCCATGGTCTGCAATGCATTCCATAGCGCATCGCGCTGATCGGGTGAGCGCTGCAGGGCTTTGAGCACATCCAGGCACATCACATTGCCCGAGCCTTCCCAGATCGAATTGACCGGTGTTTCGCGGTAGAGGCGTGCCAGCGCGGAGCTTTCGATATAGCCGTTGCCGCCCAGTACTTCCATGGCCTCGGCGCTGCAGGTGATGGCGCGTTTGCAGACCCAGAACTTGGCCGCTGGCGTCATGATGCGCTGCCAGGCCTGCGCGGCTGGTTTGTCGGGGACGCTGCTGTCTTCAAATGCCTGCGCCAGTTGCATGGCCAGCAGCAGCGCGGCTTCGCTCTCCAGCGCCAGGTCTGCCAGCACCGATTGCATCAACGGCTGCTCGACCAGCGCCGCGCCAAATGCCTGCCTGTGCCGGGTGGACCACAGCGCCTGCGCCGTGGCCTGGCGCAGCAGGGCGCTGCTGCCCAGAACGCAGCACAGCCGTGTGATCGTGGCCATCTCCATGATGGTGGCAATGCCTCGGCCTTCCTCACCCACCAGCACCCCATAGGCATCGTCAAACACCACTTCGCTGCTGGCGTTGCTGCGGTTGCCCACCTTGTCTTTAAGGCGTTGCACCAGCACGATGTTGCGCGTGCCATCAGGCCGCCAGCGCGGTACCCAGAAACAGGCCAGCGGCGCGTGCAGGGCACCGGCATCGCCCGGGCCGTCTGCCATGCGCGCCACCACCAGGTGCGCATCGGCCGTCGGGACCGAATAGAACCATTTGTGGCCCTGCAGCCGGTACGCCGCACCACGTCCGCCGTGCCCCGATTCATTCATGGGGTAGGCGACTGTGGTGTTGCTGCGCACGTCCGAACCGCCTTGCTTTTCGGTCATGCCCATGCCCACCCACAGCGCGGTCTTCTCGGCCAGTGGCGCATCGCGTTCGTCATGGCGGGTGCTGGTGATGCCGCGCTCTATCTGAGCCCATAGCGCTGGCTCTTTGCGCAGCACGGGGATGGCGGCTGTCGTCATGGTGGCGGGGCACAGGCTGCCGGCTTCGGCCTGGCCGTGCAGGTAAAAGCCTGCGGCCCAGGCACTCCAGCGGCCGCGCAGCCCATCAGCGGACGACTCGCCGGAAAACGGCATGTCGATCAGCTGTTGCGATCGGTAGTGGGCCAGCACACGGTGCCATGCGGGGTGGAACTCCACCTGATCAATCCGCCGTCCACGTGCATCCCACTGCTGCAATTGCGGTGTGTGGCGGTTGGCCTGGCTGGCCCATTGTGCAAACTCCGTGCTGCCCACGGTACGTGCGTGCTGCTGCAGGCCCGGCAGCCAGGCTTGTGCCTGAGCGCGCTCCAGGGCAGCTTGCAACGCAGGATCGCTGCCCAGCGGATCGTAGTCGACCAGCTCATCTACCAGGTTGTCCGTGTCGCGCTGTGCCATGGCTGCTCTCCAGATGCGATGACCCCATTCTAGGAACCACGTTGCCTTATGGCAAAGCGCAAAGCCCGTCAGGCGTTGGGGTGCAGGCGGTCCAGGCGCAGACGCTGGCGGTCATCGCCCAGGGGGCGTGTGGCAAGCAGCACACTCCCTGCCGCTGCCAAACCGCCCGCAAAGGTCAGCAGAAACAGAAGCAAGATCTGGTACTTGGCGGCTTCCAGCGGGTCCATGCCGCCCAGAATCTGGCCCGTCATGATGCCGGGCAAGGTGATCAGGCCAGCAGCCGTCATCTGGTTGATGATGGGAATCAGCCCCCGGCGAATGGCGGCACGGGTATGTGGCGCCATGGCGCGGCGAAACGGCACGCCTAGCGCGAGCTGCGCTTCAATGGAAGCACGGCCCTGGCGCACGCCATCGAAAAAACTGTCCAGCCCCAGGCTTGCCGCGTTGAGTACGCTGCCCAGCACGATGCCCATCAGCGGAATGGCATAGCGCGCATCGAACCAGGGTTCGGGTCGCACTGCCGTCAGCAGCGCGAGGATGACGGTGGACAGGCTCGACAACGCCACCACAAGCCCGGCAATCTGGTAGTTGCCACCTCGGGACAGTCGCTGGTGCGGGCGCACGGCCACTTCACGCGCCGCTGCGGCAATCATCACGCAGACCACCACCAAGGTCGCGGCAGGCGACGCGTGCTGGAACACGAGGCGCAGCACATAGCCCACCAGCAGCAACTGCACCACCATGCGCAGCGAGGCCCACATTACCTGACGCTCCAGCTGCAGCCGCATGGCCCATGATGCACCGGTGGCCAGTAGCACCAGCAACGCTCCCACCAGCAGATCGGTGGCTTGCAATTGGATTGCCTGGTTCATTGGACAGTCTCCATGGGCGTCAGCTGCCGCTCATGCAGTCGCAGGCAGCGGCTTGCCACCCGTGATGCCTGGGGATGCGAGTGCGTCACCCATACTACGCTCAGGCCTTGTTGTTGGTGGCTGCGCAGCAGTTGCTCGACGGCGAGGATGGAATCTTCGTCCAGTGCTGCGGTGGGCTCATCCAGCAGCAGCACCTGCGGTTTGCGCACCAGCCCGCGCAGCAGCGCCAGCCGTTGGCGCTCGCCGGTCGAGAGTTGCGCAACAGGAATGTCGATGAACCCATGGCGCAGACCCAACTGCGCCGCCAGTTGCAGCAATTGTGCTTGGCTATCTGGCGGAAAATGCGCCATCACAGATTCCGCCCACCAGGCGGGCTCTGCTGCCAGATACATCACCTGCTGGCGCCAGGCCGGTCCGCTGAACTGGCTGCGAGGCTGTCCATTGAGCAGCACCTGCCCGCTACCAGGATCCAGATCGGCAATCAGCCGCAGCAGGACCGACTTGCCAGCGCCCGATGCGCCCATGATGGCGAGGCATTCCCCGGCTTGCAGATCCAGTGTGCAGGGGCCTGCGATGGGGCTTTGCAGTGCCCGCAGTGACAGTCGGGGCGGTATGAGGGCATAACCAGTAGGCATGGTTACTGAGTGTATGCCTAGCTTTGCACTACCTTCAACACAGCCTCTCCATACGCTTCCAGCTTTTTCACACCAATGCCGCTGATACCATGCAGTTCGTCCAGGGATTGCGGGTTGCGCTGGGCAATGGCGGCCAGCGTGGCGTCGGCGAAAACGACGTAGGCCGGAACATTGTGTTCCTTGGCGATTTCAGTGCGCCAGGCCTTGAGGTTGATGAAGCGCACCTGCTCATCGGGCCCCAGGTTCTGGGCTGCGGCGGCGGGGTTGGTGCTGCGCGTGCGGCTGCGGCTGGTCTTGGCGGCACTGGCTTCGCGCAGTTGCACGGCTTGCTCGCCGCGCAGCACGGCGCGTGAGCCGTCGCACAGGGTCAGGGTTTCAAAGCTGTAGCCGGCGTCGGTGTGCACCTTCTGGGTGGCGAGGGCGCCAACCGCCAGCAGCTGGCGCAGCACGCCTCGCAGCTGGCTTTCGCTGTACATGTCGCCCAGGCCGTAGGTCGACAGTTTGTCGTGGCCGAACTGGCGCACCTTGTCGGTGTCCTTGCCGCGCACGATGTCGATGATGTGGCTGGTGCCGAAGGTGATGTCACTGGCCTCGTGTGCGCGGTAGATGGTGGACAGCAGCTTGCGTGCGGCGTCGGTGCCGTCCCAGGTCTTGGGTGGCTGGATGCAGTTGTCGCAACTGCCACACGTGTAGCGCGGTGCCTTGTCCGAGGTGGCAGCAGCCAGTTCCGGATGCGCGGAATCGCGGTCACCGCCGGTGCCGTACTGTTCTCCGAAATAGGCGAGCAGGCGCACACGGCGGCAGTCGGTGGCTTCGGCCAGGGCGAGCAGGGCATCGAGTTTGCCGCGCATCACCTGCTTGAAGGTGTCATCTGCCGGGCTGTCGTCGATCATGCGACGCTGGTTGACCACATCCTGCAGGCCATAGGCCATCCAGGCGTCTGCTGGCAGGCCGTCGCGGCCGCCGCGACCGGTTTCCTGGTAATAGCTTTCGATGTTCTTGGGCATGTCCACATGGGCCACAAACCGCACATCGGGCTTGTTGATGCCCATGCCGAAGGCGATGGTGGCCACCATGACGATGCCGTCTTCGCGCAGAAAGCGGTGCTGGTGCAGTTGGCGCGTTTCGGGTGGCAGGCCGGCATGGTAGGGCAGGGCGCTGATGCCCGCCTGGTTCAATGCGTCTGCCAGCTCTTCCACCTTGCGGCGCGACTGGCAGTACACCACACCGGCTTCTCCGTCGTGCTCATGCTCGATGAAGCGCAGCAGCTGTGTCGTCGCGTCCTTTTTTTCGACGATGGTGTAGCGGATGTTGGGCCGGTCAAAGCTGCTGATGAACTGCCGGGCGTCTTCGAGCTGCAGGCGCTCGACGATATCGGCACGCGTCAGCGAATCGGCGGTGGCGGTAAGCGCGATGCGCGGCACACCGGCATAGCGCTCGTGCAGCACCGTGAGTTCGCGGTATTCGGGGCGAAAGTCGTGGCCCCACTGGCTCACGCAATGCGCTTCGTCGATGGCAAACAGTGCCAGCTTGCCCATGGCGTGCAGCTCGTCCAGCAGGCCCAAAAAGCGCGGTGTGTTCAGGCGTTCGGGCGCCACGTACAGCAAGGTATAGCCGCCCGACAGCAACTGCATCTCGACATCGCGTGTCTGGTCGTAATCCAGCGTGGAATTGAGGAAGGCAGCCTCCACTCCCACCTCGTGCATGCTGCTGACCTGGTCCTGCATCAGCGCAATCAGCGGCGAGATGACGATGGTCGTGCCCTGGTCCTTCTGCTGGCGCACGATGGCCGGAATCTGGTAGCACAGGCTTTTGCCGCCGCCCGTGGGCATCAGCACCAGCGCATCACCACCACCGATCACGTGCTCGACGATGGCCTGCTGTGATCCACGGAAATGCTCATAACCAAAGGCGTCCTGCAGGACGGTGTGGGCAAGGGACAAGGTATTCTCAAAAATGATAGCTACTTGCGCTTACCAGTTGTGCGCCAAATGCTAAAAAGACTCAGATTCTGGCGATCATGCCAGCCACCGGCATTGTAGGTGCTTGGACCCGATGGCCTGCGGCGCGAGAAGGCCAACCGTACAATTGCTGCCATGCAACAGCCAGCCTACACCCGCGCAAAAGAACTGCCCGCCACCCTTGCCAAGCGCCTTGTCATCCTCGACGGCGCGATGGGAACCATGATTCAGCGTTTCAAGCTGGGTGAAGTACAGTACCGAGGTGAAGGCTACCGCGGCGCTGAAGGTGCAGGTGAGCGCTTCCAGGACTTTGCCCACGATGTGAAGGGCAACAATGAGCTGCTGTCGATCACCCGCCCCGATGTGATTCGTGACATCCACGAAAAGTACCTGGCCGCTGGTGCCGACCTGATTGAGACCAACACCTTTGGCGCAACCACGATTGCGCAAGAGGATTACCACATGGCCGATCTGGCCTATGAGATGAATCTCAAGAGCGCCCGGCTGGCGCGGGCCGCCTGCGACAAATACAGCACGCCAGACCATCCGCGATACGTGGCAGGTGCCCTGGGCCCTACGCCCAAGACGGCGTCGATCAGCCCCGATGTAAACGACCCCGGTGCGCGCAACGTTACCTTCGAAGCCCTGCGCCAGGCCTATCTCGAGCAGACACTGGCGCTGATCGAAGGCGGTGCCGATGTGATCCTGGTCGAGACGATTTTCGACACCCTCAACGCCAAGGCCGCGCTGTTTGCGGTGGACGAAGCGTTTGAGCAGACCGGCGAGCGCCTACCCATCATGATCAGCGGCACGGTGACCGATGCCTCGGGCCGAATTCTCTCCGGGCAGACCGTGACGGCCTTCTGGCACAGCGTGCGTCACGCCAATCCGCTTTCGGTGGGCCTGAACTGCGCATTGGGTGCCACCTTGATGCGCCCCTACGTGCAAGAGCTGGCCAAGGCTGCGCCTGATACCTTCATCAGCTGCTATCCCAATGCAGGCCTGCCCAACCCCATGAGCGACACCGGCTTTGACGAAACGCCGGAGATCACGAGCCGCCTGGTGCACGAGTTTGCTGCTGAAGGCCTGGTCAACATCGTGGGTGGCTGCTGCGGCACTACGCCTGACCACATTGGCGCCATTGCCAAGGCGGTACAGGCAACGACTACGCGCCGCCTGTTTTATCCGGCAGAGGCTTGATCAGCGTGCGCTGCCACTGACCGGCGCATATTCCGCAGGTACCCAGCGGTAGGCCTTGCCGTCACGGCCCACGTGCCCGATGCCGGGGAAGGGCAGGTGCGCGCCTGCCAGCCACCAACGGTGTGCGGCAGCCTGCTCCAGGAGCTGGCGGCGGCTGCGCACGGACTGCGCGTAGTTCTGGTCCGGCTCATAGGTGGCCTGGGGATCGGCAAACTGCACCGCGTGGTAGTGCACCACATCACCCCACAGCAGCAACTGCTGGCGAGGGTCGGTTGCGCCAGGGGCATTGCCGTCCACTACAAATGCGCTGTGACCTACGGTATGGCCCGCGGCAGGCAGGTAGCGCACGCCATCGGGCAGCGCATCGCTGCTGCCAAAGGTGCGGACACGCCCCGCTTGCTGGTACGGCGCCAGCGCGCGATGCGCCATGCCAAACAATGGTTTGAAGAAGTCCGTGGCTTTGGCCTCGACCGCAGGGTCCTGCCAGTAGGCCAGTTCTTCCTGCTGGATCCAGACCCGGGCATTGGGGTAGGCCATCTGGCCATCCGCATCGAGCAGACCGCACAGATGGTCGGGGTGCGCATGCGTCAGCAGAACGTCCTGCACTGCAGCGGGTGATATGCCTGCTGCCTTCATATGGGTCAGCACCTGGCCCAATTGGGGCCCGAAGCATTGCGCGGTGCCGGTATCTACCAGCAAGGTTTGCGTGCCACGTTGCACCAGATAGGCGTTGACGGCAGTCTGCAGGCCCTCGGGGGCTTCCGGTACATAGTGCTGCTGCAGCAACCGGTTTGCCCGTGCTGGCGCAATCTGCTTGAGCTGCTGCCGGGGCAGTGGGACGACTCCGTCGAACAGCGCCAGCACCTGCATCTGGCCGATATTCTGCACATAGTAGCCCGGTGCCTGTGCAAGCGGTGGTGCGGCTTGGGCCCATGTGCAGGCACCGCCACCGGCCAGGGCGGTCCATAGAGCGGCGTTGCGCAGTGTGCGAGAGAAGGGAGAAAGGAATGGCATCAATGGCTCCTGATAAGCCTTGATGGTGCCCGGTGCGGCGTATTTCAGGCGCTCAAGCTGTGGCGCATGGCGCTCACGCAAACCAATCCTGAACGGCCGCTGCAGGTGTTGCTGGGCCAAGGCATGCGCCTGCGGCTCAACACCTCAGTGGTTGCCGATATCTGCAGGACGCAACTGGTAACGCGCCTCAAATTGGCGGCTGAAGCTTTGCACGGACTGGTAGCCCGCACGCGCCGCCACGGCCTTGATAGGCAAGGCTGTGGTGTAGAGCAACTCCAGCGCATGGCCCATGCGCGCGTCGCGCAGCACTTGCGATAGCGATGTTCCTTCGGCTGCCAGATGGCGGCGCAGACTGGCGCCACTGAGGTGAAGCGCGGTCTCCACATCTCTAGACAGCCAGGGGCGGGCCGGAGCCGCTGCGATCAACTGGCGCACGCTATCGGCAAGGCGAGGTGGGGGCGGCGCGAGCAAGGCATGGTGGCCCTGGCGGCACAGCCAGATCACCATCTGCACCAGGGCGGCGCGGGCCTGTTCATAGTGCCCCTGGAGCAGCGCGTTGCTCCAGGCATGCAGCGCATCGGCCAGAGAGCCGGCTGGCAGCGCAATCAGCTGTGTATCGTCAGACCGCAAAGGCTGCGCCCACAGGATGCGGGCCGCATGCAGCACCTCGTCGCACAGGTTCAAGGTGATGGCCAGATAGCGCTGGCTGACCGGGTCTGGCGCGTTGTGGGCATCGATATGGCAGCGGCCCGTCACCAGGAACACATCTCCCGCTTGCAACTGCACGGTTTGCCGAGTGGTCGACAGGCGTTTGGCGCCATGCAGCACCAGCCCGAAAATGGGACGATCCACCTGCACGGATTTGACCGTGTGCGGCAATTGGGCCTTGATATGCAGGCATTCACCGGCAAGCGGACAGTCAGCCAGGGCCTCCAGCTGAGCCATCAGGGCGGCGGATGCTGCCGTGCTATCCATGACGGGCTTACAGCTCCATCCCTGCATCGCTCATGCGCCGTGCATATACGCTCAGCACCACGCGCTCGGAATGGGTGAGGTAGTCATGCATCATTTCCGCGGCACGCTTCATGTCGCCGGCTTCAAAACGCTCCAGCATGGAGGCATTCATGTCGATATAGGGGGCGTGCAGAAACTCGGCATCGCTCAACATGCCAAAAGCCAGGCGCAGCTCCACCAACAGGTGCGAGAACAGCGTGTTGAGCCGCTCGCTGTCGGCCAGGGCCACCACGCCTTTGTGAAAGCGCATGTTTGCGGTGCCCACTTCCACCCACTTGCCTGCGGCCCGCAGTGCGCGCTGCGCATCCACTGCCTCGCGCATTTCCTTGCGCGCCGGGTGCTGCGGAATCGCCTGCGCCAATGCCTGGCATTCGATCATGCGGCGCACGCGGTAGATGTCCATGATCGATGCCATGGAGGGGATGGCCACGAACACGCCCCGGTTGGGCACATGGCGCAGCAGGCCTTCCTTGCTCAACAGGCGGAAGACTTCGCGCAAAGTGTTGCGCGAGATATCGAGGCTCTCGCTCAGCGCCACCTCGGACAGCCTGGCTCCGGGCTGGAATTCGCCGCGCACGATGCGCTCTCGGATCTGGTCCGCAACGCGGTCGTTGAGCGACAGGGAAGGCGCAGCAGTGGTCATGGCAGGGCGAGGGTTGGTAGAAGTCGTTGCCAATGATGATAGCGGCGCCAGGGCGGGTGAAACGGCTTGAGGGACCGGAGCTGGATGTCGCCGGTATGCACAAAGGCGTGTAAATCCTCTCAATGAGGCCATGCTGTCACACAAAGATACGGGTTTACCCGGTCAATGGTCTGTGTTTTGTTTGGCTAAACTTTTAAATTGTTCAACAAACATGAATTTGGTAATGCCTATGTTCTTTGGTTGTTGAACAAAAAAGTGGTGCCCATTTGATGCTTCAGGCGGGTGCCGAACACATAACAAATCTGTGGGTTCTCTATGGACAGCACTATCGTCAACCTCTGGCCCCTTCTCGGGGTGGCCGTCATCATCGCGGGATTCATCCTGCGGTTCAATCCCTTCGTCGTGGTCGTGGTGACTGCGCTGGTCACGGCCGCAGTGGCCGGATTTCCGGTGCAGAAAATCCTGGCGGCTCTGGGGTCGGGTTTTGTCAAAACCCGCAATCTGCCGCTCATCCTGGTATTGCCGCTGGCAGTGATCGGTTTGCTGGAGCGCCATGGCCTGCGCCAGCACGCACAGAACTGGATCAGTCGCATCAAGTCGGCCACCGCAGGCCGTCTGCTGATCGTCTACCTGGCAGCGCGTGAGCTGACGGCTGCCGCAGGTCTGACGAGCCTGGGTGGTCATCCGCAGATGGTGCGCCCGCTTCTGGCGCCCATGGCTGAAGGTGCGACCGAAACACGCTATGGCAAGCTGCCCGAAACCCTGCGCCATCGCTTGCGTGCCTTCAGTGCGGCGACGGACAACGTCGGATTGTTCTTTGGCGAAGACATTTTCGTGGCCTTCGGCGCCATTGTGCTGATGACCACTTTCCTGCATGAAGCTGGCATCGATGTAGAGCCCATCCATGTGGCACTGTGGGGCATTCCTACTGCCATCTGCGCCTTCATCATCCACTCCTACCGTCTGTACCGCCTTGACCATTCGATTGCCAGGGAAATGGCGGGTGCAGGTGCTGCCCAGGCTGGCAATGCCCAGTCCCAAGGAGGTGCAGCATGATTTTCAGCATCACCCAGGTGTACTGGCTGGCCGGTCTCATCATGGCCTGTGCCGCCGTCTTCAACTTTCTCGATGCCTCCAACCCCAAGCGTTGGACGACAGGCCTGTTCTGGGGCGTGTATGCCATCATGTTCCTGCTGGGCGACAAGATGCCGCCCGAGGTGGTGGGGGTGGGCGTGATCGTGCTGGCGCTGATCGTGCTGGTCAAGGGCGTAGGCGGTGGCAAGCCGCAGATGCGTACCGAGGCGCAGAACCAGGAAAGCGCACTGCGTCTGGGCAACAAGCTGTTCATTCCGGCGCTGGCAATCCCTGTCGTCACCGTGATCGGCAGTGTGCTGCTCAAGGATTTCAAGATCGCCGGTGATTTTCTGATCGACCCGAAAAATGCCACCCTGGTGAGCCTGGCGCTGGGCTGCATCATCGGCCTTGTGCTGGTGTGCTGGATGACACGTGAGACGCCCGCCCAGGGCCTGCGCGAATCGCGCCGCCTGATCGACGCCATGGGCTGGGCCCTGGTGCTGCCGCAGATGCTGGGCATGCTGGGTCTGGTGTTCTCCGATGCAGGTGTGGGCAAGGCTGTGGCACACGTCACCACCACCTACATCAACATGGATTTGCGCTTTGTGGCCGTAGCGGTGTACGTGCTGGGCATGGCTTTGTTCACCATCATCATGGGCAACGGATTTGCCGCCTTCCCGGTGATGACGGGTGGTGTGGGCGTTCCGATCCTGGTGAATGTGTACCACGGCGATCCCGCCGTGATGGCGGCCATCGGCATGTTCTCGGGTTACTGCGGCACCTTGATGACGCCAATGGCGGCTAACTTCAATATCGTGCCTGCTGCGCTGCTGGAGCTGCCCGACCGCAATGCCGTGATCAAGGCCCAGATTCCTACCGCCCTGGGCATCCTGATTTGCAACGTCTTCTTGCTCTATTTCCTGATGTTCCGTTAAAAGAGCATGGTTTACAGAACCTGGCGCATGATCCCCACGGGCAGGACCTGCTGATCGGCGCCGGTCAACCTCCAATAAAAGACTGAAAGGAAACGCGATGTCCCTGACCATGGATTTGAACAGTGACCTGGGAGAGAGCCTTGGCGCCTGGACCATGGGCGATGATGCTGCCATGCTCTCCATCGTCAGCAGCGCCAACGTGGCCTGTGGCTTTCATGCAGGCGACGCCGCCGGTATTCTGGAAACCCTGAAGAAGGCCAAGGCCAACAACGTGGTGGTGGGCGCGCACGTTGCCTACCGCGATCTGGTAGGCTTTGGCCGCCGCAACATGGATGTGGCCCATGCCGATCTGGTGGCCGATGTGATCTACCAGATTGGCGCCCTGCAAGGCCTTGCAGCCGCCGCAGGCACCACGGTGCGCTACGTCAAGCCACACGGCGCCCTCTACAACACCATTGCACAGGACAGAAAGCAGGCTGCTGCCGTCATCGAGGCCATGCAAGCCGTCGGCGACCACCTGGCGCTGGTGGTGCTGGCGGGATCGCCCCTGACCCAGTGGGCACAGGACGCGGGGCTCACCACGATTGCCGAAGCCTTTGCCGACCGTGGCTACACGCCGCAAGGCACGCTGGTGTCTCGCCGTGAACCCGGTGCCGTGCTGCACGATCCTACGCTGGTGGCGCAACGCATGCTGCAACTGGTGCAGCAAGGCACCGTGCAGGCCAACGATGGCTCGGTGGTGCAGGTGCAGGCAGATTCGATCTGTGTGCACGGCGACAGCCCGGGCGCTGTGGCCATGGCGCGCGCGGTGCGAGAGCGCCTCGAAGCATCCGGCGTGCAGATTCGCTCCTTCATGGAAAAGGCGGCCGCATGAGCGTATCGGCCATTGCCACGCGCAGCATGCGCTTTCTGCCGGTGAGCGATCAGAGCCTGCTGGTGGAGTTGCAGGACCTGGCGCACACCCTCGATCTGTTGGCTGCACTGCAGGCTCAGGTGCCCGCTGGCGTGCGGGAACTGGTGCCCGCCGCGCGCACCATCCTGATCGAGTTTGACCGGTGGCAGACCAGCGCCGCGGCGCTGCGCCACCATATCGATGCGCTTCAGCTGGGCCAGCAGGATCTGGTGGCCGGCCGACGCGTTGAAATTCCCGTGCATTACGACGGCGAAGACCTTGCCGAAGTTGCCCAATTGCTGGGCATTGACGTGCCCGAGCTGATTCGCCGCCACAGCGGTGAAGACTACAGCGTAGCCTTCTGCGGCTTCGCCCCCGGCTTTGCCTACCTGACCGGTGGCGATGCCAGTCTTCAAGTGCCGCGCCGCAGTACGCCTCGCACCAAGGTGCCAGCGGGCTCGGTGGCCATTGCGGGCACGTTCAGCGCTGTATACCCCAACGACACGCCAGGCGGCTGGCAGTTGCTGGGTCGCACCGAGGTGCCGATGTGGGATCTGCAGCGCGATCCACCCGCGCTTCTTCAGCCCGGCATGCGCGTTCGCTTCGTCGATGCCGCTACACAAAATGAAGCTGGTGGCGCACCATCTGCAAACCATGCAGATAAAAAGACCTCTGATGAGGGCGCTGGGAAAGCGCTCGCTGCCAGCAAAAGCCATGCAGCCATGCAGGTGCGCGCAGCGGGGTTGCAGACCCTGGTGCAAGACGCAGGCCGTGCTGGCCAGGCGGGCCAGGGCGTGTCGGCCGCAGGTGCTCTGGACCAGGGCGCCATGCGCCGTGCCAACCGCTTGCTGGGCAATGATGCCCGTCTGCCCGTGCTCGAATCCGTGGCCGGTGGCCTGCAATTGCAGAGCGTTGGCGCCACTGTGCTTGCCGTGACGGGCGCGACCGGACCGCTCACCGTCAAGCCCCGCGACGGCTCGGCATGGCAGGCTGCGCGCAATGCGGCCATTGCCTTGAACGACGGCGATGTGATCCACCTGGGCGAGCCCGACACCGGTCTGCGCAGCTATGTGGCCGTGCGCGGTGGCTGGCTGGTGGAGCAGGTGCTTGGCAGTGCCAGTACGGACACCCTGGCCCGCATTGGTCCGCCTGCGCTGGCCACCAGCATGCAACTGGCCATTGGCGATGCGCAGCACAACGATGTGGTACAGGTACCCGATATGGCACCGCCCATGCTGCCTCAAAGCGGCGACACCGTCGTGCTGGATGTGGTGATGGGTCCGCGCACCGACTGGTTCACCGCAGAGGCGGTAGCGCGCTTTGCGGCGCAACGCTGGCAGGTCACACCGCAGTCCAACCGCGTGGGCTTGCGCCTTGCTGGCGATGAAGCGCTCGCCCGCAGCATTACGCAGGAACTGCCCAGCGAAGGCACGGCACTCGGCGCGATCCAGGTACCCGCCAGTGGCCAACCGGTGCTGTTTCTGGCAGACCATCCGTTGACAGGCGGCTACCCCGTGATCGCCTGCGTAGCCTCGCACCATCTCGACCTGGCAGGCCAGGTACCCGTGGGTGCATGGCTGCAGTTCAATGTGCTGCAGCCATTTGAAGAAATACAAGGATAAAGCCATGAAGAAAGTTTTGATTGCCAACCGTGGCGAAAACAATCGCGTAGCGGACGTTTCTGCAAATTGCAGTGTCTGCGTAGCAGGCAACGGCGATTTCGCCCTCCCTTGCTCGCTTGGTGCGAAAGGCTGAAGCCATGAAAAAAGTTCTGATTGCCAACCGTGGCGAAATCGCCGTCCGCATCATCCGTGCCTGTGCCGACCACGGCCTGCAAAGTGTGGCCGTGTATGCCGACGACGATATCGATGCGCTGCATGTGCGTATGGCCGATGAAGCCTATGCACTGCAAGGCCAACGCCCGGCAGATACCTATCTCGACATTGCCAAGCTCATCGCCGTGGCCCGCCAAAGCGGGGCAGACGCTGTGCACCCCGGCTATGGCTTTCTGTCCGAAAACGCAGGCTTTGCCCGCGCCGTGATCGATGCGGGCCTGACCTGGGTGGGCCCACCGCCTTCGGCCATCGAACAGCTGGGCGACAAGGTGCAGGCCCGCAAGCTGGCGCTCAGCGTAGGCGCTCCACTGGTGGCTGGCACGCCTGAGCCCGTCAAGGATGTGGCGGAGGTGCATGCCTTTGCGCGCGAGCACGGTCTGCCGATTGCCGTCAAGGCGGCGTTTGGCGGCGGCGGCCGTGGCCTCAAGGTGGTGTGGAAGGCCGAAGACATTGATGAGCTGTACGGCGCTGCCGTGCGTGAGGCGGTGACAGCCTTTGGCCGTGGCGAATGCTTTGTCGAGCAGTTCCTCGACAAGCCGCGCCATATCGAAGCCCAGGTGATGGCCGACCAGCATGGCAATGTGCGGGTGCTGGGTACGCGCGATTGCTCGCTGCAGCGCCGCAACCAGAAGCTGGTGGAGGAGGCCCCCGCGCCGTTTCTGACCGACGCGCAACGCGAACGTATCCACCAGTCGGCACGCGAGATCTGCCAGGCCGCAGGCTATGTAGGTGCGGGCACGGTGGAATACCTGCTCAGCCAGAACGGCGCCATCTCCTTCCTCGAAGTCAACACCCGTCTGCAGGTGGAGCACCCCGTGACGGAGGAGACCACCGGCACCGACCTGGTGCGCCTGCAGTTCCGCGTGGCCGAAGGCGAGGTGCTGGCAGACACCAGCGTGCCTGTTCCCTATGGGCATGCGTTTGAGTTTCGCATCAACGCTGAAGACGTGGGCCGCGGCTTCTTGCCCGCGCCTGGCCTGGTGACGCGCTTTGATGCCCCCTCGGGGCCTGGCGTGCGGGTGGACAGTGGCGTGCAAAGCGGATCGATGGTGGCAGGCCAGTTTGATTCCATGCTGGCCAAGCTCATCGTCTGGGGGCCGACGCGTGAAGTGGCCGTGCAGCGTGCGCGCCGCGCGCTCAAGGAGTTCAAGATCGAGGGCGTGCCCACGGTGCTTCCTTTCCACGAGGCGGTGATGGCACACGACGATTTCGTGAATGGCCAGCACATGGGCGTGCACACCCGTTGGATCGAAACCCAGCTGATGCCACAGTGGGATGCCCAGCCCGAGTCGCGGCCACAGCCCGTGCAAAGCAGCGGTCTGCAGCGCATGGCGATCGAGCTGGATGGCCGCCGCGTGATGCTGGGTCTGCCTGCATCACTGCTGTCGGGTCTGTCTGCTGCCGGACATGCTGCAGCCGCCTCGCCTGCCCAACAGGAAGAGGCCGATGCCAATGCGGTGACCGCTGTCTCTGCTGGCACCTTGACGGCCTGGAAGGTCGCCGATGGTGCCACCGTGCAGCAAGGCGATCTGATCGCGGTGATGGAAGCGATGAAGATGGAAATGCAGGTCAACGCACCTCGCGCGGGCCGCATCAGCCTCAAGACCGAGGCGGGCAGCTACCAGGCGGCTGGCGCGGTCATTGCGCGCATCGACTGAGCGCTAGCCTGATGGTTGGGCCTGTTCACACAGAGGGTGTGGACAGGCCCTTGTTTTTGGAAAGCACCTGCGTCAGTCGGTGGCGCTGGATGTGGCGATGGTGGGGGTGGAGCGACTGAAGCACGGCGAACCGGCAGCCTCAGACCCATGGCCGTTGCATTGGGCTAGTGCTGCCCGATTGCTGCGCCGCTTGGCAAGCCACGCCACCTGCGGGTGGTCTTACCGCGAGCGCTGCACCAGCCGTGCCTTGACTGTTGCGGTGTAGGTGCGGCCGACCCGCACCATGGTGCCGTCGGATAGCACGACGGTCAGCGATGAGAAGGGGCCTACGCCCACGCGGGTGACAGCATCGATGCGCACCATGGTGCTGCGATGGACGCGGATGAAATCCTGTTGTGGCAATTCGCGTTCCAGCTCGGTCAGGCTGGCGTTGTACAAAAACTCCCGCCCATCCGCATGGATGCGGGAATAGTCCCGCTCGGCCTGTATCCGCAGGATGCTGGCCGCCGCTATCCGCACATACTGGCCCTGGGTCTTGACCCAGAGCTCGGTCAGGCCCTGCGGAGGAGGGGCGGCTGCCCGGCGAAGGTTTGCAATGACTTCTTCCAGCTCTGCAATTCTTTGCGCACTGCTGCGCAATTCGCTCGCCTTGCGGGCGCGTTCCATTGCAAGGTGAAAACGCCCCGGCTCAATGGGCTTGGTGACATAGTCGATCGCGCTGGCATCAAAGGCCCGGCAGGCCTGGTCATCAAAGGCGGTGACGAAGACAACGGCCGGCGGCGGATCGATCTCGTCGGGCAACTGCCGCAGCAAGTCGAATCCGCTGCCGCCAGGCATCTGGATATCGAGCAACACGATATGCGCCGGTGCCTGCGCCAGGCGATCCAGGGCCTGGGAAACGGAGGCCGCTTCCTCGATGGTTCCGACCCACGACAACTGACGCAGCATGCGCTGGAGCCGGCGTCGGGCCAGTGGCTCGTCGTCCACTACCAGTACATCAAACTGCCTCATGCGACTCTCCAGGGCAGTTCAATCTCGACGCGAAAGCGCGTGCTATCGGCGGTGTCAATGCGGAAAGCGCCTTCCTTGCCGAAACGCATCCGGATGCGCTCGGCCACATTGCGCAGCCCGATCCCGAACCCGGTTGTTGTTTGCCGGCATGCAGTGCCGGGATGCACGTCATTTTCCACAGCCAGCCAAAGATTTTCCTGGCGGCGCCGAGCCACGATATGGATCCGTGTGTGCTCGAGTGTCTGGCCGACGCCGTGCTTGATGGCGTTTTCGATCAGCGGCTGTATCAGCAGGCTGGGAACCAGGGCCTGTCGCAGATCGAAGGGAACGTCGACGGTGAAATCCATCCGGTCGGCATACCGTTCGCGTTCGATGGCGAGATAGTCCTGCTGCAGGCGCAACTCTTCTGCCAGTGCCACGTCATGCATCGGGTCCAACGCCAGTGTGGTGCGCAGAAAGGTGGAAAGCGACAGCACCATGCGCTCGGCCCGTGTCGCAGCCCCTTCCTCGATCAGGCCGGCGATGGAGTTGAGAGTGTTGAAAAGGAAGTGCGGATTCACCTGGTAGCGCAACGCACGCATCTGCGCCATCAAGGCCTCCTCCCGCACCAGTGCCAGACGCCGTTCGCGGTCGCGGACTTCGAAGTTATAGAGCAGTGCCATGAACAGGCAACTCCATCCAAACAGCATGGAAGCGCCTTCGAGCAGCATGTAGCCGGCGTACAGCGGATCGAAGGATACCGGCTCGGGGTACTCGCAGAGCATGTAGTTCAGAAAGTCGATGGCGGTGAAGACGGGCGCTGCCACCGCCGTCATGCCAAAGCACAGCAATGCCTTGTGCGTGAACGAGAGGTGCCGAAGGCGGAACAGCACTCGCGACATGCCATAGGTCATCAGCGCGCTGGCGCCGAACAACACGAACTTGAGTGGAGCGGATTCGACCGGATCGATACGGATGAAATAGCCCAGCACACTGTCTGCCACGAACATGCAGCTCCAGTACAACAGGCTCAGGCGCAACGTGGCCTGCCGCAGAGCCTTGCCAAAACGCTCTCTCAGATGGTTTGCCGGGTCCATGTCTTTCCTTTGCAAAAGTATGACAAGGCGATGCAACGACGGATGAAGGGCCTCTGGAACGCTTTGGCCTAGGGACGCACGCTAAAGATTGCCATTGTGTGAATGTCAAGCGTTGAATGGCTCGTGGTCATCGGGCCGTGCCAGAGCTGGATATACCCAGATGCATCCAGCAGTTGACGGAGTGATGAAGTGATCGAGAAGCCAAATTAGAAGATACGTCACAGGGCGCTCGTCGGCGTTTTTCAGTCGTTCGTCGAAATCACTTGCCCTCCATCACCCTGCGTCAGCGGCTGGCATATCGGGTGCCCCATGCACCTGGCAAAGCCTCCTATGCTTTCGGAGAACACCCATTTTCGAGCCATTTTTGGAGACACAGCCTGTGCGCCTTTCGATCCCCTTTTCTCGACCCATTTTCGCCGTCCTGCGGCCCAGTACGAGGCCGGCTCTGAGGTCCCCGGAAAAACGCGCGGCAGACTCGCTCACTGTGCGGAGCGCCTATCCTCATGCCCTGGCGTCGCTTGCGCGCCGTTCTGTAGCGGGTGTGCTGCTGCTCGCACCGACCCTGTTGCCAGCTCTTGCCACTGCCGCAGCGACACCGTCGGTCACCATTGCCGGCTCGCCACTGCAGATCAGGGTGGGTGAAGACAACTCGTTCCAGGTCACCAGCAGCGAGATACCGGGAAGAGGTCTGGTTCAGCCGTACACCGTAGTGGACGGAACGGCCGACATGGGCTTCATCGTTGCGTGGCCTGACGCGCTGTTCAAGCCGGACTTCGCACAACATCTGGCTTCGCACATCACCGATTTCACGCTCACAGGGACTCCCTACACGCCGAAATCATTGAGCGGGGTCTCCGGTAGCGGTACAGTCGCCGATCCGTTCACTGTGACCGTGAAAAGCGCCCTGGGCAATACCGGCGTCACGGCAACGCTCACTGTGCAGTATGTCAATGGCAGCCGCCAGTTCACCAAGGCCTTCACGCTCGACAATGCGGCCGGCATTGGCACTACGCGGGCTGCGCAGATCATGTTGGGGGCGGCCCTGGCATCGCCAACGGGCGAAGGCAAGACGAAACCTTATTTTGAAGCCGCCACCACCAGCGCTGGCGGGCAGGGCGCAAGCACGGCTGGCGGCGCCAGTGGCTGCCCCGTAGCGAGTGCCGCACCGCATACGATGGTGCTGACACCGCAAACGGCGCCTGATGCCTATTTTGCAGGCTATTTCAATTCCATATGGCGGCAGATCGATCGCGCGCAACTCGAAAACCGTGTGGATACCAACTGTGATGAAAACGGTGGCGCACTGCAATGGTCGCGGGCCCTGGCTCCCGGCAATTCCGTTACCGTCAGTACGAGCATGTCGGTCGGCGAGATCGCAGCGCCAAGCCGCTACACCCTGGGGGGATCCGTCTCCGGCCTGACGGGCACCGGCCTGGTGCTGGGTGAGAGCCACAGTGCGCAAACCTTGCCTGTCAGCGCCAATGGCAGCATCGCCTTTGCAGCTCCGCTTGCCGACGCTGCTGCCTATGCGGTCACCGTATTGGCGCAGCCCACGTCACCAGCGCAGACATGCACGGTGGCCCAAGGCAGTGGTACGGTCAGCGGTGCGAATGTCACGAACATCGCTGTGTCCTGCTCCGCTGTTGCCCAGGCACCCACCATGCTGACGTTGGCCGCAACGCCCAATCCGGTCGTCGTGGGCCAGCCTCTGACCTTGAGCGCCACGGTTGCAGCCAAGCCCAAGAACGCGCTGGCAGCCGAAAACAAGGCAGCTGAAATTAAAGCAACTGCCACCGGCACAGTCACTTTCATGGACAACGGCACGCCAATCGGCAGCGTGCCGCTGGGAGCCGACGGCTCTGCGAACCTGGCGATCAGCAGTTTGACCGTGGGCGCCCATGCACTGACCGCACGCTATGCAGGCGACACGGAGAATGCACCCAGCGAAACACTGACGCCTTTGAGCGTGGTGGTGCAGGATGGCTCTGCGCAGCCTGCGCCAGTGGGCGTTCCAGCGCTATCTGCATGGGCTCTTGCGGTACTGAGCGTGATCGCAGGCCTCATGGGGCTGGGGGCGTGGCGCCGCAGAACCTGAGTATTTGAGCAAGCTATGGCCGATTGCTGACACGGCAGAGCAGGGCTGTCGCGTCAGAATCGGGGGATGCACGATTCGTCCCCAACGGCCTGGCAGCAATTTTCCAGGCGCTTTCATCCGCTTCAGCCTTTCTACAATGCAGTCCAACTTTGGCTGGGGGCCGATGGCCTGCGCATGAGTGCGGCCATGTCGTTTTACGGCATGCTCAGCCTGGCACCGCTGCTGTTGCTGATCGTGGGTTTGCTGGGCTGGTGGCTGGACCGCTCGTACATCGAATCCACGCTGATCCACCAGGTGGAATCGGTCATGGGCACCCAGGTGGCTGGGGTGGTGCGTGGCGCACTGCAGAGCGCACAGACCAAATCGCAGGGCCTCATCGCATCGGCGGTGGGCTTTGTGATGCTGCTTTCAGGCGCCACTGGTGTGTTTGTAGAGTTGCAGACATCGCTGGAGCGCCTGTGGAACCATGGGCAGGATGTGGACAAGAGCGGCACGCCCTGGTGGTATTCGCTGATGCAGCGGTTGCGTGGCCTGGGCTACATCCTGGTGCTGGGCTTCTTGATGCTGATTTCGCTGGTGATCACCACCATGCTCAGCGTCACCACCAAATGGGCAGGCACGGTGCTGCACATGCAGGCGCCCAGCCTGCTGATGGGGGTGGTCAATGAGGCGGTGTCGTTCGTCATCACCGTCACCCTGTTCGTTGGCATGATGCGCATTGGCACGGGCGACAAACCCAGGTTGCGTTACCTGATTGCAGGCGCAGGCATAGGCGCGCTCCTGTTCACCGTTGGCAAGCAGGTATTGGCATGGTACTTGTCCACTGCCGCAGTGGTGTCTGCGTACGGTGCGGCCGGTTCGTTGGTGGTGTTGCTGATGTGGATCTATTTTTCATCCGCGATCCTGCTGTTCGGGGCCAGCTGCGCGCGTGCCTTGGACAACGCGGATATTGCACTGCATGGTAAGGCGGGCGCTGCGGACGATACCCCAGGTGTCTTGCGTCCACCCGCCGGTCAGGCAGCGACCGTGGACTTTCAGATCTAGAACTGCTCCGTGCATGAAAAGGCCCCGCGTTAAGCACACGGGGCCTGTTGGACCAGGAAGCAGGGTCAGGCTGCTTTCATCGTTCCTGTGTCCAGATAACGCTGGTGCCACGACAGGGCCTCGGTCAGGATGTGCGGCGTGTGCAGGCCGGCCGACTGCTTCATGGCGCGGTCGAGATAGTCGTGCAGCATGGGGCGGTAGTCCGGGTGGGCGCACTGGTCGATGATGACCTTGGCGCGTTGCTTGGGCGAGAGGCCGCGCAGGTCGGCAAGGCCCTGCTCGGTAACGATGATCTGCGTGTCGTGCTCGGTGTGGTCCACATGAGAGCACATGGGTACGATGCAGGAGATGCTGCCGTCCTTGGCGACCGATGGTGTCACGAAGAACGAAAGGTAGCCATTGCGGGCAAAGTCACCGCTGCCGCCGATGCCGTTCATCATGCTTGAGCCCATCACATGGGTCGAGTTGATGTTGCCGTAGATGTCGGCCTCGATCATCGAATTCATGGCAATCACCCCCAGGCGGCGCACCAGTTCTGGGTGGTTGGAGATTTCCTGGGGACGCAGGATGATGCGGTCCCGGTAGAAATCGATGTTGTCCTCGAAATCCTGGTACGCGCTGCTCGACAGGGAAATCGCCGTGGCGGAGGCCCGGCTCATCTTGCCGGCACGCAGAAGGTCCAGCATGCCGTCCTGCAGCACCTCGGTAAAGCCCAGCAAGTTGTCGAAAGGCCCCGTGAGCAGTCCTGCCAGAACGGCATTGGCCACATTGCCGACACCGGACTGGATGGGCAGCATCTCCTTGGGCAGCCGGCCCATCTTCATCTCGTGGGAAAGAAAATCGATGATGGAAGCGGCAATGGTGTTGGAGTTGACATCGGGCGCGGCAAACACGTTGTCGCGGTCTCCCTTGTGCGTTTCCACCACGGCGATCACCTTGTCCGGGTCCACCTTCAGATAGGGCTGGCCAATGCGGTCATCCGCATGCGTCATGTTGATCGGCACGCGGCGCGGCGGAATGGCCGTGCCGTAATAGACATCGTGCATGCCTTCCATCCTGGCAGACGGCTTGGTGTTCACTTCCAGGATCACCTTGTCTGCAATCTCCAGCCAGGTCTTGTTGTTGCCTATCGCAGTGGACGGAATCAGCAGGCCATCGGCGGTGATACCCAGTACTTCGACCACGGCGACATCCATGTGCCCCAGAAAGCCGAACCATGCATGCTGCGCCACATGCGAAAGATGCATATCGATGAAGTCGATTTCCCCGGCGTTGATGGCCTTTCGCGCGGTCGGATCGGTGTTGAATGGCAGGCGCTGGCCCAGTGCATGGGCGCTGGCCAAAGCTCCATCGCATTCGGCAGCGGTGGAGGCGCCTGTCCATACATTGAGCTTGTAGGGCCTGCCAGCCGCATGCTCGGCCTTGGCGTGGGCGGCGATGGCCTGTGGCAGTGCCTTGGGGTAGCCTGCGCCGGTGAAGCCGCTCATGCCCACATTGGCTCCTGCGGGTATCAGGGCGGCTGCCTGTTCGGCCGACATGATGCGGGCATGCAGGGCGCCGTAGCGCACACGGTCATTCAACGACATGGGATCTCCAATGCGGTGTTTTAGTTTTCTGGGTATATCACGGGCAAGGTGCCGCGAAAAACGCGCAAATCTTAGCAGTCGTTGCCTATGAAACGATTATTCGGGCAAATACCCGACTGCTAAAAATGCGATAACTGGGGTGTGGCGATAGCTGCCTGCCTTGCTCGGCTGCAACCTCGGCGATGCACGATGCATGAATCCCATAAAAAAGAAGCCCGGGCATGACCGGGCTTCCTGGAACACGAATTCATGGAGCAGCGCACTATCAGCGCTTGCTTCCCAGATTGAGCAATTGGTAGAGGATGATGGCGCCAAAGGTTGCGGTACCGATACCACCCAGGGCAAAGCTGCCGAACTTGAGCGTGAAGTCACCGGTGCCGATGATCAGGGTAATGGCCGCCACGATCAGGTTCTGGTTCTGCGAGAAATCGACCCGGTTGTCGACCCAGATCTTGGCACCCGCCACCGCAATCAGACCGAACACCACAATCGACACGCCACCCATGATGGGCAACGGAATGGCCTGGATGAGCGCACCGAACTTGGGCGAGAAGCCCAGCAGCAGTGCGATGACGCCAGCCACCATGAAGACGGCGGTCGAGTAGATGCGGGTGGCGGCCATCACGCCGATATTCTCTGCATAGGTGGTGACGCCGGTGCCTCCCACGCTGCCGCTGACCATGGTGGCAACACCGTCGCCGATGAAGGCACGGCCCATGTAGCGGTCCAGATCCTTGCCGGTCATGGCGGTGACGGCCTTGATATGGCCCAGGTTTTCCACCACCAGGATGATCACGACGGGAACGATCATGAAAACTGCCTGCGCACTGAACTGCGGCGCCGCAAAGTTCGGCATACCGATCCACGCCGCATTGGCAACGCCGGATAGGTCGACCGGCTTGCCCATTCCCATGCCGTTGGTGAGCACGGCGTAGATGATAGATGCCGCGATCAGCCCTACCAGTATCAACAGGCGCTGCACCATGCCGCGCGTCACGACAGCCACCATGCCTACGCAGACAAAGGTCAGTGCCTGCATCCAGCTTTCGAAGTTGTTGGAGGCCATGTTCTTGATGGGCACGGCCGCCAGGTTCAAGCCGATTACCGCAACAATGGCGCCAGTGACGACAGGGGGCATGAAGCGCTCGATCCAGCGGGTGCCGATGGCCTGGACCAGAAAGCCGACCAGGGTATAGACCAGACCGCAGGCAATGATGCCCCCCAAGGCCATGCCGATGTTGGCATTGGGGCCGGAGCCGCCATAGCCGGTTGCCGCAATCACCACCCCGATGAAGGCAAAGCTGGAGCCCAGGTAGCTGGGCACCCGCCCTCCAGTCAATAGGAAAAAGATGAGCGTGCCCACGCCGCTCATCAAAATGGCGACATTCGGGTCAAAGCCCATCAGGATCGGCGCCAGAATGGTGGAGCCGAACATGGCGATGACATGCTGCACACCCATGACCGAGGTCTGCGGCCAGGGCAGACGCTCGTCGGGCGCGACAACATCATCGGTGCCAGGACGCACTTCGCGCCAGCGGGGGAGAAAGGATTCGGACATGGTCGATGAAGAGGCAGCCCGCTGCACAAGCCATGCCTGCACGCTGCCAAAAGTAAAAAAGGTGCTGCATCATAGTGAATTTGGCAGCGCCTGTAGAGAGAGGGAAACTCTTTAAAAGCTGCAGCAGGGCATATCCTTGCGCCAGACCGAGACCGCCTTTGCAACTGTGGATCTACCCAGTAGCGGGCCCTGCCTTTGCCCGCATGCGCGGCCACTGCTGGCATCATGCGGTCTGGGAATGGATAATGAAACTGACATTGAAAACTAATATGGTGTGCCGTTTGCAACGGCATACCGGTTTTGGAGGGCGTACCCATGGACTGTGTGCAATGCGGAGAAGAATTGCCGGCAAGTGCCAAATTCTGCAAAAAATGCGGCTGCAAGATAGAGGCAGCTGTACCTACTTCTGCGCCAGCAGCAGTGAGCAGAGGCATGCCTGCTGCTCCTGCCCCGGCATACACCACCTGTCCCGATTGCGGGGCACTGTGCAAGGGCGATGCCCGGTTTTGCGGCAAGTGCGGCTGCCGGTTTGAGCAGGCTCCCAACTTTGAAGAGACCCGGCGTGACAATGAAGACCCTCTATCGCCAGAAGAGGAAAAGGCCATCCTGGTATTTGGCAATGTGCAGGACAGCAGCGAGCCTGCGCCCGAACGCAATGGCGAGCGCATCGATACCAGCCCGGCCATGGTGATTGGCGGCAGCGCCGCCAGTGCGGTTGCCGCCGCTCCCAGCCTGCGCACGGCTGCAACCGACGAAGGCAAGCTGGGCAATGACTGGCTGGTGACCGGCAAGGCGACAGCGCCTGCTGCGACCGTTGTAACGGCGCCACCGGCCCAGCCTGTCGAGAAGACTGTCAAACCTGCTGCCAACAGCACCCCGGAGGCCCGGCCCCGCAGAACTGCCACGGAACGCAACCCCATGCCACAGGCGCCTGAGGCCGGTGGTGGAGCAGGCAAGTGGATTGCCTTGGGAGGGTTGGCGCTGGCTTTGCTGGCTGGCGGTGGTGCCTGGTGGTGGAAGAGTCAGCAGCAGCGCAAGGCGGTCCCTGTGGACAAACCCGCCATCAGTGCGCCAGCTGCTGCACCGATCGAGCCTACCCCCGCTCCGGCTGCGCTGCCCGTTGAGGCCGTACTGGCCCCGAACGAATCCATTGCCCCGCCACAGGCGGAGGCCGTGCCCGCAGCAGATGCAGCCGTCGCCATGCCGACAGAAGCAGCTCCTGCCACCATGGCGGAGCCGGCGCCCGCGCGTTCTGCACCGCGCAAGCCTGCGCGCAAGCAGACCCTGGATGATTTGTTGAATTGAAGGAGAGAGTTGTGAAGTTCATGTTCAAAATTTCCGCATTGATGTCTGCCGTGCTGCTGGCAGGCTGTGTAGCTCCGCCACAGGAAGCGCCGCCGTCAGCAACCCAGGGCGCTGTTCAGGTGGAGTGCGGCGTGGCGTCGCCCCCTGGCTGCCGGGAACCGGCTGTACCACCGGTGTTTACCGAGTGGGAGCAGAAGATGCAGGCGGAGACTTCCAGCGCCGATGAATTGCGTCAACGTGCGGTGGAGGCCATGGCTACCTTGCCCGTCAAGCAGCGCATCGGTGCGAGTGAGACGGTGACGACCGAGCAGGTTTTCAAGTCCAGCCAGACGAGTGGCACCCGCAATATCAAGGTGCTCGACTCGGTGGTGATCGATCTTCCCTGGGCTGCCAAGGCTACCCAGGAGCACAAGGATGCGATGACGGCCATCAAGGACATTGCCACGTTGATGGCGGACAACCGTGGGGGCGCCACGATATATGTCACCGTCTCCCCCCGTGACCTGCGGGCCAAGAAGGTGAACCTGAAGTCCGGCACTGCGCCCACCGAAGCCGGCAACCCGGTGGAAGTGAAGAAATCGGCTGACAAAAACGTGCCGGCAGGGATTGAGCATTTCGTGATCCAGGCCAGGCCCTGGGTCAGCACGATCAACTGACGCTCGCTTTGCATGAATGGCCTGGCCGCGCGTGTGCGGCCTGCCATGGATACAGTTCGCAGCAGTGCTGCATAGCAGGAGGCCGCAGTGCGCATGGCACGGTGGCCGCTCAAGTAGAAAAAGGAGAATTGCATGTCTTCCACCAAATCCATGCTCAAGTCGATTGACTTTGGCCAATTGATGCGGGCGGCCGAGGGGCTGACGCAATGGCGCGTGCTCGGTCTGTCGTTTCTGACCTGGCTGGCCGGCGGGCTGGTGCTGATGGGCGGCCAGATGCTGGCCACCCGCATGGGCAGCGTGTTCCTGGCTTTCCTCTTTTTTGTTGCGGCCCTCATTGTGTTCTGGGCAGGTACATCGGCGGTGGGCATCCTGCTGCAGGACAAGGCCAAGGATGTGGAAGAGCGCAGCATTGCCGACGCCTTGAGGGCGGGGCTGTTGTGCGTACCCAAATTCATCCTGTTTGGTCTGCTGGTGCTGGCCCTGGTGCTGGCGCTGTGTCTGGTGGGGGCTCTGGTCTACTTCATCTGCAAGATACCCTTCATCGGGCCGATCCTGCTGTTCTTTGCCCATCCGGCAATGGTCATCATTGCATCGGTGTTCTTCATCGCCTTGTACTGGGTGGCTGCGCCTTTGTTGGCCCCAGCCATCTGGGATGGCCGCAGCCTCAAGGGCGCGGTGTCGCTGGTGGTGTCGGTGGTGCGTACACGCCTGGTGCCGCTGGTGCTGATGCTGCTGGCGCTGTATGTGGTGGTCGGCATCATTGCGCTGGTGCTGTTCAGCGGCTTCGTGCCGGGCTTTGCATACATGACGGCCCTGGCCAGCGGCATCATCGGCCCTACCATGCTGGGCGGTTTTGGCGGAGGTGCATTTGGCCCGATGGCATTCAATGGCCATCTGGTCGCGGGCACCCTGTCCACCGTCATCCTGTTTGCAGTGCTGATGGCCCTGACCATGCAGGTCATGATCATGGGCATGAACATCATCTACCTGATGGTGACGGATGGCCTGGATGAAAAGGCCACCGAAGAAAGCCTGCAGGCCGGCATTGCCCTGGCGCGCGAAAAGGCCCGCCAGGCGCAGGACATGGCCCGTGAAGCCGCCGACAAGGTGCGCCATGCCACCCATACGGAGACACATGCTCCTCAAGCAGGAGCACCATCCACCGGTATGCCGGGTACTGCTGGTCAGAACAGCAGGCCATCATCTGCCGCCAACCCGGCGGACATCTTTGCCGCAAGTCCCGCAGCAACACCGGCTGCCAACAGTGCGGCGGCTGGCCTGGGGGCTACCGTGGCAACCGCCGCCCATGTGGCAGTGCAGGCAGCGCATGCCCCGACGGCTCAAGGCTCTCAAGGTCCGGCAGTGACCCCTGTCGCCCCGGCCGCCACGGAGGCATCTGCGCCAGCGCCGCAACCAGCCAAGGCCGCCGTGGAATCCGTACCGCCGGTGCAAGCACTAGCACCTGTGGCGCCCGTCTCGCCGCCAGCCCCGGTAGCCACGCCTTCTGGCGCTGCTGTACCCGGGGCGACGTCCACGGCAACGCCAGCACAGTCAGCCACCCAGGCGCCTTTGCCGCGCTGCAGCAACTGCTTTGAAGTGGTTGCCGACGACGACATGTTCTGCGGGCACTGTGGACACAAGCTGCACTGAGCGTATAAAACGCAGCAAGAGGCGCCTTGGCGCCTCTTTTTTTATTCAAATGCTGGTAATTAGCGGTAATTGACCGTGTTTGGTCTGCAGGATTGGTAAAAGAGTGTTGCCGCAATGGCGCTTTGGCCTTAAAACCGGTGGGACGCAGCGGCGATTCGCTGCATGGCAGGTTACACTTTGCCGATTCATGTCCAGTCCATAGATCGGCTACTACATCCATGTCAGGTGAAACGACGCAGCGCAGCGGTTTTGATATGAAAAGCGCCCAGTTGCCGGTGGTCGCATTTGCGTTGCGGTCGACAGATGCCGAGCAGCTGGCGCGCGAGTTTTCTGAGCGCTTCGGCAGTGACTCGGAGCTGTTCGACAACGATCCCGTGCTGATTGACCTGGTGCAGGTGCGCGATGCAGAGACGCCCATCGACTTCGAGGCGCTGATGGCCTTGCTGCGCCAGTACCGCACCATGCCGGTGGCCGTGCGCGGCGGCAATGCGCAGCAGATGCAGGCCGCCCGTGCGGCTGGCCTCACTGCCGCGCCCGAGGCGCCACCGGTGCGCGCAACCGCTGCGGAAGAGCCCGCAGTGCGCGAGGTGATCCACGAGGTGGAAGTGGTCAAGGAAGTGCAATTGCCGGCCAAGACCACGGTGCGGGTGGACAAACCCATGCGCTCGGGCCAGCAGGTCTATGCGGCAGGCAGCGATGTGGTGGTCAATGCGGTTGTCAGTTTTGGTGCCGAAGTGATTGCCGACGGAAATGTGCACGTGTATGGCCCATTGCGCGGACGGGCCGTGGCCGGTGCGCGGGGCGATACGTCGGCCCGCATCTATTGCACCTGTTTTGAGCCGCAACTGGTATCGATTGCCGGTATCTACCGTACGGTTGAATCGGACTTGCCGCCGGATGTGGCGGGCAAGCCTGCGATGGTGCGCCTGGATGGCGAAAAACTGCTGATTGAGCCGCTATAGGCGGCCTGGAATGGTGAGCTCTGGAGACGGCCCACCGGGGCATTGAACAATTGAGGACGTAAAGAGAACGGATCATAAGATGGCAAAAATCGTCGTTGTAACTTCCGGCAAAGGCGGAGTTGGCAAAACCACCACCAGTGCAAGCTTTGCGGCTGGTCTGGCATTGCAGGGCCACAAAACGGCCGTGATCGACTTTGACGTCGGCCTGCGCAATCTCGATCTGATCATGGGTTGCGAGCGCCGCGTGGTGTACGACCTGATCAATGTGATCCAGGGCGAGGCCAACCTGAACCAGGCATTGATCAAGGACAAGCAGCTGGAAAACCTCTACATCCTGGCAGCGTCGCAGACCCGTGACAAGGATGCGCTGACGCAGGATGGCGTCGAGAAGATTCTCAAGGATCTGGCGGAGATGGATTTTGACTACATCGTCTGCGATTCGCCCGCCGGTATCGAAAGCGGTGCCTTGATGGCCATGCACTTTGCAGACGAAGCGCTGGTGGTGACCAACCCCGAGGTCTCATCCGTGCGAGATTCCGACCGCATCCTGGGCATGCTCAGCTCCAAGACGAAACGTGCCATCGACGGTGGCGACCCGATCAAGGAACACCTGCTCATCACCCGCTACAACCCCAACCGTGTACAGGATGGCCAGATGCTGTCGCTGGAGGACATCCAGGACATTCTGCGCATCAAGCTGATTGGCGTGATCCCCGAGTCCGAATCGGTGCTGCAGGCATCCAACCAGGGTACGCCTGCGATCAACCTGCCTGAAACGGATGTGTCGGAAGCCTACAAGGATGTGGTGTCGCGCTTTCTGGGCGAAGACAAGCCGATGCGCTTCATCGAAGCGCAAAAGCCTGGCTTCTTCAAACGTATTTTCGGGAGGTAAGCGCCATGTCCTTGCTGTCCCTGTTCCTGGGTGAAAAGAAGAAGACGGCCTCGGTTGCGAAAGAGCGCCTGCAGATCATTCTGGCGCACGAGCGCACCGGCCGCAGCAACAACCAGCCCGACTACCTGCCTGCGCTGCAAAAAGAGCTGATGGCCGTGATCGCCAAGTACGTTTCGGTCAATCCAGACGATGTCCGCGTCAATCTGGAGCGCCAGGACAACCTGGAAGTGCTGGAAGTCAAGATCGAGCTGCCAGACGCCAAGTAAGCCCGGCGCCAATAGGTCAGGTAGCCTGTGAATAAACGAACGCGACCCAAGGGTCGCGTTTTTCATGTGGATAACGATGGTTTCAATCGCTGCTGCCGCAAGATGGATAAGTGCTGGCGGCCTATTTATCCACAAATCCTTGCTTTATGCACTGCTTTCGGAGGACTTGTCATAGGCATGCGCCTTCCAGTACTTGAAGGTGCCCTGTGCGGTGGCCAGAATGCGGCGCTCCGAATCATAGATATTGGCCTGGCACGTGCACAGCGAGCGGCCCTGGTTGATGACCCAGCCTTCAGCCACCAACGGGCCGCGCCCTGGATAGATGAAGCGTGACGACATCTCCACCGTCACTGCGGTGCTCGATGGCGCTCCGGGCGCCAGTACGGCCGCACGTGACATGGCTACATCCAGCAAGGTCATCAGAATGCCGCCATGCGCGGCGGGTAGTTGATTGCACAGGTCCTCGCGCAGATCCGACAGGTGCACGCGCACAATGCCGTCCTCAAAGTTCGGGTCTTGCCTGGCGCCAATGAGGCGCAGGAAAGGCACGCGGCTGTTCATGTCCTCGATGCTCATGTGATGGCGATCTACCGTGCTCATCGGGCCGTCTCCATGATTGGCGCCACCAAGTGCAGCTCGAACTCGCCGGTCATGCGTTGGCCCTCGCTTCGCGCACCATGTTGCGCGCGATGATGATCTGCTGGATCTGCGTGGTGCCCTCGTATAGGCGGAACAGACGCACATCGCGGTAGAAGCGCTCGATGCCGTATTCGGCCATGTAGCCCGCTCCGCCGAGGATCTGCACAGCACGGTCGGCCACGCAGCCACACATTTCGGTGGCAAACATCTTGGCGCTCGACGCCTCGGTGGACACGTTCTGGCCATCGTCACGCCGACGGGCTGCGTCGATGGTCATGCACTCGGCGGCATACAGCTCTGCCTGGCTGTCGGCCAGCATGGCCTGCACCAGCTGAAAATCGCAGATCGCCTGGCCGAACTGCTTGCGCTCCAGCGAATACTGCAACGCATCGCGCAGAATGCGCTTGGCGCAGCCCACGGCCACGGCGGCAATGTGGATGCGGCCCTTTTCCAGCACCTTCATCGCGGTCTTGAAGCCCCGGCCCTCCTGCAGGCCAATCAGGTTTGCGGCAGGCACTTTCACGTTGTCAAAGATCACGTCGCAGGTGTGCGCGCCCCGCTGGCCCATCTTCTTGTCGTATTTGCCAAAGCTGATGCCGGGCGTCTTTGCGTCAACGATGAAGGACGACACGCCGCCCGCGCCCTTGTCGGCCGGGTTGGTGCGCGCCATCAGCGTGAACATTCCGGCGTGCGGTGCATTGGTGATGAAGCGCTTGGTGCCGTTGACGATGTAGTGGTCGCCTTGCTTGATGGCTGTGGTGCGCAGCGATGCGGCATCCGATCCAGCTTCGGGCTCGGTCAGTGCAAACGAGGCGATCACCTCGCCGGTGGCCAGCTTGGGCAGCCACTGGGCCTTCTGCGTATCGGTGCCGTCCATCAGAATGCCTTGCGAGCCGATGCCCACGGTGGTGCCAATCACCGAGCGGAAGGCGGGCGAGGTCTGGCACAGTTCCAGCAGCACGCGCACCTCCTCTTCCATCGTCAGCTCCAGGCCACCGAACTGCTCGGGGATAGTGAGGCCGAACAAGCCCAGCTCGCGCATTTCCTGCACGATGGACTCGGGGATCTCATCGGTCTCGGCCACTTCGTTTTCGGCCGGTACCAGGCGCTCACGCACAAAGCGTCGTACGCTGTCGAGCAGCGCTTCCAGGGTTTCGTTATCGCGGATCATGTCTGCAGTCCTGTCACAAAGTTGCGGCCGTGCCGAGGATCGCCGTGGCCTGGCTGGACAGCGTGCCGCCGTTGCCATGGGCCAGGGCCAGCTGGGCGCCTGCGATCTGGCGTTCGCCACAATTGCCGCGCAATTGGCGCACGGCTTCGATCAATGCAAAGATGCCATACATGCCCGGGTGCACGCACGACAGTCCCCCACCGTTGGTGTTGACCGGCAGGCTGCCGCCGGGCGCAATCGCGCCGCTGGCAACAAAGGCACCGGCCTCACCCTTTCTGACAAAGCCCAGGTCCTCCAGAAAGAGCAGGGTGTTGATCGTGAAGGCGTCATACAGCTCCACGACATCCATGTCCGCAGCCTGCAATCCGGCCATTGCAAAGGCCTGCGCGCCCGATTGGCTGGCGGCGGTCACCGTCAGGTCGGGCATCGACGAGATCTGGCGGTTCCAGCAGGCCGTGGCGTTGCCCAGCACATAGATGGGGGCGTTCGGGGCGTTTTTGGCGTCTTCGGCGCGGCTCAGCACAAAGGCGCCGGCGCCGTCGGTGACCAGGCAGCAATCGCGCACGGTGAACGGGTCTGCAATCATGCGAGCGCCCAATACCTCTTCAATGGTCAGCGGGTCGCGCATGAAGGCTTCGGGGTTCTTCTGTGCCCATTGGCGGGCTGACACCGCCACGGCGGCCAGCTGCTCGCGCGTGGTGCCGTACTGGTGCATATGGCGCGCAGCGGCCATGGCATAGGCGGCCACCGGCATCACGGGCTCGAAGGGGTGTTCGAAAAGCTGCGGATCCATGAACTTGCGTGCGGCAGTCGATTCCTTGCGGCCAAAGGCGGCAGAGCGCTGCGCGCTGCCGTAGCACACCAGCACATGCTTGCACTGGCCCGCTTCAAGCGCCATGATCGAGGGCAGCAGGTGAGCGATGAAGCTCGACCCACCCACCATGGTGCCATTGATGTAATTGGGGTTGATACCCAGGTGTTCGATGACCGGCATGGGCCACATGGTGGCATTGACGCTGCAGGTCGCCAGTCCGTCGATGTCCTGCATGGTCAGGCCTGCATCGGCCACGGCCGCATGCGCGGCGCGCGCCAGCAGCATCATGTCGTCAGAGCCGGGAGTCTCGCCGCAGCCGTAGGTGGCAACGCCGGTGATGGCCGCCTTGCCGCGCAGCGCGCGCAGGCCGGAGCTGGTGTGTACTTGTGCCATGTGCTTGTCCTTTTCGTTCTTATGCGGCCTTGAATACCACCAAGCCCTTGCCGTTGTGCTGCACCACTTGTGCGCGCACCGCCATGCCGATCTTCACATCGGCTGGCGCCATGCCTTCGACGCGGCTCATCATGCGCGGGCCTTCGGCCAGATCGACCAGTGCCACGTTGTAGTCGCCCCCGGCCTCGGCCTTGCGGCGGATGACCGTGGTCGAGTACACCGTACCCTGGCCGGAGGGCTGTTCCCAGGCCAGTTGGTCACTGCCGCAATGCGGACACAGTTCGCGAGGATAGAAGATGGCCTTGTGGCAGGCCGTGCAGCGCTGGATCTGGAAGCTGCCTGCATCGAGCGCGGCCTGGTATTGGCTTGACATCGAAGGTGTCATTGCGTTGTCTTTCTCGGTATTGCGGTATCGGGCGGATGGTGGAGCATGGGCGATTTCATCCCGGCACGCAATTATTGGTTGCGGAAGAGGGGGTTTGGCGCGACTTGATCAACGCAGGCGACAACCTGAAACAGACGCCAGATCACAAACACGTTCTTTGAGCAGGTTCTTAGGGTTTTCAAGGCTTTGGCACAGGCTAAGGCACGGCTTTGCAAAGGCAAAAGCTGCTGCGCCATAAAGCTCTAGCATCAGGGGCTCAATAAGAATCGGAGACAAGAACATGAGGAAAACCACACTGGGGCTGGCTGCCGCATTGGCGTGCCTTGCAGCGCAGGCGCAGGGCATCTCGGGAGATGTCGTGAAGATCGCAGTGCTCAGCGACATGTCGAGCCTGTATGCCGACACGGCGGGAAAAGGTTCGGTGGAAGCCGCCAGGATGGCCATCGCCGACTTCGGCGGCACCGTGCTGGGCAAGAAGATCGAGCTGGTCTCGGCTGACCACCAGAACAAGGCAGACGTGGCTGCGACCAAGGCGCGCCAGTGGTTCGACAGCGACGGTGTGGACATGGTCATGAACATGAACAACTCCGCAGTCGCCATCGCGGTCAACGGCCTGGCACGCGAGCGGAACAAGATGGTGATGAACACCGGCGCCGTCTCGACTGCATTGACCAATGAGCATTGCGGCGCCACCCTGGTGCACTACACCTATGACACCTACGCCATGACCAACGCCGCAGTCAAAGGCGTGCTGGCGCAAGGCAAGAAGGACTGGTTCATCATTTCGGTCGACTACGCAGCAGGCAAGGCCATGGCGGCCACGGCGACAGAGTTTGTGGAAGCGGGCGGTGGCAAGATCACCGGTCAGGTGGCGCACCCGCTCAATGCCAGCGATTTCTCCTCATACGTCACGCAGGCGCAGGCCTCCAAGGCGCAGGTGGTGACGCTGGCCAATGCAACCAACGACACGGTCAACACCATCAAGGCGGCGTACGACTTTGGCCTGACGAAGAACCAGGTACTGGTGCCGCAGCTGATGTTCATCAACGACATCCATGGCCTGGGTCTCAAATACGGTCAGGGCATGACCTTCGCCACCGCCTTCTATTGGGACCGCACGCCCGAATCGCGGGCATGGGCCAAGCGTTATTTCGAACGCATGAAGAAGATGCCGTCGATGGTGCAGGCGGGTGATTATTCCGCCGTGATGACTTACCTGCAGGCCATCAAGGAGGCGGGTACCGACGATGGAGTGGCCGTGGCGGCGCAGCTCAGGAAGATGAAGATCAACGACGCCTTCTCGCAGAACGGCTACGTGCGTGAGGACGGCCGCATGGTGCACGACATGTATGTGGTGCAGGTGAAAAAGCCCGAGGAATCGAAGGCGCCCTGGGATTACTACAAGGTCGTGTCCACCATTCCCGGCGAAGAGGCCTTCCGTCCTCTGTCCAAGAGCACCTGCTCGCTGGTGAAGAAATCCTGATCACAGACCGCTGATTCATTGCCGACATCCAGGAGACAAGCCATGAAACATTTGACAGCCATCGCCACACTTGCAGCCACTGTTACCGCAGCCGCACTACCCGTTCAGGCCCAGGCCATCTCGGGTGATGTGGTGAAGATCGCAGTGCTCAGCGATATGTCCGGCCCCTATGCCGACACGGCCGGACGAGGTTCGGTCGAGGCCACGAAGATGGCGGTCGAGGATTTTGGTGGGACGGTGGCAGGAAAGAAGATCGAGGTGGTCTTTGCCGACCACCAGGGCAAGGCCGACGTGGGGGCGAGCCGCGCGCGCACCTGGTTCGACACCGAAGGTGTGGACGTGGTGGTGGACCTGAACAACTCTGCCGTCGCCATGGCGGTCTACAACCTCGCCAAGGAACGTAACAAGCTCATCCTCACCTCGGGAGGCGCTTCGGACGCGCTGACCAGCGAGGCTTGCATTCCCACCGCCATTCACTACACCTACGATACCTATGCAATGGCCAGCGGCGTGGCACATGCCATGCTGGAAAAGGGCAAGAAGGACTGGTACATCATGGCGGTGGACTATGCCTTTGGGAAAGCAGGGGCCGAGACGGTGACCAACATCGTCAGCAAGGGCGGAGGCAAGATCGTAGGACGCACCAACTTCCCACTCAATGCCAGCGACTTCTCCTCGTTTGTATTGCAGGCGCAGGAGTCCAAGGCACCTGTCGTTACGCTGGTGAGTGCGGGCAACGACACCATCAACGCGATCAAGTCGGCCAACCAGTTCGGGCTGATGAAGAACCAGACCGTGGCGCCGCAGTTCATGTTCATCCAGGATGTGCACTCCCTCGGCCTCAAGACCGCCCAGGGCCTGACATTTGCCACCGCCTTCTACTGGGACCGCACCCCCGAGACGCGCGCCTTCTCGCAGCGCTTTTTTGAGCGCATGGGCAAGAAAACCATGCCGTCCATGGTGCATGCAGGCACATATTCGGCGGTAACCCAATACCTGAAGGCGGTTGCAGCTATCAATTCTGATGATGGACCGGCGGTAACCAAGTACCTCAAGTCCAACAAGCTCGAAGACTTCTTCAGCCAGAACGGCCATGTGCGAGAAGATGGTCGCATGGTGCACGACCTGTACCTGGCCCAGGTCAAGTCGCCCGATGAATCGAAGGGCCCGTGGGATTACTACAAGATCCTTGCCACCATCCCCGGCGACAAGGCCTTCCGCCCCATGGCCGATGGCAAATGTGCACTGGTGAAGAAATAGGCACAGGCTTATCCACAACACAGCGCGGTCTTCCTTTTTGGATGGATCGTCTCATGCACTAAAGACACCCGCAGGAGCCAACCATGTCCCATGCTTATCCACAATTGCAGCTGTTTATCAACGGCCAATGGCTACCCCCCGAGGGGCGCAAGAGCGAGCCGGTGTTCAACCCTGTGGACGAATCGGTGTTGGGCGATCTTCCCCACGCCAGCCAGGCCGATCTGCAGGCTGCATTGCAGGCTGCCAGTGCTGCCTTTGAAGGCTGGAAACGCATATCGCCGCTTGCGCGCTCCGACATCCTGCGCAAGGCTGCCAGCCTGATCCGCGAACGTGCCACCCATATTGCCACCTGCATGACGCTGGAGCAGGGCAAGCCTTTGCGCGAAGCAAGGCTCGAAGTACTGGCCGCCGCCGACACCTATGACTGGTACGCCGAAGAAGGCCGCCGCAACTATGGTCGACTGGTACCCGGCAAGACGCCTACCCAGCGCATTGCCGTGCACCATGAGCCGGTCGGTGTCTGCGCCGCCTTTGCACCATGGAATTTTCCCGCCATCACTCCCGCTCGCAAGATCGCAGGGGCGCTGGCTGCGGGCTGTACGCTGATCCTCAAACCTGCAGAAGAAACCCCGGCCACTGCGCAGGAGCTGGTGCGCGTGCTGCACGACGCCGGGCTGCCCGCTGGTGTGCTGAACATGGTGTTTGGCGTGCCAGCAGAAGTATCAGGCTACCTGCTCGATCAGCCCGAAGTTGCAAAATTCTCGTTCACCGGCTCCACTGCGGTGGGCAAGATGCTTGCCTCGCAGGCCGCCAGGAGCATGAAGCGCGCCACGCTGGAGCTGGGTGGCCACGCACCCGTCATTGTCTGGAAGGACGCAGACGTGGCCAAGGCCGCTGATACGCTGGTTGCGGGCAAGTTCCGTAATGCAGGGCAGGTCTGCATTTCGCCCACGCGCTTTTATGTGCACCGCGAGGTGTTCGACAGCTTTGTAGAGGCGTTTGTGGGGCGCACAAAGCAGCTCAAGGTGGGCAATGGCCTGGAAGAGGCCAGCACCATGGGGCCTTTGGCCAACCCGCGTCGCATTGAAGCATTGACGCGCCTGATCGCCGACGCGCAAAAACGCGGAGCCACCTTGCATACAGGCGGCAAGCGCATGCCGGGCGCGGGCTTCTTCTGGGAGCCCACGGTGCTCAGCCATGTCGATGAAGACGCAGGCCTGATGAACGAGGAACCGTTTGGCCCGGTGGCGCTCATCAATCCTGTGGACAACATGGAAGAGGCACTGCGCCGCGCCAACCGCCTGCAGTATGGCCTGGCGGCCTACGCCTTCACGCAGGACAGCGGCGTGCGCCAGCAGCTGGCCAACGGCGTGCAAACCGGCATGCTGGGCATCAACACCTTGAACATCTCGATGGCCGAGGCGCCGTTCGGTGGCATCAAGGAAAGCGGCTGGGGATCCGAGTGTGGCATTGAAGGGCTGCAGGCGTATTGCAACATCAAGCTGGTGAGCGAGGACCAGTAAGCCAGCTGCCATTGATGGAAAGATGAGCTGGTGATGCCTGGGACGGCTTTATCCGGGCATCACCAAAGGGCTACCCGGCGGCCGAAGCTCTCAAGGCTGCGTTGAAGCGGCTCAACGCGGCTTCACAAATTGCGCGATCCGGACTCTGTGCGACATCCATCTGCATTCCATCAGCGGTGGTCAGTCTGATGGAGTAGTACAGATCGCCCTCTGAATCTTTGGTCTCCACAAGCGCTGCTCCGGCAAGGTCTGCCGCGTGAATGATCTGGGATTCTGTCCTGAGTGGATAGCGCCTGAGAATATGCACGGACCCGGAAGTGTCAACCCTTGCCTCGATACAAGGGATGCCCATCAGATACCAGGCTGCGCCAAGCCCGGCAGCCCAGAACACCGCAAGTACGGTTGGCATGAGCCATGGCAGGGCGTGGTCGAATGCGGATGGTGAATCAGTCTGCACATGCGAGAGGCCATCGCGAATGAGGATGTATGTAAACATGGCGCACATCAGCAAAAAGCATGCAGAGAACCACCATCCGAATCGAGCTGCCTTGTTGCTGAGCTTCATGATTTCTGTGCTCCATTCAATGGACGATGGGTCGGGCCCCTGCCCGCTGCTTTGGCAAATGAGTCTGCACACTATATATGGCCGCCGAACATGGTGAAATCCTGGGGCAGCTAGTTACTTGCGCTGCGCTTGCGGGGAACCAATGGCGGGCCGGGCACTCCGACAGTGGATACACAGGTGCTGCAGATGACCTCTGCAGCCCTTTTTTTCTGATTGGAAAGAGAACATTCATGAGCGCCAGTTTGCAGGTTGGGCCGTTTGCGCTGCCCTGGGGTTTGCTGGTCTTGCTGCTGGCGTTTCTGGCGGCTGACCAGTTGTATACGCGTTGGGCACGCAAGCTAGGGTTGACCATCGCACCCCATGTCTGGCTGTTGCCGCTGTTGGCCCTGGTGGCCGCACGCGCAGGTTTTGTGGCTCGCTATGCCGACGAATACCTGGCGCAGCCGCTGTCCATCATCAATATCCGTGACGGTGGCTGGGAGCCCTGGGCCGCATTGGCGGTGGCGATCATATACATCTGGTGGCTGTGGTTGCGCAAGCAGGCCGTCTTTCAGCCATTGGCCGGTGCTGCGGTTCTGTTTGGCGCAGTATGGCTGGGCGGCAATGCGCTGGTGCAGCAATTGTCGGGCAGCGACAAGGCCCTGCCGACACTGCAACTGGTAGCGCTGGACGCGAAGACGCACGCACTCGATCAGTTCAAAGGCAAGCCCGTGGTAATCAATCTGTGGGCCAGCTGGTGCACGCCTTGCGTGCGTGAAATGCCTGCGCTGCTTGAAGCACAGCGGCGTTATCCGCAGGTGCAGTTCCTGTGGGTCAACCAGCAGGAAAAGCCCGAGGTGGCACTGGCTGCCGCACGCGGCTTTGGTTTGCCGGAAGCGCAGGTGCTGCTGGATCCGAGGAATGCCATGACCGAGGTGGCTGGCAGCCGCGCCTTGCCGACGACCCTGTTCTACGATGCCAATGGCCGGTTGCAGGGCATGCGTGTGGGCGAACTGTCGGCAGCGAGCCTGAATGAATTCATGGAAAAAATAGCGCCCGCGCCCCGTTAGAAAGCACAAAATGCTATTTTTTTGATAGTTCAGGATGACTCCAGGCGAGCCTGCAGTTCGCGCTTCATGACCTTGCCGTTGGCGTTGACGGGCAGGTCGTCGATGGCAATGATGCGCGCAGGGCGCTTGTAGGGCGCCAGGTGTTCGCGCAGGTGCGCCTGCAGCGCATCGGCATCTGGCGGATGCCTGGCATCCTGCACGATGAAGGCGATCACCGCCTCGTTGCCGTCAGCCTCTTTCTGGCCCACTACGGCGGCGCGCTGGATACCGGGGAAGCTGTTCAGCGCATGCTCGACCTCGCTGGGGTAGACGTTGAAGCCCGAGCGGATGATCATCTCCTTGAGGCGCCCCACCACAAACAGTGCGCCATCAGCATGCAGCTCGCCCAGGTCGCCTGTGGCGTACCAGCCGCCGTCGCGCAGTGCGGTCGCTGTGGCCTCGGCATCGCGGAAATAGCCGGGCATCAGGCCTGTGCCGCGAACCCATATTTCACCCCGCTCACCGCATGGCTGGGTGGCGCCGGTGTTCGGATCCACAATCTTCAGTTCGGCCCCTTCGATGCAATAGCCTGCGCTGGTGTCGCTGCGGGCTTCTTCCATGCGTGTCAGGTGCAGCGAGCCCGCGTATTCGCTCATGGCATAGCCATGGTGCAGCGTCTGGCCGAACAGGGCTTCCACCTTCTGCTTGAGGGCCAGATCAAGCGGCCCCGCACCGGTGTACAGATAGCGCAGTTGGGGGGCTGCGGGGCGGGTGATTCCCTGCTGCTCGCAATACTGCAGCAGGCGTGCAAACAGAGTGGGTGGGCCTTGCAGCTGGGTGATACCGTGGTGGGCCAGCGCATCCATCAGGTCGGCGGGCTCGAACTGGCTGCGCATCTCAAGCGCCGCGCCTGCATGCAGCGACGCCAGCAGCACGGTGCCCAGGCCAAAGATATGCGTCATCGGCACAAAGGCGTAGACCTTGTCCTGTGGCCCCAGCTGGCGCGATTGCGCCGATACGCGCGCGAAGTGCGCCACGCCACGGTGGCTCATCATCACGCCCTTGGGCGCGCCGGTGGTGCCGGATGTGAAGATGATGGCCGCCACCGGGTTGCCCATTGGCTCGGGCTCAGGCCGGGCATCGGCAAACACGGCGCTGTGCGCCAGACCCGGCACGCACGAAGGCGTGGCGCCAAAGCGCTCGCCATGCGCGGCTGCGGCTTTGGAGACGCGGTCGGTAAAGTAGATGATGCGGGCGTCGGCCTTGTCGGCAAAGGCGCGCACCTCACCCGGTGCCATGCGCGCATTCACGCCGCAGGCCCAGGCACCCACGCGGCTGGCAGCCAGCAGCAGGGCGGCATGCTCGGGGCAGTTTTCCGCCACAACCAGAACGCGGTCACCAGGGCGTACCTGCTGGCTGCGCAGCTCGGCTTCCAGCGCGTCCACCAGTTTGCCGAGATCGGCGTAGCTCAGGACACGATCAGGCAGATGGATGAAAGGGCGGTCGGGCGCCTCCTGCAGCCAGCGGTCCAGCAGTTCGTGAATACGGTCAACCATCAGTTCTTCTCATTTCTCTCAGCGTCTGCAAGGGGCCGCACGGCCCGCAATTGAAAGCACGACAGTGCCCTGCAAAGCGCGATCAGTCAATCACAATGCCCTGGGTTACGGTGGACCACATCTGGCGCTCCTGCGCGGCGCGCTCGGCCAGCTTTTGCGGGCTGCCCACCCACTCGTCATAGCCCAGCTCCTTGTACTTGGCCTTGAGCTCGGGCTGCGCCAGCGCTGCGTTGATGGACTTGTTGAGCTTGGCGGTCAGATCCGCAGGCATGTTCTTGGGGCCATATACCCCGTACCAGCCGCCCACATCAAAGCCTTTGAGGCCCTCGATGCCGCTCTCGGCAAACGTGGGAACGTTGGGGAGCGAGGGGTTGCGCTGCGGCGAGGTGACGGCAATGGCGCGCACCTTGCCGCTGTGGATGTAGGTGCTGGCGGTGCTGATGATGTCGAGCATCATGTTGATCTGGCCGCCGATCACATCAGTCATCGCGGGGGCATTGCCTTTGTAGGGCACGTGGTTCATCTCAATGCCGCTGCGCTTGGCAAACAGCAGCGCGCCCAGGTGGTTGGAGCCGCCAACGCCGGCCGACGCATAGTTGAGCTTGCCGGGGTGGGACTTGGCATACGCAACCAGCTCCTGCGTATTCTTGAAAGGTTGGTCGTTGTTGACGACGAGCACGTTGTAGTAGCTCAGAACCGGCGCAATAGGCGTCAGATCCTTGGCAGGATCGAACTGCATCTTGCTCATCACATTGGGGCTGATGGTGATGGTGGGGCTGGCGGCAAACCACAGGGTCAGGCCGTCAGGCTTGGCGCGCACCACTTCGCTGCCTGCCAGGGTGGCGTTGGCGCCAGTCTTGTTCTCGACGACCACGGTCTGGCCGAGCTCCTTGGACAGCGCAATGGCAAAAAGGCGAGCCCCCTGGTCCACCGGTCCGCCCGCAGAGTAGCCTACGAGCAGGCGCACGGGCGCCCCCGAGCCTTGGGCGCGCGCAACGCCACAGACGGCAAATGCAGCACAGGCGATAGCGGTAGCGGCCAGCAGGCTGCGGCGATTGAAAGTGGTCATGTTTTGTCTCCTAAAGTCTGCTCCCTCGTGCAAGGCTGGTATCGCACCGGGTCTTGAACGCTGGTCTGTTTTGCGAAAGAGGCGTGCTGCGCCGCAGGGTCAATACCTCTCGAACACTGCAGCAATGCCCTGGCCGCCGCCGATGCACATGGTCTCGAGCCCGTAGCGGCCCTTGCGGCGTTCCAGTTCATGCAGCAAGGTGGCCAGAATGCGCACACCTGTTGCACCGATGGGGTGGCCCAGCGAGATGCCTGAGCCATTCACGTTCAGGCGTTCGGGGTCATCCCATTCCAGTCCTTGCAGCACGGCCAGCACCTGGCAGGCAAAGGCTTCGTTGATCTCGACCAGGTCCATGTCGTGCATGGACAGCCCCAGTTTGGCCAGCAGTTTCTTGACGGCAGGCACCGGGCCAATGCCCATGCGCGATGGCTCGCAACCTGCGGCGGCCCAACCCACCAGGCTGGCCATGGGGGTCAGGTTCAGTTCCTTGAGCTTGTCTTCCGCCACGATCAGGCAGGCCGCAGAAGCATCGTTCTGCTGGCTGGCATTGCCCGCAGTGACGGTGCCGCCCTTCATCAGTGCGCGCAGTTTGCCCAGGCTGTCCATCGATGCGTCTGCACGGAAGCCCTCATCGCATTCAAACAGCGTGGGATCGCCTTTTTTCTGCGGCACGCTCACGGCAACCACCTCGGCGTTGAAGCGGCCCGCTTCCCAGGCAGCTGCGGCGCGCTGGTGGCTGCGCACGGCAAACGCATCGGCGGCCTCCCGGCTGATGCCATAGTCGCGCGCCAGATTCTCGGCGGTTTCGATCATGCCGGAGATGACACCGAAGCGTTCTGTCGGCTGCGAGCGTTCGCGGCCCCGGTCCAGGCGGTCATACATGGTCACACTGCCCGCGCGCTTGCCCCAGCGCAGGTCGGTGGTGTAGTACTCGATGTTGCTCATGCTTTCCACACCGCCCGCAATCACCACATCGGCAGTGCCACTCTGCACCATCATGCAGGCGGTCACCACGGCCTGCAGGCCGCCGCCGCATCGGCGGTCCAGCTGCATGCCCGGCACCTCTACCGGCAGGCCTGCCTGCAATGCGGCCCAGCGGCCCACGCAGGGCGTTTCGCTGCTCGCGTACGACTGGGCAAACACCACGTCATCGATACGGCTGGGGTCGATACCGCTTCTGTTCACCACGGCGCGCACCGTAGTGGCGGCTAGTTCTTCCACCGATACGGGGCGCAGACTGCCGCCGTAGGTGCCGACGGGGGTTCGCAAGGGGGTCACGATGGCTGCTCTGCGCATGCTTGTCTCCTCAATTCTGATAGCGTTAGGCGTAATACTGTCGAGCGCTCGCGCTCAATGTGTCTCTGTGTTCTGGCGCTGCAATGGCCAGCATGGCCTGCATGCGCCCGGAAAGGCTCAGGCCGCGCAGATCGGCCACGCCGTGCTCGGTGACGATCAAGCCGGCATCGGCGCGTGGCGTCGATACCGGACCGGATAGCCGAGCGACGATGCGCGACTGCCCACGTGCAGTGGCAGGCAGTGCCACGATGGGCAACCCGCCGGGGCTGATGGCGGCAGCGCGCAAGAAATCCATGGCGCCGCCCACGGCACCCAGGTACTGGCCAGCTACCACCTCGGCGTTGATCTGACCGGTCAGGTCCACCTCGATCGCGGCGTTGATGGCCACCAGCTTGTTGAGCTGCCCCAGCACGCGGGCACTGTGGGTGTATTCGGTACCGGCAATGCGCAGCGCGGGATTGCGGTGGGCCCAGCGGCGGGTGCGTGCGGTCCCCATCAGCAGCCCGGTCACACTCACACCGGCGTCGATGCCCTTGTGGGTGTTGGTAATGACGCCAGCCTCTGCCAGGTCAGCCGCGCGGTCACCGATGATGCCGCTGTGCAGGCCCAGGTTGCGGTGCCCATGCAGCGCCTGCAGCACCGCATCGGGCAGGTTGCCAATGCCAAGCTGCAGGGTAGCTCCGTCCTCAATGCGGCTGGCGATATGCCGGGCAATGGCGGTTTCGGCGTCACCGGATTTGCCTGCGGGCACGTCCACCACGGGCTGGTCGCTCTGAACCCAGGCATCGACCTCATCGAGGCGCAACGTTGCGCCATGCACCCAGGGTACATCGGCATTGACCTCGGCAATCACGCAGCGAGCACTGCGCATGGCTGCAGCCATGTAGTCGTGTGCCAGGCCCAGACTGCACTCGCCAGCATCGTTGGGGGGCGATACCTGTACAAATACGACATCCACCGCAATACTGCGGCTGGCGATCAGAAGCGGAATCTGCGAGTAGTGGCAGGGCACGGGATCGAGCACGCCCGCCATGCCCAGGGGACGGTGCGAGCCGCCTGCGGCATAGCCTGTCATGTCGATGGCATCGGCATGCTCGGGATGCAGGGTGGCGCTGCCGCCAATGCCCAGAAACACCCGTGTTCGGGCAAAGCGATGGCGCTGTGCAACATAGGCCTGCATCAGCGACAGCGGCTCGGCGGCCGACTGTCCCCAGACGATGGTGTCTCCGGCGCGGATGAACTGCGCCAGATCCAGGTCTGCCAGCGCAAGGTGCCGACCTTGGGCAGAGGGCGACGAGAGCATCAGGCCACGCTGCCATTGCCATGGCTGAGCACAACGATGTTGCGCTCCACCACCAGCGCGCGGAACTGCAATGACTTGCCGTTCTGCCAGATCTCGGTGCGCAGTGTCTCGCCCGGGTAGACGGGGGACGAGAAGCGTGCATGGATGCTGCGCAACTGGCTGGCATCGCCGCCGCAGGCGGTCATCACCAGGGCGTGGCCAACCATGCCGTAGGTGGCCAGGCCGTGCAGAATCGGTTTTTCAAACCCTGCGGCCTGGGCCACGCGGGGATCGGCGTGCAACGGGTTGTAGTCGCCCATCAGGCGGTAGAGCAGGGCCGCTTCTGGGCGGATGCGGTGCTCGAACGTCCACTGTGCAGCGGTATCAGGCGTGGCTGCAAGGGCGGGCAGCGATTCGTCGCTGGGCTGGCCACCCAATTCCTGGCTGTAGCCGCCGTCACCACGGCAGAAGGTAACCTGCTCCAGCGTAGCGTAGCGTGTGCCGTCCTCGCCTTCGAGGCTGCGCTCGCTCACCACGATGGCACCCTTGCCAGCGCCCTTGTCGATGATGCGTGTGACCCGCGTCCTGCCTACCACCTTGGCTTCCACCGGTACGGGCTGGTGGATGGTGGTGCGCTGCTCGCCATGCACCAGCTTGACCCAGTCGATGCCGCTGTCCTCCTGCTTCATCCAGAAGCCGGGGTAGCCCAGTACCGAGCTCATCGTGGGTAGGGCTTGCAGTGGCTGGTCCATGCCTTCGTATACCAGCAGCAGATTTTTCGTGTCGAGCGGGTGGTTGCCTACGCCCAGGCTCAGTGCGTAGAGCATGGTGTCGCGCTGGGTGTAGTTCTGGCGCACTGGCTCGAACGCCCGGCTCTTGAGTTGCTGGTAGTGGATGGCCATGGTGCTTGTCTCTCTGGTTGTTATGGTGCGTTACACCGACGGGAGCGGTGCAACGTGGCTGGAGCGAGGGGGCTCAGATGGGATCCCAGCTGAAGACTTCCGGCGAACGCTCCATGGGCACAAAGGACGATTTCAGCGCAGGTATGGCGTGGCTGGCGATGTCTTCGGGTGTCCAGCCCTCGCCCTGGTGCACCGAACGCAACGGGCGCGGCTGGCTCATCAGGAAGATTTCGTTATTGCGCACGGCAAATACCTGCGCGTTCACGTCCCTGGCATGGTCGCTCAGCAGGTACACGGCCAGCGGCGCGATCTTGTTGGGCGTCATCTGCTTCAACTTGTCCACACGGGCCTGCTGCTCTGGCGTGTCGGTGGGGATCGAGCCGATCATGCGGCTCCAGGCAAAGGGCGAGATGCAATTGCTGCGCACGTTGAACTTGGCCATGTCGAGCGCAATGCTCTTGGACAGTGCCACGATGCCCAGCTTGGCGGCTGCATAGTTGGACTGCCCCAGGTTGCCGATGAGGCCCGAGGTGGACGTCATGTGCACCATGGCGCCGCTTTCCTGTTCCTTGAAGTGGTTGGCCGCAGCGCGTGCCACGTAGTAGCTGCCGTACAGGTGCACCTTGATCACGGCGTCCCATTCATCGACGCTCATCTTGTGAAAGAAGCGGTCGCGCAGAATGCCGGCGTTGTTGACGATGCCGTCCACCCTGCCAAAGGTGTCGACCGCGCACTGCACGATGCGGGCTGCGGCGTTGGCGTCGGAGACGCTGTCGGTGTTAGCCACGGCCTCGCCACCAGCGGCCTTGATCTCGTTGACCACCTTTTGCGCGGGGCCGTCGTCATGGCCTTCGCCACTGGTCGAGGTGCCGATGTCGTTGATCACGACCTTCGCGCCTTCCTTGGCCATGGCCAGAGCCATATCGCGACCAATGCCGCCGCCGGAGCCGGTGACGATGACGACTTTGCCTTCGAGCATTTGGGACATGTCTGTTTCCTTGGATCTGTGTTTATGGAGTGCCTCCGAGGATGCTCTCCAAAAACCGACTTGCCAATTCGCAAATCCAGAGGAAGCCCTTAGGCAAACTGAAACCGTGGGCTCGAAAATGAGCGGACGCGCTCGCGCACGGTATGACGGTGTGCAGCGGCTGTCTTTCGAGAGCGGCTCTTCCACCTGGGGCTGGCAGGTGAGGCGAATGCGGGCTAACCCTTCGTCTTCGTGGCCGCAAAAGGATGCGTTTCAATTTCTGTGATTGCTTTGGCCCGCAGAGCCTGCGACAGTGCCACCATGTCGCAAACCCTCTCATCCGCTGCCGCGCTGACGCCTGCGCAGGTGGCGCACCTGCAAAGCTGGATTGGTAAATCCGAATCCCTGCACGACCTGATTGCTGCCGTACCGGTGGCTGGCCTGTCGGCCACCCTGGACCGCGATGACGCGGCGCCCCAGGCCGGCGACCCTCTGCCGCCGCTGTGGCACTGGGCGAATTTTCTGCCCATGGCCCGACAAAGCCTGCTCGGGCCCGACGGCCACCCGGCGCGCGGCGGCTTTCTGCCACCGGTGCCGCTGCCGCGCCGCATGTGGGCGGGCGGGCGCTTGCAGTGGAATGCCGACAACCCGATCCAGATTGGCCAGAACGTGGAGCGCATCTCGCGCATTGCATCGGTGGACCACAAGGTGGGCCGCTCCGGGGAGCTGCTGTTCGTGCTGGTGCAGCACGAATACCGCAATGAACGCGGTGTGGCGCTGACCGAAGCGCATGACATCGTCTACCGTGCAGCGGCACTGCCGACCGATCCGGTGCCGCAACCTACCGTTGCCGAAACCGTAGCGGCCTGGAAGCGCGAGATCAACACCGATCCGGTGATGCTGTTCCGCTATTCGGCGCTCACCTTCAACGGCCACCGCATCCATTACGACCGCTCTTATGTGACGCAGGAGGAAGGCTATCCCGGTCTCATCGTGCATGGCCCGCTGATTGCAACCTTGCTGGTTGATCTGCTGCGCCGCAATGCGCCTGACGCAGTATTGACCGATTTTTCATTCAAGGCGGTCCGCCCGACCTTTGACCTGCACCCCTTCACCGTGCTGGGCCAGCCGCAGCCCGATGGCAAGACCATCAAGCTGTGGGCGCATGACCACGAAGGATGGCTCACCATGCAGGCGACCGCCACGGTCCGCTGACGAAGATGTTTCGCAAACACTCCTGAAAAAAGAGCTGCCAGCGCTTGCTGGTAGCACACAGAAGGCCTTTTTGATTCAAAAGATTGATTCCATGATCGAACACACCAGCTCCAACAATTTTCACGAAATCCGCGATGCCATCCGTGCGCTGTGTGCCGAGTTTCCCGATGAATATTTCCGCAAGGTGGACGAGGCGCGCGCCTACCCAGAGGCGTTTGTGGACGCACTCACCAAGGCGGGCTGGCTGGCGGCGCTGATTCCGCAGGAATACGGTGGCTCGGGCCTGGGCCTTACCGAGGCTTCGGTCATCATGGAAGAGATCAACCGCTGTGGCGGCAACTCGGGCGCGTGCCACGGCCAGATGTACAACATGGGCACCCTGCTGCGCCACGGCAGCGCTACGCAAAAGGAGAAGTACCTGCCCAAGATTGCCAGCGGTGAATGGCGCCTGCAATCGATGGGTGTGACCGAGCCCACCACGGGCACCGATACCACCAAGATCAAGACCACGGCGGTGAAGAAGGGCGACAAGTACGTCATCAACGGCCAGAAGGTGTGGATCAGCCGCATCCAGCACAGCGACTTCATGATCCTGCTGGCGCGTACCACGCCGCTGGCCGAGGTCAGGAAGAAGAGCGAAGGCATGTCGATCTTCATGGTGGACCTGCGCGAGGCCGAGAAGAAGGGCCTGACGGTGCGCCCGATCCTGAACATGGTCAACCACGAGACCAATGAGCTGTTCTTCGAGAACCTGGAGATACCCGAAGAGAACCTGATCGGGGAGGAAGGCAAGGGCTTCAAGTACATCCTCGATGGTCTGAATGCAGAGCGCACCTTGATTGCAGCCGAGTGCATTGGCGATGGCTACTGGTTCCTCGATCGCGTGACCAAGTACGTGAGCGAGCGCGAGGTGTTTGGCCGCCCGATTGGCCAGAACCAGGGCGTGCAGTTTCCGATTGCCGATGCCTTCATCGAGGTGGAAGCCGCCAACCTGATGCGCTGGAAGGCCTGCGAGCTGTTCGACCAGCACGAACCCATGGGCACCCAGGCCAACATGGCCAAGTACCTAGCGGCCAAGGCGAGCTGGGAGGCAGCCAATGCCTGCCTGCAGTTCCATGGCGGTTTTGGCTTTGCCTGTGAATACGACGTGGAACGCAAGTTCCGCGAGACGCGCCTGTACCAGGTGGCGCCGATTTCGACCAACCTGATTTACTCGTATGTGGCCGAGCACATCCTGGGCCTGCCACGTTCGTTCTGATTTAAAAAAGTGAGCTGATTGCGCGCACCACACAAGCATTTCAAACAAATTTTGTACTGAATTCTTGTGAGGCCAGCGCCGCTGGCTATTCAATGGACACTGAATCAAGAAACCCCGCCATGACACGACCTTTGGATGGGATCACCGTCGTCTCGCTGGAACACGCGGTTGCAGCGCCTTTCTGCGCGCGCCAACTGGCCGACCTGGGTGCCCGCGTCATCAAGGTGGAGCGGCCCGGCAGCGGCGATTTTGCACGCGGCTACGACAGCCGGGTGCGCGGCCAGTCATCGCACTTCACCTGGCTCAACCGCAACAAGGAGAGCCTGGCGCTCGATCTGAAGGACGCGGCATCGCTCGCCGCGCTGAAACAACTGCTGGGCTCGGCCGATGTATTGCTGCAGAACCTGGCGCCCGGCGCGGCCGCGCGCATGGGGCTGTCGTACGAGGCGCTGCATGCCGAGTTTCCGCAACTCATCGTCTGCGATATCAGCGGTTATGGAGAAGACGGCCCGTACCGCGACAAAAAGGCCTATGACCTGCTGATCCAGAGCGAGGCGGGATTTCTCTCCGTCACCGGTACACCCGAGACGCCGAGCAAATCAGGTATCTCGGTGGCTGATATCGCCGCTGGCATGTACGCCTACACCAACATCCTGTCCGCCTTGCTGCTGCGGGGCAAGACGGGCGAGGGCAGCCACATTGACGTATCCATGCTCGAAGCGCTGGGCGAATGGATGGGCTACCCGCTGTATTACGCATTCGAAGGCGCTGCGCCGCCGCCGCGCACCGGCGCATCGCACGCGAGCATCTACCCCTACGGCCCGTTTGTGGCGGGTGATGGCGGCACGGTGATGCTGGGTTTGCAGAACGAGCGCGAATGGAAGATTTTCTGTGATCAGGTGCTGCTTGCGCCGCAACTGGCCACCGATCCGCGCTTTGACAGCAATGCCCGGCGCAACACCAACCGCGAAGCATTGCAGGCCGAGATCCTGCGCATCTTCGGCGCCCTCAAGGCGAATGAGGTCGTGCAGCGACTGGACGATGCCGGTATCGCCAACGCGCACGTCAACGACATGGCGGGCCTGTGGACGCACCCGCAGCTTATCGCCCGTCAGCGCTTTGCCGATGTGGCAACACCTGTGGGCGCCGTGCCCGCCTTGCTGCCGCCCGGCCGCAACAACCAGTACAGCTACCGCATGGACCCGGTGCCTGCAGTAGGCGAACACACCGCAGCGATTCTGCAGGAGTTGCAATTGACACCCGATGCACTGGCTGCAGTGCACAAGGCATCCGGCATCTGATGCCCGTTGGAGATACAAGAACCATGACAACAACACCCGCAACACCTACCCCCGCAGCCCAGTTGGCGCACTTTGCCGCCGAGTTGAAATACAGCGACATTCCCGAGGCAGTCATCCAGAAGACTGAAGACCTGTGGGTGGACTGGTTTGGCTCTGCGGTTGCAGGTCACAATGCGCGGCCGGTGGCCAGCATCACCCGCTTTGCACTGGCCATGGGCCCGCAGCAAGGGCCGTCTGAAGTGATCGGCCCGCAAGGCGCCACCAGCAGCCCCTACCTGGCCGCCATGGCCAATGCGGCTGCATCGCACGTGGCAGAGCAGGATGATGTGCACAACGGCTCGGTGTTCCATCCGGCGGCCGTGGTGTTTCCGCCTGCAGTGGCCGTTGCGCAGGCGCTGGGAAAATCGGGCAAGGATCTGCTCACTGCCTGCGTGGCGGGGTACGAGGTGGGCATCCGTGTGGGCGAGTTTCTGGGCCGCTCGCACTACAAGATCTTTCACACCACGGGCACGGCGGGCACCCTGGCGGCTGCGGCGGCCGTTGGCCATCTGCTGGGGCTCAATGCGGCGCAGATGCTGCACGCCTTCGGCTCTGCAGGTACGCAGTCGGCGGGCTTGTGGGAATTTCTGCGCACGGCGGCCGACAGCAAGCAGCTGCACACTGCGCATGCGGCTGGCGCGGGCCTGATGGCGGCCTATCTGGCACGCGATGGCTTTACGGGCGCGGCAGACATTTTCTGCGGGCCGCAGGGCATGGCAGCGGGCATGTCCACCGATAGCGACCCGGCCCGGCTGATCGACGGCCTGGGAACACGCTGGGCCACGGCGGAGACATCGTTCAAGTGGCATGCGTCCTGCCGCCATACCCACCCTGCCGCAGACGCGCTGCTGCAGGTGATGCGTGAGCACCAGCTGAAGGTGCCCGACATTGCGGGCGTGGTGACCCATGTGCACCAGGCTGCCATCGATGTGCTGGGGCCCGTGGTTGATCCGAGCACGGTGCACCAGAGCAAATTCTCGATGGGAACGGTGTTGGCCCTGGCTGCGCGCCATGGCTTTGCGGGCCTGACCGAATTCGACAACGACTACCGCGCGCAGGACACCATGGCGCTGCGCGACAAGGTCAGCATGGTGCTGGATACCGAAGTGGACTCCGCCTACCCCCGGCGCTGGATCGGCAAGGTGACGGTGACCACCGCCGATGGCCGCACGCTGCACGGCCGTGTCGACGAGCCCAAGGGCGACCCGGGCAATACCCTGAGCCGCGAGGAACTGACCGACAAGGCGCTGCGCCTGGGCGCGTTCTGCAAGGAGGTGCCTGCTGCAAAGATGCAAAACGCCGTACACAAATTGTGGAAAGTACGGGATTGGACCAGGGTCGAAACCTTGCTGCAAGCCGTATAAGACAACAAGCAGGCCATGTACCTGCCACACCCGATAACCGAGGAGACAAGATGCGCTATTCGTTGCTGAAGAAAACTGCAGGCGCGGCCCTGCTGGCCTGTGCGGGCCTTGCCATTCACAGTCAGGCCCTGGCCGAAGACTGGCCGACCAAGCCGGTGGTGATGGTGGTGCCGTATTCCGCCGGGGGCCCGACCGATGTGGTGGCGCGCATGCTGGCCATTCCCATGGGCAAATCGCTGGGCCAGACGGTGGTGGTGGAAAACACCGTGGGTGCAGGTGGCACGATTGCCCCCGCCCGTGTGGCCCGTGCCAAGAACGACGGCTATACCATCCTGATTCACCACATGGGCATGGCTACGGCGCCTGCGCTGTACAAGAAGCTGCCCTATGACCCGCTCAAGGATTTCGAATACATCGGGCAGGTGCTCGATGTGCCGATGACCTTGCTCTCGCGCAAGGACTTTCCGGCCAGCAACTTCCAGGAACTGCTCGCTTACGTGAAAGCCAACCAGGACAAGGTCTCCCTGGCCAATGCGGGCATCGGAGCCGTCTCACAGTTGTGCGGTATGTTGTTCATGCACCAGATCGGTGTGAAGCTCACCACCGTGCCCTACAAGGGAGCCGGCCCCGCGATGAATGACCTGATGGGCGGGCAGGTGGATTTGCTGTGCGACCAGACCACGCAGACTGCCCCCGTCATCAAGGATGGCAATCGCGTCAAGGTGTTCGGCGTGACCACGCCGCAACGGCTGTCGACGATGCCCAATGTTCCCACGCTGGACGAGCAAGGCCTCAAAGGCTTTGATGTGAAGGTGTGGCACGGCATGTATGCGCCCAAGGGCACGCCTGCCGAAGTGATCAAGAAGATCAATGCGGCGCTCAATGTGGCCTTGAAGGATCCGGTGGTGGTGCAGCGCATTGCTGACCTGAGCAGCGAACTGGTGACACCCGACCGCGCTATGCCGCAGAGCCTGAAAACCTTGCTCGAATCCGAAGTGAAGCGCTGGAACACGGTGATCCGCGCTGCAGGGGTGACTGCGGAGTGAGCGGATTTTGATCGCCAGTCGCCGGGGTAGCCTGGGGCTGCCTCTTCGATCCGAATCTGCGTATGGTGCGGGTTGTGAAATGTTGGTTTGCTATGAAATTTGAGAATCACCCCTTGGCCAGTGCCACATCGTGGCTGTTCGTTCCGGCCAGCCGTCCCGAACGTATTGGCAAGGCCCTGGCCAGCGGTGCCGATGCCGTGATCGTAGATCTGGAGGATGCGGTGGCGCCTGCCGACAAGGATGCGGCACGGGATGCATTGCTGGGAGCGATGCAGACCTTGGCTGCTCCGCAGCGTGCGCGGGTGCTGGTACGCATCAACGCGCCAGGTACCCAGTGGTTTGATGGCGATGTACGGGCGCTGCGCGAGCTATGCCAGCAGGGTTGTGCAGGCGTCGTGCTGCCCAAAGCCGAGGAGGCTGCTGCACTGGAGTTGCTGGCTGATGCGGTGGGCGATGGTGGCGTGGTGGTGCCCATCATCGAATCGGTGTGGGGGTTGCATTGCATCGACACCATCGCACAGGCGCCCAAGGTGCTGCGGCTGGCATTTGGTCATCTGGATTTTCAGGTGGACGCAGGCATGGCCTGTGCCGCTGATGAAACCGAGTTGGTGCCAGTGCGGCTTGCGGTGGTGCTGGCATCGCGCCGTGCGCAATTGCCCGCGCCGATCGATGGTGTCACGGTCAACACGCAGGACGGCAGCGTGGTGCGGACTGACGCCGAGCGCGCCGTGCGCGGCGGTTTTGGTGGCAAGTTATGTATCCATCCGATGCAGGTGGCCGAAGTGAATGCCGCCTATACCCCAAGCGGCGCACAGCTGCAATCGGCGCAACAGGTGCTGGCCGCGGCAGAGGCTGCGCAAGGCGGCGTCTGTGTAGTGAATGGCCGCATGGTGGATGCGCCGGTGATTGCACTGGCTCGCAAGACGGTTCTTCGTCACCAACTGGCGACACGCCGCGCTGAAACGGTCTGACACGTTCTGCCTGCAACCCGCCGATATACTCGCTGCAAGATGGCACTGTGACTTGGCAGTGCCGAAAACGCAGGAGTGAAACATGTTCAAACACACCATTACCGCTGCCGCACTGGCTGTGACCGGCATGGCCCATGCATTTGTGCCCCAGGGAGGCACCTGGATCATCAGTGATGAGTTGAACGGTGCACCTGGCCGAGGTTTTGCCATCGATGTGCAAAACGACACGGTGGTGATGCAGGTCTATGCATACGAACGCAACGGCCAGCCGACGTTCTACATGGCTACTGGCCATCTGGGCGATAACAATATCGTGGACGCCCGCCTGGGCCGCTATGAAGGTGGCCGTCATCTGGGTAGCGGCCCGCAAAGCGGCGTTGAGCGAGGGAGCCCGGGCAATGTGCGTATCCGTTTCATCAGCGGTACCCAAGGCTTCATCACCCTGCCGGGTGAGCCTGAAAAGGAACTGAAGCGCTTTCAGTTTGGCTATGACAACAGCCCGGAGGCATTGTTGGGCCTGTGGAGCGCCGTCTATGCCAACACGGCAGGGCTGATCGAGCATGACCCCATTGAGCTGACGCGTGTGACGCAGGGTTCGTCGTACAGCACCGGGATGGCCGTGTCGTATAACGGCTTGTTTGCCTGCGAGCAGATGATCCGGGGCACCGATGCTGGCAAGACGCAGTGCGTCAAATTCCGCAGCAGCACATCGAGCGATACAGTGCGCTCGTTTGTGATGACCTGGAGCGTGAACCAGGGAGAAGGCAGCTGGCGCTTCAGCAATGGCTCGGACGAGGGCGCAGTCTATGCCAACCGTCTGACGCAGGGATCGGGGCGCATCACCGGTATTGTGCGCAAGGTGTCTGTCGAGGCCGCGCCAGAGCAGGCAAACAATGACGCCGCACTGCGCGCAGCACTGGAAGCGTTGGCCGCTTCGCGCTGAAAATCGCCTTCCATGCCAAGCCCCAGCCCTGCCGGGGCTTTTTTCATGGTGCGGTGGTTCTGCCTGGGGCAGCTACGCAGCGGCCGCCGTCGGTCGCGCTGAGTGCGATGCGGGGAATAGTCCTGGCCGCTACAATAACGGCCTCATTATTTGTCGTCCCAATGGGTTCCCTCACCCCCATTCACCAAAAAGGATTGTCATGACACCCGTTCAGGCATCGCCATCGCGCATGCCGCATTATCTTCCCCTCCTGGTGGCGTTCCATATCGCCATCGTCATCGCCAGCAACTACCTGGTGCAGTTGCCCATCACGCTGCTGGGATTTCACAGCACCTGGGGAGCATTCAGCTTTCCATTCATCTTTCTCGCGACGGATCTGACCGTGCGCCTCATTGGCAAGGGGCCGGCACGGCGCGTCATCGCGCAGGCCATGCTGCCTGCGTTGGTGGTTTCCTACGTTGTCGGTGTGCTGTTTCATGAGGGGCGCTTCAACGGAATGGATGCCCTTTTCGATTTCAACAGCTTTGTCTTTCGGATTGCGTTTGCCAGCTTTGCCGCCTATGTGTTGGGGCAACTGATGGACATTCAGGTATTTGACCGCATCCGCCAGCAAAGCCGTGCTTGGTGGCTGGCGCCTGCTGCTGCTTCGGTGTTCGGGCAGGCGCTGGATACGGTGGCGTTTTTCTTCATCGCTTTCTGGCGCAGTGACAACGCTTTCATGGCGGCCAACTGGGTGGAGATCGCCATGGTCGACTACGTCATCAAGCTTGCCGTGAGCCTGCTGCTTTTCGTGCCTGCCTACGGCGTGCTGCTGGCGGCCATCGTCCGCAACATGCGGCAGGGTACCGTACCTGCGGTGGCAGCGCCATGAATTCGTCACGACGAGCGCTGGTGCTGTTTTCGGGCGGGCAGGATTCGGCCACCTGCCTCGCATGGGCTTTGTCGCGCTATGGGCATGTGGAAACCCTGGGCTTCGATTACGGCCAGCGCCATCGTGTCGAGCTGGACTGCCGCACCAAGCTGCGCGAGGGGTTGCTGGCCATGCAGGCACAGTGGACAGGGCGACTGGGCGATGACCATCTGCTGCATGTGGATGTGCTGGGCCAACTGGGCGCCAGTGCCATGACGGATGACGTGGCCATCGCCATGCAGGCCGACGGTCTGCCCAACACCTTTGTACCAGGGCGCAATCTGCTGTTCTTCACCCTGGCTGCGGCACTGGCGTATCGACGTGGGCTGGACGTACTGGTCGGCGGTATGTCGCAGACGGATTATTCGGGCTATCCGGATTGCCGCGACAACACCCTCAAGGCGCTGCAGGTGGCATTGAGCCTGGGCGTGGACCGGCCGTTGACCCTGGAAACCCCGCTGATGTGGATCGACAAGGCGGAGACCTGGGCGCTCACGCACGCGCTGGGTGGCAATGCACTGGTGGAACTGGTGCGACGCGACTCGCATTCCTGCTACCTGGGGCAGCGAGAGCAGCTGCACAGCTGGGGTTATGGTTGTGGTGCGTGCCCCGCCTGCCAGTTGCGCGCCCGGGGGTGGGAGCAGTGGAGCGAGCTGTCTTGAGCGGGAAGCTGCGAGGCGGAAATCTGCAGTTTTCTGTGCCTGCTGTGAATGGATGCAAAGACGCCCTGTGTAGAAACAGGGCGTTTTTCTTTTGCGGGATACGCAGTCGTTCAGTCGACCCGCGCGCCCGTGGCCTTGACCACGGCTGCCCACCGGTCGATTTCGCGCTGAATGTGTGCGTCCAGCTCCTGCGGCGTGGAGCCCACAGGCTCATAGCCGCTGGCCGCCAGCTGCGTCTGTACCTGCGGGTTCTTCAGCGCCTTGGCAATTTCCTGGCTCAGTTTGGCAGTGATGTCGGCGGGTGTACCCGCAGGGGCAATCACGGCATACCAGCCGGTGATATCGAAGTCCTTCAGGCCCTGCTCCTGCACCGTCGGCACTTCGGGTGCCAGCACAGACCGCTTGGCACTGGTGACTGCCAAGGCATGCAGCTTGCCGCTGCGTACATGCGGAATGGAGGTGGAGATGCTGTCGAAGGTCAGGTCGATATCGCCCGCCAGCATGGCGTTGACCACGCCGGCGCTGCCCTTGTAGGGCACATGCGTCATCTTGATGCCTGCGGCGCTGGCAAAAAGCTCACCCGCCAGATGCCCCGTATTGCCGTTGCCAGCCGAGCCGAAGGTCAGCTTTCCTGGTGCTGCCTGCGCGGCCTGGATCAGCGCAGGGATGTTCTTTGCTGGCAGTTTGCTGCTGCCCACCACGATCATCGGCAGATTGGCAACCAGCGAGACCGGTGCAAAATCCTTGCGCGTGTCGTACGGCAGTTTGGGGTAGAGGCTGTCGTTGATGGCATGGGCGGCCAGCACCATCAGCACGGTGTAGCCGTCAGGCTTGGCACGCGCCACATACTGCGATGCCAGGGTGCCGCCTGCGCCAGGTTTGTATTCCAGCACCACCGACTGACCCAGCTGCTGCTGCAATTGCATGGCCAACGGCCGACCCAGCAGGTCGGCGCTGCCGCCGGGCGGATAGGGAATGACCAGCTGTATGGGCTTGCTGGGCCAGTCCGCAGCATGGCCCAGGCCGGGCTGCAGCGAGCAGGCGGCGAATGCCAGGCTGGCGAGCAGTGCGCGGCGCATGGTGGAAGGGCGGGGGTGGTGCATCCGTGTCTCCTGGGCCATCATCAATTAAGGGGTCATGCAGCGCTGGTGTGCGTGCGGGCGTACAGGTCACGCAACTCGCGCTTCAGTACTTTGCCGATCTCGCTGCGGGGCAGTTGTTCGGCCAGTACCACGTCAGCCACACGCTGGGTCTTGCCGACGCGGCTGTTGAGCCAATCCTGCAGCGCCTGTGCCGCAGGCACTGTGCCTGGCTGCGCCACCACATAGGCCACGGGCGTCTCACCCCAGGCGTCCGAAGGCACGCCGACCACGGCGCATTCGCGTACCTCGGGGTGCTGCAGCAGTACGCTTTCGATGTCGCTTGGGTAGACGTTGAAGCCGCCAGTGATGATCATGTCCTTCTTGCGGTCGCCCAGCACGATGAAGCCGTCTTCATCCAGCTGGCCCACGTCGCCGCTGCGTATGAAGCGCTCGCCGCTGGCGCTGAACCACTCGGCTTCGCGGGTCTTGTCCGGCAGGCGGTAGTAGCCCGTCATCATGCCCGCAGAGGCGCCGACGATTTCTCCCTGAGCGCCGGGCGGGAGCTCGTTGCCTTGCTCGTCGATGAAGCGGATATCGGCACCGGGGCCGGCGCGCCCCACGGTGTGCAGCTTGTCCGGAAAATCGTGGCAATGCAGCTCGCAGCGCACGCCGCCTTCGGTCATGCCGTAGTACTCGATCAGCTTGCCAGGCCAGCGGCGCAGCACCTCGGCCTTGAGTGTTGCCTTGAACGGCGCACTGGTGCAGAACTTGCTCTGCAGGCGGCTCAGATCGGCTGCATCGAATGCCGGGCAATCGAGCAGGCGTTGGTACTGCACCGGAACCAGCATGGTGTGGGTGGCATGGTGCTGCTGGGCCAGTTGCAGGTACTGGGTCGCGTCAAACTTGCGCATCAGCACCAGGGTGCCGCCCAATGCGAGCGTGGGCAGCGCTGCCACCAGCGTGGTGTTGGAATACAGTGGCGTGGCGCACAGCGAGATGGCGTCAGGCCCGTAGCCGTTGGTGACGGCGCGCTGCACATGCGACCAGCGCATGCCCCAGCTTTGCACGATGCCCTTGGGCACACCGGTAGTGCCCGATGAGTAAATCAGGTTGAAGGGCCAGTCTGGTTGCGGCGCAATGGTTGCGGGCTGTGCATCGGCGGCAATGCCATGGAGCCATGCAGACCAGGGCGTGCCTGCCTCTGGCGCATCGTCCAGCGCAATGCACTGCACCTGGGCATTTTCCTGCACGGGCCATTGCGCTGCCACTTCGGCATCGCGAAGCACCAGCCGGGCCTCAGAGTTGGCGAGCATCGCGCTCAGATGCGCAGCCGTGGCGGAAGGCGCCAGCGGCGCCACGACCACACCGGCGCACAGGGCTCCCAGGTAGGCCAGCACATAGCGGGGTGAGCTGCTGGCGCAGATGGCGACGACATCGCCCGGCTGCAGGCCCTGGCGTTGCAAGGCGCATGCCACTTGGCGCATGCCTTGCGTCACCTGCGCGTAGTTGAGCTGGGTGTCGCCCAGGACCAGGGCGGTATGGTTCGGGCGCTCTTTGGCGTTGGCCTCCACCATGGCGGGAATGGAGCCAAAGGCCTGGGCCAGTTGTTCGGATACGGAAGCAGTCATGACAGCAGAAGAAGAATAGAGGGAAGGGTCAGTCCAGCGAGAGGTTGGCGGCCTTGACGATCTGCGCCCAGTTCTTGCGCTCCTGCGCAATGAAGGCGTCATGCTCGGCAGCGCTTTCGCCGCCGGGAACACCGCCCAGCTCGGCAAACTTGCTGCGGATCTCTACGGTCTGCATGGCGTCGTGTGCCACCTGCTGGATGCGGTGAACGATAGCGTCCGGCGTCCCTGCGGGTGCCAGCAGGTCGAACCACGCCGTCACGTCCATCGGCACCCCGGCTTCGCGCATGGTGGGAACATCTGGCAACTGGGGCGAGCGCTCCTTGCTGGTGATGGCCAAGGCGCGGAACCTGCCCGATTTGATGTGCGGGATGGAGCTGGGCATGTTGTCGATCATGAAATCCGTCTGCTTGCCCAGCAGAGCGGTCACAGCAGGTGCTGCGCCGCTGTGTGGCACCAGGGTCACGTCCAGCCCGGCTTTCTGACGGAACATTTCCGTGGACATGTGTGGTGACTGCCCGATACCCGAAGTGGCCGCGGTCAGTGGCTTTTGCTTGCCCCAGGCAATCAGCTCCTGCACGTTCTTGACGGGCGTGTCAGCGTTGACGACCAGGATGTTGGGCACCGAGATCACATTGGTGATGCCACGCAGGTCCGTCTCCTTGTACTGCAGCTTCTTGTACAGGCTGAAATTGATGGCCACCGGGCCGATATTGCCCATCAGCAGAGTGTAGCCATCGGGCTTGGCGCGGGCGACGAATGCAGTGCCGATGCTGCCACCGCCGCCGGCCTTGTTTTCCACGATCACACTGGTTTTGAGGGCAGAGCCCATCTTCTCTGCCAACACGCGGGCAGCGATGTCGGTCGTGCCGCCTGCGGCTGCCGGCACGACGATGGTGATGGGGCGTTCGGGCCAACTGGCCGCCAGGGCCATCAGTGGCGACAGCAGCAGGGCTCCAAGGGCGTGGCGGCGCAGTATGCGCATGGCAGTCTCCATAATTCTCGGTATGGACTCACCATACGGAACCTGGCACTGATGCGTGATGGGGTTTGCCTGCAAAACCACACCCAGAGGCTTCGCACTTGCGAAAGCCATGCTTCAAGCGACTGGAAGCAGCGCTTGAGTTCAGCTGTAGCAAGCTCTCATTTCTGTGGGCTGCATGGCTGCAACGAAAAAGCGGCCCGAAGGCCGCTCTGCTGTATTGGAAAACCCCTTGCTTTATGGGTACAGGCCGCGCATTTCGCGTGCGTGCAGAATGCGGCGGCAGGCGATGATGAAGGTCGCAGTACGCAGCGATACCTTGTTCTCCTGGGCCACTTGCCACACGGCGGCGAATGCCTCCTGCATGATGCGTACCAGGCGCGCGTTGATCTCGTCCTCGCTCCAGAAGAAGCTGGAGAAATCCTGCACCCATTCAAAGTAGCTCACCGTCACGCCACCGGCGTTGGCGATCACGTCCGGCAGCACCAGCACGCCCTTGTCGGTCAGGATGTCGTCGGCCTCGGGGGTCGTCGGGCCGTTGGCGCCTTCGATCACCAGTTTGGCTTTGATCTTGCCTGCGTTTTTGGCGTTGATCTGGCCTTCCAGTGCGGCGGGGATCAGGATTTCGCAGTCCACGGCCCAGAAATCTTCATTGGCCATCTTGTCGGCGCCCTTGAAGCCGCCCACGCCGCCGGTATTGGCCACGTGCTCCAGCACGGCTGGCACATCCAGGCCCTTGGCGTTGAAGATGGTACCGGTATGGTCCTGCACGGCCACCACGATGGCGCCAGCTTCGGCAAACAGCTTGCCTGCGGTGCCACCCACGTTACCAAAGCCCTGCACGGCAACACGAGCGCCCTGCAGTGCCAGGCCGGAGAGCTTGGCGGCTTCCACGCCTACGGTGAACACGCCACGGCCGGTCGCTTCTACGCGGCCGAGCGAGCCGCCCAGGTCGATGGGCTTGCCGGTGACCACGCCGGTTGCGGTGGCGCCGGTGTTCATCGAGTAGGTGTCCATCATCCAGGCCATGATCTGGCCGTTGGTGTTCACGTCTGGCGCAGGAATGTCCTTGGAGGGGCCAATGAACAGACCAATTTCGCTGGTGTAGCGGCGGGTCAGGCGTTCGAGTTCGCCCTTAGACAAGGTCTTGGGATCGACACGGATGCCGCCCTTGGCACCGCCGTAAGGCACGTTCACGGCGGCGTTCTTGATCGACATCCAGGCAGACAGGGCCATCACTTCGGACAACGTCACATCCTGGTGGAAGCGCACGCCACCCTTGCCAGGACCACGGCTGAGGTTGTGCTGCACGCGGTAGCCTTCAAAGTGTGCAATGGTGCCGTTGTCCATTTCAATCGGCACATCCACGATCAACGCGCGCTTGGGGCGCTTGAGGGTTTCGACCCAGCGGGCCAGCGAGCCCAGGTAAGGAGTGACGCGATCGACCTGTTGCAGGTAGATGCCCCAGGGGCCCAGGTGCTTGGGATCCAGGTACGAAGGCAGCGGATGGTTGGATGCTGCTGCGGGGGTGCTGTTGGATGTCATACGATCCATGCGGTTGAAAAGGTATGCATAGCTTAAATTCTCTCCCCCGGTCTTGTCCAAGGCCGGATGATAGGCATGAAATGCAACATATGCATAACTATGATTAAAAAATAATCATCAAAAACAAGAGCTATCAGTCCCTACGATATATGGGATTGAAGCCTGTTTGATTGATATTTCAAAGTGGCGTTCGCAACCATATAGTTTTGAAAGCTTTCCTCACCATGCCGCACTTCGATTCGCCTCTCGCTTTTGTACCGACCGATCTGGCGCATGCCTTGCAACATGCTACCGCCTCGGGCCTTGCGCTGGATGCTGCCGTATGGCCGCAGGTACAGTCCGCTGCCGATGTGCTGGGCGTGCACCAGGCGCGGGCGCATATGTGGGGTGACGCGGAGCGTGCGCCTCTGCACTGGAAGAGCGGCGGTGCAAACCGCAGCCAGCCGTTGACTCATGCACCGCTGCCTCCTCAAGGCGTACGTGGCACGGGCGTGGATCTCGGAGACATCCCTTTCCTGCTGCGTGGGGTGGAAGCGGAGATAGCTCTGCGCATAGGCTGCGATGTGGATGCCGACGCTGCAGCGCGCCTGGGCGAAGCAGACGCCGATGCGCTGGTGGATGCAATGGCGGTCAGCATCGAGATCGTCGATTCGCGCTGGCAACAGCAATTGCAGGCGCCCGAAGCACTCAAGGCGGCCGATCTGCTATGCCATGGTGCCCTGGTGCTGGGCGAATGGCAGCCCTATCGCGCGCGGAATTGGGCGTTGCAGCGCTGCTCCGTGCAGGTGGGCAGACAGCCACTGGTGGAGCGCCAGGGCAGCCATTCGCTGCAGGACCCTGCCTGGCTGCTTTCGCAGTGGCTGCGTCATGCCACCCGCCATTTTGGAACCGTGCAGGCTGGCACGGTGGTGACGACCGGCAGTTGGTGCGGTTTGCTGCTGGCGGCAAAAGGGGATGCCATCCGCGTGCGCTTTGATGGCATTGGCGAAGCGGCCTTACAGCTATGAAAAAGCACGGATTACCGAAGCGGTCTGAGGGGCTGTACCTGGATTGGTAGCTTCGGGTGCTGAATGCGCTGGTCCGTTGCAGCGGGGTGCTCAATAGTCCGGCGAGGGTGCGAGGCTCATGAACAGTCCGTAAATGCCCAACTGCCCCACAATCTGCGGCAGAAAGCTGAACAGCATGTACAAAGGCACCGCCACCAGCAGACTGCATTGCTGTGCCAGCCAGGCCAGGGAGGCTGCCTGCAGCGGAATACTGACGACCAGGAACAGCATCCCTGCGAGCGTGGCACCTATCTTGTACAGCACCGGCATCGGAAAGATATACAGCACCAGGGCATGCACGGCCGGCAACAGCCACAGCATGGCCAGGCCCATGTCCAGGATGTTGTCTGCCAGCAGGCGATTGACATCACTCACGGCGAGGGCCGGGAAGAACTCATAGGACAACAGGCCGACGATGGCCAGAACGGCAACGATGCGCAGGCCGTAGATCAGTGGCAGGCGCTCTCGGGACAGGAGCAGCGATATGGCCATCAGGGCGGCGGATATACCGGCCCCCAGCCACCATTGCAGGAGACTGGGCGGCGGCACATAGAAACGCGTGCGCACCACTTCGACGGACAGCCCCAGGAAGGACACGACAGAGGCCTGCACATCTCTCGCATCCCCCAGACCCAGGTGCGGCCACGCCCATGCCAACACCTGCGACCACACCTGCACCGCCAGCGACGCACCCCACCACAGCACCAGCCAGAAAACGGCCAGCAGCAGCACAAGCTGGATGGCGTGCTGCCAGGTCCAGATATAGCTTCTGAGCCCGCGATGCTGACGGGTCATGCGAAGGTGTGGCACGTTGCTGGGTCCTAGAAATCAAAGAAAAGCGCGGCGCTCAGTCCCTTGCGGTTGTAGTAGGGATTGCGATAGAACTGCCCGCCCACGACGTATCCCCAATCCTTTGCCAGCCACTGGCGCCACTGCAGGCTGAGTTCGGTGGATTGAAAGCCGACATGGTTGCCGCTGTCGGCGATGGCGCCGGTGGGCAGATAGCCTTCCTTGCCATGGTCGATGCGCGCCGTGAAATAGTGCTGCTTCTCGGTGCCCAGGGTCAGCGCTGCAAAGCCGCGAAAGCCATCGACCGCACCGGGGTTGGACTTGTTGTAGACCACGCCGCCTTCGGCAACCCATGCATTGGTGGAGTAGTACGCCACCGATGCGGTGACGCCGGTGTCGCGATGGACGCCGTCGCGGCTGGCAGATTTCATCAACGCCAGGCCGGTAACCCACTGCTGGGTGTCGGTCCATTTGCGGTAGATGGCAATGTCGCCCCGGTACTTGTTCTGAAAATCGGCAGAGCCCGCGCTGGCGCCGACGGACATGTACCACCAGGGCGACAGGGTATGGGTCAGTGACAGGGCGCCGACTGTGCCACGCTCGTCGAAGTGGCGCTGGCTGGACAGATCCCAGTTCAAGGTGGTTCCGGGCTTGAGTCCTATATGGCCACGGACGAACTGGTCGTTCCAATTGCTGTTGCCACCCGTCAGCGTGGAATACCCCATGCCGACGTCCATCCGGCCACGGCGCCCGGGCTCGAAATCAGCGGATGGTGCTGGCGCTGGCGCCGCTTCGGGCGCCGTGGCTGTGGGCGCCGCAGCTTCGCCTTCTGCGGTCTGGGCGGATGAGATGCCGGGCATCCACAGACTGGCTGCGCTCAGTCCCACGAATGCAAGGGTGGTGAGATGCTTCATAGTGATCGGGTGTTGGGGGTTGCGGCAGGAACGTCGTGCAGATGTCTGTGCAGGACGGCGGCAATCTGGGCACCGCTGGTTCCGTCGCCAAAGGGGTTGGCCTGCCCATGGGTGGAGGCAAGGCCGGGCAGGCGGCCATCGGCCAGAACGCTGGTTGCAGCCGATACGATGCGCTGCGGGTCGGTACCGACCAGCAATCCGCCGCCACAGGTAATGACTTCCGGGCGCTCAGTGACATCGCGCATAACCAGCAAGGGCTTGTGCAGAGACAGCCCTTCCTCCTGGATGCCTCCCGAGTCGGTGAGCAGCAGGTCGGCAGCATCCATGATTTCCACCATGGGGGGATAGTCGAGCGGCGCGGCGAGGCGCCAGCGTTGCTGAATATCGGGCGTGCTGGCGGCATGGACGGCGCGCACGCTCTGCTGTACCAGAGGGTTCAGGTGCAGGGGCCAGATGACGGCGGCATCCGGGCATTGCTGGAGCAGAGTGGCCACCGCACTGGCGATCTGTTCCATGGGCGCGCCCCAGTTTTCGCGCCGGTGGGCGGTGACCAGAACGAGCTTGCGCAAGCCGCTGTCCAGAAACCACTGGAAGTCCGGGTTGGCGATGGGCTGGCCCGCCAGACGCTGGGCACGTACATGCTGTGCCGCCAGCAGCACGGCATCTACCACGGTGTTGCCGACAATGGAGATCGTGCCCGGTACATTTTCCTTTTCCAGGTTGCTGCTGGCCTGGGCAGTAGGTGCAAAGTGCCAGTGGCTGACGCGGCCGATCAGGCTGCGGTTGATTTCTTCGGGAAAGGGCTCATCCATGCGTCCCGAACGCAGACCCGCTTCCACATGGCCCACGGGAATCTGTAAGAACGCGGCGGCCAGCGCCCCCATGGCAGCGCTGCTGGTGTCACCGTGGACCAAGGCAGCTGCGGGCTGCAGGCGGGAGAGCTGGGTGCCGATGGCCGACATCAACTCGCTTGCCAGGGCCGGCAAGGTGGGTACTTCGCGCTTGAGACGGATGATTTCCTCCGGCTGGATACCGAAGAATTCATACAGCGGCCAGGCCATCTCTTCGTGCTGCCCGGTATGCAGCACATGGGTCAGTATGCCCTGTTCGCGCAGTGCGAGGACAACAGGTGCCATCTTGATGATTTCAGGGCGGGTGCCCATGATGGCGACAACGGATGAACGGGTGGATGATGTCATGGACGACGGTGCAATACCATTATGAGTTGTTGGCCGGCTTTTGCGCGCACCAGCCAGGTCTGGTCTGTGCCTTGCACATTCGCCTCCCCGGACTGTATCTGGACGCCGGAATACCGGGCTTTGGGAATCGACCAGGCCATGGAGGCGAGGGATTGGGGGTGGGAGGCTGTCAGGACGTCGTCGTCGCCCTGCTCCTGCAATGACCACTGCACCTGCGCCCGGCTGCTGAGAAAGTCGGCGGCCTCGGTCATCGATATGAACTGGCATTGCGCGCGGTCCGCACAGCCTTGCATGGTCTCTATATACGCCTTGACGGCCGGCAGGTAGCTGACGGCGCCGATGGGGTGAAAATAACTCAGCCGGATGGTTCGTGTCTGTTCAATGAACCGGGCAAGCTGCTGCAGCCATTGCCCGAATTCATCGACGGACATGTGCTGGAATGAGGCCTCTTCGGCTGACGCCACCTGGCCATAGGTCAGCACGGGGAATGCCCAGGCATCGGCGACCTGTCGAAACCCCAGCCACAGGCGTGTCGGAGGCATGCCCACGCTGCCGGAGGTGTAGTAGGCCTTCACCCCATGTGCAGACATCCAGTCATACACCCACAGGGGCTGGTTGCCTGTTGGTGCAGAGTATTCCTTGGGCTCCTGGCCGCCGTTGGCTTTGGTCACGGCCTGGTTGTTCAGATCCAGATATTGTTCGAAGTCGTCACCATTGCTGTCGTTGGCATTGGCGCCGAAATAGTTGTGGATCCATCCGCCATGGTTGCCGATGGTGTGGCCCTGGCTGCGCAACTTCTGAACCATCTCCTGCGCGTCAGGGTTGTGATCGAGGTCCATGCCCAGCCCGTCGCCTTCACGGTTCACATCGGGGCCGGCAGTGAAATGCATGGACTGGTGGCCATGGTCAAAGATGCCTTCGTCCTGCAGGGTATGCAGAAAGCCGATGGCCTTGCGGTCATCGTTGTGCCAGTTCAGGACCAGGGCGCCGATGCCATCGGGCGTAGCCAGCAGTGACGGCTGCCTGACCATCTCGCTGGAGAAGTAGGCCAGGAATCCATGAAGAAAAATACCGTCGGTACGTTCGAGCAGGTAGGTGAGGGGAAGGTTGACGAACATCGCCTCGCCCTGGCCCCAGCGGTGGATGCTTGCCACCACGTTGCCGTCGGCAGACTGGAGCAGGATGCGTGGTGTCGCAGGGCGGTCTGTCTTCAGGACCGCAAAGCGCTGGGAATCCTTGGTATAGCCCGCCACAAAGCTGTCGAACTCCGGGTTGGCGCGCGCCAGGTCGGATGCGGCAATCGATGTCAGGCTGGCCGCCGCCTTGGCATTGAGATAGCGGCCTGGCGGTATACCCAGGGCTTCCATGGTGGAGGCAGAGCCCATGATTTCGTCGTAGTCGGACAGGTTCTCCTTGTACTGGTCGTAGTCGCCATAGCGCACGCCCAGCATGGCGGAAAAGCGCGCCTGCCCAGGGCTGTAGTAACCGCGTTCGTCCAGCAGGCCTCCATCCTGCACCACCATGGCCTTGCCACCGGCGTGCACCACGTCCATCAGCGTCTGCGCGGCGGCGTCGGATATGCGGCGGTGGAATGTATCCGGAATGATGACGGCTTGCTGAGCGGCCTTGGCGCCATAGTTCACCCCACGCATCCAGGTGCTGATGGACAGCGGTGTCAGAAGCACGCCGCGCTCTGCGGCCGCCTGTGTCCAGATGCTGACTTCGGGCGCATCCATGGCCATGGAGTCGGGGATCAGCAGGGTGAGGCTGCCATAGCGCTCACTGGCATGGCGGCTGGACATCTGGTGCCAGGCAATCGCTGCCAGTACACAGAGCACGGCGACGGAGGCTGCCAGCCATTGTTTCCAGGACAGGGATTTCGTCATCGGCTATGCGCTCATGGAGCAGCTGCAGGCAGCGCACTGGCGCATTGCTTGGCAATGCCCAGGTGTGCCAGGGACAGATCGACCATCGCATCCAGAACGGTCCAGCCGGTCTTTTCCTGAAACGGCCGCAGGGACGCGCGCCAGCATGCGGCTTGCAGAGGTGCAGACTGGCGCATGTTCCATGCAACCAACCCCCAGGCATAGCGATCACCGCTGCGTGCAAGCCAGGTATCGCGGTGCTGAGCCAGCCACTGGGCGGTTGCGTTGTCGGATTCCCTGACGGACAGGATGCCGGTGTTCCACAGGTAGGCGCTGGCCAGCGTATGGGGATAGAACTGGACCTGGGCATATTCCGGAATGGCGGGCTTCCATTGCTGGCCTGTCCAGAACTGCTTGCGGATGGCCGCCGCAAGCTGGTTGGCAGGCCCTGCGGCGTGAATGTCCGACCGCAATGCCTCATACACCTCGATGTTGTCCATCAGGTAGTACAGCTCGGTACCCGGGAAGACCCTGTATAGCTGGCTCTGCGGGTTGCGCAGGCTGGCCAGCAGCCGCTGGCTGGCCGCAATGGCCTGAGCTGCTGCCCGTCGCTGGAGGGCTGGAACCCACGCCTTTTGCAACCCCATGTTCAACATCTGGATCGTGGTGGCTGCCATGGAGTCGTCGGCATCGGCCGCCATGCAGTTGCGCCATGTCTTGTCCGCCTCGCGGCAGAAACGGTCAAAGCCGCCATCCTTGCGCTGCCTGGGAAGCAGCCATTGAATCCATTGCGCAAATTCGGCCTGCAGCGGCGCGCTGGCCTGCATGGAAATGATGAAGCTCTTGTTGATGAAGTAGGGGTCTACCACCGGGCTGCCCAGTGTGGTGTAGTAGGCACCGTCACCGGTCGCAAAGGCGCAGAGGGCCGGTGGCTCCTCCGCGCAGGCCATGCCTGCCGCCCCCATGGCAATGCCAAGAGCGACGGAAGTGCGGGCGAACAATGCATGCAACGGCTTCATAACACCACCTGACCTGAGCGTACGGCAGACATGCTGCCATAGACGCGAACGGATGCCAGCAGCGCAATCGACCATGCGGACACACTGCATGGCACCTGCTTGCTGCCGACCTGGCTGTTGGGCCCCAGTTGCAGGTGCTTGCCTGCACACAACGGGCCCTCGATATAGTTGTTGCCCAGCGTATCAATGTTGTCCAGTGCGAACAAGGCACCTTTGACGCAAGCTCCTTTGGCCAGGGTGACGCTTCCATGCACCTTGACATGGCCCGTCACCACCGCCATTTCCTCGACCCGCAGGTTGCCGGTGACCACCAGTCCGCCTTGAACCACGGTGCCCGCCGGTATCTGCAGGTCGCCATGGTGGCGTTGCTGAACGACAGTCAGGGGCATGCCATCGCCCAGGCTGTCCAGCGGAAAACCTAGGGACCGCTTCAGCGGCCAGGTGAAGATGCAGGTGGCCGACAGGCGCTGGAAGCGGCTGCCGGGCGAGAGAACGATATTGCGTACGGCGCTGCTCAGGCGTGCCAGATGCACCGGCCCCAGGCAATGGATGTTGTTGGCATGGAGAAAGTGCAGCACCATGCTGTTGGCCTGCAGCTCCACCGTATCGCTGGAGACCAGCGCCTTGATCTGAGCGCGAAACCCCAGTACCACCGAGCGCATGGTTTTTGCCATCAGGCGCGTCTGCCCGCGCGGAATGACCAGTTGCCCACGGTCGTCCTGCTGCCACTGCGCAGTGCGTGGCATCTCTTCCAGCACAGGCAGTTGATCGACCATGCGCAACGCAGCATAGTCGGTGCGGCCATTGTCGAGATGGTCGATTTCCAGAGCGCCGGCGTCGCTGCGCGAATACAACTCCCGCAGCGCGGGGTACAGCGGAATCAGGAAGACCGCCGCTGTAACGAGTAGCCATGTGACGCCAAACAGCCAGGAGTACGGAACCTCACTCACTGGTTGCCTCTTGCAGCGGCGTTGGCGAGGTTTGTCGGTAGCGCACGGTCTTGTCCCATTTGAACTGCCGCTTCAAGAGTCTGTCGAGCACCAGCCCGTCGAGCGTGGCCTTGGACACTGCAATCATGCTGACGACAAAGCCGGTCAGCAGCAGGGGCAGCAGGCGCAGGCGCCGCTGATGGCCATCCAGGTGCACGGCGGCGGCCACTTCGAAAAAGGCCGCAAAATTACCCACGCATGCAAAGCCGGTGGTGATCAGCAGCATCAGCAAGGCGATATTGACATTGGCATTGATGCTGTAGCCCGTGACCGTCACGATCAACGCCAGTACCCAGCCGATCAGCAGGATGGGCGACATCAGGAACACCCCGAGCAAAGCCAGGCCGTCGACGCGCTCCATCATCGTCAGGCTCTTGCGTGTGACCATCTGCTGCCAGAATTTGGCCAGCACCTGGTTGTGGCCCTTGGCCCAGCGGCCAATCTGACGAAATCGCACCGCCCAGCTCTCCGGTACTTCCTCGTAACATTCGGCATAGCCCAGGTACGCGGTTTGCCAGCCTTTGAGCAGCAGGCGGTAGGTGAGATCGGTGTCCTCGGCCAGCACATTGGGCGTCCAGCCGCCAACCTCTTTCAGCGCACTGAGGCGGATGCCGCCGACGGTGCCGCCATACTGTGCGACCGCGCCAATGTTGTAGCGCGCCTGCTGATCGACCTGGTAGCCGCCGGAGCGCTCCAGATCGAGCAACCGCGTCAGCAGGTTGACACCTGCATTCTGTGGCACCACCCGGCCCATGACGGCGCCGATTTCGGGGTCCAGGAAAGGGGCGACCAGCTGCTTGATGATCTTCTTGCCGGGCAGATAGTCCGCATCGAAGATCACGATCAGCTCGGACTGGCCCTGGGCCTGAACGATGCTGGTGGCATCGGCCAGCGCTGCCGCCTTGCCGGGGGGGCCGTCCTGGCGGTGGAAAAGCTGCAGGCGGCCTGGGTTGCGGTCTGCATAGCTGTCGATGATCTGGCGCGTTCCATCGGTGGAGCGGTCGTTGACCGGCATGATGGTCAGGCGATCGCGCGGGTAGTCCACGTTCAGCAGCGCCTCGATGCAGCCGGAGATGACGGCTTCTTCGTTGTGCGCAGCAATGAAAACGGTGATGTGCGGCCAGTTGGCCTGCTCGATCCCGGCGTAGATGGGTCGCTGACGCGCGAACAAGCGGTTCAGTGTGAAGGCGTAGTGCCGAAAGGTGTAGAGCGCCTCCAGCGCCACGATGACGAACAGTGCGGCCAGGCACAGGCCCAGCACCCACCCCAGCCAGTCGTAGCTTTGACCCGCTGCCCAAGGTTGGGCGTGGGCCAGTACCGGCAGCCCTCCCACGGCAAATGCGAGGACTTTGCCTACTTCAAATTTTGTTGCTTGATGTTTCAGCACGGCATTGATAGATTAAATCACTTCAAACGAGTGAGTCAATTCTATCAATCGAATGTTAAAAATAAATAGCTATTTCCTAAATTCCATAGGAAGTTTGCTTTTATTGACATTAGTTCTCTGCAAAAAACATCCGCAAAAGGTGTTCGAATATTGTTACAGTTTGATTCCTGCCTGTGCAATGATCTTCGCGTTGGCCGTGCTTTCCTTGCGCAGCAGCTCCGTGAACTCGGCGGGGCTCATCTTGAGTGGCACGTTGTCGGTGCTGCGCATCAGCTCCTGGATGCCGGGCTCGTCGAGCTGGGTCTGTATGGCCCTGGCGAGCTGGGCCACGATGGCAGGCGGCGTCTTGCCGGGCGCCATGAAGCCGAACAGCGATGTCAGATTGGCCTCGGGCACGCCCAGTTCCGCCAATGTCCTGGCCTGGGGCTGGTTGGGTGCGCGCTGGGGCCCGGTGGTGGCCAGCAGACGCAGGGTGCCTTGCTGGAGCAGGCCGTTGATGGTGCCAAAGGGATTGCCCAGCATGATCTCGAAGTGCCCGCCCACGGCATCGTTCACGGTCTGGCCTACACCTTTGTAAGGTACATGGATCATCTTTGCGCCTGTCCGAGCCTGGATCTGCTCGAGCATGATGTGGCCTACCGAGCCGATGCCGGACGTGGCAAAGCGGATCGTTTCCGGCTTGGCCTTGGCCTGCGCGATCAGGTCTTCCCAGCTTTTGCCGCTGAAGGCCGGCGTAGCCAGCACGTAGACGGGCGAGTACATCATGGGTGCCACGGCGGCGATCGAGGTGGCCGGGTCATAGGCCAGCTTCATCAGATGCGGCGACAAGGTGAGCGGGCTGATGGCCGACAGCGCCAGGGTGTAGCCGTCGGCTGGCGCACGGGCCACATCGCCCATGCCCAGAGTGCCGCCGGCGCCGGCCTTGTTGTCCACCACCAAGGCCTGGCCCAGGGCCTTGCCCAGGTTTTCGCACAGTTTGCGGCCCACGCTGTCGGTCACGCCGCCTGCGGCGTAGGGAATGACCACGCGGATCGGCTTGGTGGGGTAGGCATCGACAGCGAAGCCAAGGCTTGGCGCTGCGCCAAAGGCGCCGAGCGCGGAGAGGGAGAGAAAGTGGCGGCGTTGCATGGATCGTCCTTTCGGGAAAGCAAAAACCTGCGCGGCAATGCGCTGCGCAGGTTTTCGTGGTGGTTGTGTTGAAATGCTATTGTTTGTATAGCTACTTGCGCAATCCGTGTTTGCGCTAGTGCGATATTGAGCGTTAGTGTTTGCCGCCAAAACTCGCCATGTAGGCCTGGGGCTCGCCGGTCTTGAAGGCATTGGCGAACTCCTGCACGCTGTCGTCAATGGCTGCGTCGATGGACTGTTTTTCCCATGCGCGCAACATGCGCTTTTGCTGGCGCAGGGCCTGGGGGCCATAGCCAGCCAGTTGCCTGGCAAGGCGCTCCACTTCTTCGTCCAGGCGATCGGGCGCCACCACATGGTCGAGCAGGCCCCACTGCAGCGATTGCGCGGCATCGATGTTGTCGCCGGTCAGCAGCAGCCACTGCGTGCGGGCAGCGCCAATCAGGCGGGGCAGCAATGCTGCGTGGATGACGGAAGGAATGCCCACCTTCACCTCGGGCATGCCGCATTGCACCCGGTTGCTGGCCACGCGGATGTCGCAGGCGCAGGCGAGTTCCAGCCCGCCGCCCAGCGTCCAACCCGGAAGGCGTGCAATGACGGGTGTGGGAAACTGGCGTGCGGCCTCGCACACCGTGCGCAGGCGCGTGATGAAGGCGGCTGCGTTGTCGGCATTCAGGCTGCGCATCTCCTTGATGTCGGCTCCGGCGACAAAGGCCTTGTCGCCGCTGCCACGCAGCACCAGCACGCGGATTCGCTCATCTTTTGATAGCGCTTCGAAAGCTTGCGCCAGATCGGTCAACACCGGTGACGACAGGATGTTGAGGCTGCCCGCATTGCGGAAGGTGAGGGTGGCAACGCCATTGTCCTCAAGGGTGGCGTGGGCGTGGTGGAGATCGATCAGGCTCATGCTGGCATTGTGCAAATGCAGCGAGCCAGCGGCCGTCCCGCCAGGGACATGGGAGTACTCACCACGTACGGGCTGCTCGAAGGGGAGATACTTCAATGCTCAGATCCGGTGCATTGATTTTCATGAAGTCAATGCAAAGCGCTGCGGGGTGATTTCCACTTCACCGCTGCTGGTGCAGGCTGCCAAACGATTCAGGATACCAAGGGATGCGAGGTCGCCCGCCACCGGCCGCAGGCGGCTCCTGAATCCCTGGCGAAAAGCCGGTGGCTTACCGATACACTGTGCCGATGCGAGCTCCCTTTCCGTCGATTCCAGCCCGATTGCGTCTGCCGCACACTGCAACGCGCCGCTCATGGGTACTGTATGTGCTGCTGGTGCTGTGCACATGGCTGCTGCCCCTGTCTGGCGGCTCGGCGCAAACCTTGCCTTCACTGGGAGGGTTGGCCATGGGCAAGGCAGGCAGCAGTGGCTCGGAGGAGGAGCGCGCCATCCAGGCCCAGCGGGATGCGACCAAGACCGCCGAGCAGGAAGCCGATGCGCTGGCACAGTCATTGGAGCGCCTGCGCAGCCGTGTACAGGCACCCGCCCCGGCGTTGCCAGCGCCGCTGAGCGACATGGAGCTGGGCCAGATGCTGGCGCGTTGGGAAGAGCGTGTTCCTGCCAACGCCAGCCAGGAAGTGCTGGAGCGCCTGCTGACCGACGAGCGGGAAGCCATTGCTGCGCTCAAGACCGGCATCGAGAAAACGGCAGCCGAGCAGGCCAACCTGGTGACGCAACCTGGCACGGGCCGCACCGATCTGGCCACATTGCAGCAGCGGGTGCAGGACAGCGCCCTTCCCGTGACGGCTGAACCCGGCGAATCGCCTGCGCTGACCCAGGCGCGCCAGCTTCGGCGCAGTGCCGAGCACCGGCGTGACACGCAGGAGCTGGCCTTGCGCCAGGAGGAACAGGCCACCATCGAGACCCGGCAGCGCCTGCTGGATGCACAACTGCAGGCGCAGCGCCGGGAGCTGCTGGAGCGCACGCCGCGCGTGGCCTGGCTGAACCAGCGCATTGCCGAGCGCAGTCGCCAGCAGCTGGAGCAGCAGGTGCAGCAAGCGCAGGCAGCCGAAAGCAATGCCGCAGATGCAGCGCCTGCCATCCGCGAACTGGCCCAGCAAAACAGCAGCCTGGCGGCCCAGATTCTGGAGCACACCAACAGCCTGGTGCAGGAGCGCCAGGCACTGGCCGCCGACGAATACCGCCAAGGCCAGCTGGCATCGGCGCTGCGCGATACGCAGGCGCGGCTGCGCCTGGGCGGTAGCGCATCGGTGGGGCAGTGGTTGTGGAAGCAACGGGTAGCACTGCCTACGGCCAACACCATCCAGGCGCGGCGCAAGGCCACGCAGCGGGAGCTGGCCGAGTTACGCCTGTCGCTGTTCAATGCGAGCGAGTGGCGCTTCAATCTCAATGGCATGGCGGCCAGTTCTGGCGGCGCTGGCGCGGGTGCGAGCGCAGGCAGCATTGCCCAGCGTTCGGCCCTGTGGATCAAGCAGGCGGCGCTGATCGACCAGCTTCAGCCGCTGCTGTTGCGGCGCATTGCGGTACTGGAGCAGACCGACGCCGCGCTGCAGGCCACGCTGCGCAGCGGCAGTGCGCTGCGGCAGGTCATGGACAAGGAGCTGTTGTGGTTTCCGAGCCATCAGGCCATGGACCGTGCCTGGCTGGGGGAATGGCGCACCGTGCTGCGGGGCGCGGAAGACGTTGGCGTGGACCAGGCGGGAAGCGCGTCACCGTGGAATACGGCGCGCGTGCTGGGCGCAAGCATTCTCCGCAATCTCTGGGTGTACGCCGGTATCTTTGCGGGCGTGCTGGCGCTGCTGGGCCTGCGCCGCTATGCGTTGCGGCAGCTGCAGGCCATTGCGCTGCGGGTGGACGATTTCTCGCAGGACCATTTCGGACTGACCTTGATTGCGCTGGGCTGGAGCCTGCTGTACGCGCTGCCCTGGAGTTTTGCCACTGCCGCGCTGGGCGTGCTGCTGCAGTCGGCTGGCGCGCCGGTGGCGCTGGAGCCACTGGGCCAGGCGCTGGAGCAGTTGAGCGATTTCGTCTTTCTGGTCACCTTGCTCCATGTGCTGTTCCGTCCCGGCGGGCTGGCGCTGGCGCACTTTGGCTGGCATCGGGAGCGCGTGCAGGATTTGCGCCAGATGGTTTTGCGGGCCACCTGGCTGATTGTGCCGATCGAGCTGCTGGGCGGCATGGCATTCTTCAGCCACGACGATTCGGCCATCAGTACCTGGGGGCGGCTGTGCCTGCTGGTGCTGACAGTGGGGCTGGCGTGGATTGCCTTCCGGTACCTGCGGCAAAGCATCCGGAAGCGGCGTACGGGCCTGCGCTGGGGTCAGGTGGTGAGTGTCGCGGTGCTGCTGGTGCTGGCGGGCACGCTGGCCGGGCTGGTGCTGGGTTACGTCTACACCGCCACGGAAGTCATCCAGGCCTTGCTGAGCAGCTTTGTGTTCCTGGCTGCGGCGGAAGTGCTGGTCAGTCTGCTGCGGCGCTGGCTGCTGCTGGGCGAGCGGCGGCTGGCGCTGAACCGGCTGCGTGCCGCGGCCGTCCAGACACACGCGGGCGGCACGGTGACTGCGGCCGACACTCCGGGCAAGGCGCCTTCCGATGAGCAAAGCCAGATGGCCCTGGTCACGGTGAGCACGCAGGCGCATCGGCTGCTGGGCCTGCTGCAGCGGGTGCTGGTGGCGCTCAGCCTGGTATACGCCTGGTCGCCGGTGCTGCCCGCGCTGCTGCGGTTCGAAGGCGTGGTGCTCTGGTACACCACCAACACCGAGGCGGGCGGTGTCACCCGCTCCGCTCCCGTGAGTTTGATGGATCTGCTGCTCGGCATGCTGATCCTGCTGTTGACGTTCAGCCTGACGCGCAACCTCCCAGGCCTGGTGGAAGTGGCGTTCTCGGCCTCGCTGCGCCTCAGCAGCTCCGCCCGCTACACCATGGCCACGCTGGCGCGCTATGCCATCACCATTGCAGGGACGGTCAGTGCGCTGACATTGCTGGGGCTGCGCTGGAGCCAGCTGCAGTGGATGGCCGCCGCGTTGACCGTGGGCCTGGGTTTCGGCCTGCAGGAGATCTTTGCCAACTTTGTCTCGGGGCTCATTCTGCTGGTGGAGCGGCCTTTCCGCGTGGGCGACATCATCACCATCAACCAGCACACCGGCACGGTGACGCGCATCCGCACCCGGGCCACCACGGTGCTGGATTTCGACAACCAGGAAATCGTCATTCCCAACAAGACCTTCATCACCGGCCAGGTGACGAACTGGACGCTCAGCGACGATGTGACACGCCTGGTCATCGATGTGGGTGTGGCCCACGGCAGCGACCCGGCCCAGGTGCAGAGCCTGCTGCTGTCCATCGCGGCCGAGCACTCCCTGGTGCTGCGCGAGCCGGAGCCCAACTGCTGGTTCATGGCGCTGGAAGGGCAGGGCCAGAAGTTCGAGCTGCGTGTCTACGTGGGCGCGGTGGGCGACCGGTTGCAGGTGCGCAACGACCTCAACCGCAGCATCAATACCAAGCTGGCGGCAGCAGGCATTGCGATTGCATTTCCGCAGATGGACATCCATGTACGCGACGTACCTCCAGGGGCCGTGGAGGGCGCGAAAGGGGCGTAGCGATTCGTTGGCTGGCCTGTTCCACCTGGTCTCTTAAAAAAGAATAGCTGTCTGCGCTGATCGTTATTGGGTTGAAGGCATAAAACCCATGAAATCCATGACCATTCCGCGCTGACTGCTCACTTTTTTGAAGCCCATCTCAGGCATCCGCAAGAGCTGCCGCCTGCACCAGGGCCACAAAGCGTTTGGCAGCAAGGCCCAGGGGGTGCTCTTTGGACCAGACCACATCCACACATAGCTGGTTGCCATTGCTCAGGTTGGCAAATTCCATCGCTACCAGCGCACCCGACTGCAGCTGCGGCGCCACCAGCTTGCGTGGCAGCCAGCCCCAGCCGATACCGGCGCTGATCATGCGCAGCGCGGCCACATGGTTGTCCGTGCGCCATACATCGCGGGCATAGACCAGACGCTCGTCGTTCAGGCTCCAGTCGCGGCTGGCCACGACGATCTGGCGTGTGTTGGTGAGGTGGTGCTCGCGCAGCTGCGGCGCCTTCTGGTCCTTTTCGTGGCGCGCTGTCTGCATCACCGGGTGGGCGGGTGCGATCACCGCCAGCAGGGTCTCGCTGGCCACTTCCTGAAAGCCTTCACGGCCATCCAGGCTGGGGCGTTCAAACACCAGCGCCAGCTGCGCGCGGCCGGTGTGCAGCATGGTCAGCGCATCGGCCTGCGGAGCTGTCAGCACCTCGACCGCCAATTGCGGATATTCCTGCGCCAAGGTGGCCAGCGGTTCTGCCCACGGGGCCGACAGCAACTCGGGTGCGATGGCTACCGTCAGGCGTGTCTCCAGGCCCCGTTCCAGAGCGAGCGCATGGGCATTGAGCTGCTGCAACTGGGCGGCCAGCAGGCGTGCCTGAGGTTCGAGCGCCAGCGCAGCGGGCAGTGGTGTGGGCTCGCGCCCGCTGCGGGCAAACAGCGGCATGTTCAGTGCCGCTTCCAGCTGCGCAATCTGCATGCTGACAGCGGACGGCACCTTGCCCAGTGCGCGGGCGGCGGCAGAAAAGCTGCCGTGGTCCAGCACCGCCAGCAAGGTCTGGATGGCGTCGGAATCAAAAGGGGCAAAGGTGGCTGGCGACTCGGTCATGGGCAAATCGATGGCGGCGCCGGCAGGTGCAGCCCGGCTGGAGGTTCAGGTTTCGTGTCTTTTTACAGTGACCTGTCATTTTTTCTGAAAGATTCTGACTTATGTTATCAGTACAAGGCACATACCATGGCGACCCATATGTCAGTTCAAAAAATTCAAAGCAGCCCCTGGTCGCTGCAAGGGCCGTTGCGCCGCGTCACGTATGTGGGTTTGTATGAGGCCATTGCCATCGTTGCGGCAACGGCGGGCCTGTCCGCACTGTCGGGCCAGGGAGCTGCACATTCGGGTGTGGTGGCGGTGGTCTCGTCGGTCATCGCCATCTGCTGGAACGTGGTGTGGAACCACCTGTTCGAGATGTGGGAGGCGCGGCAGGCCACGCGCGGCCGAGGCATTGGCCGCCGCATTGCCCATGCCATCGGCATGGAGGGGGGCCTGGTCTTCATGCTGGTGCCGCTGTTTGCCTGGTGGTTCAAGGTCAGCCTGTGGGAAGCGCTGGTGATGGACATCGGCCTGCTGCTGTTCTTCCTGGTCTACACCTTCGTCTTCAACTGGAGCTTTGACCGCATCTTTGGCCTGCCGCGCTCCGCGCAGTGAGGGTCTGAAGCGATACTGCAGACAAGCATTCAAAAAGGCATTGACTCGTCCTGTCATAGGTTGACACCTATTCGCGACTAATCTCCAGCCCAAGCTGGTTGGCGAGAGACGCCCGATGTACTGCATCGGGCGTTTTGTATTTTAGGGACAGGTGCGGCCGGCGCTCGTTGTACAGCCGTACCGATTCGCCCACCATGGTGCGGGCCTGCGAGAGATCGGCAGGTCGTTGCAACAAGTATTCCATCTTGAGGATTCCATTGACCCGCTCAGCCAGAGCGTTTTGGTAGCAATCGTAGCCATCGGTCATGGAGCAGGTGATGCGGTGGCGTGCATGGATGCGCTGGTATTGAGCCGAGCAGTACTGAACACCTCTATCAGAGTGGTGTACGAGCGGCTGATCTGTTCGCCGCTGACGCAGTGCCATCTTCAACGCTTGGCTGACCTGCTTGGTCTCCAGACTATCGTGCACGTGCCAGCCCACGATCTTGCGCGAGTAGGCATCGGTCACCAGGCTCAGATAGGCAGTCTTCTCCTTGGTGGGTAGATACGTGATGTCAGCGACCCATAGCTGCTCACAACCACTTGCCACTGTTTTGGTCGGGCCCTCCTTGAGTAGATTGGGGTGCCTGCGGTAGTGATGATGGCTATTGGTGGTCTTGTGGTACGCATGCCGTGGCAGCACCAGCATGCGTGCTTGGCGCAGGACAACGAACAGTGCATCGCGCCCGATCTGGATTCCCGCCTGTTCAAGCGGCGGCTTGAGCAAGTGCAGCAGTTTGCGCGTGCCAATGCGTGGCTGATGGCGCCTCTCTTCACTGGCCAACTCCACCACCGCCTTGTCCCGCTCGCTGCGTGCACGCTGGCAGACCAGGCGCTTGTAGTGCGCTTGGCGGCTGATTCCCATGTAGCGGCAAGCCCTCGTGACGCTTAACCCTTTGACGAGCTTTTGCGTGAGGACTTGCCCGCAGGCTTTTTTGTGACTTGGACTCCGTAGTCGCGCTTGAGCACGTTCACTACCGCTTCAAAGAAGGCCGCTTTCTCGCGGGCTTCTTTCAGTTGCACTTCCAGCTCCTTGATGCGCTGCTCTGGAGTCAGCAGCTTGGGCGATTCAGGCATCTTCTGTAATCCTTTGCCCCTTGATGATGCAGCTTTCCAGTCCTGCCGTCCGTGCTTGCGAAGCCACACCAGTACAGTTGAGGCGCCCTGGATTCCGTACCGCTCATGGGCCTGCCGGTAGGTCAGCTCACCTCTTTCTACTTGATCGACTACTGCGAGTTTAAAAGCCAGCGTGTAGTCCCGTTGCGTTCTCTTAACCCACTGTTCCATTTGACTTTCCTTTCTGTTCTTCAGAAAGGTGTCAACCCAATTCAGGACGGGTCACATTCAAAAAAAGAAGCTGCCAGCGCCTGATGGACGGGGTTTTCAGAAGAAAAATGATCTGAAACCTTTATCCATCAAGCGCTGGCAGCTATTTATTTTTTAGATACCTCAGCGCAGCAGGGCAATCATCATCTGCAGCACAAAGGCGTTGATGATGTCGATGAAAAAGGCGCCCACCAACGGAACGATGAGAAAAGCCTTGTGCGACGGACCGTACTGGTTGGTGATGGCCTGCATGTTGGCCACGGCCGTGGGCGTGGCGCCCATGCCGAAGCCACAGTGGCCGGCCGCCAGCACGGCAGCGTCGTAATTGCGGCCCATGACGCGGAAGGTCACAAAGGCCGCAAACAGCGCCAGTGTCAGGGTCTGCGCCGCCAGGATGATCATCAGAGGGCCCGCCAGGTCGGTCAGCTCCCAGAGCTTGAGCGAGAGCAAGGCGATCGCCAGATAGATCGACAGGCCAGCGTTGCCGAACACGTCGATGGCGCGGTCGAACACCTTGAAGCCAAAGGCATAGTCCAGCACGTTGCGGATGACCACGCCGCCACCCAGCGCCCAGACGAAGGTCGGCAACTGTACGGCGGTGCCCTGGGTGACGCCGGTCATGAACTCGGCAAAGGCCAGGCACCCGGCAAACAGGGCCAGGGTTTCGATGGCGGCCTCGGCGGTGATCAGGCGCGGCGCTGTGTTGGGCGATTCGAAATTGGCCACATCGCTGCCTTCGCTCACGGTGGCGCGGTCGCTTTGCTGCTGCTCTGCATTGGTGCGCGGGCGTGCCAGCTGGTGGCGGGTGATCAGGCGCTTGGCCAGCGGCCCGCCCAGCAGGCCGCCAATGACGAGGCCGAAGGTGGCGCAGGCAATGCCCAGGGCGGTGGCGCCGCTCAGGCCATATTGCTGCTCCAGCACCGCACCCCAGGCGCCGGCCGTGCCGTGGCCGCCCAGCAAGGTGATGGAGCCGGCCACGAGGCCAATCAGCGGATCCAGCCCCAGCAGGGTGGCCAGGCCCACGCCCACGCCGTTCTGCACGACGATGAACGCCACGATCACGCCCAGGAAGATGATGAGCCCCATGCCGCCTTCGCGCAGCTTGGCAAAGTTGGCACTGAGGCCAATGGACGAGAAGAACACCAGCATGAAGGCCGACTGCAGCCCGGATTCAAAGGACAGGGTGAGCCCGGTGAGCTGGTGCAGCGCAAAGATCACGGCCGCCACGACCAACCCGCCCGAGACAGGCTCGGGGATGTTGAAATCGCGCAGGAAACGGATGTGCCGGGTCAGCAATTTGCCCAGCAACAGCACGAGAACGGCCATGATCAGGGTGTAATAAGCACTGAAGCTCAGGTGCAAGGTTTTCTCCTCAGGTGCAGGCCTTGGGCCTGATTGGATACAAAAGTGCAGGTGTTCTCTGCTGATCGGCATATTTTGCCGACAAAACCGCGCAATATGCTCGAAATGCGATGGCAGCGTTCTCGAACGGCGATATAACCCGGGCGGGTAGCGGCATTTGCGGCTGCCATGGCCCTCATGCGTGCTATAGAGCAGCGCTTGGCGTACTGGCTTAAAATGGCTGGCCTTGTCCCAAGGAGCGCTGCAGCAGGCCGGTGGTATGACCATCTCGGGCCTGTCAGGCTTGGGCAGGTGGCTGGGTATGCTTTGCGCTGCCCGCAGCAACGGCGCTCACCTGTTCTATCGTGTGTTTCTGGTTTTCACAGGTGAGCCCCATGTCCGCGTCTGCTTCTCCCATTTCCGTCCCACCCATGCGCCTGTCGGGCCTGGAGCCCGTCTTCATCGGCGAGGGCACGCTGTTCGTCAACGTGGGCGAGCGCACCAACGTCACCGGCTCCAAGGCTTTCGCGCGCATGATCCTCAATGAGCAGTATGAGGAGGCGCTGTCGGTGGCACGCCAGCAGGTGGAAAACGGCGCCCAGGTCATCGATGTGAACATGGACGAGGCCATGCTCGACAGCAAGGCCGCCATGGTGCGCTTTCTGAACCTGATTGCTTCCGAACCCGACATTGCCAAGGTGCCGGTGATGGTCGATTCGTCCAAGTGGGAGGTCATCGAGGCCGGCCTGCGCTGCCTGCAGGGCAAGGGCATCGTCAATTCCATCTCCATGAAGGAGGGGGTGGACAAGTTCAAGCACGAGGCCAAGCTCATCAAGCGCTACGGCGCAGCCGCCGTGGTCATGGCCTTCGATGAGAAAGGCCAGGCAGACACCTACCAGCGCAAGGTCGAGATCTGCGAGCGCGCCTACCGCGTGCTGGTCGATGAAGTGGGATTTCCGCCTGAAGACATCATCTTCGACCCCAATATCTTTGCCGTCGCCACCGGGATCGAGGAGCACAACAACTACGCGGTCGAGTTCATCGAGGCCACGCGCTGGATCAAGCAGAACCTGCCTGGCGCCAAGGTGAGCGGTGGCGTGTCCAACGTGAGCTTTTCCTTCCGCGGCAATGACCCGGTGCGCGAGGCCATCCACACTGTGTTCCTCTACCACGCCATCCAGGCGGGCATGGACATGGGCATCGTCAATGCCGGCATGGTGGGCGTCTACGACGACCTGGAGCCGCAACTGCGCGAGCGCGTGGAAGACGTGGTGCTCAACCGCCGCCCCGACGCCGCCGAGCGCCTGCTGGAGATCGCCGAAGCCGCCAAGGGCGCAGCCAAGGACGATAGCAAGAAGCTCGAATGGCGCGGCACGCCCGAGCACCCCAAGACCGTGGGCGAGCGCCTGTCGCATGCGCTGGTGCACGGCATCACCGATTTCATCGTCGCCGATACCGAAGAGGCCTACCAGCAGATCGTGGTGCAAGGGGGCGGACGCCCGCTGCACGTGATCGAAGGCCCGCTGATGGACGGCATGAACATCGTGGGCGACCTCTTCGGCGCGGGCAAGATGTTCCTGCCCCAGGTGGTCAAGAGTGCGCGGGTGATGAAACAGGCCGTGGCCCACCTCATTCCCTATATCGAAGAAGAAAAGCGCCAGCAGGAAGCAGCGGGCCTGGACGTATCGAGCAAGGGCAAGATCGTCATCGCCACCGTCAAGGGCGATGTGCACGACATCGGCAAGAACATCGTCACCGTGGTGTTGCAGTGCAACAACTTCGAGGTCATCAACATGGGCGTGATGGTGCCCTGCCACGAGATCCTGGCCCGCGCCAAGGCCGAGGGCGCAGACATCATCGGCCTGTCAGGCCTGATCACCCCCAGCCTCGAAGAGATGCAGTACGTGGCGGGCGAGATGGACAAGGACGACTACTTCCGCATCAAGAAGATTCCGCTCCTGATCGGCGGGGCCACCTGCTCGCGCGTGCACACGGCCGTCAAGATTGCGCCCAAGTACGACGGCCCCGTGGTCTACGTGCCTGATGCCTCGCGCAGCGTGAGCGTGGCGCAAAGCCTGCTGGGCGAAGGCAAGCAGGCCTACCTGAGCGAGCTGGAGGCCGATTACGACAAGGTGCGCCACCAGCACGCCAACAAGAAGAAGACGCCACTGTGGCCCCTGGAGAAGGCACGCGCCAACGCCACGCCCATGGATTTTGCCGCCCACCCGCCTGTGGTGCCGCGCGCACTGGGCCGCCGCGTGTTCAAGAATTTCGACCTGGCCGAGATCGCCCGCTATATCGACTGGGCACCGTTCTTCCAGACCTGGGACCTGGCTGGGTCCTACCCCGCCATTCTTGACGACGAGGTGGTGGGCGAGGAAGCGCGCAAGGTGCTGGCCGATGCGCAGGCCATGCTCAAGAAGATCATCGAGGGCCGCTGGCTCACCGCCAATGGCGTGATGGCGCTGTACCCCGCCAACCGCGTGGGCGATGACATCGTGTTCTACAGCGATGAATCGCGCACGGCGGAACTGATGACCTGGTATGGCATGCGCCAGCAGACCGAAAAGCAGGTGATCGATGGCCCGGATGGCCGGCCCCTGATGCGCCCCAGCCGCTGCCTGTCGGATTTCGTAGCCACCAAGGAATCGGGCATTGCAGACTACGCGGGCCTGTTTGCCGTGACGGCCGGCATCGGCGCCGAGAAGAAGGACAAGGAGTTCCAGGACGCGCTGGACGACTACTCGGGCATCATGTTCAAGGCCCTGGCCGACCGCCTGGCCGAGGCCTTTGCCGAATGCCTGCACGAGCGCGTGCGCAAGGACCTGTGGGGTTACGCCGCAGATGAGGCCTTGAGCAACGAGCAGCTCATCAAGGAGCAGTACAAGGGCATCCGCCCCGCGCCCGGTTACCCGGCCTGCCCCGATCACACGGCCAAGATCGACCTGTTCCAGCTGCTGGACGCCAAGGACATCGGCATGGAGCTGACCGACAGCCTGGCCATGTTCCCCGCATCGAGCGTGAGCGGCTTCTACCTGGGAAGCCCCGAGGCCACCTACTTCAACGTGGGCCAGATCGGCGAAGACCAGCTGGCCGACATGGCCGAGCGCCGGGGCATGGACATCGAGGAGCTGCGGCGCAAGCTGGCGCCCAATCTGGGGTGATGGCATAGCGGACAAAACGCTGGTTGTACATGCGAAATCTACATATCGATTGAATGAAAACGTCGTTGCCTGACGACGGTTCGGCTTTCTACACTGACTTCACTGTGCTGCGGCCCGAGGGGCTGCACACGGGTTTGTTCAAGAAAGCATCGATATGAAAAACAAGACACTGGCGCTGGTCGCCACCGCTGCGCTGGCAGCACTGGCATCGGGCGCCGCCTGGGCGGATCGCCTGCAGGACATCAAGCAGGCAGGGGTGCTGCGCGTGGCGGCGTTTGATGCCAATCCGCCCTTCGGCTTCGTCGACCCCAAGACCCGCAAGATCGTGGGCCTGGACGTGGACTATGCGCAGGAGTTCGCCAAACGCCTGGGCGTGAAGCTGCAACTGGTGCCGACCAATCCGGCCAACCGCGTGCCGCTTTTGCTGGCGGGCAAGGTTGATCTGGTGTTGGCCAACTTCACCATCACCGAAGAGCGCGCCAGGCAGGTGGGCTTCAGCATTCCGTACTTTGCTTCGGGCACGCAGTTCATCGCACCCAAGGGCACATTGACCACGCCGCAGCAATTGAGTGCGCTGCGCATTGGCGTGGACAAGGGCACGACCAACGAGATCGTGCTGCGCGAAAAGTATCCCCAGGCCACCCTGGTGGCCTATGACGACACGCCGTTTGCCTTTACCGCGTTGCGCAATGGCAATGTGCAGGCCATTTCGCAGGATGGCCCCAAGCTGGTGGGCCTGCTGGCCACCATCAAGGACAAGCAGGAGCGCGACAAGTGGGAGGTTCCGGCCTTCACGATCTCCAGCGACTACATCGGCGTGGGCATTCCCAGGGGCGAGGCTGCTCTGACCGATTTCGTCAACACTGCCTTGCAGGAGCTGGAAGTCAATGGCGGGGCCGGCAAGATCTACGACACCTGGTTCGGTCCGCAAAGCGCGACACCACTGGTGCGCAATTTCAAGATTGGCGACAAGCGCTGAGGCCTGCCATCGGCCATAGCCATCGCCATGGCACCTGCCTGATCCCGGCCTGCGCCGGGACTCGGGTTTTGTGCGCTGACAGACATGCATCCTCTTCTTCTCTGGCTCGATCCGATCTGGCAGCACCTGCTGGCCGGTAAATACTGGCACTGGCTGCTCGGCGGCTGGTGCGTCACCATGCTGACCTCGCTGCTGGTCATTGCCGCAGCCACGGTGCTGGGCATTGGTTTTGCCCTGGCACGCAATTCCGGGCTGGCGCCGGTGCGCGGGCTGGCCCTGGCCTATCTGTCGGTGTTCCGCAATACGCCGCTGCTGGTTCAGCTGTTCTTCTGGTACTTCGGGGCGCCCAGCCTGCTGCCAGCCGAGTGGATGGCCTGGCTCAACAGGCCGCACCCGCTGGGCGGAGGCTGGTTCAGCCTGGGCTGGCCTTCCTTCGAGTTCATCTCGGCAGCGGTCGGCCTGGTGTTCTATTCCACGGCCTATGTGGGCGAGGAGGTGCGTGCAGGCATCCGTAGTGTGGCGCCCAACCAGGTTCAGGCAGCGCGCTCGCTGGGCATGACGGGCTGGCAGGTGCAGCGCCACATTGTGCTGCCGCAGGCGCTGGCCACCATTACCTCGCCGCTGCTGGGGCAGTACATGAACATCATCAAGAACACGTCGCTGGGCATGACCATAGGCTTGGTCGAGCTGTCCTACCGCGCGCGCCAGGCCGAGGCGGAGACCTTCCAGTCCTTCCAAGTGTATGGCATCACCACACTGCTGTACATCATGCTGATTCTCGCGCTGGAAGTGCTTGGCCAGCACCTGGAACGTCGGCGCCGCTGGGGCCGGGTACAGCCGGGGCGGGCATGAACTTTTCCGCATTGGAAGACGATTGGCTCTACCTGCTGGTGGGGACCTTCCCCGAGGGGCCGCCTGGCGGCGCGCTGCTGACACTGATTCTGAGCGCCAGCTCGGGCCTGCTGTCCGCCGTGCTGGGCCTGGTGCTTGGTGTGGCCCTGGTGATGGGAGTCGGGCCGTGGGCCCGGTGGTTGCGCACTGTGCTGGGTTTTTTGCGCGCGATTCCGGTGCTGCTGCTGATCTTCTGGATCTACTTTCTGCTGCCGGTGCTCTTCCATATGGATGTGCCCGGCAGCGTCTCGGTGGTCTGCGCGCTGTCGCTGGTCAGCGGTGCCTACCTGGCGCACGGGGTGGCAGCGGGCATCGGCGCGGTCGGGCAAGGCCAGTGGGATGCGGGGGCCGCGCTGGGCCTGACACGCTGGCAGGTGCTGCGCAGCCTGATCCTGCCCCAGGCCTTGCCGGTGATGCTGCCGTCGTTCGTGAACCAGTGGGTCACCTTGATCAAGGACAGCTCGCTCGCCTACATCGTCGGAGTGGGCGAGCTGTCCTTTCTGTCCACCCAGGTCAATGCGCGGCTGATGGTGCATCCTGCCGAGGTGTTTTTGCTGGTGGGCGCCATCTACTGGTTGCTGTGCTCGCTGCTCAACCTGCTGGCCTGGGCGGTGGAGCGCAGGGGCAGGGCGGGCTGGGCCCATGCGTAGGCAACAAAAAAGGACGCATGGCGTCCTTTTGCACTTTGAAGGTGAGGGCTTGCGGGCTTACTTGCCCTTCAGCTCGGCAATGTAGGCGTCGCGCGCCTTCACGCCGGTCGGGGTGAAGTCGGTGAAAACGCCATCGATGCCCAGGCGGTAGTAGGCGAGGAACTCCTGTACCGGGTCTCCCTTGTAGATACCGGCAAGGCGCCCTGCCTCGTTGCGGAAGGTGAAGCTGTGCACCACCAGGCCAGCCTTGTGCGCGTTGGCAATCAGGCCGGTGTCCTTGAGGGTGTTCACGTCCTTGAGGCCCGCGCCTTCCTTGTACGGCACCACCGAGTGGGCCAGCACCTGGGGTTTCCAGGGGCCGATGCCGTCGGCATAGGTCTTGATTTCGGCGAGGCCCGCCGGGGTCTGCATGACGGCGAAGGTGCGCGCATCACCGGCCAGCGTCCAGCTGTAGGGGCGGCCGCTGATGAAGGTCCACTCATCGGTGGTGATGTAGACCATCGAGCCATCCTTGAGGTCGAAATCGTTGCCGTCGATCAGCTGCACGCCCTTGGCCTTCATGCCGGCTTTGCGCAGGTATTTCAGGCTTTCGGGGTCAAAGCTCTGGATGTAGATGGGGGCATCCTTGCTGTTGAGCTTGTTCTTCTCCAGCAGGGCCAGGGTGGCGTCTTCCAGTGGGTGGCTGCCGGGCGCGCCGCAGCCGTTGGCGATGGCCTGCTGGTTGTTCCAGTAGGGGTTCTTGGTTTCGGCATAGACCGGGATGGTGCGGCCCACCGCCTTGCCCTTGGCCGTGGCGATGTCGATTACATCCTGCGCGCTGATGAGCGGCAGCTTGCCGTTCCATTCGGTGGGGCGGTCGGCACGGTTGTCCAGGGTGGTGCCGCCGATCCAGTCGCGCAGCTCCTGCATTGTGAAGTCGCTGATCGACCAGTCGTTGCTGTGGTCTTCGCCGTCGACCACCAGGGCCTTGAGCACCGACTTGGGGTCGCTGGGGTTGATCTGGTCGCTCAGGTATTGCGCGGGGCCGTTGGCGGGAATGGCGGGGTATTTCACATCCACCAGCACGCCCTTGGCCGTGCGCTTGCGGGCGGCTACGGCGGCGTTGGTCTTGGCAACGTCGGCGATGTTGGTGCTGTCCCCCAGCCACGCATTGTGGCGTGCCACCAGCTGGCAGTCGCGCGTCAGGTGCATGTCCAGCTCGATCATGTCGGCACCGGCGTCGATGGCCTTCTCATAGGCCATGCGTGTCTGCTCGGGATACATGCCGGAGTAGCCGCGGTGCGCGATCACCTGGGGCTGGTAGCCGTCCAGGGTGAGGAAGCGCACACCATCATCGCCGCCGCCACCGCCGCAGGCAGTCAGCAGCAGGGCGCCGCACAGGGCCGTGCCCAGCGCTGTCAGGTGGAACTTGGGGGTACGTGTTGTCATAGGAATCGACCAAGGGTTGAGAAAGCGAAAGGTGGGTGGATGCTGCGGGCGCCGTATGACTGTGGTGTGACAGTGTGCCCGGCCGTCAGCCTGCGCCAACGGCAACGCCGCCATGTGGCAGTCCGCTTGCGCAAACTGCTGCATGGCAGCGTACGGGATTGCGTGCGCTTTACCCAGAACTTTCGATATTGCGGCGCAGCAAATGTGGCGTAAACACTTTCTCGACTTTCTCAGGCGCGTTGCAGCAGCCAGACCAGCACCAGCGCCAGCGCAGCGGGCACGGCAAAGTTGAGCAGCAGGATGGGCAGCTCCTGCGCCACGGTGTAGCCTGCCTTGCTCACACCCACCCACATATTGGCCAGGGTCATCGCCAGCCATACAGGGATGAACGCCTTGGCGCCGGTCGCCATGCTGGCTGCATCGGCCCCCCACAGCTTGCCCAGCAGCACGAAAACGGCGAGCTGCAGCACGCCCGTCACCATCACCAGCAGCATGTGCATGGCGGTCTCCTCTTGGTTGAAAACAATGCGGCCTGCCGCTGGTGCAGGCCGTGTCTGCTTATTTTGTCGTGTAGCCGCCGTTGATCAAGATGGTTTGTCCGGTAATCCACCAGCCGTCGCTCACCAGGTGGCGCACAAAGGGCACCACGTCTTCGATATCGGTGAGCCCTGTCTGGCTGAAGGGCGAGAGGGCCGCTGCGCTCTTGTGGTAGGCCTGGGCATCGGTGCTTTCCTGGCCGTAGAAGAACGGCGTATCCATCGGGCCGGGGCCCACGGCGGTCACCGAGATGCCGCGTGCGCCGAATTCCTTGGCGGCGGCGCGGGTGTAGTGTTCGACCGGTGCCTTGGTGCCGGCGTACGACGAATAGAACGGCGTAAACGCTCCGAGCAGCGACGTCACCAGTGTGCAGACCTTGCCACCATCGTTCACATGCTTGCCCGCTTCCTTCAGAAAGAAGAAGGCAGCCTTGTTGTTGACGGCATCCATTTCGTCAAATTCGGCCTCGCTGATCTCGGCCATGGGTTTCTTAAGCACCTTGCCCACGGTGTTGATGGCGATGTCCGGGCGGCCCACGGCGGCAACGGCGTCGGCAAACAGCTTTTCCACCGCCGCTGCCGTCGTCAGGTCGCCCTGCAGGATGACAGCCTTGGCGCCGAGCTTTTGCACGGCAGCCAGGGTCTGTTCGGCATCGGCCTTGCTGGCCGCGCTGTTGTAGTGAATGGCAATGGCCTTGGCGCCGTGCTGGGCGAAATCCGTGGCGAGCAGGCCGCCCAGGTTCTTGGCGCCGCCAGCGATCAATACGGTCTTGCCCTGCAGGCTGTGTTTGGAGGAAGAAGACATGAACGAATACTCCTGTGCATGAATCAGAGGTGCCCAGCGTAATTGGTTATAAATCAAAGATAAATATAGAATTTAGTCCATATTTATTCAGAATTTACTAACAATCTACGCCTGCTCTGCGCACCATGGACCGTATTGACCTGCTCCAGATTTTTCTGCGCGTGGCCGCAACTGGCAGCTTTTCGCAAGCGGCCGATCAGCTGTCGCTGCCCCGGCCCACGGTGTCGCTCGCCGTGCAGCAGCTGGAGGCGCGTCTGGGCACACGGTTGCTGCATCGCACCACGCGCAAGGTGGCGCTCACACTCGATGGCCATGCCCTGGTGGAGCGCGCCAGCAGCCTGGTGGACGAGATGCAGGACCTGGAGCAGCGCTTTCGCCCCAACCACCATGCGGTGGCGGGTCGGCTGCGCATCGATGTGCCCAGCCGCGTGGCACGCCTGCTCATCGCGCCGGCCCTGCCTGACTTGCTGGCGCAGCACCCGGGGCTGGAGGTGGATCTGGGCTCCAGCGACCGCGCGGTCGATCTGGTGCTCGAACACGTGGACTGCGCGCTGCGCGTGGGGCCGCTTGCCGACAGCAGCCTGGTGGCCAAGCCCCTGGGCAGCATGCGTCTCATCAATTGCGCAAGCCCCGCCTATCTGGCGCAGCATGGCACCCCCCAGGCCCCGGCCGATCTGGTGGCGCACCAGGTGGTGCGCTACAACTCGCCTACCACTGGCCGCGCCGCGCCCTGGGAATGGGTGGAGGGCGGGAGCGAACACAGCCGGGTGGTGCCAGGCGCCGTGGGCGCCAACCATGTGGAGAGCTATATCGCCTGCGCCCTGGCCGGGCTGGGGCTCATCCAGATTCCGCAGTACGACGTGCGCGGCCACCTGCAAGCGGGTGAGCTGGTGGAGGTGCTGCACGATTACCCACCACCTGCCTTGCCGGTGCATGTGCTCTACCCGCACCGCACGCACCTCTCGCGCCGGGTGCGTGTGTTCATCGACTGGGTGGCGCAGCTGCTGGCGCAGGCGGGGGCAGTGGAAGATGCTATTTAATAAATGTCTTGAAAATCAACGCGCGCCAGCGGCGGTCAGCATTTTTTCCATGGCCTGGTAGCCCCGCTGCCTGGCATGGGTCAACGGCGTCACGCCGTCCTTGTCGGCCAGGTTCACATGGGCCTTGGCATCGATCAGCAATTGCACGATCTGCTGGTGGCGCGGGCCACCGTCCGACAGGATGATGGCTTCGAGCAGGCCCGTCCATCCCAGGCGGTTGACATGGTTCACGTCGGCGCCTGCGGCGATGAGGGTACGCACGGTCTCGACATGGCCGCGCTCGCAGGCGGGGATGAGCGCGGTGCCACCGTAGCGGTTGGTGCTGCGCAGATCGGCCCCATGGGCCAGGGTCATTTTCAGAATTTCCAGATGGCCGCGCGCACCGGCGTACAGGTACGGACTGTCCTGCATGTCGTCCTTGGCGTTCACATCGGCACCCGCCTCGATCAGCGCCCTGGCCGCATCCACATGGTTGCCATGGGTGGCCACCAGCAAGGCAGTGCGGCCCTGCGCGTCACGGGCGTCAATGGCGGCACCTTCCCTGATGCGCTGGCGGATCGTGGAGACATCATTGGCCGCAGCGGCCTGGTGCAAGCGGAGGCTGGTCATGGCAGGGGGGGATGGACGGGTTTGTGCGTTTGTGGTGGCCTGGGCATGGGCCGTTACTGCCCATGGCGCGCTGAGAGCGCCCATCAGGCAGAGTGCGAGAAAACGGTGCAAGGCTTTCCTCCTGGTCGTAGGGCGTGAGGAGATCATGTGGTGAAAGCGAAAGGTCTTGGAGATCGTAGCATTGCCCGAACCCATATACTCACAAATTAATAGCTGCTGGCGCACAACTGGTGAGCGCCAGCAGGTGATTTATATCGATATCGATGCTGACCGAATAAGGTGCGGCGACCTGTCATCCCTCCAAAACATGCTGAAAAATGCCGCACGCGCACACCGTTGCCGCGCAAAGTGCTATCAAAAACAAAGTGGAAACGCAGCGCTGCTGGGCCTGGGCTGGTGCGTGATGGCGGTGCTGGCGCTGGTGATGCTGTGGCTGCTGGCGCCGCTGCTCATCGGTATCGTGGTGGGCCTGGGGGTGACCGTGCTGCTGTGCCAGAGCATTCGCATCGGACGGGCGTGGCAGGCCAAGTCGCTCGGGAGTGCAGAGGCTGCCGAGGTGGCGGCGCGCACGCCGCGCTGGGTGCCGTTTGCGGCAATGCTGTTCACGTTGATCGGCGGCGCAACGGGCTGGCTCACCCTGTTCTGGCTGCCCGAGGGCCTGCATCCGGAACAGGTGCTCCCCCTGGGCACGGCGCTGCTTTGCGCGCTGGTGGTGTTCGTGCTGGTGTGGCTGGTGGGCCAGTTGTCCACCGGCTGGGGCCATCTGCGACAGGGCGAGGCCTGGAATGCAGCCCCCATGTCTTCGGATTGGTGGGTCTGGGCGCTGTTGTGGGCCCTGCCTACCGGGGTGGTGGTGGGGCTTGCGGCGCCGAACCAGGCAAGCCAGAAGGCCTGGGGTGAACAATGGCGTGGGTACTACAGCGTGCCCATTCGCATTGCGCTGGCACCTGTGGGCAACAGCGCATCACGCCAGCAACGCGATGCTGCCCTGCTGCAATTGGTGGGCCCCTTGCTGGAACAAGGCAGCCGCCGGGTGGAGGCCCGCCTTCGCACCCGCAACGGCACTACGGTCATGACAGCTGCCATTCCGGCGCGCTACCGTTGGACGGATGATGCGCTGGAGATTCGGCTGGCTGGCGAGCTGGAACCCCAAGCGCTGGCCTTGCACATGCAGGCGATGCAAGGGGCCACCCATGGCGATGCGGGAGCGTGGATGCTGCTGGGCATGGCGCAATGCCAGCCAGTTCCCAGCGCGCTGGCAGCGCTGAGCATGGCGCACCGCCGCACGCAGTGGCAGCGCACGCAGGCCTGCGCGAGGGAGCGGGGCGCTGAAATTCAGCGCCTGGCGGCTGTATTGCAGGGCCAGATCAGCGCCGTTGAGGTGTTGCCGGGCGTTCGCTTTCGCCCCTGGCCGCTGCGGCGTGGCTGGCGTGCGGTGGATTTACCCTCTGGCCAAGCGCTGGAAGCAGTACCTTTGCTGGCACGTTAACCCGTTTTTGAGAGACCCTGGGCCAAAGGCTGCAGGCAGTCTGCCCATTCACCCGGGTGCAAGCCATCCAGCGTATAAGGCCCGATGGCCATGCGTACCAGCCGCAAGGTAGGGTGGCCGATGGCAGCAGTCATGCGGCGCACCTGGCGGTTCTTGCCTTCGCGGATGATGAGCTCGATCCAGCAATCGGGAATGCTCTGCCGCACCCGGATCGGCGGGTTGCGCGGCCACATATCGGGTTGCGGGTCGAGCAGGCGCACCTGCGCGGGCAGCGTCTTGCCGTCTTTGAGCACCACGCCCTCGCGCAGTTGCTGCAATGCAGCATCGGTGGGAATACCTTCCACCTGCACCCAGTAGGTCTTGGCCATCTTGTGGCGCGGGTCCGCGATGCGTGCCTGCAGTCCGCCGTCATTGGTCAGCAGCAGCAGGCCTTCGCTGTCGGCGTCCAGGCGGCCTGCCACGTACACACCGGGCACGTCGATCCAGTCCTTGAGCGCCGTCCAACGCCCTTCGGGGGTGAACTGGCTGAGCACGCCATAGGGCTTGTGAAAGCGCAGCAGGCGCGGCGCGGCGGCTGGCGGGGGCTGGCGCCTGTTCATCGCAGCACCGGAGCCAGGGTGGCACGCAGGCGTTCGCTGGGTGCGGGTTCCGGCTCAGGCGGGGGCGGTGCGATCTCCAGCGCCTCTTCCACCTGGCCGATGTGCGCCAGCATCAGGGCGCGGGCCTGGGCGGTATCGCCGCGCTCCAGCGCCGCAACAATGCTGGCATGGTCGGTGCAGGATTGCTCGGCGCTGTGCTGCGACTGGTAGAGCGTGGCGGCCAGCGTGGTGCGGGCGGTCAGGTCGCGCAGGGTATTGGCCAGCAGGCGGTGGCCCATCTGCTCGGCCAGGCACACGTGAAAGTCGGCCAGCAAAAAGGCGCGGGTGGCGGCATCGGCGCCCCGAATGGCGCGCTCTTCCTCGCCGATGTGCTGGCGCAGCTGCCCGATCACCTTCTGCATCGGGCGCCCGGCCGCATCGATGATGCCCGATTCGATGATGCGGCGCGCGGCAAAGGCATCGCGCGCATCTTCGGCGCTGGGTTGCACCACATACCAGCCGCGTCGCGGCTGCACCTGCACGAAGCCACGCGCCTGCAACTGCATCAGGGCTTCGCGCACCACGGTGCGGCTCACGGCAAAGTTATCCGCCAGTTCCTGCTCCCCCAGCCGTTCTCCGGGCGAGAGCTTCTGCGCCAGGATGGCTTCGACAACGCGCTCGGCGATGGAGGTGGGGGTGACAGGAGACATGGACTCAGGCGTGGGATTTGGACGTACCCGATTGTGCCGCCGATTGGGGTGCATCTTCGGCGATGCGCTCGCCATTGAGCACGCGATGGGCACGTTCGCGGTCGATATCGCCTTCCCAGGCGGCGATGGCTACCGTGGCCACGCAGTTGCCGATCAGGTTGCCCAGCGCACGGGCGATACCCATGAACCAGTCCACCGACAGCACCAGCACCAGCCCAATGGCGGGAATCGCGGGGATCGCATGCAAGGTGGCTGCCAGCACCACGATGGCCGAGCCCGGCACGCCGTGTGCGCCCTTGGATGTGACCAGCGCAATGGCCAGTATGGTCAGCAGGTCGGACATGCTGATGGGCGTGTTGGTGGCCTGGGCGATGAAGACCGCCGCCAGCGTGATGTAGATGGAGAATGCATCGAGGTTGAACGAGTAGCCGGTGGGAATCACCAGGCCCACGGTGGAATCGCGCACGCCCATGTTGCGCAGCTTGGCCATCACCTGCGGCAGCACGCTGTCGGACGAGGTGGTGGCGAACACGATGGTCAGCTCTTCACGCAGGTAGCGCAGCAGCTTGATGAGGCTGAAGCCGGACAGGCGCATCACCAGGCCCAGCACCACGAATACGAAGAACAGCACCGCCACGTAGAACAGGCCCACCAGCATGCCCAGCTGCTTGAGCGAGCCGATGCCGTACTTGCCCACGGTGAAGGCAATGGCGCCCAGCACGCCCAGCGGTGCCAGCTTGATGATGATGCCCATGATCTTGAACAGCGCGAGTGCCGTCATGTCCACCAGATCGGCCAGCGGCTTGACGCGGTCGCCCAACAGCGTGAGCGCACAGCCGAACAGCACCGCAAACAGCAGCACCTGCAGCACATCGCCCTTGGCAAAGGCGTCCACCACTGTTGTGGGGATGAGTTTCATCAGGAAATCCACCGTGCCGCCGCTGGTCAGCTTGTCGGCGTTGCTGGCGTAAGCCGCCATGGCCGCCGGATCGAGCTGGCTGACATCCACGTTCATGCCCACGCCAGGCTCGAACACAAAGGCCAGCACCAGCCCCATGGCCAGCGCGATGGTTGTGAGCACTTCAAAGTAGATCAGCGATTTGACCCCCACGCGGCCCACGCGCTTCAAGTCGCCCGCCCCGGCAATGCCGTGCACGACCACGCAGAACACCAACACGGGGATGATCATCTTGATCAGCTTGATGAAGCCGTCGCCCAGCGGCTTGAGCTTGACGGCGTATTCAGGCGTCAGCAGGCCAACGATCACACCCACAATGAGTGCGATCACCACCTGCCCGAAGAGGGATTTGACAAAGCGGCGCATGGAATGGATTCCTTGAAATGTATTTGCATACAAGATTTATTCATCTTGTGCACAAGAATGTACTCAAGGAGTTTGCGGCGCATGCAGCGGGTATTCCCGGTATGCGCGGCAGGTGCCTCAAAAGCCAAAAGGCATGCCCATGGAGCGTTTCCATGGACATGCCTTTCGGTGGACGGCGCTTTGGCGGCCTGCAGGCCTGCGCCTGCGCATAACAGTTATTCCGGGCGAGGAATGGTTCAGCGGGCCGATTCCACAGCCGCCACCACCACCACCTCGATCTTGTAGGCGGGGTTGGCCAGCTGGGCCTGCACGGTGGCCCGGGGCGGGGTGTGGCCAGCGGCGACCCAGGCGTCCCAGACTTCGTTCATCTGGCCGATTTCGCTGATATCGGTCAGGTAGATCTGGCATTGCAGGATGCTTTGCTTGCTGGAGCCGGCTTCGCCCAGCAGGCGGTCAATGTGGCCCAGCACCTCCTGCGTCTGTGTCTTGATGTCCGCGCCGGGGCTGTTTTCCGGAATCTGGCCTGCCAGATACACGGTGCCGTTGTAGATGGCGGTTTCGGACAGGCGGGCGCCCACATGGCGGCGGTCAATGGCAGAGGTCATGCGTGTCTTTCTGTGGAGGAAACGGTTTTCAAAAATCATAGCGCATGGCGCCCACTGGTGGAGCGCCTAGGGCTGTTTTGGTGCAGATGCGGCACAATGGTGTTCTTACCGCGCAGAAGCCTGCGCCCACGAGACCATGCCATGAGCCAACGATTTTCCGAGTCCCTCAAAGAACTGAACCGCACGCCGTGGCAGGCCTGCACCCAGCACCGCTTCATCAACGAAATGTTCGCAGGAACCCTGGACGACGCCGTGCTGCACCGCTACCTCGTGCAGGATTACCAGTTCATCAACCAGTTTGTCGCCCTGCTGGGCGCGGCCATTGCCAGTGCCGACCACTTTGCGCCGCGCGTCACCCTGTCGCAGTTTGTGGCCATGATCACGAGCGACGAAAACACCTATTTCATCCGCAGCTTTGACGCGCTGGGCGTGGCCGAATCCGACCGCCACCTGCCGCAGCTGAGCCTGCCCACGGTACAGTTCCAGGCGCTGATGCTGGAGGCCGCGCGCAGCCAGAAATACGCCAACTGCCTGGCCGTGCTGTGCGTGGCAGAAGGCCTGTACCTGGATGCATTCGACCGCGATGGCGCTGTACTGCCGCCCCGCTTCGAGCATGCCGAATGGATCCATCTGCACGCCAATGACTTCTTCCGCGGCTTTGTTGGCTGGCTGCGCGCCGAGCTGGACCGCGTGGGCGAGGGCCTCGATCCGCAGGCCCGGGCCGACGCGGCAGATTTTTTTGCCCGCGCCGTTGCGCTGGAGCAGAACTTCTTCGACCATGTTTATGCCGTCTAGCGCTTACTGACAGGGCAACACACTATCAAAAAAAAGAGCAAAACGGCCCGTGCCTCATGACACGCATATCGCTTGCAGGCGCGCCCCTTCTTCCTGACAATGCCATCCACCATGCTCAGCATCCAAGACATTCGCGCTGCCGCGCAGCGCATCCAAGGCAAGGTTGAACGCACGCCTTGCCTGTATTCACACACCCTGTCGAACATCGTCGGCGCCAAGGTGTACCTCAAGTTCGAGAACCTGCAGTTCACGGCGGCCTTCAAGGAGCGCGGTGCCTGCAACAAGCTGATGCAGCTGACCGGCGAGCAGCGTTTGCGTGGCGTGATCGCCATGAGCGCAGGCAACCATGCGCAGGGCGTGGCCTACCACGCCCAGCAGCTGGGCATCCGCGCCGTCATCGTGATGCCGCGCTTCACGCCTGGGGTGAAGGTGGAGCGCACGCGCAGCTTTGGGGCGGAAGTCGTGCTGCATGGCGACACGCTGGAGGAAGCACGCATCCACGCCTACGCGTTGGCCGACGCGCAGCAACTGGTGTTTGTGCACCCGTTTGACGATGAGGACATTGCCGCCGGCCAGGGAACGCTGGCGCTGGAGATGCTCGAAGACCATCCCGATCTGGACGCCCTGCTGGTGGCCGTGGGTGGCGGCGGCTTGATTGCCGGGATTGCCACGGCGGCCAAGGCCATCCAACCCGGGATCGAGGTGGTGGGGGTGCAGACATCACGCTTTCCCAGCATGCTCAACGCCGTGCAGCATAAGGACTTGCCCGTCGGCGTCTCCACCATGGCAGAAGGCATTGCAGTGGCGACGGCAGGCATGATCACCCGCCAGATCGTGGCCGAGACAGTGGACGATCTGGTGCTGGTGGAAGAGGGCGATATCGAGCAGGCCGTGCTGATGCTGCTGGAGATCGAGAAGACCCTGGTGGAAGGCGCGGGCTCGGTGGGCCTGGCAGCGCTGCTGCGCTATCCGGACCGCTTCAAGGGCAAGAAGGTGGGACTGATCCTCTCGGGCGGCAACATCGATCCGCTGCTGCTCGCCTCCATCATCCAGCGGGGCATGGTGCGTTCCGGGCGGCTGGCGCGCTTGCGCATCAGCTCGCGCGACGTGCCGGGCATGCTGGCGCGCATCACGGCCATCGTTGCCGAGGCGGGTGCCAATATCGAAGAGGTGCACCACCAGCGCGCCTTCACCAAACTGGCCGCACAGAACACCGAGATTGACATCGTGCTGCAGACCCGCAGCAATGTGCATATCCAGGAAGTGATGGACAAGCTGCGCGCAGCAGGCATGCAGGTCGAGCTGGCCTGATGCAACGCTGGCGCTGACGACGCCCCATACGGGCGCCGTCGGCACGCCGCATGGGTCAAGGGCGTTTTCCGCGCAGAGCGGCTCTGCCAAAGTGGCGAAAAACCTTTCACTTTGCTTGCTAGATGGCACTGTGCATTTGACGCAGATCATGCATTTGAAGGGTTTATGGCGCAGTAGTTCTTCAGAACGATGGCATGGCGGCGGCCATCGTTCTTCTGGCGCGGCGTGATGCACTAACAGGTGGATGGTGCAGCGCGGCCTGGCGCGCGACAGTGGGGGCAGATTCAACAACATCTGCCCCACCATGGATTCCGCCTCTGCACCACCCGCTGTCTCCCGCCAGGCCTGGAGCGTTCTCGCCGTCAGCACGCTGGCCTTCACCGTCTGCTTCATGGTGTGGATGATGTTTGGCGTCATCGGCATTCCGCTCAAGAAGCAGCTGGGCCTGAATGCCACCGAGTTCGGCCTGCTCACCGCCATGCCTGTGCTCTCGGGCTCGCTGGTGCGGGTGCCGCTGGGCATCTGGACGGACCGCTATGGCGGCCGCATTGTGATGACCATATTGATGGCCGTCACTGTGCCAGCCATCTGGCTCATGGCCTATGCCACGCAGTACTGGCAGTTTCTGGTCATCGGCCTGTTTGTCGGTCTGGCTGGCGGCTCGTTCTCGGTAGGCACGCCTTACGTTGCACGCTGGTTCCCCAAGAGCCGCCAGGGCATGGCGATGGGTGTGTACGGCGCCGGCAACTCGGGCTCGGCGGTCAACAAGTTCCTCGCACCCGCACTGCTGGTGGTGGGCGGCTGGGTGCTGGTGCCCCAGGTCTATGCCGCCATCCTGGCGGGCACCGTGGTGCTGTTCTGGATGTTCAGTTCGCACGATCCACGGCATCTGGTGGCCAGCAATGTGCGTTTTGTCGACCAGCTCAAGGCGTTGAAAGACCCGCGTGTGCTCAAGTACTGCCAGTACTACAGCATCGTGTTCGGTGGCTATGTGGCGCTCGCACTGTGGATGGTGCAGTACTACGTGGGCGAATACGGCCTCGATATCCGCGTGGCTGCGCTCCTGGCGGCCTGCTTTTCGTTGCCTGGCGGTGTGCTGCGCGCCATCGGCGGCGTGCTGTCAGACAAATATGGCGCCCACAAGGTCACCTGGTGGGTGATGTGGGTGAGCTGGATCTGCCTGTTCCTGCTGAGCTATCCGCAAACCGATTTCACCATTGCCACCATCAACGGCCCCAGGACATTCCACATCGGGCTGAACGTCTACACCTTCACTGCGCTGATGGGCGTGCTGGGCGTGGCTTTCGCCTTCGGCAAGGCCAGTGTCTTCAAGTACATCGGCGACGACTACCCCGACAACATCGGCGCCATCAGCGGCATCGTCGGACTGGCTGGCGGCCTGGGTGGCTTTGTGCTGCCCATCATGTTCGGCGCCTTGCTGGATATGACCGGCGTGCGCGCCAGCGCTTTCATGCTGCTGTACGGCGTGGTCTGGGTTTCTCTCATCTGGATGTACTGGACCGAGGTGCGCCACACCGACCTGATGGGCAGCACCCCCGCCAAGAAGGCTTGAAGGCCGCGTGAATATCTTCTGGAAAGAATCTCCATGAACACTACAACCACCACTGCGCCGCGCCGCGGCAGCACCTTGAAAATCTGGACCCCGGAGGACAAGGCCTTCTGGGAAAAAGAGGGCGAAGCCATCGCCAAGCTCAATCTGTGGATTTCGGTACCCGCCCTCTTTCTGGCCTTTGCTGTCTGGCAGGTCTGGAGTGTGGTTGCCGTCAGCCTGCCGAGTCTGGGCTTCCAGTACTCGACCAACCAGCTCTTCTGGCTGGCGGCGGCGCCCGCGCTGTCCGGCGCCACGCTGCGCATCTTCTACTCCTTCATGGTGCCCCTGGTCGGCGGACGCCGCTGGACGGCGATCTCCACCGCCAGCCTGCTGATCCCGGCCATCGGCATCGGTATTGCGGTGCAGGACCCGAGCACGCCCTATCCCACGATGCTGATCCTGGCCCTGCTGTGCGGGCTGGGAGGCGGCAATTTCAGCTCCAGCATGGCCAATATCAGCTACTTCTTCCCCAAGGACCGCAAAGGCTCGGCGCTGGGCGTGAACGCTGGCCTGGGCAACCTGGGGGTGTCGGTGGTGCAATTCCTCAGTCCCATCGTCGTCACGGCAGGGCTGCTGGGTGTGTTCGGTGGCGATCCGCAGACCATCACCAAGGGCGGCGCCCAGGTGCAGGTCTGGATGCAGAACGCCGCCTTCATCTGGGTGCCATGGATCGTGCTTGCCTCGGTTGCAGCGTGGTTCGGCATGAATGATGTGGCCGACGCCAAGGCCTCGGTGGCAGCACAGGCGGCCATCTTCGTGCAGCCGCACAACTGGATCATGTGTGTGCTGTACCTGGGCACCTTCGGCTCCTTCATCGGCTTTGCTGCGGGCTTTCCCCTGCTGATCAAGAGCCAGTTTCCCGCCGTCAACCCCTTGACCTATGCGTGGCTTGGCCCGCTGGTGGGCGCCGTGATCCGTCCCTTTGGCGGCTGGCTTGCCGACAAGGTCGGCGGTGGCGTGGTCACTATGTGGAACTTCCTGGTGATGGCTTTGGCCGTGCTGGGCGTGCTGTATTTCCTGCCCAAGGGCGCGAGTGCGCTGGCGCTTTCAATCGGGCCTGCCGAGGGCAATTTCACTGGCTTCTTTCTGATGTTCCTGCTGCTGTTTGTCACCACCGGCATCGGCAATGGATCGACCTTCCGGATGATTCCCATCATCTTCAACCAGCTCGCCCTGCGCCAGGCCGGCAAGGACGCAGCGGCGCAGGCTTCCGCAATCAAGGAAGGCAATGTGCTGGGCGCTGCTGCGGTCGGCTTTGCCGGTGCGTTTGGCGCCTACGGCGGCTTCTTCATTCCCAAGAGCTACGGCACTTCCATCGCTGCCACCGGCGGCCCGGAGGCAGCGCTGTGGGTCTTTGCCGCCTTCTACCTGCTGTGTGTGGTCATCACCTGGTGGTGCTATGGGCGCCGCCAAGCCTCCATGCCCTGCTGAACCTTCACGAGAAAACGAGAACCACCATGAGTCATTTCCTCGACCGCCTCACCCACTTTCGCCTGCCCAAGGAAAGCTTTGCCGACGGCCACGGCCGTACCACGGGCGAAGACCGCACCTGGGAAGACGCCTACCGCGCCCGCTGGTCGCATGACAAGATCGTGCGCAGCACGCATGGCGTGAACTGCACCGGCTCGTGCTCCTGGAAGATCTATGTCAAGGGCGGCATCGTCACCTGGGAAACCCAGCAGACCGACTACCCCCGCACCCGCTGGGACATGCCCAACCACGAGCCACGTGGCTGCGCGCGCGGCGCCAGCTACAGCTGGTACCTGTACAGCGCCAACCGCGTGAAATATCCGATGGTGCGCGGCCGGCTGCTGGAGCGCTGGCGCGCTGCGCTGGCCGTGGCCAAAACACCCGTGGATGCCTGGGCCCTGATCGTGCAGGACGATGCTGCGCGGCGCGACTACCAGAGCGTGCGCGGCATGGGCGGATTCGTGCGCAGCAGCTGGGACGAGGTCAACCAGCTGGTAGCTGCAGCCAACGTCTACACCATCAAGCAACACGGGCCCGACCGCATCATCGGCTTCTCGCCCATTCCTGCGATGAGCATGGTCAGCTATGCGGCGGGCAGCCGCTACCTGAGCCTGATTGGCGGCGTGTGCATGAGCTTCTACGACTGGTACTGCGACCTGCCGCCAGCCAGCCCGCAGGTATGGGGCGAGCAGACCGACGTGCCTGAATCGGCCGACTGGTACAACAGCAGCTACATCATCGCCTGGGGCTCCAACGTGCCGCAGACGCGCACACCCGATGCCCACTTCTTCACCGAGGTGCGCTACAAGGGTGCAAAGACCGTTGCCGTGACGCCCGACTACAGCGAGGTGGCCAAGCTCTCCGATGTCTGGCTGCATCCCACGCAGGGCACCGACGCGGCGCTGGCCATGGCCATGGGCCATGTGGCGTTCAAGGAGTTCTACTTCGACCGGCGCAGCGAATACTTCGACGACTACGCACGCCGCTACACCGATCTGCCCATGCTGGTGCTGCTGGAAAGCCAAACCCTGCCCGACGGCAGCGTGGTGCAAGTTCCGGGCCGCTACCTGCGCGCCAGCGACTTCAACGGCAAGCTCGGGCAGCAGAACAACCCGGAGTGGAAGACCATGGCCTTCGACAGCGATGGCCGCGCCGTGCTGCCGCACGGCTCCATCGGTTTCCGCTGGGGGGCCGAGGACCGCGACGACGCCGGCAAATGGAACCTGGAGGCCAAGGAGGCACGCCACGGCGCCGAGGTGAAACTCAAGCTCTCGGTGCTGGAAGACGGCAGCCAGGCGCATGAGGTTGTCGATGTGGGCTTTCCTTACTTTGGCGGCATTGCCACGCCGCATTTCACGGCCAACGAACAGCAGGGCAATGTGAACCGCGCCCGTGTGCCGGCTGTGCGCCTGCGCCTGGATTGTGATGGTGAATACAGCGAGGCGCTGGTTGCCACCGTGTTCGACCTGCAGGCCGCGCAGTACGGCATCGACCGTGGTTTGGGCAGTGGTGCTGCCAGCTACGACGACAACGCACCGTACACCCCGGCATGGGCCGAGCAGATCACCGGCGTGCCGCGCCAGCAGATCATCACCGTGGCGCGCGAATTTGCAGACAACGCGGACAAGACGCGCGGCAAGTCCATGGTCATCATCGGTGCGGCGATGAACCACTGGTACCACTGCGACATGAACTACCGTGGCGTCATCAATCTGCTGATGCTGTGCGGCTGCATTGGCCAGAGCGGCGGCGGCTGGTCGCACTACGTGGGCCAGGAAAAGCTGCGCCCGCAGACCGGATGGACGGCGCTGGCCTTCGCACTCGATTGGGCACGGCCACCACGCCAGCAGAACAGCACCAGCTTTTTCTACGCGCACACCGACCAGTGGCGCTACGAGAAACTGGGCATGGAAGAAATCGTCAGCCCCTTGGCCGATCGGAGCCAGTACGGTGGCAGCATGATCGACTACAACGTGCGCGCCGAGCGCATGGGCTGGTTGCCGAGCGCCCCGCAGCTCAAGACCAATCCGCTGTCGATTGCTGCGCAGGCCGATACGGCGGGCTTGGCGCCACGCGATTATGTGGCCCAGGGCCTCAAGAGCGGCAGCCTCACGATGAGCTGCGAAGACCCGGACGCCCCCGAGAACTGGCCGCGCAACCTTTTCGTGTGGCGCAGCAACCTGCTGGGCTCCAGCGGCAAGGGGCACGAGTACTTCTGCAAACACCTGCTGGGCACCGACAACGGCGTGCAAGGTAAGGACCTCGGCCCGCAGGATGCCAAGCCCGAAGAGGTGACCTGGCATGCCCAGGCGCCCCAGGGCAAGCTGGATCTGCTGGTTACGCTCGACTTCCGCATGAGTACCACCTGCCTCTACTCCGATGTGGTGCTGCCCACGGCCAGCTGGTACGAGAAAAACGATCTCAACACCAGTGACATGCATCCCTTTATCCACCCACTGTCGGCTGCGGTCGATCCGGTGTGGGAGTCGCGTTCCGACTGGGAAATCTACAAGGGCTTTGCCAAGGCTTTCAGTGAGGTCTGCGTGGGCCATCTGGGCGTGGAGCGCGATACCGTGCTCACGCCGCTGATGCACGACACCCCCGCCGAGCTGGCGCAGCCCTACGGCGTGGCCGAGTGGAAAAAAGGCGAGTGCGACCTTATCCCCGGCAAGACGGCGCCACAGGTCACGGTGGTGGAGCGCGACTACCCCAACACCTACAAGCGCTTTACCGCGCTGGGCCCGCTGATGGACAAGCTGGGCAACGGCGGCAAGGGCATCAACTGGAAAACCGGCACCGAGGTGGAACAACTGGGCCAGTTGAATGGCCTGACCACCGAGCCCGGCGTGACCGAAGGCCGCCCACGCATCGTCAGCGACATCGACGCCTGCGAAGTCATCCTGCAGCTGGCTCCCGAGACCAATGGCCACGTGGCTGTGAAGGCATGGGAGGCGCTGGAAAAAGCCACGGGCCGCGAACACAAACACCTGGCCCTGTACCGCGAGGACGAAAAGATCCGCTATCGCGACATTCAGGCGCAGCCGCGCAAGATCATCAGCTCGCCCACCTGGAGCGGCATCGAGAGCGAAACGGTGAGCTACAACGCGGGCTATACCAATGTGCACGAGCTGATTCCATGGCGCACGCTCACCGGCCGCCAGCAGTTCTACCAGGATCACCCCTGGATGGTGGCCTTCGGCGAGGGCTTCTCCAGCTACCGTCCGCCGGTCGACATGAAGGCCACGGCTGGCATGCAGGGCATCAAACCCAATGGGCACCCCGAGATCCAGCTCAACTTCATCACGCCGCACCAGAAGTGGGGCATCCACAGCACGTACACCGACAACCTGCTGATGCTTACGCTCAACCGTGGCGGCCCTGTGGCGTGGATCAGCGAGGAGGACGCCAAGCGCGCCGGTATCGAAGACAACGACTGGATGGAGATGTTCAACCTCAATGGTGCAGTCGCCGTGCGCGCGGTGGTAAGCCAGCGCGTCAATCCCGGCATGGTGCTGATGTACCACGCGCAGGAAAAGATCATCAACACACCCGGCAGTGAGATCACCGGCGTGCGTGGTGGTATCCACAACTCGGTCACGCGCATCGTGCTCAAACCCACGCACATGATCGGTGGCTACGCGCAGTACAGCTACGGCTTCAACTACTACGGAACCATCGGCACCAACCGCGACGAATTCGTCGTCGTGCGCAAGATGGCCAAGGTGGACTGGCTGGACACGCCGCGCGATGACCACCTGGCTGGTGCTTACCAGTCGCAGGGCGAGAACCCCTGATTCCGATCAGAAAGAACAAGGAAACCGCGATGAAAGTACGTGCACAGATCGGCATGGTGCTGAACCTGGACAAATGCATCGGCTGCCATACCTGCAGCGTGACCTGCAAGAACGTCTGGACCAGCCGCCCCGGCGTGGAATACGCCTGGTTCAACAACGTCGAGACCAAGCCCGGCATTGGCTACCCCAAGGAGTGGGAAAACCAGGAGCGCTGGAATGGCGGCTGGACCCGCAAGGCTGATGGCTCCATCGTGCCGCGCCAGGGCGGCAAATGGCAGCTGCTGATGAAGATCTTCGCCAACCCCAACCTGCCGGAGATCGACGACTACTACGAGCCCTTCACCTTCGACTACGACCACCTGCAGAGTGCCAAGGAGATGAAGGCAGCGCCTACGGCCCGTCCGCGCAGCCTCATTACCGGCCAGCGCATGGAGAAGATCGAGTGGGGCCCGAACTGGGAGGAAATTCTGGGCGGTGAATTCAGCAAGCGCAGCCGGGACAAGAATTTTGACGAGGTGCAGAAGGACATCTATGGCCAGTTCGAGAACACCTTCATGATGTACCTGCCGCGTCTGTGCGAGCACTGCCTCAACCCCGCCTGCGTGGCAAGCTGCCCGAGCGGTTCGATCTACAAGCGCGAGGAAGACGGCATCGTGCTGATCGACCAGGACAAGTGCCGCGGCTGGCGCATGTGCGTCTCGGGCTGCCCCTACAAGAAGATTTACTACAACTGGAAGAGCGGCAAGGCCGAAAAGTGCATCTTCTGCTACCCACGCATCGAAGCCGGGCAGCCCACCGTGTGCTCGGAAACCTGCGTCGGCCGTATCCGTTATCTGGGTGTGCTGCTCTACGATGCCGACCGCATCGAACAGGCTGCCAGCGTCGAAAAGGACAAGGACCTGTACCAGGCCCAGCTGGACGTCTTCCTCGACCCGAACGACCCGGCGGTGATCGAGCAGGCCCGCCGCGACGGTATCCCCGAGGCCTGGCTGATCGCTGCGCGCAACAGCCCCGTCTACAAGATGGCGGTGGACTGGAAGGTTGCACTGCCGCTGCATCCCGAGTACCGCACGCTGCCCATGGTCTGGTACGTGCCACCGCTGTCGCCCATTACTGCAGCGGCCCAGGCCGGCCACGTGAGCGCCAACGGCGAGTTGCCGGATGTGAACCAGCTGCGCATTCCTGTCAAATACCTGGCCAACCTGCTCACCGCAGGCGACACCGTGCCGGTGGTGCGGGCGCTGGAACGTATGCTGGCCATGCGCGCCTACCAGCGCGGCAAACATGTGGAAGGTATGCCCAACCAAGCGGCACTGCAACAGGCGCAGCTGTCTGTGGCCGAAGCTGAAGAGATGTACCGGATCATGGCCATTGCCAATTACGAAGACCGCTTTGTGATCCCTACCACGCACCGCGAATACGCCGAAAACGCCTTCAATGTGCGCGGCGGCTGCGGGTTCTCCTTTGGCAACGGCTGCAGCGAGGGCGAGACCGAAACCAGCCTGTTTGGCAGCGAGAAGAAGCGCACCATCCCCATCAAGGCGACGCTGTGAGGAGAGAAGACATGAAAGACAGTATCAGCTTCACCCTGCGCGCACTGGCCCACCTGCTGCGCTACCCGGATGCCGACATGCGTGGCCACCTGGTGGACATCCATACCGCGTTGAACGCCGAAAACGCGCTGGGCAATGTGCGCCGCACTGAACTCGACGCCCTGATGGATCGCCTGCTGGCAGAAGGCATGGATGCCGAAGCCAGCTATGTAGACCTGTTTGACCGTGGACGCGGCACTGCACTGCACTTATTCGAGCATGTGCACGGCGATTCGCGTGACCGCGGGCCGGCGATGGTCGATCTGGTGAAAACCTACGAGCGGGCTGGCCTGCTGCTGGACCCTGCCGAACTGCCAGACCACCTGACTGTGCTGCTGGAGTTCGCCTCCACCCAGCCGACGCAGGAGGCGCGTGCCTTCATTGGAGAGTTTGCGCACATTCTGCAATCCATCGCCGCTGCCCTGGTGCGCCGCCAAAGCGACTATGCCGCCGTGGTGTCTGCCGTGCTTGACCTGGCAGGCCAGCCGGTGGTGGCAGATGCGCCAGCCGCTTCCTTGCCCGCTGATGAGTCATTGGATGCAAGCTGGGAAGAGCCAGCAGCATTTGGCGGCTGCAACAGCCAAGGGCAGGCAGCACCCGGCACCCCGCAACCCATCCACATCATGCGGCGCCAGCCACCGGCCGGCGCCGCCCGCTGAATCCCGAGGAGCCCGCCATGCCACTTGCATTGCACAACTTCCTGTTTGTCGTCTACCCCTACATTTGCCTGGCCGTCTTCCTGATGGGCAGCCTCGCGCGCTTCGACCGCGACCAGTACACCTGGAAAAGCGATTCGTCGCAGCTGCTGCGCTCCGGCCAGCTGCGCTGGGGCAGCAACCTGTTCCATATCGGCATTCTGTTTCTGCTGTTCGGCCATACCGTGGGCCTGCTCACGCCGCATTTCATGTACGAGTGGCTGATCACCGCGCCACAAAAGCAGATGCTGGCCATCGTCTCCGGTGGCGTTGCCGGTGTGGTGTGCTTCATCGGCCTGACGTTGCTGCTGCACCGGCGCATTGCCGATCCGCGCATCCGCCGCACCAGCCACCGCACCGATCTGGCCATCCTCATCATCCTGTGGGTGCAACTGGTGCTGGGCCTGGCGACTTTGCCGGCATCGTTTTCGCACCGGGCTGACGCCAGCGCCATGCTGGTGCTGGCCGACTGGGCGCAGCGCATCGTCACCTTCCGCCCCGACGCTGCAGGTCTGGTGGCGCTGGACTGGCCGTTCAAGGTGCACATGGTGCTGGGCATGACCATCTTCCTGCTGTTCCCCTTCAGCCGTCTGGTGCATGTATGGAGCGGTCTGGCTTCGGTGGCCTACCTGGCGCGCCCCTACCAATTGGTGCGCTCGCGCCGATTGAACCTGCCAGAAAACCGTGAAGGAGGCCGGTCATGAGCGACCACCTGCACGTTGGCGCAGGTGGCTGCGGCAGCCACGCCTGCACTTGTCAGGAGAGTGAGACAACCGGCATGCCGCGTATCGAGGCGCCGTTGGATGCTCCGCGCTCCACCTTTCCTGTTCCGCAGGTGAACGGCATTGCCTTGTGCGACACAAATGAGCTGCTGGATGCGATGGAACTGCGCCAGCGTGCCTGCACTGAGTTGCTGCGCCAGGCTGCGATGGAGCAAGGGCTCTTGGCGGCTGATGACCCAGTGCCCAGCGCCGGCGCGATCAGCGAAGCAGCGGGAGATGCCATTGAGCACCTGCTGGACAGGGAACTCCACTTGCCAGAACCCGGCGACGAGGCGGGTCGCCGCCACTATCAGGCGCATGCGGCGCGCTATGCCTGTGGAGCGCGGGTATTGGCGCGCCACGTGCTTTTTGCCGTGACGCCCGGGGTGGATGTGAATGCACTGCGTCAGCGCGCCGAAGCCTGCCTGCTTGATGTGCGCAGCGCCACGCCGGAAGAACAGGCTGCGGGCGACCGCTTTGCTGCCGCCGCACGGGCCAGCAGCAATTGCCCCAGCGGAGCGGATGGCGGAAAGCTGGGATGGTTAAGCGCCGAGGACTGTGCGCCCGAGTTCGGCCGAGAGTTGTTCGGCCACTCAGAGATTGGTGTGCTGCCGCGCCTGGTGCACAGCCGCTTCGGCCTGCATGTTGTTGAAGTGCTGGAGCGCGAGAGTGGCACCGTTCCCCCTTACGAGCAGGTGCGCGCTGCGGTACTGCAACAACTGCACCAGCAAAGCTATGCAACAGCCCTGTCGCAGTATTTGCGTTTGCTGGCCGGGCGTGCACGCGTGGTTGGTGTGGATCTGGATGCTGTGCAGACGCCGCTGGTGCAGTGAATGCCAGACGACGACCTGCTCCAGCGCCTGCGCCGCTTCCGCGACCATGCCTTTCCGCTGCATGAAGAGCAGTTTCGTGTGTTGGTGGACCATGGCCAGCATCCCGCTACGCTGTTCATCGGTTGCAGCGACTCGCGGTTGGTGCCGTACATGCTGACCGGCACCGGGCCGGGAGAATTGTTTCTGGTGCGCAATGTGGGGGCCTTCGTGCCTCCCTATGACGGGAGCTGGGGCTACCACGGGACTTCGGCTGCCATCGAGTTTGCAGTCCTGAATCTGCAGGTGCGTCGCATCATCGTCTGTGGCCACAGCCATTGCGGCGGTATTCGTGCGCTGTATGGCGGCGTGCCGGATGCGGCACGCAATCTGGCAGCCTGGCTGGAGCTGGGCCGTGAAGCGGCACTGCCGGTGGCGGAGCCGGGAGCCGATGTGCTGCGCCGTACGGAGCAGCGGGCCGTGGTTCTGCAGCTGGAGCGGCTGATGGATTACCCCATGGTGCGCGAACAGGTCGAGGCAGGCACGCTCAGCCTGCATGGATGGCACTACGTGATCGAAGACGGCGAAGTGCATGTTTTCGATGTGGCAAGCGATAGCTTCATTGCCGCTGCCGAGGCGAGCCATGCGGGAACCGGGCCTTACGAGCCCTATGCAGAGTCTCCGGCTTGATGCGGAGGAGGCTCTGGCTTGGTCTTCTCCTCCTTAAGCTCCAACGCATTCCATTGCGACCAGTTAGGTCCAAAAAGCTCAGCGGGGTGTTGCGACCGCTCCGACCCATTGCCACAGGCCATGTCGGATGCAGCACAGTAACGGTCGCAGCCCCAGCAGGTGCGCTCAGGATGTGCAGGGTTGTTCGGAAAGCGTTTGGCCATGAATGCGAGGGGGAGGACAATTCCACTATGTGCGACAACTTGACACAAGAAATTGACATAAATCATTAACAGCGCGCACCATGCGGTGACGCCATCGACCGGCAGCGACAATTCATGGCTGTGACCCTGCAATTGCACACCCTCCCTTCAGCAGGCTTCGACGAGCCGTTTGGCATGCTGCATGCTTGCCACGGCCGGGTGGAGCGCACGTTGGCGCTGCTTTCCCGTTTGGGCGAGTACCTCGCCGCGCAGGGGGGCGGGGTGCCCGATGAGCAGGCTCGCGATGCAGCCGCCGATGTACAACGCTATTTCGACCTGGCCGCGCCATTGCACCACCAGGATGAAGAGTTGCATGTGTTCCCGGTGCTGCGCGCATCGGGGGCGAAGGCGCTGGCCGATGCCCTGCAAGCCGAGCATGAAAGGATGGAGACTTTGTGGCAGCCTATTCGGGCGGATTTGCAGGCCGTGCACGCTGGAAACGCTCTGAGCAGTGAGGAAATGGCCGAGGCGCGCGTTCGCTGGGCTGATTTTGCGGCTTTGTATGCACGTCACATCGCGGCGGAAGAGGAACTGGCCTATCCTCAGGCCCAAACGTGCCTTGGTTTGCATGAACAGTTCGCCATGGGCAGAGACATGGCGCAGCGCCGCGGCGTTCGCTATCCGGATTCCACGACATGAATCCGCCCACTGAAGCTGCCCAAAGTGGATCGCGCCGCGATGCACAGCAAGGAGGTGATCGCATGAATCAGGAGGGCGCGGAGGCATCGGGCCGCCCGCTGGCCGTCAAGATTGGCGCCATTGGCTGCGCGTTGCTGTTGATGGCACTCATTGCCATCGGACTGACGCTGCGGCTTACCTGGTCACTTGAAGGAGGGGCTGCCGCGATCAACGAAGCTGGGCGCATGCGCATGCAGACCTGGCGGTTGGCGCAGGCTTTGCCTGGTGCCGATTCACAGCGGGTTGCCTTGCTGATGGGGCAGTTTGACGCGAGCCTGGCTTTGTTGCAGCGAGGCGATGCCACCCGTCCGCTGTCTGTGCCGCGCAATGAGGATTCTCGCGCGGCATTGAAGGTTGTACAGCAAAGCTGGCAGGAGCTTCGCAAGGAGTGGCAGCAGCCGCTTGCGGACGGCAATGCAGCACAGAATACTGTCATTGCGCGGCAGGCCGAGGACTTCGTTGGTGGCGTTGATCGCCTGGTGGGCACCATTGAGCAGCAACTTGCGCGCTGGACCACCCTGCTCAACGTAGCGCAGTTTGTAATGATGGCATTGGCCATCGCTGCGGCACTGGCGCTCATGTATTCTGCGCAACTGCTGGTGTTCGGTCCGCTTTCACGGCTGCAGGCCGCGTTGGCAAGCGTCGAGGCGGGCGATTTGTCGGCCCGGGTGGCTAGCGAAGGTGGCGATGAATTCGGTGCCGTGGCCCGGGGCTTCAACCGCATGGCAGTGCGGCTGCAGGATTTGTACTCCAGCCTGGAGCGCCGTGTGCAGCAGAAGACCGAACATTTGCAGACCGAGCGCGCACGGTTGGCGGCCCTGTACGAAGGCGCGGCTCTGGTCGCCCAGGCTGATTCATTGCAGGCGCTGGCCCAGGGCTTTGCAGCCCAGACGCGCAAGATCGTGCAAGCCGATGCCGTGGCAGTGCGCTGGTCGGATGAAGACAATCGTCGCTATGTGCTGCTCGCCTCGGAGGGATTGCCCGACGAAATGGTCGATGCCGAACACTGTGTCCCCACGGGAGACTGTTTCTGTGGCCAACCCAAGGCCCAGGCGGAGACGCAACTGGTGGTGCTGCAGGACTGGCGCGGAGGCGCTTCCTCGCGGGCAGGCCGGGTGGATGCCGGACAGTGCAGCCGGGCTGGATTTGCCTATGTGCTGAGTGTCCCCGTGCGGCTGCATGAACGCATGGTCGGCGAGGTTGACCTGTTCTTCCGCCATCCAACCGAGCTCGGTGCTGACGACCAGGCACTGCTGGATGCATTGGCAAGCCACCTGGCGGGTGGCATGGAGGGGTTGCGCGCCGATGCGCTTCAGCGAGAGGCTGCAGTTGCGGATGAGCGCGGTCTATTGGCGCGCGAGCTGCATGATTCCATTGCGCAGAGCCTGGCATTTCTGAAGATTCAGGCAGCATTGCTGCGCGACGAAATCGCTCGGGAGCCGCCGGATGGCGACCGTGTGCAAGCAACCTTGGCGGAATTGGATGCGGGCATACGCGAAAGCCTGTCTGATGTGCGCGAGTTGCTGGTGCATTTCCGTACCCGAACCAACGCAGAGGATATTGGACCCGCGCTGCGTACCACGTTGACCAAGTTCGAGCACCAGACGGGCCTGCCCGCACATCTGAGTATCGAGGGCGAAGGCATGGCGCTGCCGCCTGATGTGCAGGTGCAGGTGCTGCACGTGGTGCAGGAAGCGTTGTCCAATGTGCGCAAGCATGCGCAGGCACATGCCGTATGGGTAGATGTACAACAGGCGCCGCAGTGGGTGGTGGAAGTGCGCGACGATGGCCGAGGTATGGAGAATGCGTCGCCTGCGCTGGACGAGACGCATGTCGGCCTGCGCATCATGCGCGAGCGTGCTGCAAGCATCGGCGCAACACTGGAGATCACCTCCGTAGTGGGGGCGGGCACCTGCGTGGCGCTGACCTTGCCGCGCCTACTGCCCACAACCGAAACATTTGAAGCGGAAAGGAGCCTGCCATGAGCGCGGAGCAAACCCAGCGCACCCCGATTCGGTTGCTGGTGGTCGATGACCATCCGCTTTTCCGGCGAGGCGTCACAGCGCTTTTGGCGACCCAGCCGCAGCTGCAGGTGGTGGGCGAAGCTGCAGATGCTGGAGAGGCGCTGCGCCGTGCAGAGCAATTGCAGCCCGATGTGGTGCTGCTGGACCACCACATGCCCGGTGTCAGCGGCGTGGATCTGCTGCCCGGTTTGCGAGAGGCTGCACCATCGGCGCGGGTGCTGATGCTTACCGTCAGTGAGGATGCAGACACGCTGGCGCTGGCATTGCAGCGTGGAGCGCATGGCTACCTGCTCAAAACGGCGGACAGTGAGGTGCTGGTTGCGGCCATTGAGCGCGCGCTGCGCGGCCAATCCACGGTGAGCATGGAAATGACGGACAAGCTTGTGAGCGCATTGCAAGCCCAGCAGCCGCGGATGCCTGCACCGTCTGTGCCACCCGTTGTTGTCGGGCCGGTTGATCCGCTCGAGCAGTTGTCACCACGCGAGTTCGAGATTCTGCGCGAGATTGCGGCGGGGGCCAGCAACAAGGAAATTGCACGCAGCCTGGCAATTGCCGAAACTACGGTGAAGATTCATGTTCAGCACATTCTGCGCAAGCTGGGCCTTTCATCAAGGGTGCAGGCAGCAGTGCTGTTGACTGAGGGGCGTGGGCGCGCCAGTGGGTGATGGGGTGTACCGGCGCGCCGTGATGCCTTTGCCGTGAGAGGGGAACGTTACTTGGCCAGGGCGAGAGTGCCCTTCATGATTCCGGAATGGCCGGGGAACGAGCAGAACCAGGCATAGCTCTCGCCGCTTTTGAGTTTGGCTACGTCAAAGGTCACAGATGTGGATTCACCGCCGCCAATGACCTTGGTGTATGCGACCACGCGGCTGTCGCCAGGTTTCACATAGTCCTTGTCCGCTCCGGCGGAGATGCCATCGGTCGCTGCCGCTTGCAGGTCGGCAGCCTTGCTCAGCACCCAGTTATGCCCCATGGCAGTCTTGGGCAGTTTGCCCGTGTGCTTGAGGTTCACGGTGAACTGCTTGCAGCTGGCAGGTACGGCAATGCTGGACTTGTTGAACTGCATGGCGTCGTTGGCTTCGATGGCGATATCGCAGCCAGCGGCAGCCATGGCCGGTGCAGCGATCAGGGTACCGAGCAGCAGGGCAAGTTTGGTTCGAGCTTTCATCATTTTCTCCGAGGTTGAAAAACAAGCTGAGAAGCAGTTTGCCAAGCTGCAGATGAAAGGGATTCGATGTGGATCAAAGCCGCGCGCCTTCGGCCCGCAGAGCGCCCGCCGTACCGGGTTTCGCAGGCAATGGCCGTTGTACAAAAGCTGAAACAGGCGCCCCTCGGCAAGCTCCAGCCATGTCGGCCTTGGATTGCGTGGGGCGCCGTGGCCTGAGCGGCGCGCGTCAGGCGAAGGTGTTCACACCCTTGGCGTGCATGCGCTGCTGAAGCTCGTCAAATTGTCCCGCCCAGAAGCATTCGGCGAAATCGGCCATGTCGCCAACAGCATGCAGTTCGGTGCTCAGGCCGACCATTTTCTTCTTGAACAGGCCTGCCTTGATCCGCTGAAAGAACATCAGCTGGTAGTAATCCACATCATCGTGGCAAATGCGGCTCACGCTCAAGGTGGCGCTGTTTTTGGTGTGTTGCAGCACGTAGGCGGGAAGAGGTGCCTCCTGCGTCTCCAGCCAGCGGCCCATGATGGTCGTCCAGTCCGTGGCCTCCAGAACTTCAAGGAATGCCTGCACGGTCGGTGCGGACTGCGGTTGATCGTCATGGGCGCCGATCTTGATGCTGGTGTATGCGTACACGTCGAGGGTCCTGGTTCTGTCTGATCTTCGGTGGACGAACTTGTACCATGGATCGACAATTTCTAATATGGTTAGTTATTGAGGGAGGCGCACTGGCTGCCGATCAAACAGGACGGTGGCGTCTGAGCAGCAACGCCAGCGTCTGCCACGCCGCAGGTTGTTCTGCCATGGCTACCGAGATCCGCAGCAGGGTCGAGGGTGCCTGGCGTGGTGAGAACAGCACGCCTGGCGCCAGCAGCAGCCCGTACTCTGCCGCCTGGCGGGCCAGCAGCTCGGAATCCATGCCGCAGTCCACCCAGGCAAAGGTTCCTGCCACGGGCTCGTGCACGGCCTGGCAGCCCAGTGCTTCCAGCTGGCGCAGGCAGCGGTGGCGCGCCTTGTCCACGCGCTCGCGCAGCCGGTCTACATGCTTGCGGTAGCTGCCATCGGCCAGGATGCGGTGCACGATCTGCTCGCTGGGCAGGGCCGATGTCAGGCCGCCCAGTAGTTTCAGGTCGGTGAGGCGGTGGATGAATTCGGGGCGCGCTGCCACATAGCCCACGCGCAGCCCGCCCGAGAGGGTCTTGGAGTAGCCGCCGACCAGCAGCACGCGCTGCAACCGGTCCATGGCGGCCAGGCGCAGCGGCATGTTGCCCAGGTACTCGGAGTAGGTGTCGTCCTCCACCAGCAGGAAATCGTGCCGCTCGGCGATGCGCAGCACTTCGTGTGCCACGCCGGCCGACAGGCTCAGGCCGGTAGGGTTGTGCACGGCGGTGTTCAGGATGAAGAGCTTGGGCCGGTGCTGTTCTGCCAGGGCTTGCAGTGCCTGCACGTCAGGGCCGCCCGGCAGACGCGGTACGCCCACGACATTGACGCCCATGGTGTTGAGGCGGCCGAAGATCAGGAACCAGCCCGGGTCCTCGACCAGCACCGTGTCACCGGGTTGCAGAAAGCCGCGCACGATCAGATCGAGCCCATGGGTGACGCCGCTCACCGTCATCAGGTGCGTCTCGGGGTGGGCTGGTACCTCCTGCGCCTGCAGGGTGGATGCGATCTGCCGGCGCAGCGGTGCAAAACCCTGGGGTAGGCCATAGCCCAGCAGGCCCAGCTCCGCACGCGCGCCCTGCTTGAGGATGGCGCGCATCGCACCGCTGATCAAGCCCTCGTCCATCCAGCTGGCGGGCAGGCAGCCCGCGCTGCCGGTGTGGCCAGAGCCATCAGCATCCTCGCGGAAGATGCCGCGCAGCAGGTAGGTGGTGTCGAAGGCCACACCCTGAGCCAGCGCAGCTGCAGGTGCAGGCGGGGTGGCTGACACCGCGCGCCGGGCGCAGACGAAAAAGCCCGCACCACGGCGCGACTGCACCAGGCCCTGGGCGGCCAGCCGGTCGTAGGCCTGCACCACGGTGTCGCGGCTCACGCCGGCCTGCTCGGCCAGCGCGCGCACGGACGGCAGACGCATGCCGGCGCGCAGCCCATGGTTGCGGATGCGGTTTCCAAAATGCTCCACCAGTTGCTCGACCAGGGATGCGCTGCCGGTGCGCACCGGCTGCCACCCCCAAGTGGCGGCAGAGACCTGGGCGGAGAACGCAATGTCAGGGGCGGGTGAAAGTGTCTGGGTCATGGAGGCAGGCCAATTCTTGAAGTGGCCAGATAAAGTGTACTGGCACTGTACTGATTTTCAAAGCTAGCATGTTCGTACATCTCCTTTTTTGCTTTTCTTCTCTCCTTTCCTGCCCGCTGCCATGTCCTTTCTGCCTGAAACATCCGCCTTTGTTCTGCCGCTGGCCTTGTTCACCTTCGTCAGCTCCGTCACGCCGGGCCCCAACAATGTGATGCTCACAGCTTCCGGTGCCACTTTCGGCTATCGCCGCACCGTGCCGCATATGCTGGGCATCAGCCTGGGCGTGGTGGTCATGCTGCTGCTGGTGGGGCTCGGGTTGGGTGCGGCGTTCGAGCGCGAGCCCCGGCTGTACACCTTGCTCAAGTACCTGGGCGCGGCCTACCTGCTGTGGTTGGCCTGGAAGATAGCCCGCTCGGGGCAGGTGGACGCGGGCCAGGCGGGGCCCCGGCCTTTTGGCTTCTGGCAGGCAGCGGCCTTCCAGTGGGTCAATCCCAAAGCCTGGATCATGGCCATCGGCATTGTTGCTACCTACACGCCGCGCGATGGCTATGCGGGCAACCTGCTGCTGGCGGCACTGGTGCTGGGCCTCGTGAACTACCCCAGTGTCAGCGTCTGGACGCTGTTCGGCAGTGCAGTGGGACGCGCCCTGCGCACGCCCCGGGCCCTGCAGCGCTTCAACTGGGGCATGGCGGCACTGCTGGTGCTGTCGCTCTACCCGGTGCTGGAAGGCTGAATATCTCAATGAAAATGGCCTGCAGTGCAGGCCATGAAATCGCCATAAGCTATATTATTTATAGCAATCCGAGGCGATTCGAGGCAATTCAGGATGGCTCCTGCCCCATGGCCGGGTCGCTGATCGAGTGCTCGCCGGTCTCCACCCGTCCGGCAAAGCGGCGCCGGTAGCTGGCATCGGCATTGCTCGTTACCTCAAAGTCGTACCAGCAGCCGCTGTCGTCGAGCTTCCAGTGCTTCTTGCGGCTCTGGCCGCGCTTGAGCTTGAACGACCATACGTCGTCGCCCAGGTAGGCCAGGGGCTTGACGGTGATCACACATTCGCCGCGTCCCTGGTTGTTCACTTCCAGTTCCACGCGGCCGTGCTTGGTGTCGTAGCCCACGCTGATCTCCGGCAGCGGCGTACCGGCTGCGCCTTGCAGGCGCATGTCACCGGCAAAGTGGCGGTGAAAGCCGTTGGGGCCGAGCACCCACAGGTCGTAACGGTCTTGGCTGTCCTGGGTGCTCCACACGTCATCCAGCGACAGGCCCGGCTGCACCATGTAGCGGCGCGGCAGGCGATCGAGGTGCAACTTGTCGTACACATGGAACACCGCAGCAGCACGGCCAGTGTTGCTGAACTCCAGGCGCACGGTATGGCCATTGGCATCGGCCGATGCGTTCACATGCAGCGCATACGGCAGTGCGCGTGATGGGCGCACGCCCGCTTCCTGAACAGGAAAAACGCGGTCTGTAGCGGGCACCACCTGGGGCAGGGCCTGCTGCTGGGCGCGCAGCGCATCGGCCTGGGCCTTGTTGATGCGGCCGGCGAGCGGCGGCAGGGCTTCGTTGTTGGGCCGGGCAAAGTTGAAGGCGCTGGTCAGGTCTCCGCAGACCGCACGGCGGAAGGGCGAGATGTTCGTCTCCGGCACACCAAAGCGCGCTTCAATGAAGCGCAGCACCGAGGTGTGATCGAACACCTGCGAGTTGACCCAGCCGCCCCGGCTCCAGGGCGAGATCACGTACATGGGCACGCGCACGCCCGGGCCGTACACGCGGCCATCGGGCTGGGGCTGGCTGGAGGTGCCAGGCGGCTTGGGGTGGGTGAAGCGCTCCACCGCCAGATCGGCCTGCGGCAAGGTGGTCTTGCCCGCCCAGGTTCCGTCAGGGTTGATGGAGGGCGCAGCCGGCGAGGGAACATGATCGAAGTAGCCGTCGTTCTCGTCAAAGTTGACGATGAACACCGTCTTGCTCCACACATCGGGGCGGGCGGTCAGGGCGTCCAGCACTTCCTGCGTGTACCAGGCGCCCTGCACGGGGCTGGATGGCCCGGGGTGCTCGGAATACACCTGCGGCGCCACGATCCACGACACCTGCGGCAGCTTGCCGCCCAGCACATCCTGCTTGAAGCTGGCCAGAAAGCCGTCGTCGGCCATGGTGTTGGCAATGCCTTTGTAGAGCGGATTGCCTGCATCGTCGGCCTCGTCGTAGGCGGGGGAGGGCACATGCTCGTCGTGGCTGACCGGCTTGCCCGATGCTTCGTTGGCCTTGCGGTACTGCTTGAAGCCGGCCAAAGGGTTGTCGGTGTAGTTGTCGGGCATGTTCTGGTACACCTTCCAGCGCACGCCGGCTGCCTGCAGACGCTCTGGGTAGGTGGTCCAACTGTAGCCGGTGGCGGATGGCCCGATGCCGTCCCATTCGTTGACGACGGCTGCCACGCCCGCACCGGTGGGGCCGTTGGTGCCCGTCCAGTGGAACATGCGGTTGGGGTTGGTGCCCGCGTGCATGGCGCAGTGGTAGGCATCGCACAGGGTGAATGCATTGGCCAGGGCAAACTGGAAAGGCAGCTCCTGTGCCTTGAAGTAGCCCATTGAGGCCGTGGTCTTGTAGCGCGGCCACTGGTAGAGGCGCCCGCCGTCCCAGGCGTTCTGGCCATCGTTCCACGAGTGCGGCGTGCCGTTCACGCGCTGGGCGTTGCCCTTCTGGCTGTCCAGGTGGTAGGGCAGCACGGTGGTGCCGGTGGCATTGCGTTGCTCCCAGACGGATCTGCCCTCTGGCAGTGGAATGGTGAAGCGGTCTCCAAAGCCGCGCACGCCGTGCAGAGTACCGAAGTAGTTGTCGAATGAGCGGTTTTCCTGCATCAGGATCACGATGTGCTCCACATCACGGATCGTGCCTGTCTGGTTGTTGGCAGGAATGGCCAGCGCCCGGCGGATGCTGGGCGGAAAGGCTGCCAGCGTGGCCGCGGCGATGCCGGTGGTCACCGTGCCTTGCAGAAATTGGCGGCGTGAGTTCATGGGGATTTTCGGATGTTGTGGATGGGAGGTGCTGGCGCAACCAGCCAGAGGACTCTAAAAATCCGCCATGACAGACCCATGAAACATGAGGAATCGCAATGCCCAAAGGCAGGTAAGCGATGTAAGAAACTGTGCTGGTCTGCGGGTGTTACGCCCTGCGCCTGGGGCAATGGCGGGCTCAGGGTTTTTGCCCGGGGCCGGGAGTTGGAGGCTGTGGCTACAATGGATTCACTGCCTTATCCCGCGATTTTTCGGAGAACCCCATGTCCAGCCATCACGACGACAGCGAACACCAGCCCAACGATGCCGTGGAAGCGATTGTTCCGCTCGTGCCCGTGGTGCTGCCGGTGGTCGGCGCGCTGATGATGTTCTTGCTGGCATTCATTGCAGTCCACATGGCCTGACGGAGCACTGCCCTCCACACAACCAGCCCGCTTGCAGCGGGCTTTTTTGTTGCCTTTTGCGGCTGTTGGAGCGGGGGGCTGTCATCTGCATGGCGGCCTGCAACCCTGGTGACAGTGCTTTTCGCAAAGAAACCGGTATCAAATAATAAATGCATATATCAATGCATCAAATGCATAGATATTGGATGGACGCATCGCCGTTTTGGGGGCCGACTGCTAAAATTGCGCTCCCGACACGCTGTATTCATGCGGGCTCAAAGGCCAAGCCACTGAGTGCAGCGTAGCGAGGAAACGGTTTTTCAAAGCCCGCAGCTTTTTGAACAGGTTCTTGGGAGCAGCGGTTTTTGATGAACCGTTTTACAACTTTAGAAAGTCCTCCCATGAACGCAAACGTCAATACCGGCGTGGCCATTCAGGCTCCCGACTACGTCAAGAACCCCAAGCTCATCGCCTGGGTGGCCGATATGGCTGCACTGTGCAAGCCCGATCGCGTCTACTGGTGCGACGGCAGCCAGGAAGAATACGACCGCCTGTGCCAGCAACTGGTCGATGCAGGCACTTTCAAGAAGCTCAATCCCGCCAAGCGCCCCGGCAGCTACCTGGCCTGGTCCGACCCATCGGACGTGGCCCGCGTGGAAGACCGTACCTACATCTGCTCGGCCAACAAGGACGACGCCGGCCCCACCAACAACTGGATGGAGCCTGCCGAGATGCGTTCGACTCTACAGCCGCTCTTTGACGGTTGTATGAAGGGCCGCACCATGTATGTGGTGCCATTCAGCATGGGTCCGCTGGGCTCGCCGATCGCCCATGTGGGCATCGAGCTGTCCGACAGCGCCTATGTTGCCGTCAACATGAAGATCATGACCCGCATGGGCAAGGCCGTGTACGACGTGATCGGCACCGACGGCGAATTCGTACCCTGCGTGCACACCATCGGCGCACCGCTGCAGCCCGGCGAAAAGGACACCACCAGCTGGCCTTGCAACAAGACCAAGTACATCGTGCACTACCCCGAGACGCGCGAAATCTGGTCGTACGGCTCTGGCTACGGTGGCAATGCGCTGCTGGGCAAGAAATGCTTTGCGCTGCGTATCGCCTCCACCATGGGCAAGGACCAGGGCTGGCTGGCCGAGCACATGCTCATCCTGGGCGTGCAGAACCCCGAAGGCCGCAAGTACCACGTGGCCGCCGCTTTCCCATCGGCCTGCGGCAAGACCAACTTCTCGATGCTGGTGCCGCCTACTGGCTTTGATGGCTGGAAAGTCACCACCATCGGCGACGACATCGCCTGGATCAAGCCACAAGCTGACGGCAGCCTGCGCGCCATCAACCCCGAAGCGGGCTACTTTGGCGTGGCACCTGGCACCAACTACCACACCAACCCCAACTGCATGGCCAGCCTCGACAAGGACGTGATCTTCACGAACGTCGCACTGACCGATGACGGCGACGTCTGGTGGGAAGGCATGGAAAAGGACAGCGGCAAGCTGCCCGATCACCTGATCGACTGGCAAGGCAAGGACTGGACGCCACAGATCGCCAAGGAAACAGGCGCCAAGGCCGCGCACCCCAACGCCCGCTTCACCGTGGCAGCCACCAACAACCCGGCGCTGGACGACGCCTGGGACGACCCCAAGGGCGTGAAGATCGATGCCTTCATCTTCGGTGGCCGCCGCTCCACCACTGTGCCGCTGGTGACCGAGGCGCGCAACTGGAACGAAGGCGTCTACATGGCTGCCACCATGGGCTCGGAAACCACCGCCGCCGCCTTTGGCGCGCAAGGCGTGGTGCGCCGCGATCCGTTTGCCATGCTGCCCTTCATGGGCTACAACATGAGCGACTATTTCGGCCACTGGCTGAACCTGGGCAAGAAGCTGCAGGCCTCGGGCGCGACCCTGCCCAAGATCTACACCACCAACTGGTTTCGCAAGGACGAAGCGGGCAAGTTCGTCTGGCCCGGCTATGGAGAGAACATGCGTGTGCTCAAGTGGATGCTGGACCGCCTCGAAGGCAAGGCCCAGGGCGAGCAGACTGCCTTTGGCGTGGCACCGCAGTACGCCGAAATCAACTGGACCGGCCTGCAGTTCAGCGCTGACCAGTTCAAGACCGTCACCAACATCGACACCAAGATCTGGACCGAAGAGCTGGCCTCGCACCAGGCGCACTTCGACAAGCTGGCCCAACGCCTGCCGCAAGAATTGCTCGACATCAAGGCCGATCTGGAAAAGCGCCTCGTCGAAGCCTGACCATCGCATTGCCCGGCTTGCTGCCGGGCAGGCTGAAACAGCAAGCCCCGCATGCCTTGGCACGCGGGGTTTTTTGTTTTTGATGTGACTCGTTCTGAATAGGGACAGGACGGGCCATGCTCGACATCCGGCAGCTGAAAGTCAGGGGTAGCCGCCTTGGGGCCGCTTGATCCTTGGCTTCATCTCACCTGCCTTTCTTTGGAAGTTCTTGGCGCCAACGCTATTCAGGATGGGCCACTCCCATGAAAAAAGCCACGGCATGCCGTGGCTTTTTTGTTATTTTGATAGCTGCTGGCGCTTATTGGGTGTACGCTAAGGGCTGTTTTTATCAGTAGTTCTTGTGGTAGAACGACACAGCGGCGTCGCTCATTGCACGGTTCAGGTCGGCCATGACGCGGCTGTCGCGCAGGGCAGCTTCCCAAGTCTTTTCGTCTTCTGCTGCGCGGCGGTGCTCTTGCGACCATGTGGTGCCGAGGGCACGCAGGCTGCTGCTCAGGTTGCGGGCAGGAGCGGCCAGCAGGGCGATGGCGACGAAGGCCACAGCCCACAGCAGGGCCCAGCCAGCAATCCAGTGGCTGCCGCCGGCGACGGAGTCGATCAGACGGTTGGCGCCCACCAGCACGGCAGCCACGATGGCGGCCAGCACCAGCGACTGGCCTACGCCCTTGCCGCTGAAGGTGGATTTCAGATTCTCAGCAGCTGCTTCCACACGCAGAACGCCCGTGTGTTCGGTAGCCATGTCGGTGTGCACAAAACTGTTGGTCATGATGGATGTCTTTGTTTTCCAATGCTTCTTTGAAGCGATGGATGAAGTATAGGGTTTACCCCAGGGTCTCTCAAATTTATATTTTGAATCTGTATCATTCATGCCAGTGATGTATTGCCGGCCCCTCGCTGGCGCAGGAGGGCCGCATGCAGGCACACCAATTTCGCCACTTGGATCTGAACCTGCTCCGCGTATTTGACGAGGTGATGACGGAGCGCAGCCTGACGCGGGCGGCCGACAAGCTGGCCATCACGCAGCCGGCTGTAAGCAACGCCATGCGCCGCCTGCGCGAGGCGCTGGGTGATGAGCTGCTGGTGCGCAGCGGCCAGGGCGTGGAGCCTACGCCGCTGGCCCAGGCCCTGTGGCCAGCGGTGCGCGAATCGCTGGCGCGATTGCAGAACACCTTTGCCCCCGAACGCTTTGACGCCGCCAAGGCCACCCAGGCCTTTGTGGTGGCCATGGCCGATGCGACGGCAGCCACCTTGCTGCCCAGCCTGATGCACATTCTGGAAACCGAGGCTCCCGGCGTCTCAGTGCATGTGCAACCGCTCACTACGCGTGATCCGCGCGAGGTGCTGGACGACGAGACTGCCGATCTGGCCGTTGGTTACTTTCCCTTTGTAGTGGCCGAGATGACGGCGCGTGCGCAGTCGGGCGCATTGGTGGATTTTGAGAGCCGACGCCTCTATGACGGCGAATACCTGTGCGTGATGCGCAAGGGTCATCCCCTGAGTGAGAGCTTGCTCACATTGGACAGGTACTGCGAAGCGCGGCACATGCTGGTCAGCTTCTCGGGCCAGCCATTCGGCTTTCTGGACGAGGCGCTGGCGTCTATCGGCCGCAAGCGCCGGGTGGTGCTGACGGTGAACCAGTACTTCACCGCCGCGCGCGTGGTGGCGCGCACCGATCTGCTGACCGTGCTGCCGCGCCACTTTGTTCCTGCCACGGGCATCGAGGATCAGCTCGCCTTTCAGCCGCTGCCGCTGCGGGTGGAGTCGGTGCATGTGGATGCGCTCTGGCCCAGCCGTGCGGGGCATATTCCACATTCGGCGCTGGAGTGGCTGCTGCATGCACTGGAGCGTTCGGCTCGCGCGGCTTTTCCTGACCAGGAATTGCCGCTGTAATGCGAGAGGGTGCTTACCGGTGGAGCGCATGGTAGGCTTTGGCCATGCACCTGCAAATTCTTTCCGATCTGCACCTGGAGACCCACCCGAATTTCCACGCCCAGCCCGCGCCTGGCGCCAAACTGCTGGTGCTGGCGGGCGATATCGGCTCATACCAGAATGGATCCATGCTGCCAGACGAGGACTTCGGCCTTGCCCAGTTCAGCCCGCAGCAAGCGGGCGGGCACTGGCCGGAGCCGGTGATCCTGGTGCCCGGCAACCATGAATTCGACGCGCAGGATTTTGATACCGCCCGCGCCCGGCTGCGCGCCAGCTGCAACCGGCTGGGCATTGTCATGCTGGACTGCGAGACCGTGGTGATGGACAGCGTGCGCTTTGTCGGCACCACCTTGTGGACCGATTACGACGCCATTGCCTTGCACAACGGCGTGACCGAATTGGGCGCGCTGATGAAACAGCGCGAAAAGGCCTACAAGGCAGCCAATTTCTACCTCACCAAGGCGGAGATGATGCGGGATGGCCAGCCCTTTCTGGCCGCCGAAATGCGTGAAGAAGCCCTGCGCTGTCAGGCTTGGCTGCGTGCTGCATTGGCCGAGCCTTTTGATGGCAAGACTGTCGTCATCACCCACTTTGCCCCGAGTCTCAGAAGCGCCGATCCGCGCTACGGTCTCACCCCGGGCACTGCTGGCTTTTGCAATGCGCTCGATGATCTGCTGCCCTGTGCAGACCTGTGGATCCACGGCCACCTGCACGCGCCCAGTGATTACATGGCAAGCGGTACGCATGCCGACGGCAGGGCCTGGCAGTGCCGCGTGGTAGCCAACCCTCTGGGCTATGCCCGCAAAGGGGAACAGGAGACATTCAATCCGCACTGTGTGGTGGCAGTCTGAGAGCGGTGGCCGGAACTTTGGTGGCGCTCTGGCGTCAAGCCATGACATAAGTCAATACTTGTTGCGCAGTAAACCTCTACAGTGGCGTGTAGGGGCGGTTTGAACGCGTTTCCCGCGTATGCCCGGTTGGCATGCCTCTTGAGCGTGAATACGTTCTTATTTCAGGAGTTCAGATATGCGGATTCTATTGGCCGTCGATGGCAGCCCCTTTACCCAGAAGATGCTGGATTACCTGGCTACGCACGCGGAGTGGCTCGGGGCTTCGCACAGCTACACCGCCCTCACCGTACAGCCACTGCTGCCCCCCCGCGCGGCCAAGGCGCTGGGCAAGGAACTCGTGAGCGACTATTACGCAGAGGAAGCGCAGAAGGTGCTCAACCCGGTGCACCAGTTTCTGGACCAGCACAAGGTCAATGCGCAGCTCGAAAGCAAGACCGGCCATATCGCCGAAACCATTGCCGAGACCGCCGATAGCGGTGGCTACGACCTTCTGATCATGGGCACTCGCGGACATGGCGCACTGGCCAAGCTGGTGATGGGTTCGGTGGCGACGCAGGTGCTGGCGCAAAGCAGGATTCCGGTGCTGCTGATCCGTTGATCGCAGCCAGGTCGGTCGGGTGGTTACCACTATGACCGCTCTGTCATTTGCTATTCACACCATAGCAATACTTGGCGCAGACAATGCGCCAATGCCTCATCAGGCTAGCAAGGGAGGGAGGCGGCTGGCAATACAGATGCCAGTGAGGCTCCAGGAGCTGCTTGCATTCCGTGCGCGGAATGCAAGCAGCTTTTTTCTTTCTTCCTCATTCTTTCTCTTTCGCCTTCCTCCTTCGTCCTTTTCACGAGGCAGCCCATTGCAGGAGGCAAGGGCAGTGCGCCTCATGCCGAAGCAGTGGCGCGCGCCGCAGGGGTGGCTGGCGCCAGGCTGGCCTTGGCGGTGCGCAGCATGGCATCCGTCAACTGGCTCAGCAGGGCGGACTGCAGGTTCCAGCAGTGCCAGTACAGGTCGACACGCAGCACCTGCGATTCGGCGACGTTGACGAGGCGCCCATCCGCGAGAAAGGGACGTGCCAGCAGCTCGGGCACCACGCCGATGCCCCAGCCGGCTGCCACCGCGCGCACCTGGGCTTCCGAATTGGGTACGAACAGCTGGTGCAGGCCCACCGTCTTGAGACCCATGGCTCTTGCGACGAACACGCGCTGCATGTCGTCCTTGCGGTTGTAGCTGAGAAACGGCAGGTTCTTGAAATTGCTGCGGTTCAGGCCCGAGGGCACGTGCTGCTGGGCAAAACCGGGTGCGGCCACCGCCATGTAGTGCATGGCCCCCAGCGCCGCCACGCGGCAGCCGCGCAGGGCCTGCGGCATGGTGGTGACACAGCCGAGCACTTCGCCCGTGCGCAGCAGCTCCAGCGTGTGGTCCTGGTCGTCGGTGATGATTTCCAGCGGCAACTGCTGCAGGGCAATGTCCTGCAGGGCATCGATGGCCCAGGTGGCAATGCTGTCGGCGTTGATGGCGATGCTGATGGCCTCGTCATGCGCCGTGCGGCGCGCAGAATGTGGCATCAGGCTGTGCAGTTCCTGCTCCAGGTCGGTGCGCAGCAGGCGCAGCTGCTGGGTGTGCTTGAGGAGCAACTGCCCGGCCGCCGTGGGCCGCAGCGGCCGGCTGCGCACCACCAGCACCGAGCCCACCTGCGCTTCCAGCGCACGCAGGCGCTGCGAGACGGCCGATTGCGTCACGTTCAGGCGGGTGGCGGCTTTTTCGAAGCCACCCTCTTCAATCACTGCGGCAAGGCACTCCAGCGCGATCGGGTCCAGGTTGTTCATGGCAGCAAGGGGCTTGTATTAGTAAATCTGATGATTCTTGAAGAAGTTTAATTGCACTTTATGTAACAGCCAAACTGGCAGACACTGCAAGGCATGAAAATCATCATCCTCGGCGCCGGCATCATCGGCACCAGCACAGCCTGGCATCTGCTGCAACTGGGTCACGACGTCACCGTGGTGGACCGCCAACCCGATGCTGCGCTGGAGACCAGCTATGCCAATGCGGCGCAGATCTCGGTCAGCTATTGCGAGCCCTGGGCCAACAAGCACGCACCGATGAAGGCGCTCAAGTGGATGTTCGACAAGGAAGCGCCGCTGCTGCTGCGCCCGCACGTCGATCCGCAGCAGTGGAGCTGGCTGACCAAGTTCCTAGCCGAGTGCAACGACCGCTCCTTTGCCCGCAACGTGCAGCAGATCGTGGCGCTGGGCGCCTACAGCCACACAGCGCTGAAAGACGTGGTGGCGCAGACCGGCATCCAGTTCAACCGCCTCGAACGCGGCATTGCCCATTTCTTCACCAGCGACGCGGCGGTGGAAGACGCGCAGCAGGCTGTTGACTTGATGCGCCAGTACGGCGTGAACCGCCGCATGGTCAGCACCGAAGAGTTCCTCCAGATCGAGCCCGCCTTCAAGCCCTATGCTGCGCAGATCAAGGGTGGCACCTTCACCGAAAGCGATGAGAGCGGCGATGCCCGCGTCTTCACGCAAAAGCTCGCCCAGCTGTGCGCCCAGGGCGGCGTCCAGTTTCTCTACAACCACAGCGTCCAGCGCTTGAACATGGCGGGTGGCGCTATTGAATCCGTAGCTGTTCGCGCGCATTCATCGGGCATTGCAGCCGGTTTTGATGCACAAGAGCAGGTGCTGAAGGGCGACGCCGTCATCGTTGCCTGCGGCAGCTACACCGCGCCGCTGTTGCGCACCGTGGGCGTGAACGTGGCCATCTATCCTGGCAAGGGCTACAGCGCCACCTTGCCGATCCTGCGGCCCGAGGCGGCGCCTTTCGTCAGCTGCATCGACGACGGCAACAAGCTGGCCATGAGCCGCCTGGGCAACCAGCTGCGCGTGGCGGGCACCATCGAACTCAACGGTTTCGATACATCGCTGGATTCTCCGCTCGCCAAGGCGCGGTGCCACATGCTGGCGCGCCGCGTCGAAGAGTTGATGCCCGGCGTGTGCGACACCCGCCTGCCCGAGCAAGGCGGCAACCCGCAGTTCTGGACGGGCCTGCGCCCCGCAACACCCACCAACATCCCCTACATCGGTCGTACCAAGGTGGGCAAGCTGTGGATCAACGCGGGCCACGGCACCCTGGGTTGGACCCATGGCGCCGGCAGCGGCAAGGCCATGGCCGAGCTGATCAGCGGCCGCATGCCCGAGATGCCGTTTGGCTTCTACGGCTTTGAAGGCACCGGTGCCCGGCAGGCGGCATTCGCATCCTGAGCCCTGGTGGAGCGAAAAAGGCCGCACAGTGTGCGGCCTTTTTGCTGGAGCGGTGGGAATCAGGCGAGGCGAACCAGCCAGCCGTGGCGGTCTGGCGCGCGGCCATACTGGATGTCGGTCAGCTCCTTGCGCAGGGCCAGCGTGATTTCGCCAGCCGGTGCATTGAGGTCGCCCACCGAGAAGCCGTTGCCCTTGAGCTGGCCGATCGGTGTGATGACGGCCGCCGTGCCGCAGGCAAAGATTTCGGTGATGTCGCCCGAGGCCACGCCCTGCTTCCATTCGTCTGCCGAGACCTTGCGCTCTTCCACCACCATGCCGCGGTCGCGCGCCAGTTGCAGGATGGAGTCACGCGTGATGCCTTCCAGAATACTGCCCGACAACGCGGGCGTCACCAGCTTGTTTTCCTTGCCGTACACCAGGAAGACGTTCATGCCGCCCAGCTCTTCGAGGTATTTGCCCTCGGCAGGGTCGAGGAACAGCACCTGCGAGCAGCCATTGGCGTAGGCCTGCTCCTGGGGCAGCAGCGACGCGGCATAGTTGCCGCCGCACTTGGCAGCGCCCGTGCCGCCCTTGGCTGCGCGCGCGTAGTCGGTCGACAGCCAGATGGCAACCGGTGCCACGCCCTTGGCAAAGTAGGGGCCGGCGGGGCTGGCGATGACGTAGTAGCTGGCCTTGTGGGCGCTGCGCACGCCGAGGAAAACTTCATCGCCAATGATGAAGGGGCGCAGGTACAGGCTGGCTTCTTCGCCGCCGGGAACCCATTCCTGATCCACGGCGATCAGCTGCTTGAGCGATTCCACGAAGATCTCGACCGGCAGCTCGGGCAGGGCCAGGCGACGGGCAGAGCGCTGCATGCGCTCGGCGTTGGCGGTGGGGCGGAAGGTCCAGACCGAGCCATCGGCGTGGCGGTAGGCCTTGATGCCTTCAAAGATTTCCTGGCCGTAGTGCAGCACGGCAGCGGCCGGGTCCAGCGAAATCGGGCCGTAGGGCATGACCTGCGCGTCGTGCCAGCCGGTGTCCTTTTCCCAGCGCACGGCCACCATGTGGTCGGTGAAATGCAGGCCAAATCCGGGCTTTTCCAGGATTTTGGCGCGGTCTTCAGCGCTGCGTGGGTGGCTCGAACGGGTGAGCGCAAAGCTTGGGGAAGAGGGGGACACGGGACTTTCCTTCCAGATGGCAACAGGGAGCCGGCGGATCAGGCCGCCAGGCTGTACGTGGGGGCTGCCACAGTGGCGCAAATGCCGCTGTGCTGCATGCCAGACCCCGTAGCATGCCATTTTTTTGGCCCGGTGTGCCGCAAATCCGACATTCAGCCCAAGCCAATGGTCAGGCACCAGGCCGTGTTTCGCGAAGGGAAGGGGCGCTGCGCGCAGCGTTTTCTCAATGCACCGTGGCGCGCTGCTGGGCCAGAAAATCCAGCAGCAGGGACTCGAAGGCATCCGGGCTCTCCAGCTGGGGCCAGTGGCCGACACCGGGCAGGCTGTGGTGTACGGCATGTGGCAGCAGGTCGGCGAGGGCCTGCATGCGCTGCGGCGGCATGCATACGTCCTGCGCGCCGCTCACCAGCAGGCTGCGCTGGCCCAGGTGTGGCAGTCGCTCGGCCAGGGTATTGGGACCGGCCAGCATGTCCAGGGCGCGGCCATAGGCCAGCGGCTGAACCTGCGTGATCGCATGGCGCGCCAGCTGCAATCCTTCGGGCAAGGCATTTTGGCCCGCCTGCAGCTGCACCAGCTGCTGGGCAAAGCGCTGCAGTTGCACGGGCTCCGGGCAGGCTTGTTGCTGGCATTCGGCCAGCAGGCGCTGGCGTGTTGCCACCCAGTGCTCCTGCTCACCAGCACCCAGCGCAGGGCCGCCAGCCACCAGGGTCAGGCTGCGCACGCGGGTGGGGTTGCGCAGGGCGATTTCGGCCGCCACCATGGCACCCAGGCCGTGGCCTACGATGTGGGCACGGCCGATCTTCATGACCTCGAGCAGGCGGTCGGCAGTCGCTGCCAGCGCTGCCAGACTGTAGCCGCCGTAGGGGGGCGGGTTGCCGTGGTAGCCCGGCATGTCCCAGGCAATGGCACGGTAGCCCTGGCTGGCCAGCAGCTCCACCTGCGGGGCAAAGCCGAGGTGATCGGTGTCGGCATCGTGCAGCATCAGCACCGAGGGGCCGCTGCCGAGCATGGCGAAATTGGGGATCAGGGACATACCTTGGAGTTACCTGCGCTGATGTTTCACGTTATCCACAAGATGCGGGCGGCCGTGCGAAAAATCAACGCCTGCGCGGCCCGCATTGCATCTTCCATGAAAAAGGCCAGCGCAAGGCTGGCCCGGGCAGTGGTTGGGGAACACGATTCTTAATCGGCCGCACGCGCCTTGCGGCGGCGCGTGGCAATCGCCAGTGCGCCCAGGGCGGCAGACAGCGCTGCCAGCGCACCGGCGCCCAGGGTGGGTACGGGCGCGGCGCCATTGACGGGCGGCACTGACCCCTGCGCGGTGATGCTGGTTTGCGCGGTGTTGTTGAGCAGCGCAGCGTCCACCTCACCGGTCACGCCCGTTACGACTGCATCCACGCTGTAGGTGCCAGGCGCTGAAACGGTCACGGGGATGTTCAATGGTCCCAGGCTGGCGCCGGGTGCAACCGGGCCGCCCGCAAGCGCCAGGTTACAGGCAATCTGCTGGGGCGTTGTCGCCGTGCAGCCAGCAGGCAGGCTGGCGCCTCCGGTCACCTGCACATTGGCGGGTAGCGTGACGGTAAGCGTGCCATCAGTCACATCGCCAGCAGCGCCGTTGTTGGCGACCTGTACCGCCAGCACCTGGGGTGTGCCCACGCCAAAGGGCGCTGCAGGCCCGCTGATGGCAGGGACGGCGTCCGGCGCCAGGGCCAGCGCGGTGATGCTGGTCTGGGCCGTGTTGTTGAGCAAGGCGGCGCCGGTCTCGCCGGTCACGCCCGCCACGGTCACATCCACGTTGTAGGTGCCGGGGGCCGAAACAGTGACGGGAATGCTCAGCGGTCCCAGGTTGGCGCCAGGGGCAACCGGGCCCATGCCTGCGGCAGCCAGGTCGCAATTGATCTGCTGTGGTGATACGGCGGTACAGGCGGCTGGCAGGCCGCTGCCCGCCTGCACATTGGCAGGCAGGGTGATGGTGAGTGTGCCGTCGGCCACATTGCCGCTGCCGCCCTGGTTGGACAGGTTGACCGCCAGTGTCTGCGGGGTGCCTACATAGAAGGGGGCAGTAGGTCCGCTGACTGCGGGAACGGCGTCGGGTGCCAGCGGTTTGGCGCAGCCGGCCACGGTCTGGGGCAGGCCCCATACGCTGTTTGCGCCTGCGGGTAGCGTGATGTTGCCCAGGGCAAAGCCGATGTTGGCAACCAGGGCTTCTTCCGGCGCCGCAATGCGGGTGAGGGAGTTGCCGGTGGTGTTGTCGCGATTGGCGACCCACATGGCACCATCTGCGCCTCGGCGCACGTGGCCGCCTCCGTTGGAGCCGCCGGTTATGCCAATGTACTGCTCACTGGCCTTGATGGTTGTCGCATCGCCAGAGCTCACGTCATACCGGTACAGCTGGCCAGGATAGATGTTGGAGACGTACAGGTATTTGCCGCTGGGCGAAAAATCCGCAGCGTACGCGGAGCCTAGCGCTCCCCCGCGCCAGCTGGCGATTTCGGTGGCCTGCCCGGTCTGTGCGTTGAAGCGCATCGTCCGGATGACGTTGCTGGCGTTGGAGCCCTGGACACTGGTGGCCACAGCGAACTGTGTCAGATCCTTGTTGAAATAGATGCTGCCAAAGAGGTTGCCGACGTTTTCGGACAGCGTGGATATTACCGGGGCGCCGACCGGGCCATTGCTGTCGAACTGCTGCGCAACCAGGTTCCTGGTGCCATAGCTGGTGGTGAGCACCCAGTAGCCGGTGCCGTCGTTATTGGGCACGGCAGAAAGGGTTTCGTTGCTGGAGATGCCGCCGGGAACGGTGATGTTCTTGCTGGTGACCGCACCCAGGCCGCCATTGGCGGTCATGTCCACCACCGAGTACAGCAAGGTGCCCGGGTTACCGGCTGCCAGCCCCGACGTAGACACCACGAAGTATTTACCGGGCACATCAGGGGCCGCAAAGGCCACCACGACTTGCACAGCACTTTGGTTGCCGACGATGCCATTGCCATTGCTCATGACGACCTGGTCACGGTTGTAGACGTTGCCCTGACCTACCCAGAACTGCAAGGTGCCATTGCTGTCCGTGACAACCGTGGTTCCTTCATCCACCCAGGGGATGGTTGCCGGATTTGCCGTGATGGTGGGCAGCGCAGTGCCGGACACACCGAAATCCATTGCGATCTTGTTGCCGGCAAACCAGTAGCGCTCTGTTGCGCGCACCTGGGTGGGCGTGCAGTTCTGCAAGGGGTTGGTGTTGGTCTGGGCCCATGCCTGCGTGGCGGCCAGGCCCAGCAGCGCCAGTGGCAGGACTTTGTGCAAAAGCTTCATCGGATTCCTCTCTCTCGTTGTGTGGTGCACCTGCGCCAGGGACGCAATGCGGGCAGCGCTTCCTTTGTTGGGCAAAGTATTGGATCGCTTAATAATTTTAACTTATCAATCAATAATAGCAATTTAATTGATTATTTGTATTGAGATGTCCGATGCCCCACCCACCGGCGTGAGCCCAGGCGCCATGCACCTACGCAGGCAGGGGTCGCATGGGCTGGCCGATAATTGATGCAGTTGCCTTATGCATGCATGCCGTTTCCCGGCCATGCAGCCTGTCTGTCCCGTGAACCGCTCCTTGTCGCCTGAACACTTCCACCCCGCTGCTGCGCCGTTTTCCGAGCGCGACTTTCGTGACGCGCTGGGTCGCTTTGCCACCGGCGTGGCGGTAGTGACGGCGCTGGCGCCTGACGGCGCGAAGGTGGGGCTGACGATCAGTTCGTTCAACTCGGCATCGCTGACACCGCCCCTGGTGCTGTGGAGCCTGATGAAGACGGCCACCTCGATGCCGGTGTTCGAGGCCGTGAGCCACTATGTGGTGAATGTGCTGGGCGCACCGCAAAAGGAGTTGGCGCTGCAGTTCAGCCGCAAGGGTGTGGACCGCTGGGCGGGTGTGGACTGGCAGCAGGGCGCCAGCGGCCTGCCCTTGCTCGATGGCGCCATTGCCACGTTTGAATGCAGAAGCCGCAGCCGCCACGATGCGGGCGACCATGTGATTCTGGTGGGCGAAGTCGAGCACTGCAGCTACCGGACCGGTGTGGCGCCGCTGCTCTACCATGGCGGGCAGTTCTATACCGAGCAGCTGCTCTGACGATTCCGCATCTAGGCATTTCAAAAACAAAACCCGCAGGCGGTGACCGCTGCGGGTTTTGGTGTTTTTGGCCTCTGGTGCTCTACTAGTGGGCGCTATGCGCTACCAAAACGATAGTTATTTTTCGACAAAGGCGCGTTCGACGACGAAGTCGCCAGGGGTGGAGGTGTTGCCTTCCTTGAAGCCGCGCGACTCGAGCAGTTCCTTGAGCTCGGCCAGCATGGCAGGGCTGCCGCAGAGCATGACGCGGTCGGTGTCGGGGTTCAACTCGGGCAGGCCGATGTTCTGGGGGAAGGTGCCAGCATTGATCTGGTTGGAGATGCGGCCCTGGTTGCGGAAAGGCTCGCGCGTGACCGTGGGGTAGTAGATGAGCTTGTCCTTGACGATTTCGCCCAGGAATTCGTGGTTGGGCAGCTCTTCCTCCAGCAGCTGCTGGTAGGCGAGCTCCTGCACCTGGCGCACGCCGTGCACGACGACCACTTTCTCGAAGCGCTCATAGGTTTCGGGGTCGCGCGCCACCGACAGCCAGGGCGCCAGGCCTGTGCCCGTGCCGATCAGGTACAGATTCTTGCCGGGCAGCAGGTAATCCACCAGCAGGGTGCCGGTGGGCTTCTTGCCGACGATGATGGTGTCGCCCACCTGGATGTGCTGCAGCTTGCTGGTGAGTGGGCCGTTGTCCACCTTGATCGACAGGAACTCGAGGTGCTCTTCGTAGTTGGGGCTGGCGATGGAGTAGGCGCGCAGCAGGTTCTTGCCGTCGACCTTGAGGCCGATCATGGTGAAGTGGCCGCTGGAGAAGCGCAGCGCCGGGTCGCGCGTGGTGGTGAAGGAAAAGAGGCGATCGGTCCAGTGGTGGACGGAGAGGACACGTTCTTCGAGAAAAGCGCTCATGACAATGCAGGTTCAAAAATGGCTGCTGCAAAGGGCGCGGAAATGGCGCTGCGGCAGTCTGGGTTGGTCTTGGAGCGTGCGGAAGATCTTCTGGCGCCAATGCTGAGATCGAAAACACGCTCCTGTATATCTATAAACGCTATTGTTCACTATTCATACAACTTAAACGTCATATGGGCATATCGTCGTGTTCATATCAGGGGTATCGGCCCTCTGGGCACGGGGGATGCGCAGCTGTCTGCGGGCCGTGCAGGGGTGCTTGGCTGTGGAATTTTCCGCACACCCCGCCGCTGGCTGGCACTTGCGGCGAAAATAGCCCGCCAAAGGCGTGCCCGACGTAAACACGTTCTAAGAGCCGCTAACACAACCCAGCAAATCGTAGATTTGCGGTTGAGACGAGGCGCGAAGCCGCAGGCAGTACAGACGTACGACAAGGCGAAGCAACGACGTATCAAGGGTTGTGTTAACGGCTCTAAGAGGTGGCACAGGACCGGTTCTTTGAGTTCAGGAGACTTATCCCATGACAACCCGTTTGGCAATGCGTGCTGTGGCCTGGTCAGCAGCCCTGGTGTGTTCGGCTGGTGCCCATGCAGAAGGCACCATCAAGATCGGCGAGATCAACAGCTACAAGAGTCAGCCTGCGTTTCTGGAGCCCTACAAGCGCGGCATGGAGCTGGCGATTGACGAGGTGAACAAGGCAGGCGGCGTAGGTGGCAAAAAGCTGGAGCTGATCACCCGTGACGACAACGCCAACCCCGGCGATACCGTGCGCGTGGCCGAGGAGCTGATCGCGCGTGAGAAGGTCGATGTGCTGGCGGGCGGCTTTCTGTCGAACACCGGCATGGCGCTGACCGATTTCGCCAAGCAGAAGAAGTTCTTCTACCTGGCCACCGAGCCGCTCACCGACAAGATGGTGTGGAGCAACGGCAATGCCTATACCTTCCGCCTGCGGCCATCGACCTATATGCAGGTGTCGATGCTGGTGGAGGAGGCCTTGAAGCTGAAGAAGAAGCGCTGGGCACTGGTCTACCCCAACTACGAATACGGCCAGTCGTCGGTCGCCACCTTCAAGGCCAAGATGAAGGCGGCGCAGCCCGATATTGAATTCGTGACCGAGCAGGCCACGGTGCAGGGCAAGGTCGACGCGGGCAGCGTGGTGCAGGCGCTGGCCGACGCCAAGCCCGACGCCATCTTCAACGTGCTGTTTGCCACCGACCTGACCAAGTTCGTGCGCGAAGGCAATACGCGCGGCCTGTTCAAGGGCCGCCCGGTGGTGAGCGTGCTGAGCGGCGAGCCTGAGTACCTGGATGCCTTGAAGAGTGAAACGCCCGATGGCTGGATCGTGACGGGCTACCCGGTGCACACGCTCAAGACGCCCGAGCACAAGGCTTTCTTCGACGCCTACCAGGCCAGGTACAAGGATTACCCGCGCCAGGGATCGGTGGTGGGCTACGCGGGCATCAAGTCGCTGGCCGAAGGCATCAAAAAAGCGGGTAGCACCGAGACCGAAGCGCTGGTCAAGGCCTTTGAGGGGCTGGAGGTGGTTTCGCCCTTTGGCAAGATCACCTGGCGCGCCCAGGATCACCAGTCGACCATGGGCGCCTTTGTGGGCCGGCTCAAGAAAGTCAAGGGCAAGGGCGAGCTGGTGGACTATGTGTACCGCGATGGCAAGGATTACCTGCCCTCGGATGATGAGGTGAAAAAGCTGCGGCCGAATCCATGACGCACCCCCTGTGCCGCTGCGCGGCGGCGCTTCTTCGCCGTCTCGCAGAGCGTGAAATATCCTCCCCCTGTGGCGCTGCACGCCTTCCTGCCCCTGCGCCGCACAGCGTTGCGCGGAAACGGACGCCATGAGTTTTTCCGGCCTGTTGGTTCAACTGCTGGGGGGCCTGGCGGGGGCTTCGTCGCTGTTTCTGGTGGCGGCGGGTCTGTCGCTGATCTTTGGCGTGTGCCGCATCGTCAACTTTGCCCATGGCTCGTTCTACATGGTGGGGCTGTATGCGGCCTATGCCATTGCCGAGGCGTTGCTGCCGCTGGCAACCTGGGGCGAAGGCTGGGCGTTCTGGCTGTCGATTCCGCTCGCCGCCCTCGGTGTGGGGATGCTGGGTGCGGTGGTGGAGGTGCTGCTGCTGCGCCGCATCTACAAGGCGCCAGAGCTTTTTCAGCTGCTGGCCACGTTTGCGCTGGTGCTGGTCATCAAGGACGCGGTGCTGTGGCTGTGCGGGCCTGATGAACTGCTGGGCCCGCGCGCGCCGGGGCTGGGCGGCGCGGTCGATATCCTGGGGCGCGCGTTTCCTTCTTATGATCTATTTTTGATAGCAGCTGGCCCTCTGGTGTTGGGCGCTACCTGGCTTTTATTGCACAAGACACGCTTTGGCATGCTGGTGCGCGCTGCCACCCAGGACCGCGAGATGGTGGGCGCGCTGGGCGTGCGCCAGGCCTGGCTGTTCACCGCAGTGTTTGCCTTGGGCGCGGCGCTGGCAGGCCTGGGCGGCGCGCTGCAACTGCCGCGCGAGCCCGCCACGCTGGAGCTGGATCTGCAGACCATCGGCTCGGCCTTCGTCGTGGTGGTGGTGGGCGGCATGGGGTCGCTCACCGGCGCCTTCGTGGCCGCGCTCCTGGTGTCGGTGGTCAAGGCCGTCTGCGTGTGGCTGGGCGTGGTACAGATTGCCGGGGTGGATGTGGCCTTTCCGCAGCTGACCCTGATGGTGGATTTTCTGGTGATGGCCGTGGTGCTGGTGGTACGGCCCTGGGGCCTCTTTGGCAAGCCGCAGGCGGCCAGCCGCACGCAGGGCCTGCGCGAACAACCCCTGCACCCGCTGCAGCCGGCGTTCTGGGCCGCGGGCGGGGTGCTGCTGCTGGGCTTGCTGGCGCTGCCGTGGGTGGTGGGGGCCGATTCGTACACGCTGGTGCTGCTGGTCGATCTGCTGATTGCAGCGCTGTTTGCCGCGAGCCTGCATTTCCTCATGGGTCCTGCGGGTCTGTATTCGTTTGGCCACGCGGCCTACTTTGGCCTGGGCGCCTATGGCGCGGCCCTGCTGCTGTCGGCGCTGCATTTGCCCATGGAACTGGCGCTGCTGCTGGCGCCCCTGGCCGCTGCCGCGGGCGGCCTGTTGTTTGGCTGGTTTGCCGTGCGGCTGACCGGGGTGTACTTTTCCATGCTGACCCTGGCCTTTGCGCAGATCACCTGGGCCACCACCTTCCAGTGGGATTCCGTCACTGGCGGCAGCAATGGCCTGACGGGTGTGTGGCCTGCCGCCTGGCTGGAAGACAAGCGCTGGTTCTACCTGCTGACACTGGCGCTGGTGACCGCAGGCGTGCTGTGGCTGTGGCGCGTGCTGTACGCCCCGCTGGGCTATGCACTGCGGGCCGGGCGCGATTCACCACTGCGGGCCGAGGCGATCGGTATTCCGGTTGCCAAGGTGCAATGGCTGGGCTTTGTGCTGGCGTCCGGGGTGGCCGGTCTGGCGGGCGCGCTGTTTGCTTTTTCCAAGGGCAGCATTTCGCCGGAAACCATGTCGGTGGCCAAATCCGTTGATGGGCTGGTGATGGTGCTGCTCGGGGGTGTGCAGACCCTGGTGGGCCCGGTGGTGGGCGCGTTCAGCTTCACCTGGCTGCACGATGCGCTGGCGCGCAATACCGATTACTGGCGCGCGGCGCTGGGCGGCGTGATTTTGCTGCTGGTGCTGATCTTCCCGCAGGGCATTGCAGGCTACGCCGCGCAGTGGAGCGCCTGGTGGAAAGCGCGGGGCGAGGCCCGGCTTCCCCGTTAGCTAGCGGGGCTGAAGCTTCACCAGGGCCAGATTGGCGATACCCGCAGCCGCTGGCGTAGCCCGGCCATGGGCCACCTGGGCGAACAGCTCTGTAGCCATCCGCCCCACGCAGCGGCCCGCTTGCCATACGGGCATGGCAAGCGGCAGCAAGGTGATGTTCTGCCGCGCCTGCGCCATGAAGGGGTCGGCCGACGCGACGCGCTCCACGCGCCATTGCGCATCCACGTACACGGCGTCGGCGGCAGCGGGCTCCACTGGGATGACATCCGTCAATTGCAGCATCTGGTAGCGGGCAGGGTGCCCCGTTTGGTCCAGCACGGCGCGCAGCATGCTTTGCACACATTCCGCCACCGCCGGTGCGGGCTGGATGGCATTGTGCAGAAATGCAAAGCCAGCCTGCGCCTCATCCGTGCTGTGCCATAGGCCTGCGCCTGTATCGCCGCGCTGCTGCACGCGCGCACTGTTGCCGCAGCCGATCTGGCCCAGTGCATTGATGGCGATCAAGCCTGCATCGGCCTGGGGGTGGGCGGCCAGCACCTGATCGACGGCTGCCTGGGGGGGTATGCCGGTGGCCAGCAGGGCGAGCACGCGCTGGTTCAGCGGCTCCTGGTGAATGGCGCCGGGGCGGTTGGGCAGGCGGTGGCCGGTGACCAGGCCCACACCGTCGCGCCCCGGCAGAAATTGCATGAGTGGCTCGGGCCGCTCGGGCCCGCTGGTGATGACTGCGGCGTGCGTGGCTGCCAGCCATACAGGTGGAATCTGCAGCGCCGTGATGCCGCCCTGCTGGCCCCAGCAATGGTGCACCTGGCCAGCTGCATCGATGACTGCAAACACCGCAAAGCCGCCGATCTCGCCCCGGCCCAGCAGTTCCGCCGCGATCACCGCCTGGCGCACGGCGGCGCCCGCCTGTGGCCCGTGGGCCGCGATTCCTAAAGTCATTCCACCCCTGCTCTGGTGTGTGCAAAGCGCAGATCATCGCAAAGAACGGCGGGGCTGAACAGCAGGCGCTGCCCTTAGAACGTGTTTACATGTGCCGAGGCCAGAAAAAACGCCCTGGGCGTATGGCCGCAGGGCGCTGGTGGGGTTCGGGAAGGGGGAGCCGGGAGCGACTCAGGCGCTGCAGGCCTTGCTGCCCTTGGCAGCGTGCATGCCCTTGGCCTTGGCGTCGGCCTCGCTCATGTATTCGCCATTCTTGGTGGTGCCGTAGTAGCGGTCGCCCTGGCAGTGGTAGACCTTGGTGTTGTTGTTGGCCCAGACCTTGCCTGCGCCGCCGCCAGGGGCTGCGGTCTTGGCGGGCGCCGGTACTGCTCCTGCTTTGGGAGCGGCTGCCGCAGGTGCAGCGGCTGCTGGTACTGCTTTTGACTCTGCTGCGGGTGCAGCGCTGGCGCCGCCGCTCTTGTCAATGCCCTTGTGGCCCTTGCATGCGCCCTTGGAGGTTTCTGCCTGCACGCTGGTGCCATCCTTGCACAGGAAGGTCTGCATGGCAGCAGCGGGTTTGGCGGCGGCGGGCGCCGCAGCGGCGGCTGGGGTTTGTGCAAAGGCGGCGGCGGTGCCGCACAGGGCGACGGTGGCGATCCAAGCTTTCCATGTATTGCGCATAAAGCACTCCTGTTATCGGTGTGAAGGCTGTTAATTGCCAGGTGCTGGGCAACTGCTGCACCCAAAGGCCATGCCATGCTGCGCCTGCGGCATGCAAAAAACAAGTGCAAGCGCGGTGTGCGTCGACAGGCGGCTGTCAGTTGTTTGCACTTGGCGACACCGGGGGCACGTCGGCAAGGCCTGGATACAGGGTCTGCAGCGCCTGCTGCAGGCATTCGCCCAGCAGGAGCTGCAGCGATTGAAGGTGAGCGTTGCGGGTGGCATCGGCCATGGGCGCATCCTTTTCCTGCGCGCCGATGGCCGCCCACAGCGCCTGCCACTGGCTGGCATGGGCCTGCACGGCAGCCTGCACAGCGTCGTTCCACTGCACGGGTGCGCCGGGGCTGGTATAGCGACCACGCCCCCGGCCAAAATGCGATATCACCACGTACTTGAGTAGCGCCTGGTTGGCCAGCGCCGTCAGATAGTCGGGCGACAGGCGAAAGCGCTGCTCCTCCTGGTCAAATACCTTGTTGGCGCCCCAGGCGGCGCCAGCAAAGGTGATGGCGCCCACCAGCGCGCCAACGAGTGCACCGGCGCCCAGCGTCATGCCGCCGGCCACCATGTCGGCGCCCAGGCCGGTGGCAGCACCCGCCGTGACTGCGCCCCACAGGCTGGCGCTTTGCGGGTCGATGGGCGTGCTGATCTTGAGTTGGTCCTTGAGCTGCTGCTGGATCTGGCTGGCGGCCTGGCCGTCGAGGTGGTGCAGTGCAAGCAGGGTTTGCGTGCTGGCAATGTCGGCCTGCTGCAGGGATTGCGTGAGCCGCTGCATGGCAGCAGCCTGCTGCGGGCTGATGGCGTCGTCGGCGGCGGGTTTGCCGCGCACCGCTTGGGTGACCTGGGTCAAGGTATTGCCGAGCTTGCCCCAGGCCCGCTGCCACAGCTTGCTGTCTTCGGCCTCGGCCACTTCCTGCGCGGTTGCGGCATGCAGCAATTGTTCGGCCAGCGCCTGCAGGCTGGCGGATTCGCGCTGTCGCTGGGCGCTGGCGCGCTCGTGCAGCAGGCGCAGGTAGGCGGGTTGCTTGGCATCGGGCAGCAGCGGTGTGATCCGCTCCAGCACCTGCTTTTCGTGCCACCAGCTGCGGGTGAAGGCGTCGAGCACCTGCACGCCTTTGACGGTGCCTGCAAACTCGGTCGTCGCCGCGCGCCAGCGTTGCAGGTCGGCGGCCGTCTGCGTGGCAGAGGTGTCGCTGCCGATCTGGTTGAGCAGCACCAGCACGGGTTTGTCCATCCACTGAAGGATGCGCATTTCGCTGGCCCAGTAGCCGGCGTCCTGCGGGTCCTCGGCAGCATTCACCAGGTAGAGCATCACATCGGCATGGTCGCGCGCGGCCAGCAGGGCGCGCTGGCTCATGTAGAAGGGCTTGTCGCGCCAGCGGTCCCACACATTCGACAGGAACCAGCCCAGCGGGTTGCCTTGCTGGCGCAGGCGGTTGTAGAGGCGCAGAGAATCGCCAAAGCCCGGCGTGTCCCACAGCCACAGCGTGTCGCCTTGGGCCGTGCGCTGCAGCAGGTAGCGCTGCGATTCGCTGGTGACGTGGGCGGCATCCTGGATTTCGCCCACATCGCCTTCCACCAACGTGCGGGCGAGCGTGGTCTTGCCAATGTTGGTGTGCGACAGCAGGCACCACTGGATGGACTGATCGTTGTTGGCGGAGGAGGGCGTTGCGGTATCTGCTGTCATGGATGAATACTACAAAATCAGGAGCTGGCGGCGCTTACCAGGTGCGCGGTAAAGCCGTTCTGGCTTGCAAAATCGTGCCACAGGGCTTCGCGCTCCTGCAGGCGCCGGGGAGCGCCGCTGTTGCGCGCGGCGAAGTCGGCGGTCCACAGCCATAGCTGGCTGCTGCTGCCATGCCGCTTATGCAGCTGGGCCAGCAGCTCGGCGTGGATTTCGGCCTCGGGCGTGGCGGCCAGGTTGACCAGCAGCACCGTTTGGGCGGGTGATACTGCGGCCATGTCGGGCAGCGCAGCGCCGTAGGCGAGGCTGGGGCGCCAGGTGATGCCGGCCCCTGCTCCGTAAAGCGTTGCGGCATGGTGTTCCACGGCAGCCTTGCGCTCGGGGGTGATCTCCATGCTGTAGGGCACGATCACCAGTTGCGTGGCCAGGCCGCCAAAATCACGCTGCAGGCTGGCAAAGTAGGGCTGGTTCAGCGGCAATGCCATGTGGCTGACCAGCCAGCGCCAGCGCAGGCCCTGCCACAGCGCCAGCAAGAGGCGCGGCACGATCACCAGCACGGCCAGCAGCGCGGTATAGGCCCAGACCCAGCGCTCGCCAACGCCCATGGCTGGCAGCTGTGCCCCGGTGGCAGCCGGGCGGTCATTGGCCACCCAGCCCTGCAGGGGCTGGATATCGGACAGGCTCCAGGGGCTGGTCAGCTGCAGCCATTGCGTAGGGGCAAACAGAGCGTTCAGCCATTGCTGCACCTGGCCGGCAGACAGGAAAGTGCTCTCCCAGCCCACCTGGTACTCCCGCGTCAGCCCGGTGATCCACAGCGATGCGAGCGCCCCTGCGGCCATGGCCGCCGCACCCAGGTGCAGCCACAGCAGCCACTGCGCATGGCGTGCGGGCCGACTGATCTGCCACCAGTTGCGCTCAAAGGCCAGCGCCATCAGGCGCAGGGCTGTGCCGCGCAGCCCCGGCATGGCCTTGCCGCGCAGGCGCTGCAGCCAGCCGGGCGGGCCGTCGCCGGGCGTGTCAGTGGCTGCAGGGGCGCTTTGAGAGGGCTGCAGAACCGCGATCGCCTGGCGGCGCGGCCGGGCCAGGCGCAGCGTGCCGTGCAGCACCGTCCACAGATACACCAGCAGATTCCACAGCACGATGCCCAGGAGCGAGAGCGACAGCAGATCGACCCGGTGCGGATCGGTGATGCGGTGGCTGACGAAACCCGCCACCAGCGCCCCCATCAGGATGGCGGCAGGCGCCCAGCGCGCCATGGCGGGAGGCGCCTGCCACAACTGCCGTACATCGGCGGGCAGGTTGCTGGCGGCAATGATGTGCGCTGCCCGCGTCTGCAGGAACTGCCCGAACGCGGCCTGGCCGGCCCGGCCTTCGGTGGCGGGCTGGCCCAGCGCATGCAGCACCTCCTGCGTGATGGCCTCGCGCCGTGCGGCATCGGGCAGGGCGTCGCTTGGGGCAGCGGTTTCCATGGCGTGGGCAAAAACGATGTCGCGAACGGCGTCAGCTTTCATGGGCCTATTGTGGCATCGGGAAAACCTGCAAGGTTTTGGCCTTTGCGCTGTGGTATCAACGATGGTTAACCCAGCCATTTCCACCAACGAGAGAGACAAAGGATGACGACCATGCAATTTGCGCCCATGCCCGATGCAGACGGTTTTTTTGGCAACTACGGCGGCCAGTTGGTGCCGCCGCACCTGAAGCAGGCGATGGACGACATCTCCCAGGCCTACGACAAGATCGTGCAGCGCCAGGATTTTCAGGATGAGCTGCAGCACCTGTTCCAGGATTACGTGGGCCGGCCCAGCCCCATCTTCCACGCCCGGCGCATGTCCGAGCAGCTGGGTGGCGCGCAGATCCACTTGAAGCGCGAAGACCTCAACCACACCGGCGCCCACAAGATCAACCATTGCCTGGGCGAGGCGCTGCTGGCCAGGTTCATGGGCAAGACCAAGGTGATTGCCGAAACCGGCGCGGGCCAGCATGGCGTGGCGCTGGCCACTGCCTGCGCGCTGGTCGGCATTCCATGCGAAATCCACATGGGGCAGGTCGATATCGAAAAAGAGCACCCCAATGTCACCAAGATGCGCATCCTGGGCTGCAAGCTGGTGGCGGTAACGCGTGGGCAGGCCACCTTGAAGGACGCGGTGGACAGCGCGTTTGAAGAGTACCTGAAGGACCCGACCAACTTTCTGTATGCGATCGGCTCGGTCGTCGGCCCGCACCCCTTTCCCAAGATGGTGCGCGATTTCCAGTCTATTGTGGGCCGCGAGGCGCGCGAGCAGTTCCAGGCCAGGCACGGCAAGCTGCCTGATTATGTGGCGGCCTGCGTGGGCGGAGGCTCCAACGCCATGGGTATCTTCACCGCGTTCCTCGATGACGCGGAGGTTCAGCTCGTTGGCGTGGAGCCTGCAGGCGAGGGTGTGGACAAGCCCGGCAAGCATGCCGCCACCCTGTCGGTGGGCAAGCCCGGCGAAATCCACGGCATGAAATGCTACGTGCTGGAAAACGCCGACGGCTCGCCCGCTGCCGTGCACAGCATTGCCTCGGGCCTCGATTACCCGGGTGTCGGGCCGCAGCACAGCTACCTCAAGGACATTGGTCGTGTCGACTACCAGGCGGTGGACGACAAGGAGTGCCTGAATGCCTTCATGACACTCTCCCGCGTCGAAGGCATCATTCCTGCGCTGGAAAGCTCCCACGCGGTGGCCTGGGCCATGCGCATGGCGCCCACGCTGGGCAAGGGCGCGAACATCCTGGTCAACCTGTCCGGGCGGGGTGACAAGGACGCGGACTACGTCGCCCAGAAGCTGGGGTTGTAACGGCGGCAGCGCAGAGCGCTGTATACAGAACACCGATGATGGGGAGCCGAAAGGCTCCCTTTTTCATGGCCCGTCTGTCGCGGACGCTACAGCAAATACACAAGAGGTATTTGGATATGTGAAATTAGTATTTGTATTATGCATACTGAAGGCTTCAAAATTCATTTTTTGCATTCAACACGATGGAACTCCGTCAGCTCGAGGCTTTTGCAGCCGTGATCTCCACCGGTAGCGTGACTGCCGCAGGGCGCTTGCTGGGTCGCTCGCAGCCCGCCATCAGCCGCCTGGTACAGGAGCTGGAGCAGGAGATCGGCTACGCACTTTTCAGCCGCAACGGCCCGCGCGTCACGCCGACCGAGCAGGGTTTTCTGCTGTATGAGGATGTTGCCCATGCGCTGCAGAGCCTGCAGCACATCCGCCAGCGCGCCAGCGAGATCGCGCAGGGCAGCCAGCGGCCCCTGAACCTTCTGGCCACGCCAGCCCTGGCTGCGGGCCTGGTGCCGCAAGCGCTGGCGCAGATGGAGGCAGAAGCTGCAGACAGCATCTCGCACATCCGGATGCGCAGCGCTTCGCCCGAGCAGGTGGCGCACGGCGTGCTCACTGGTGCTGCCCAGATGGGCGTGAGCAGCCTGCCACTGGAGCATCGCGGTCTGCAGGTGCACTGGATCGGCCGTGCCGCCTGCGTGGCCGTGCTCCCGCAGGACGACCCGCTGGCAGACTTGGCGGTGGTGCCTCTGGCGGCCCTGGCCGAGCGCCGGCTCATCACCATGACCAACCCCTACCGCTTGCGCGGCCGGCTGGACGATGCCTTTGCGGCAGCGCGCCCGGGCGAGCAGCGCGGCAAGACCCAGTTCATGGAAACCAATGCCTCGGTCAACGCCATTGCTGCCGTGCGTGCGGGCCTGGGCGTATCGGTGCTGGAGCCGGTCACTGCGCTGGGCCTGCCGCTGCAAGGCGTGGTGGTACGCCCGCTCGATACCGAGATTCCCTTTCTATTCGGCGTGGTCACCCAGCAGGCCGCGCCCTGCACACCGGCGATGGATGCGCTCTGCCAGACCCTGACCGATGTGGCGCAGCGCCTGCTGCCGGGTTTTGTATTGCACGACGCGCGCGATCACGCAGCGCTGCTGGAAGAAATGCTGCCGCCCGGCCAGCCGCCAGCGCCTGCCGCCCACGAATCCTCTGAGAACCACGAATGACCCACGACACCATACTGCCGCCCCAGGGGCTGGACGCGCTCGAAGCCCGGGTGCGTCAGGACCTGGCCTGGCTTGACCTGCCCGCCAAGGACTGGGTGCCCGAGACCACGTTGAATGGCGAACCCGTACTGCCCGTAGCCATCATCGGCGGCGGCATGTCCGGCATGGCTGCCTGCGCGGCGCTGCGCTTCATGGGCGTGCAGGCTGAGATATTCGACCAGTCGCCTGCAGGCTTTGAAGGCCCCTGGGCCATCACGGCGCGCATGGAAACCCTGCGCTCGCCCAAGCAGCTCACCGGCCCGGCGCTGGGCAAGCCTTCGCTCACCTTCCGCGCCTGGTTCGAGTCGCAGTTCGGGTTGGAGGCCTGGGACGCGCTCGACAAGATTCCGCGCCTGCAGTGGATGGACTACCTGCGCTGGTTCCGCAAGGTGCTGGCGCTGCCCGTGCACAACGAGCACCGCGTGCTGGCCGTGCGCCCGCGCGGTGATGGCGTGGTGCAGCTCGATCTGCACAGCCCCGAAGGTGAGCGCACTGTGTTTGCCCGCCACGTGGTGCTGGCCACCGGGCGCGACGGCCTGGGCGGTGCCTATGTGCCTGCGTTTGCAGGCGACCTGCCGCGCGAGCGCTGGGCGCATTCGTCCGACACGATGGACTACCACCAGCTCGCCGGCAAGCGCGTGGGCGTGGTGGGGGCGGGTGCCTCGGCCATGGACAGCGCCGCCACGGCGCTGGAGAGCGGTGCAGCCAGTGTGGAACTGCTGATCCGCCGCAGCGACATTCCGCGCGTGAACAAGGGCAAGGGTGCGGGCAGTCCCGGCCTCACCCACGGCCACCTGCGCCTGCCAGACGCATGGAAATGGAAGATTCGCCACTACATCAATGTGCAGCAGGTGCCTCCGCCACGTGGCAGCACGCTGCGCGTATCCCGCAACGCCCATGCCCACTTCAACCTGGGTACAGCCATTGAGCGCATGGAGTGGACAGGCGAGGAGATTCGCGTGCACACCTCCAAGGGGGTGTTCCACCTGGATTTCGTGATCTTTTCCACCGGATTTCGCATCGACTGGACATCGCGCAGCGAATTTGCGCCGTTTGCCGCCCATGTGCGTAACTGGAGCGACCGCTTCGAGCACCCGCAAGGGGAAGACGACCAGGAACTGGCCGACTCGCCCGACCTCGGGTCTGCCTTCGAGCTGCAGCCCAAAACGCCAGGCGCCTGCCCGGGCCTGGAACGCATCCACGCGTTCTCTTACCCTGCTGCGCTCACGCACGGCACGGTCTCGGGAGACATTCCGGCCATCAGCGTGGGCGCAGAGCGCCTCGCGCAAGGCATTGCGAGCACGCTCTACGCCGAGGATGTGGAGTGGCACTTCGAAAAGCTGCAGGCTTTCAGTGAGCCGGAGGTGTTTGGCGACGAGTGGACGGCCGCACTGCCGCCCGCGCAGCGCACCGTGGAAGAGAGCGCGTCATGATCGGCTGGCTGCTGCGCCGTGTTGCGCAGGCCCTGGTGGTGGTGCTGTTGATGACGGTGATCGTCTTTGTGGGCCTGCACGCCATCGGCAACCCGGTGGACATCCTCATCGGCCAGGATGTGGACCAGGTCGAGCGCGCGCGCATCATTGCCGAGCTCGGTTTTGACCAGCCGTTGTGGCGCCAGTACCTGGGCTTTCTGAATGGTGCGCTGCACGGCAATCTGGGCGCGAGCTTCGTCTACAGCGTGCCGGCCATCGAACTCATCCTGCAGCGCCTGCCCGCTACGCTGGAGCTGGCCGTTGCGGCGCTGATACTGGCCGTGCTGCTGGGCGTGCCACTCGGCCTCTTCGCCGGGCTGTATCCGGAGAACTGGTTTTCCAAATCCGTCATGGCGGGCAGCATCGTGGGCTTTTCGCTGCCCACGTTCTGGGTCGGCCTGATGCTGATCATGACCTTCAGCGTGTCGCTGGGCATGCTGCCCTCCAGCGGGCGCGGCCAGACCGTGGAGTTTCTGGGTGCGCAGTGGTCGTTCCTCACGCTCGATGGCCTGCGGCACATGCTGCTGCCGGCCATCAACCTGTCGCTGTTCAAGATTTCGCTGGTGATCCGCCTCACACGCGCCGGCGTGCGCGAAGTGCTGCCGCAGGACTGGGTGAAGTTTGCGCGCGCCAAAGGCCTCTCGCCGATGCGCGTGGTGGGCATGCACGTGCTGCGCAACACGCTGATTCCGCTGGTGACGGTGCTGGGCCTGGAGTTGGGCTCCACCATCGCCTTTGCCGTGGTCACCGAAAACATCTTTTCCTGGCCCGGGGCCGGCAAGCTCATTCTCGACAGCATCAACGCACTGGACCGCCCCGTGATCGTTTCCTACCTCGTGGTGGTGGTGTGCCTCTTTGTCACGCTCAACCTGATCGTGGACATCCTCTACAAGGTGCTCGACCCGCGCGTGCGCCTGGAGACCGTCGCATGAGCCGCAGTGCCAACCTCTCTTCTGCTGCCGCCCCCGTGCGCCAGCCCTCGCCGTGGCGCGAGCACATGGCCGATTTCATGGCATCGCGCCTGGCGGTGTTCGGCCTGGTGGTGGCTGTGGTGCTGATTCTGGCTGCGCTCGTGGCGCCCTGGATCACGCCGCAGAACCCCTATGACCTGCAGCAGCTCGATGTGCTCGACGCCCGCCTGCCACCGGGCTCGCCCAACGGCCTGGACACCTTCCGCTACATGCTGGGAACCGACGGCCAGGGCCGCGATCTGTATTCCGCCATTCTGTACGGCCTGCGCATCAGCCTGATGGTGGGCGTGGGCTCCGCGCTCATCGCGGGCGTCGTGGGCACGCTGCTGGGCCTGCTGGCCGCCTACGCCGGCGGGCGGACGGACACCATCATCATGCGGCTGGTCGACCTGATCCTCTCGTTCCCCTCCATACTGGTGGCGATGATGATCCTGGCCTACCTCGGCAAGGGCGTGGGCAACGTGGTGCTCACGCTGGTGATCCTGGAGTGGGCCTACTATGCCCGCACGGCACGCGGTCAGGCGTTGGTGGAGCGCAGGCGCGAATATGTGGAAGCCGCGCGCTGCCAGGACATTCCCGGCTGGCGCATCATGGTGCGCCACATTCTGCCCAACTGCCTGCCGCCGCTGATCGTCATCGGCACGCTGCAGATTGCCCGCGCCATCACGCTGGAGGCCACGCTGAGCTTTCTGGGCCTGGGCGTTCCGGTGACCGAACCCTCGCTCGGCCTGCTCATCTCCAACGGCTACCAGTTCATGCTGTCGGGCCAGTACTGGATCAGCTTCTATCCGGGCATTGCCCTGCTGGTCACCATCGTCGCCATCAACCTGGTGGGTGACCGCCTGCGCGACGTGCTCAACCCGAGGAACACACGATGAGCAGCACGCCCACCCTGCAGGTGCGCAACCTGCGCACCGAATTCGACACCCGCGCCGGGGTGCTGCGCGCGGTGAACGATGTGTCGTTCACGCTGGAGCGTGGCCGTATCCTGGGCCTTGTGGGCGAGTCCGGCTCGGGCAAGTCCGTGACGGGCTTTTCCATCATGGGCCTGGTCGATGCCCCGGGCCGCGTGAGCGGTGGCGAGGTGCTCTTTCAAGGCCGCGACATCACCAGGCTGCCTGCACGCGAACTGCGCGCCCTGCAGGGCAATCGCATCGCGATGATCTTTCAGGACCCGATGATGACGCTCAACCCCGTGTTGCGCGTGGACACGCAGATGATCGAGGCCGTACGCGCGCACACCAGCGTGAGCCGGGCGCAGGCCCGCGAGCGCGCCCGCGAGACGCTGGCCATGATGGGCATTCCCAGCCCCGATGAGCGCTTGCAGGCCTACCCGCACCAGCTCTCAGGCGGCATGCGCCAGCGCGTGGCCATTGCGATTGCCATGCTGCACCGGCCGGATCTGATCATTGCGGACGAACCCACCACGGCGCTGGATGTGACCATTCAGGCACAGATACTCTCTGAAGTGCAGAAGCTCGCGCGCCAGCACGGCACCTCGCTGATCTGGATCACGCACGACCTGTCGGTGGTGGCGGGCCTTGCCGACGAAGTGGCTGTGATGTACGCAGGCCGCATTGTTGAGCAGGGCGATGTGGACGCGGTACTCGACCGGCCTCTGCACCCTTACACCGCAGGCCTCATCGGCAGCCTGCCTGCCAACAACCGGCGCGGCACACGCCTGCAGCAGATCCCTGGCATGACCCCCAACCTGTTGCATCTACCGCCCGGCTGTGCATTCGCCGCCCGCTGTGCAAGGGCCACCGGTGCCTGCACGGTGCAGCCCGAGCAGACCGAGCCGGTCGCAGGCCGCCTGGTGCGCTGCTTCCATCCGGCGCTGGAGCAGCACGCATGAATACCACTGTGACGAACTCCCCCCTACCTGCCACTGCGCCCGTGGTGGAGCTGCGCCAGATCAGCAAGCGCTTTGGCGAGCAGCCACCGGGCTTGGCAGGGCGCGTGCTGCAAGGCCTGGGGCTGGAAAAGCCCCACCCTGTGACGCGTGCGGTCGACCATGTCGACCTCATCGTGCGCCCTGGCGAAGTGGTAGGCCTCGTTGGTGAATCGGGTTGTGGCAAATCCACGCTGGGCCGCATTGCGGCGGGCCTGCTGCCCGCTTCGGATGGCGAGGTGCTGTTCGATGGCAAACCCATCAGCAGCATGAGTGCGCAGGAGCGCCACGCGGTGCGTCTGAAGATCCAGATGATTTTTCAGGACCCCTATGCCAGCCTCAACCCGCGCCTGCGTGTGGACGAGATCGTGGGCGAGGGCGCGCGTATTCACGGCCTGGTCGACAAGGCGGGCTTTGATGACTATGTGTGCGCGCAAATGGAGCGCGCCGGGCTCGACCCGGCCCTGCGCAGCCGCTATCCGCACCAGTTCAGCGGTGGCCAGCGTCAGCGCATCGGCATTGCACGCGCGCTGGCCGTGCAGCCCACCATGCTGGTGTGCGACGAGGCCGTGGCCGCGCTGGATGTGTCGATCCAGGCGCAGATCCTGAACCTGTTCATGGATCTGCGCGAGCAGCTGCATCTCACCTATCTGTTCATCAGCCACGATCTGGGCGTGGTCGAGCATATCTCCGACCGCGTGGTGGTGATGTACCTCGGCCGTGTGATCGAGTCGGCGCCCGTCGAAGAACTCTTTGCGCGGCCCAACCATCCGTACACCCAGGCCCTGCTGGCGGAGGTGCCCAACATGAATGCGCGGCATCGCACCTATTCGGCCATCCAGGGAGAAATCCCCAGCCCGCTCAACCCGCCCGGTGGCTGCCACTTTCACCCCCGCTGCCCGCGCGCCATGGCGCGCTGCAAGGTGGAGGCGCCGCAGCTCAAGGGCGTTGCCATCCAGCACCTGAGCGCCTGCCACCTCAACGACGCGGCCTGAAGGCCGCCTGCAGCGCCCCTCGCCATTCCGTTCCACACCGCCAACGCCTTTTTCCGATTTCAACAGGAGCCCGCCATGAAACGCATCGTCCTCTCCTCCCTCACCGCTGCCTTGCTGTCTGCAGGCCTGGCCGTCCATGCACAGACCCTGAACATCGGCTTTGCCGACCCGGTCTCGTCGATGGACCCGCAACTCAACAACCACGCGGGCGACCGCTCGGTGGACCTGCACTTCTGGGATCTGCTGGTGCAGAACAACCACAACAAGCTGCAGCCAGGCCTGGCCGCCAGCTGGAAGAACCTCGACCCCAAGACCTGGGAGTTCAAGCTGCGCACCGATGTGAAATGGCAGGACGGCAAGCCTTTCACCGCCGATGACGTGATCTTCTCCTACCAGCGCGCGCGCTCGGTGCCCGGCAGCGTGGCTACGTTCGCGGGCTACCTTCGCACCGTGGAATCGGTGACGGCCAAGGATGCGCACACGCTCGTCATCAAGACCAACATCCCCAACCCCGATCTGCCGCTGAACCTGGCTTCCGTGCACATCGTGAGCAAGCATGTGGGCGAGAAGGCCTCCACCGAAGACTACAACTCCGGCAAGGCAATGGTGGGCTCGGGCCCGTACAAATGGGTCTCCTACACACCGGGCGACCGCGTCGTGATGCAGCGCAGCGAAGGCTACTGGGGCGACAAGCCCCAGTGGGAAAAGGTGAACTACCGCTACATCAACAACGCCGCATCGCGCACCGCTGCGCTGCTGGCGGGCGATGTGGATGTAATCGACAAGGTCTCCGTCTCTGACCTGGCACGCCTCAAGAGCGCGCCCAATGTCACGGTCTACCCTTACGACGGCCTGCGCGTGATGCTGCTGCAGCCGAGCTTCAACCCGGCACCCAACCCCTTCATCACCGACAACGCGGGCAAGCCCCTGGCCAAGAACCCGCTGCTCGACCAGCGCGTGCGCCAGGCCTTGAACCTGGCCATCAACCGCGGGGCCATCGTGGACCGCATCCTGCAGGACGCCGCCACCGAAGCCAACCAGTGGATGCCCAAGAACACCTATGGCTACAACCCGGATATCAAGAACATCCCGTTCGATGCCGCGCGCGCCAAGAAGCTGCTGGCCGATGCCGGTTTCCCCGAGGGCTTCAAGCTCACCATGCATGTGCCCAACGACCGTTATCCGCAGGGCCCGGAAACCGCGCAGGTGGTGGCGCAGTTCTGGACGCGTATTGGCGTGAAGACCCAGGTGGAGGTGGTGCCATGGGCAGTCTACTCCGGCCGCGCCAACAAGAACGAGTACGCCATGAGCATGCTCGCCTGGGGCAATGGCACGGGTGAGGCCAGCTATGCGCTGGTGAATGTGCTGGCTTCGGTGGACATCAAGAAGGGTCTGGGCGCCTCGAACTGGGGCCACTACAGCAACCCCGCTGTGGACAAGGCGCTCACCGATTCCACCGAGGAGTTCGACACGGCCAAGCGCGAGGCGATCCTGCGCCAGTCGGCCAAGACTGTCTCTGACGATGTGGGCATCATTCCGCTCTTCCACTATCGCAACATCTGGGCGGCGAAGAAGGGCCTGAAGGTCACGCCGGTGAGCAGCGACCGCACCACGGCTGCCATGGTCACCAAGGCAGACAAGTGATGCCTGCGCTGCAAGTCACGGTAGACGAGGCCGATGGCCTCATCGATCTGCCCCGGCGCATCGCGGTCCGGCACGCAGCACCTGGCGAAGCGGTGGAGATCACCGCCGAAACATTGCGCAGCGGCGTGCTGTGGCGCGCGAGCGCGGTTTTTCTGGCGGATACTGACGGAACGGTCGACCTCTCTCGCGATGCGCCGCAATCGGGCAGCTATGCGGGTGCGGACGGCATGGGCCTGATCTGGTCGCAAAGCCCGGCGGATTCCAGCAGCCGCGAGCTGTTCAACCAGCCTGTGGCCGAGCCGCTGGTCACGCAGCTCATGGCACGCACCGCTGGAGCGCAGGCGCAGGCCGCGTTTACCCAGCAGCTCGCCGGTCCGGGGGTGACGCGCCGCGAGGTGCGCGAAGAAGGCCTGGTGGGCACGCTGTACCTGCCCGCAGGCCTGGGGCCGCATCCGGCGGTGCTGATTCTCAACGGCTCGGGCGGCGGCATCAACGAGCCGCGTGCGGCGCTGTACGCATCGCACGGCTATGCGGCCTTGGCGCTCGCGTACTTCAAGGCGCCAGGTCTGTCGGATTACATCTCCAACACGCCGCTGGAATACTTTCAGCGCGGCCTGCAATGGCTGCGCCGCACGGTGCGGCCCGCGCATGATTTTGTGGCGCTGAGCGGCCAGTCGCGTGGCGGTGAGCTGGTGCTGCTGCTGGGTGCAACCTTCCCGCAGGAGGTCTCAGCTGTTGTGGGCTATGTACCCAGTGCCTTTGTGCACAGCGGCCAGAATGCCTGCGACCCGAAGATCGGCCGCGAGGGCCCGACATGGCTTCTGGGCGGCAAGCCGCTCACGCATCTGTGGGAGAACAACCGCAGTGCCAGTTGGGCACCGTACGACGATGGCCCCGAGCCGCGCCGCCATGACCTGGCCATGCGCACCGCGCTGCAAGACCCGGAGGCGCTGGCGCGTGCACGCATTCACGTGGAAGACATCGCGGGGCCGGTGATGCTGCTGTCGGGCACCGACGACGGCTCCTGGCCTTCGAGCATCTACGCAGGCATCGTGCGCGACAAGCTCGCCGAGGTGCAGCATCCGCACGATGTGCAGTGGCTGGATTTCGAGCGCGCCGGCCACGCAATTCTCTTTCCCTATGTGCCGACCACGCAGCTGGTCTACGCCCACCCGGTGTCGGGCAAGGTCAGCACCGGCGGCGGCAACCCGGCCGATAACGCCCATGCCGATGCGGCGTCGTGGCAAGGGGTGCTCCGCTTTCTCGAACGCGCGGTGCAGGCACGTGCCAATGTTGCCCAAGCATCAGCCACCCATTCATAAATCCAAGGAGTCCTGTATGACCACCCCTGTCACCGATGACCTGATCGACCAGTTGGTTGGCCTGGCACCTGGCAGCCGTACCTATGCGGCGCGTCACCAGCGCGAGAAGGTTGCCGCCGCCACCCAGGGCAGCTACAACGCGTTGTTCGATCCGGCACTGCCCGATCTCACGCTCACCGAGCGTCTGCTGGTGGCGCTGTACGCCAGCCGCCTGACGCCTGCGCCCGAACTGGCCGCGCATTACCGGGAGCGCCTGCAGCAGGCGCAGGCCGATGCCGCACTCATCCAGGTGGCTGAGGCCGGCGAGCCGCAAGATGCCCAGCGCCTGAACCAGCCGCGGCTGGCCGCCATCCTCTCCTTCACCCGCACGCTGATCGAAAAGCCGGTGGAAGGCGACAAGGCCGTCTTGCTGGCTTTGCCTGCAGCGGGCATCAGCACACCCGCCGTGGTGGCGCTGTCGCAGCTGATTGCCTTTCTTTCCTACCAGGTGCGGCTCGTGGCCGGCCTCAAAGCCATGAAAGCATCCGAGGAGGCACACGCATGAGCACGCCCGCTACTTTCCAGCCCGCCACGGTCATCCGCTCCCACGGCTTCACCAACGAGTCGCTCGAATGGAAGGCCTGGCTGGATGTGGTTCAACTGGGCGAGGCCACGCCCGATCAGATGGCCGTTCTGGAAGAAAGCCATCCCAAGGCCAAGACTTCGGACTACTACCTCTTTCTGGTGCACCAGCCGCACATCCTGCGTGAGCGCTCCACCGCTTTCAACGCCATCATGTATGCACCGGGTGGCCTCTCGCGCGCCGAGCGGGAGCTGGGGGCCACGGTGGTCTCGCGCATCAATGGCTGCGTGTACTGCGGCTCGGTGCATGCCCAGCGTTTTGAGCAGCTTGCCAAGCGCAGCGACACCATTGCGCAGGTGTTTGAGCAACCTGAGACCGCAGGCACTACGGCCCGCGAAAAGGCGATCGTGCAGTTCTCCATCAAGATCACCGAGCAGCCCGCAGCGCTGGATGCGGGAGACATTGATGCGCTCCAGGCCGAAGGCCTGAACGAAGGCGAGATTCTTGACCTGCTGCATTCCGACGCCATCTTCGCCTGGGCCAACCGCCTGATGCTGAACCTGGGCGAGCCGCTGCTGCCTGCCTGAAGCGCATTTTTGATCGTGTAATCACCCGGCTGCGCTGAGCAAGGCGCGCCGGTACTGAATGGCTTCGGCCACATGGGCAGGAGTGACCGCCTTGGATTGCGCCAGGTCGGCAATCGAGCGGGCCACGCGCAGCGCGCGGTGCACGCCGCGTGCCGACCAGCCAAGCTTGGCTGCCGCGTTCTGCAGCAGTTGCAGTGCGGCTGGCTCGGCCTGGGCGTGTGCATCGAGTGCCTGGCCCTGCAGTTGCTGGTTGAGCGTGCCTTGCCGCGCAAGCGCCATGGCGCGGGCAGCCGCCACCCGCTCGCGGATGGCGGCCGAGGGCTCGGCGGGCGGGGCGGTCAGCAGTTCATCCGCAGGCAGCGGCGTCACCTCGATATGCAGGTCGATACGGTCGAGCAAAGGGCCACTGATGCGGGACTGGTAGCGGCTGACCTGATCGGGCGTGCAGCGGCAGGCGCGCTGGCGCGAGCCGCGAAACCCGCAGGGGCAGGGGTTCATCGCGGCAATCAGTGTGAATCGGGCGGGAAAGCTCGCCTGCTGCGCGGCCCGGGCAATGGTGATGTGGCCTGTCTCCAGCGGCTCGCGCAGGGCTTCGAGCGCGGCGCGCGGAAACTCCGGAAACTCGTCCAGAAAAAGAATTCCATGGTGCGCGAGAGAGATGGCGCCGGGTTTGGGTGGACTGCCGCCGCCCACCAGGGCAACTGCACTGGCAGTGTGGTGTGGCGCCATCGTGGTGCGCTGGCCCCAGTGGCGTGCATCAAAACGGCCCACCAGGCTGTGCAGGGCGGCGTTTTCCAGGGCTTCGGCAATCTGCAGCGGTGGCAGCAGCCCGGCAAAGCGCTGGGCCAGCATGGATTTGCCCGCGCCGGGAGACCCGAGCATCAGCACATTGTGTCCGCCGCTCGCTGCAATCTCAAGGGCGCGCTTGCTGGCCGCCTGGCCTTTGACGTCGCGCATGTCGAAGGCGTCCGCATCGGGCCGCTGGGTCTGCGGGGGCACGCGGCTCCACTGGCTGCGTGCTGCATCTTGCGCACCAGCGCTGGCCGGGGCAAAGTGCTGCACCACGTCCAGCAGGTGTTCGGCGCGGTAGACCTCGGCGTCAGGTACCAACGCAGCCTCTTCGGCACTGCCCGGCGGAAGGACCTGGCGCACCTGCTGGCCGCGCTGGTGCAGGTCCATGCTGGCGGCCAGGGCTCCGCGCACCGGGCGCAGCGCGCCGGACAGCGACAGCTCGCCGGCAAATTCGTAGTGTGCGAGCTGGCTGGCGTCGATCACGCCCGAGGCGGCGAGGATACCGACGGCAATTGCCAGATCGAAACGGCCCGATTCCTTGGGCAGATCGGCAGGCGCAAGGTTGACGGTGATGCGCTTGTTGTGGGGAAACTCCAGCCCACTGTTCTGCAGCGCCGAGCGCACGCGCTCGCGGGCTTCCTTCACTTCCAGGTCGGCCAGACCCACCAGCGTGAAGCTGGGCAGGCCATTGGCCAGATGCACTTCGACAGCAACGGCATGGGCGGTCAAACCCACCAGTGCACGGCTGTGCACCACGGCGAGACTCATGGGGATCATCCTTTGCACCAAATTGGTGCGATTTCCCGCCTCTGAGACGGACAGGGCTGCTTTGAGCATGGCGAAAGCCGTTATTTCGGGCAAGCGGTAGCCGCCAGGAGGTGCGGATGCGTCGCCCGGGCGATACAGGCGGCAGCCAACTGCCTGCCGGAAGGCGCCACACTTTCAAAAACCATAGCGCACGGCGCTTTCTGGATCAGCACAAGAGGGTGATGAACTTTGAAGCTGGCACGCTCTGTGCATTGCATCGGCCATACGAGATCACCAATAAGGAGTGTGGCAATGGCTGAAAGCAAGCGGGGTTGGGCGGTATGGATCGGGGCTGTGTGCGTGGTGCTGCCGATGGCAGCCAGTGCGCAGCTGACGGCCAATGTGGGTCTGACGACCAACTACAAGTTCCGTGGGCAGGATCAAAAGACATCGAGCGCCCGCTGGGTCAAGCCGGCGCTGCAGGGAGGGGTGGATTACACGTTCGGCGAATCCGGCTTCTACGTGGGTAACTGGAATTCGACCGTGCAATGGCTGGACGGCAACCGCGTGGAAATGGATTTCTACGGTGGCTACAAGTTCAAGGCGGCCGATGTGGATTGGGACGTGGGTCTGCTGACCTATGTGTACCCCGGCAATACCACCGGCAACACGACCGAACTGTATGGCGCGGGCACCTATGGTCCGGTGACGGTGAAATACTCGCACACCGTGTCGAAGGATTACTTTGGCTGGGCGGGCAACAAGATCGACGGATCGATGAAAGGCCGCAACACCGGCTACCTGAATGTGGCGTTTGCGCAGGAAGTGGCGCCCAAGACGACGCTGAAGGTGTCTGTGGGCTACACGCGGTTTTCCAGCGATATCAAGGACCTTGGGGTGCCCAACTACCTGGATTACAGCGTGGGCGGCAGCTATGACCTGGGAGATGGCCTGTCGCTCAGCGCCGCCTGGGTGGGGGCCAACAAGACCGGTGATTTCGGGTTCGTGAACAAGGGCCGTGCGATTGTCAGCCTGGCCAAGACGTTTTGATGCTGCACCGCTGCAGCGCATGAGAAGGAGTAGCTATGAACATGAAACTGGTAGTGGCGGTGATCAAGCCCTTCAAGCTCGATGAAGTGCGAGAGGCGCTGTCCGACATTGGGGTGCAAGGCATCACGGTCAGCGAAGTCAAGGGCTTTGGTCGCCAGAAAGGCCACACCGAGTTGTACCGCGGCGCCGAGTACGTGGTTGATTTCTTGCCCAAGGTCAAGCTGGAAATCGCGGTTGGCGAAGACCTGGTGGACCGGGTGATCGAAGCGATTGAAAACGCGGCGCGCACCGGCAAGATTGGCGACGGCAAGATTTTTGTGTCGCCGCTGGAGCAGGTGGTGCGCATCCGTACCGGCGAAACCGGAACGAATGCTCTCTAAAAGATAGCTAATTGCGCTTGATGGATAAGCGCTAGAGGCCAATTTATCTAAAAGGTGTGAATAACATGCGACGACTACTTTCTCTGGCAGGAGCAGCGGCAGCGGCGGTTGCCGCTGGCAGCGCCATGGCAGCCGATGCGGCGCCTGCACTCAACAGCGGCGATACGGCGTGGATGCTGACATCCACCATGCTGGTGATCCTGATGGTGATCCCGGGCCTGGCGCTGTTCTACGGCGGCCTGGTGCGCAGCAAGAACATGCTGTCGGTGCTGGCGCAGGTGTTCGTGATCTTTTCGCTGATCACGGTGCTGTGGGCGGTGTACGGCTACTCGCTCGCCTTTGCGGGAGAAGGCAACTTCTTCGGCGGCTTCGACAAGGCCTTCCTCGCGGGCATCAAGCCCGACACCTTGTCGGCGGCGCTGGCAACCATTCCTGAGTTCGTGTTCGTCTCGTTCCAGTCCACCTTCGCTGCCATCACCGTGGCGCTGATCGTGGGTGCATTTGCCGAGCGCATCAAGTTCTCTGCCGTTCTCCTGTTCTCGGTGCTGTGGTTCACCTTCAGCTACATCCCCATGGCGCACATGGTGTGGGGTGGTGGCCTGCTGGCCAAGGACGGCGCGCTCGACTTTGCGGGCGGCACCGTGGTGCACATCAACGCTGCCGTTGCTGGCCTGGTGGGTTCGTACATGGTGGGCAAGCGCATCGGCTTTGGCCGCGAAGCGCTGGCACCGCACAGCCTGACGCTGACCATGGTGGGCGCATCGCTGCTGTGGGTGGGCTGGTTTGGCTTCAATGCGGGCTCGGCGGGGGCTGCCAACGGCATTGCCGGTCTGGCGTTCATCAACACCATTTTGGCCACGGGCGCCGCAGCGATGGGCTGGATTGCCGCCGAAGCACTGCACAAGGGCAAGGCCTCGATGCTGGGCGCCGCATCGGGCGCAGTGGCCGGGCTGGTCTGCATCACGCCTGCTGCGGGTCTGGTGGGGCCCATGGGCTCGATCATCATGGGCGCCATCGCCGGGCCGCTGTGCCTGTGGGGCGTGTCGGGACTCAAGCGCATGCTCAAGGCCGACGACACCTGCGACGTGTTCGGCGTGCACGGCGTGGGCGGTATTCTGGGCGCGATCCTGACGGGGGTGTTCTGTGCATCCAGCCTGGGCGGTGTGGAGCCGGAAGGCTACAACATGGCCCACCAGGTGTGGGTGCAGGTCAAGAGCGTGCTGATGACCCTGGCGTGGTCTGGCGTGGTGGCAGCGGTGTCGTTTGCCGTCTGCAAGTACACCATCGGGCTGCGGGTGTCGGAAGAGGCCGAGCGCGAAGGCCTGGACATCAGCACGCACGGCGAGGTGGCCTACAGCCGCTGATCGTTCCTCATACTCCTTGGGAGGCCGGACGGGCGAAGAGCCTGGCCGGCTTTTTTTTACTTGCGCTGCTGGCGCTGCAGCTGTGCGGCACCGTGCCGAGGAAGGTGCTTATTCCGTTGCGGTTGCAGGCTCGGGCCACAGGGCCAGGCCTCCTGCCAAACTGAAGGCCTGGTGGTGCCCCAGGCGCCGCAGCGCACGGGCGGCTTGGGCGCTGCGGTTGCCGCTGCGGCAGTAGAACACCACGGGCGTCTCGGCAGGCAGTGCCAGCCATTGGGGCAGTGCATTGAGCAGGCCGGACAGCGGCACCGCCTGGACGCGGTCGTCTCCTTCCAGCCCGGGTGCGCTGCCCAGCTGCTGCTCATAGGGCTCGCGCACATCGACCAGCAGCGGTGGGGTGCCTGCCTGCCGCAATGCCTGGGCCTGCTCCATGGGCAGCTCGACATGCATCGACTGCGTACAGGCATCCACGCGGGCGCCGCAGGCCATGGTCTGGTACGCGGTAGGTGCCAGGTCGCGCTCCAGCGCCTCCTTGGCGGCGGCAAAGGCCGCTGCATCCAACTGGCCCTGCAACACGCCAGCCAGCAGCGGTTGGGCCGTGCATTCCACGCCCAGCGTGCAGGCAAAACGGTCTTCGTAGTCGTGCCCCGGCAGCAGCAGCGTGTGCGGGCCAACGGCCTGCTCCAGCGTGCGCAGCGAACTGGCGTAGGCGAGCGGCTCGCTCTGGGCAAAGTCGCTGCGGCCCAAGGCGCCGGGCATCACGGTGTCGCCCACGAAGGCAAGGCGCAGCGTATCGCCCTCGTGCAGCAGGTATGCGGTGGAATCGGCTGTGTGGCCCGGCAGCGCCAGGCGCGTGAGGCGATGAGCGCCCAGCGCGATCTGCGCAGCGCCCTCAGGCCAGCCCAGCGCATCTGTGGCGCCTTCTGCCTGCAACTGGTGTGGCAGGGCTGCGCGCAGCTCGGGTGCGGAGGATTGGTGGTCGCCGTGGCTGTGGGTGTCGACAACCGCAGCCACCGTGAATTCCCGGCAGCGCACCCATTGGGCGAGGCGGTCCACCAGCTCAGGCAGCGGATCAATCACCACGCAGCGCTGGCTGGCGGCGTCGGCCAGCAGATAGCAGCAGGCGCCGTCAACGACAAAGCGGGTCAGCAATGGAACAGCGCCATGTTCGGTAGCCTGTGGGGCTTCCATGATGCAGTTGGTGCGCAGTGCGGCGCCACAGGCGCGGATACGGGCGCAGGCTTCGTCGATCATCGCGGTGGAGTCTGCTGCGCCGAAGGACATGCGCACGGCAGCGGCCGTCTGCCATGCGGGCAGGCCCATGGCTTCGAGCACATAGCTGGGCTGCGCCTTGGATGCGCTGCAGGCCGAACCTCCGCTCACGCGCAGGCCTGCGGCGTCAAACAGATCGAGCAGCAGCTTGGAGCTGAGCCCGGGCACCGCAAAATTCAGCGTGGTGGGCAGGCTCAGCGCGGGCGGTGCGTTGAACACCAGGCCGGCAAACGCCTCGTTCAAGGCTGAAGCCAGCCGGCTGCGGTGATCGGCAAGTGTGGCGGAATTGGCAAACGTAGCGTCATCCTGCAGCGCCTGCAGCACTGCGCCCAGCGCCGCGATGCCGGCCATGTTCTCGGTGCCCGCGCGAAGTGCGCCTTCCTGGCCACCACCGGCCAGCAGCGGGGTAAATGGCGCGCCTTCACGCACATAGAGCATGCCCACGCCCTTGGGCGCATAGAGCTTGTGGCCGGAGAAGGGCGCGTAGTCGATGCCGCGCTCCAGGGGCTTGAGCGCCAGCTTGCCCAGTGCCTGCACACCATCCACCAGCCACAGTGCGGGGCTGCCCTGCAGTGCGCCTGCTATGGCGTCCAGGTCGCTCACAACACCTGTCTCGTTGTTGGCTGCCATGGTGCAGACCAGGCCTGCAGTGGGCGCTTGCGCGCGCAGCCAGTCCAGGTCATGGCGCCCATCCGTGCCCACCGGAATGGCCTGGATCGGCAGGTGCAGGCCCAGCACCGCGTTCCAGTGCTTGAGTGCCTCGGGTACGGCCTTGTGCTCGGTGGCGCCGTACAGCAATTGCAGCGTGGCCGTGTCGCCAGCATCCTTGCGCTGGCGCAGTGCGGTCAGCGCTGACAGCACGGCGGTCTGAATGCCCTCGGTCGCGCCGCTGGTGAACAGCAACTGTCCGGTGGGCACACCCAGCACGCGGCGCGCGGCAGCGCGCACTTCGTCCAGCAGTGCGCGGGCCTTGAGTCCGCTGCCGTGAATGCTGCTGGGGTTGCCGTAGGCATCGCCCATCACGGCCATGGCGGCGGCGCGGGCTTGCGGGAGCACGGGGGTGGTGGCGTTGGCGTCGAGGTAGATTTCCATACGCAAATTGTCGGGCCCAGCCCAGGGCATACATATGCGAATTCAGCTGTTTGTGGCACTATATTTGGAAGTAAATTCCAATAATCATGCAAAAGATAAAACTGGATTCCATTGATCGCAAGCTGCTGGAGTTGCTGCAGGCTGACGCCGAGATTCAGGTCGCCGATCTCGCAGCCCAGGTGGGCCTGTCGGCCACGCCATGCTGGCGCCGTGTTCAGCGGCTCAAGGAGGCCGGCGTCATCAAGCGCCAGGTGGTGCTGGTGGACCGCGAAAAGGTGAACGTGGGCGTCACCGTTTTCGTTGCGGTGCGCACCAGCACGCACAGCCAGGAATGGTTCGAGCGCTTTCGGGGCGCGGTGCAGGCCATTCCCGAGGTGGTGGAGTTCTACCGCATGAGCGGCGATGTGGATTACCTGCTGCGCGTGGTGGTACCCGACATTGCCGCCTATGACAAGGTCTACAAGCGACTGATTGCCGACACCCAGCTGTTCGATGTGTCGTCCAGCTTTGCGATGGAGGAGCTGAAGTTCACCACCGCGCTGCCGCTGTCCTATATTCCCTGAACAGGTGCGGTGGCACAGAAAATGCAAGGCAGGCCCATGTTTCAAGTTTTTTCCGAAGGAACGCCATGATCTGGCATACCGTGATCAGCCAGCCGTTTGCGTTGGGAGAATCTCCTTTCTGGCAGGCCAGTGGGGGTGTGCTGTATGGGGTGGATGTGGCGGGCAGAAAGCTGTGGCGTACCATGCCCGGATCGGGCTACCTTGACCGCTGGGACATGCCCGCCGAGCCCGGCTGCATTGCCCCGGCGCGCAGCGGTGGCGTGCTCGATGGCTGGATCGTGGTGCTGCGCGACCGCATCTGCCGCGCCACCGACTGGGGTGGCACCCTGCACGACATTGCCCGCCTGCCGATCGACCAGGCTACCGAGCGCGGCAATGATGGCCGCTGCGATGCGCAAGGCCGCCTGTGGGTGGGCACCATCCACGAGCCAGCCAGCGGCCCGCGCCAACCGGTGGGGGCGCTGTACTGTGTGGATGCCAGTGGAGGCACCACAACGGTGCGCAAGGTGCTGGGTGGTGTGGCCAACGCCAATGGCCTGGCATGGTCGCCCGACCGGCGCACCATGTACTGGGCCGATACGCCCACGCACACCGTCAGGCGCTACGCCTGCGACGTGAACGGCAACCCGCAAGGAGAAGGGGAGGTATTCATCCAGTTCGATGGCAAACCCGAAGGCTGGACGCCAGGCGAGCCCGGCTACGGCGGGCGGCCCGATGGCGCTGCAGTGGATGTGGAAGGCAATTACTGGTGCGCCATGTACGAAGGCGGGCGTGTGCTGCAGATATCGCCGCGCGGCGACATTCTGGCCAGCCACACCACGCCCATGCTCTGCCCCACCATGCCCTGCTTTGGCGGCAGTGACGGTCGCACGCTCTACCTGACATCGGCGCGCCATGGCCGCAGCCCGCAGGAGCTGGCCCAACTGCCGCTGTCGGGCTGCGTGTTTGCCATGCGCGTGGGCGTGGCTGGGTTGCCTGCACAGCCTTGGCGCGAGCTGGAGCACGGCTTTTAGGCGAATTTCCGCTGCTGCGCTTTCTTGAGCGGGCGACAGCCCTTGCAACTGCGGCTACCATCGGGCCATGGACCAAGCTGTGGCTGCCTCTCATCACCCCACCGTGCTCGACTGGCAGGAGCGCGTTCGATCTGCCCATGCCCACAAGGCACCGCTGCGCATCCGTGGCGGCGGCAGCAAGGATTTTTACGGCGTTCGCCTGGGTGGCGAGCTGCTGGATACGCGCAGCTATGGCGGCATCGTCAGCTACGAGCCGAGCGAGCTGGTCGTCACCGTGCGCAGCGGCACGCCGCTGGCCGAGCTGGAACAGGTGCTGGCCGAACGTGGCCAATGCCTCGCGTTCGAGCCCCCGCACCTGGGTGCCGGTGTCACCCAGGCTACAGTGGGCGGCATGGTGGCGGCAGGCCTGTCGGGGCCTGCGCGCGTGTCGGCCGGTGCCGTGCGCGACTACATCCTCGGCCTGTCGATGATCAACGGCGTGGGCGAACACCTCACCTTTGGCGGTCAGGTGATGAAGAACGTAGCGGGCTACGACGTATCGCGCCTCATGGCGGGCGCCTGGGGCACGCTGGGCCTGCTCACCGACATCAGCATCAAGGTGCTGCCCATGCAGCGGGCCCAGGCCACCCTGTATTACGAATGCAGCCAGCAGCAGGCCATCGACATGCTGGCGGGCTGGCGTGCACAGCCGTTGCCGATCAACGCCAGCCTGTGGCAGTCGGACGGCAGCAGCGACAGCGGCCACCTGCTGGTGCGCCTGCGCGGCGCCATGGCCGCCGTCGAGGCCGCGCTCAGCCACATGGGCGGCACCATGCTCGACCACGCCCAGGCCGATGGCGCCTGGCTGGCCTGCCGCGAGCAGCAGCTGCCCTGGTTCACGCAGATGGAAGCCGACCACGCGCTGTGGCGGTTGTCGGTGCCGGCCACCACACCGGCGCTGCCCTGCACCGAACAGGCCATTCAACCGCTGATGGAGTGGGGCGGTGCGCTGCGCTGGGTGCAGGCACCCATGCAGCATGCCGCTGCCTTGCACGCCATGGCAGCCAGCGTAGGCGGCAGCGCGGTGTGCTTTCGGCCCGGCGAGGCCGTGCGCTGGGCGTCGTCCGACGATTTTGGCTACACGCCCACGTCCCCGGCGCTGCGCCAGGTGCAGCAGCGGCTCAAGCAGGCGTTTGATCCGAACGGCATCTTCAACCCCGGCCGCCTGGGCGACTGGGCCATCAGCTGAATCCGCTAATCCAGGTACCCCTGCACCATGCAAACCCAATTAGCCCCCGAGTTCAAGAACACGCCCGAAGGCCAGGAGGCCGAAGCCATCCTGCGCAAGTGCGTGCACTGCGGCTTCTGCACCGCCACCTGCCCCACCTACCAATTGCTGGGCGACGAGCTGGACGGCCCGCGCGGCCGCATCTACCTGATCAAGCAGGTGCTCGAAGGCCAGGAGCCCACCCGCAAGACGCAGGAGCACCTGGACAGGTGCCTGACCTGCCGCAACTGCGAATCCACCTGCCCCAGCGGCGTGCAATACGGAAAGCTGCTGGACATCGGTCGCCACATCGTCGATGAGAAGGTGGAGCGCCCACTGGGCGAGCGCGCCGCCCGCTGGGCGCTGCGCACAGGCATGACATCGAAGGCCTTTGGCGCGGCAGTGGCGCTGGGCCGCATCGCCAGGCCCCTGCTGCCTGGCGGCTTGAAGGACAAGCTGCCCAAGGCACCGAGCGCGGGCCGTTGGCCGTCGCGCGAGCATGACCGTAAGGTGATGATGCTGGCCGGCTGTGTGCAGCCTGCCATGTTGCCCAACATCAATGCCGCCACCGCGCGCGTGCTCGATGCCGTAGGCATCCAGACGCTGGTGACGCCCGCTGCCAAATGCTGCGGCGCCGTGCAGCAACACCTGAGCGACCCACAGGGCGCACTGGAGCAGGCGCGCGCCAATATCGACGCCTGGTGGCCCTGGGTGGCCAAACAGCAGATCGAAGCCATCATCAGCACGGCTTCGGGCTGCGGTGTCATGGTCAAGGACTACGGCCATCTGCTGCGGCATGACAAGGAATACGCTGAGCGCGCCGTCACCATCAGCGCGCTGGCGCGCGATTTGAGCGAGCTGCTGCCCGCCATGCTGCCGGAGCTGGAGCAGCGCCTGCAAGGCAGGCTGCAGGTGCCCGATGCCCCGCTGGCCTACCATCCGCCCTGCACCCTGCAGCACGGCCAGAAGCTGCGCGGTGGCGTCGAATCCAGCCTGCGGGCCCTGGGGTTCGATATTCGCGTCTCGCGCGTCGAATCGCACCTGTGCTGTGGCTCGGCGGGCACCTACTCGCTGCTGCAGCCCGAAATTTCGCACCAGCTGCGCGATCGCAAGATCAATACCCTGAACGAGGCCTGCAGCCAGGAAACACCGCCTGCCGCCATTCTGTCGGCCAACATCGGCTGCATCACCCACCTGCAGGCGGGCACCGAGGTGCCGGTGCGCCACTGGATCGAGGTGATCGACGATGCGCTGCAGGCGGCGCAGACCGCTCGCTAACCAATAACCGTACCTGCGGTCGCCGCCTCAGGGCTTGGCCCTTGCGAAGGGGTCGCAAATACAGGTTGCGCTACTGCCGGTCAACGGCCAGGGCCATGCCGTCCTTGCGCGGGTCGGAGGCGCCGCAAAGCCGCCCATCCGGCAGACGGACGATGCACTGCGCGCCGCCAAAATCGCTGCGCCCGCCCAGCTCACCCTCGCTGCCCGGTTCGCGGTAGCCTGCTGCGCGCAGGGCGGCGGTGACTGCTTCTGGCGTGCCGGCCTCCACGGCCAATACCCGCTGCCCTTCCAGTCGCCAGCGTGACCGGTTCAGTGCAGCCTGCGGGGCTTCGCCACCCGCCAGCATGCGGGCGAGCAATTGCACCTGGCCTTGCGGCTGCATGGCGCCGCCCACCACGCCGATGACGGCGAGGAACTGGCCGTTACGGGTCACCGCGCCCGGCACCACTGTGTGGTAGGGGCGTTTGCCCGGCGCAGGCCCATTGATATGGCCGGGTTGCGCAAAGCCATGGCCCCGGTTTTGCAGCACAAAGCCACCTTCTGCCACGGCAAGGCCGGATCCAAAGCGTTTGAAGATGCTGCTCATCAAGGTGATGGCAAAGCCGTCGCCATCGACCACGGTGGTACAGACGGTGTTGCCCGCCGGGTCGGCCACGGTCTGCTTGGCATATTCCATGGCCGCTTCCATGGCCTGCACCATGCGCACGGCGTCTTCGGGCTGGTCGGCCTGTGGTGGCTGGCTCTCCAGGGCCTGCAGGGCATGGAGCACGGCCACGCCATGGGTGTTGGGCGGGCATTCATGCACCCGGGCGCCGCAGAAATCGGTGCTGACCGGCGTGCAGAAGTGGCCATGGTGCGCCGCAAAGTCGGCAGCGGTCAGCACGCCGCCGTGGTGCTGCATGGCGCGCTCGGCGGCCTGGGGAATGCGGCCCTGGTAGAAGGCGCTGGGCCCCTGCGCGGCAATCTCGTCCAGCAACCGGGCCAGTGCAGGGTTCTCAAAACGCTCACCGGCCTGGGGCGGGTGCTGCGCGCGGTAGAGTGCGGCGCTGGCGGGGTCGCTGGCGATCACCTGCTGAAACAGGGTCCACTCGCGTGCAGCCACGGGCGCCACCGCAAAGCCATGGCGCGCAGCATCGACGGCTGCATCGAACAGGCTGGCCCAGGGGCGCTTGCCATAGCGTTGGTGCAGATCCCACCAGCCCTGCACGGCGCCGGGCGTGGTGACGGAGAGCGGATGGCGCTCGGGAATCTTCTGGCCGGGCAAGGCCTCGACCATGGCTGCAGTCAGGCCGAGCGGTGCGCGGCCCGTGCCGTTATAGCTGATGGGCGCCTGCCCTGGGGGCACCAGCATGGCAAGCAGGTCGCCGCCCACGCCGGTGGCCATGGGCTCGACCACGCCAAGCACCGCATCGGCAGCAATGGCGGCGTCCACTGCCGAGCCGCCCGCCAGCAACTGGGCCTGCGCGGCCTGGGCGGCGAGCGGGTGGCCGGTCGCCACCATGGCGCCGCTGCCCACCACCCCCAGCAATGATTCGCCAGCCATCTCAGGCACCCCAGAGCGCCACGGCGGTGAACACGGCGGCAATCAGGCCCAGCACCACCGGGATGAGCAGGGCGCGGGCCAGCTCCAGCACATTGACCCGCGCAAACCCGGCCACGGCGATCAGTGACGACCAGGCGATCAAGGTGCCGCCGCCCGTCCATACCGCGCCCATCTGGCCCAGGGCCGCCAGGGCAGAGACATCCATGCCCGAGGCCGGGCCCAGCGCGCCGGACAGGGTGCCGGTCAGCGGCAGGCCCGCGAAGCCGGAGCCGTCGATTCCGGTAATCATGCCCATGATCAGCACACCAAACGACACCAGCAACTGGCTGTCGGGAATCAGGTGCTGGCTCGCCTTCACCAGCTCGAACAGCAGGTCTGGCACCGGCTGACCGGGCGCAATGCCCAGGATGGGGCCTGCGGTCTCGTGCGAACCGATGAAGAAGAAGCCGGCAATCGGCAGCACTGCGCCCATGGCCTTGAAGGCAAAGACGAAGCCGTCGGTGATGTGGTCGGCGGCGGTGTCGAGCATTTTGCGAAAACCGTTACGTGCCGTGGTGGCCCAGATCATCAGCAAGGCCGCCACGCCGCCGATCAGCATGGCCGCATCGCCGCCTTTGAGGTCAGGTGCACCCTGGATGAACTTGGGGCCGAGCATGACCAGAATCACGATGAGGAAGGCGAGCGGTGTGATGACCGCAAACAATTTGGAGGCACCCTCGGTACTCCTGGTCTTCTTGAGGGCTGCTTCCAGCTCCGAATTGGTGCCCAGGTCGGTGTCGTGTGCCGTGCCCTGGGCGATCTCGGCCTTGTTGAAGGTGCCACCGCCTTCCACCTGGGCGTTGATGCCGACGGGGTTCAGCTCCCAGCGCTCCAGCAAGGCGTTGTTGCCCGGCACGATGTATTTGCGGATCTTGAAGTACGACAGGAAGAGGGCGATCATGCCCACCACCCAGGACAGCAGCAGCGCCTTGTCGCCCACGGCCACCGCGCTGATGCCGCCTGCAGCCTTGGCGCTGATGCCGGGCGCCACGCCGATCACATAGTCGGACGACAGTGCCATGCCCTGGCCGGCAATGGCGATAGCCATGGCCCCTGCTATCGGTGGCAGGCCTGCGGCAATGGCAGCGGGCAGCAGCACGGCGGCCACCAGCGGCACGGCCGGGGTGGGCCAGAAGAACAGCGAGATCAGGTAGGTGACCAGTGCCAGTATGAAATAGGCCGTGTGGCCGTTTTTCATGACTGCGCGAAACGGCTTGACCATGCGGATGTCCGAGCCCAGATCCTTGAGGGAATTGAGCAGCGCCGTCATCAGCGCAATGATCAGGAAGATGTTGAACAGCTCTTTGGCTGCAACCATGCTGGCACTGAAAATGCTACCAATGCCGGTGATGGCACTGCCGCTCCAGGCAAAGGCCACCACGATGGTGGCAATCAGCGAAGGCACCACCACGTTTGCGCGGAAGGCCATGGTAAGAATGATGACCAGCACCCCGGCCAGATAGGCCCAGTGCGCGGCACCGATTGAAACTGACGGATCCATCGTGGCTACTCCTTGGTATGATTCAACAGCCAATTTGTATACTAAATACAAAAAAGCAAAAAATCATCAGGGAATACCAGAGATGTTGCGCTGCATCATGGAATTAGCCCGGGTTTAAATGCTGTTTCTTGCATTCTTGGTATACAAAATTGAATGATTGGCACGGTGCTTCATTCCACCCAAAGCCTTGTATGTGCCATGCCTTGTGATTTAGCTGAAAAATTTGTCTTGGAAATTTTCTTTAAAAACAATGCATTGATTGTTCATGCAAGCAAGCATGGATAGGAAGGGGTTATTGCCGTGGCCGTTGTTCTTGTATTCGTACATTGGATACACTAGGGTTAACACCAGGAACACAAGGGCATCGAGCTATGAAATCCGCATCTCTTCCCATCACCTCCCGCGAAGCCGCCATGCAACAGCTGACCGCTGTGGTGCAGCCAGCGCTGCCTGCCTCGGTGTCGCTGCTCTCGCGCATCGAGACTGCTTTCGTCAACTGGCAGGCCAAGCGCCTGGCCGAGATACCTGCTGAGCGCCTGTGGGCACAGGCCATGCAGGACACCCGTTCGTTCGCAGAAATTCGCCGCTCTGCCCGCTGATCCGGCGAAGGCAGCAGGCAGCACATCGCGCGAGTTTCTGAATCTTCGTCAAAACGAGGTGGTTGAGTTGTATCCAAAGCCGGTGGAGTGCCGCCCGGGCATGTAAACTGATGCGCGGCCTCAGCCTCGGCGGTGGCGCGCTGCCGGTGTATCGTGCCGGGTGCGTGCGCCGTGCTGCTGCCATCGGCCTGCCATGGCGGATGCACACCTGCCTGCCCTACCAGGGCTGGCGGGGGCTGGGGAACACCACGTATCGATCGGACCGACTTTCATGCCCATTGCCACCGGAGACAAAAAAACAGGACTCAACCACTCGCCGCTGACGCAGCAGTTGGTGGAAGCGCTGCGCGAAAAGATCATGTCGGGCGAGCTGGCCTCGGGCGAGCGCCTGGTGGAGGAGCGCCTGTCTGAGGAATTTGCGGTATCGCGCATGCCCGTGCGCGAAGCGCTGCGCCAGCTGGCCTCCAGCGGCCTGGTGATCATCGAGCCGCGCCGGGGTGCTTCGGTGGCCCAATTCCATGGCGATCTGCTGCGTGAACTGGTCGAGGTGCGCGCCACGCTTGAAGCGCTCAATGCGCGCCTGGCCGCCAAGCGCCACGACCCCCAGCAGATTGCGGAGCTGGAGGCCCTGCTCGCCGAAGGCGTGAAAAACGCCCATTCCGGCGACGACGAGGTGCTGGCCACACTGAACCAGAAATTTCACTCCGCGCTGGGCAAGGTGGCAGCCAATTCGGTGCTGCAAGAGGTGATGCTGTCCCTGCGCGACCGCACTGCCGTGCTGTTTGCACCGCGCAGCCGCGAGCGTGCGCCGCAGAACTGGGAAGAGCATGCCGCCATCCTGCGCGCCGTGATCAAGGGCGACCCCGAGCTGGCGGGCCTGCTGGCCGCGCGCCATATCTACAACGCGGCGGGCATCGAGCCTTGATATAGTTTTGTAGAAAACTGGGCCTTGGCGCCCACCCAGAGCGCGCTAGGCGCTCTTTTTTTGATAGTTCTGGTGGTTTTGGTAGGCAAGACCGGCCAGCGCGATGTCTTCCAGACCCACGCCTACGGCCTTGTAGAGGCGAATGCCCGCGCCGCCGCGCGCGCTGGCCTGCTTGCCGCAGACGATATCGCCCAGCTCCACCACCTTGCTGGCCACCTGCAGCGCCGGGTCTGCCAGCACCAGGTCGCCCGCCTCGACCAGCGCCTGCTTTTTCCACTCCACGGCGATCTGTGAAGCGCGCGCCAGGGCGGCGTCGTCGAGCTCCCGCGTATGCGGCAGGCTGGAGCCAATCGCCGCCACAAAGGCGCCTTCTGCAATGCGCTCCCCGGCAAACAGCGGGTCCTTGGAGCGCGAGGCGGTGACGACGATCTCGGCATCGGCCACGCCATCGGTATCGTGCACGCGGGTGACCTGGGCTCCGGTCAGGTGCGCGAGGCGCTCAGCCAGGTCGTCTGCTGCATAAGGGTCGAACACCGCTATGCGCCGCAGGCCCAGGCGGCGCACCAGTTGCTGCGCATGGGCCATGCCCTGCACACCCGCGCCGCACAGAAACAGCTGCTGCGGTTGGGCAGGAGCCAGGTGCTCGGCTGCCAGCACCGTGGTTGCGGCGGTGCGCAGGCGGGTGATGGCATTGGCCTCCATCGTGGCAAGAGGCGCGCCGGTCTCGGTGGAGAACAGCAGGATCACAAAATTGAACTGGCCCGCGATCGTGGTGTAGACCTTGGCGCCGGTCACGCCCAGCGAGGGAATCACCGCCCCCAGCGTAGAGAGCTTGACGCCTCCGGCATCGGTGCGTTCGCGCGCCTGCATCGCAGCCTCGCCCTTGCCAAAGGCGGTAAAGGCGGTGCGCATGGCGGCAAGGGCTTCGTCGGCGGACACCAGTGTGTCCACCATGGCGTCGGTAATGTGCAGCATGGTGTGTATGGTTCAGAGTGGGAAAGAGGTGGGGTTGGCAGGCGTCTGGAGGTGCGTTCCTAGGGAACCTCTGCAAAACTCCCTGCCGTGGTCTGAACGCGGTCTCGGGCGATCCGCTGCGTTATCTTTCTCGGCAATAGCTACGGCTATTGCCTTCAAAAGACGCCTTGCGCCTCATCCCGATCCGCGTCCATTCCATCTGGCGAGGGTTTTGCAGAGGCTCCCTAGAGCCAGACCTTGAGCAGAATGACGCAGGCGCTTACCGCAGCCGTGCCTAACAGCCATTGGCGAATGGCGGTCTTGGAGACATGGCGCGCCAGCCGGTTGGATGCGAAAAATCCCACCAGCATCCACGGCAGCAGCACGGCGAAGTACAGCCACTCCTGCGCGCCCATCTTGCCGACCCAGGCGAGAGCCGTGATCGAGACGATGGTGCCTGCGAAAAACACCACGCCCAGCGTGGAGCGCATGGTGGGTGGCGCCAGGTGCTGCATCGCAATGGCAAACGGCGGGCCACCCGCTGCCGTTATCGTGCCCATGATGCCGCTGGCGACCCCGGCAATCGACAGGTTGGCCGTTGTGGGTTGCACCCGCCAGCCGATGGTGCTGAGGGTGACTGCTATCAAAATAAGAACGGCAAACAAGATGGAGAGGGCGCTGGCGCTGAAATACACCAACAGGCCCGTCGCCGCAAAGGTGCCGATGACGCGGCCTGCCAGCGTGGCAGCCGCCACATGGCCGTTGAGCGCATCGCGCTCGCGCAGGTAGGCCAGCAGGGCCAGCGGCGCGCCCACGGCCAGCAGCGGGCCGGGCACCAGCTCCGGAAAGAAAATGGCAGCCAGCGGCGCGCAGAACATCGCGTAGCCCAGGCCGCCCACGCCCTGCATGGCGGCACCGGCCAGCACCATCAGGCCCATGGCCAGGTAGCGGCCTGCGCCCAGCTGCTCGGCAAAGCTTGCCCAGGCCATCATGCGGGCAGCTGCCAGCTCACGCTGATGTCGCCATTCACAAAGGTCTGGCAGGCCAGCCGGTGGCCTTGGGCGAACTGCTCTTCAGTGAAGTGCTTGCGCTCCTTGGGCTTGACGGCGTCGGTGTTGGCCAGGCCTTCGACGATCCTGCACTTGCAGGTGCCGCACAGGCCGCCGCCGCATTTGAAGGGGATGCCGCCTTTTTCGCGCAGCGATACGCGCAGCAGATTGCTGTTGTCCGGGGCCTCGACGGCCTTGTTGTCATTGGTGACGAAGGTGATGGTGGGCATGTGTGGATTCCGGCAGTCAGGCAGAGGTTGCGGCTTGCGGCAGGGGAACGGAGATCAGCTGGGCGTCGAGCGAGCCGAAGTTGCACAGGTGCTGCAACTCGGCGTGCGCCTGTGCAAGCGTGTCAAAACGCTCCAGAAACTTGGAGGGCACGGCGTTGACGGTGCCCGAGGCATCCTCTTCAATCACCTGCACCTTGGTCTCGCGCAGGAGTCTGCCGAGCACGAACTGGGCCAGCACGCGGCCATAGAACTGGTAGTTCCAGGCTTCCAGCAATTCAATGTCGGCGCTTGGCACGGTGCGGTACTGGCCGGGCTTGCTGGTGAGGATGACAAACATGGTGCGGGCTCCTCGGTTCAGGCGGCAGATACGGCAGGGGCGGCAGCCAGCGGGATCTGCTCCAGCTCCAGGTCATGTTCCAGCCACAGCTGGCAGGCCAGGCGGTAGCCCTGGTCCAGACGGTCGCCGAGCTGTTTCTTTTCCTTCCAGTTCGGGGGCGGCAGGTTTTCGGCGCCCGCAATGATCCTGCAGGCGCAGGTGGCGCACTTGCCCATGCCGCACTGGTAGGCCAGGTGGGGATACGGGTACTGCTTGATGCCTGCGCGCACCACCAGGTTGGAGCCGGCCTTGACCTCGTCCTGGAAGGTCTGGCCGTTCTTGTGAAACGTGATCAGGGGCATGGGACATCCTCGTTAGTTCTATTGCGTATACTGTATACAAATAAGAAATTTTGAGCAATAGGGATAACGTGAGGAGCGCATTGGCGCAAGCGTTCTGCTGGAGTGTCTGTTTTTCATTCTGCAGAGGAGAAATACAGAATTCCAGTGAGGTGATCGGGGTGAATTGGCTGTGCCAGTCAGGGAAACTACCGGGGTGAGAAATTTCTGGAAATGGTTGACCTGGTATGTTGTATACAGTATTCTAACTCCGTCGCTTGGCTCGGTTTGATTCAGCGACGCACCCACCATCCATAGAGGAGTCGCCATGACGAACAAACTGCTGAACCGCGACGAATTCCGCGCCGCACTGGAAAACGCCATCAAGGGCAAGAGCGCCAACAAGGCCCCTTTCAGCGTGGCCTGGGCCACCGGTCGCCTGAGCCGCGAGCATCTGGCTCGCTGGGCCGAGAACCATTACCACTACGTCGGCCCATTTGCCGATTACCTGGGCTACCTGTATGCCCGCACGCCAGACCACATGACCGAGGCCAAGGACTTCCTGCTGGCCAACATGTATGAAGAGGAAATCGGTGGCGACCGCCATACCGATCTGCTGATCCGCTTTGCCGAGGCCTGTGGCACCACCCGCGAGCGCGTGGTCAACCCCGACAACATGTCGCCCACTACCCGTGGCCTGCAGTCATGGTGCTATGCCGTGGCGATGCGCGAAGACCCGGTAGTGGCGGTTGCGGGCCTCGTGGTCGGCCTCGAATCGCAGGTGCCCTCCATCTACCGCAAGCAGACCCCGACGCTGCGCGAGAAATACGGCTTCTCCGACGAGGATGTCGAGTTCTTCGACCTGCACATCGTCTCGGACGAAATCCATGGCGAGCGTGGCTACCAGATCGTGCTGGAGCACGCCAATACGCCGGAGCTGCAAGCCAAGTGCCTGCGCATCTGCGAAATCGGCGCCCAGATGCGCTTGCTCTACACCACGGCGCTCTACCACGACTACGTGGCCAAGGATCTGCAGATTCCCGCAGAAGAGCTGCTGGCTGCCTGATTCGTCTCTTTCTCCATCTGACTGCAACCCTTCCGGCCGCGCAGCACCTGCGCGTGCCCGGCGGATGGAGAGACGGCATGCACCTTGGCCATCGGCGGGCCCAGGCCCGAACTCCACTGCCTGCAGTGGCCCACTTCTCCACATCACACAAAAACAACCACCATGGCTGACACAGTCCACACGTTTTTGAACTACATCGACGGCGCCTGGGTGCCTTGCCTTCTGGGCAGCACCTTTGACAACCTCAACCCTGCCGATACCCGTGATGTGGTCGGCCGCTTCCAGGCTTCGGGCCCCGCCGACGCCGAAGCTGCCGTTCAGGCTGCGCAAAAGGCCTTTGATGGCTGGCGCAGGACGCCGATTGGCAAACGCGCCAAGATCCTCAATGACGCGGCGGCCTACCTGGAGCAGAACGCCGTGCAGTTCGCCAAGGACCTGACGCGCGAGGAAGGCAAGCAGTTTGCCCAGGCCAAGGACGAGTTTCTGCGCAGCGCGCAGACCTTCCGCTTCTACGCCACCGAAGGCCAGACTTACGGCGGCGAGACCTACCCGCAGGACGACCCGAACATGCATGTGTTCAGCCACCGCGAGCCGCTGGGCGTGGTCACGGTCATCTCGCCGTGGAACTTTCCCGCCTCGATTCCTGCGCGCAAGCTGGCTCCGGCGCTGATCACCGGCAATACCGTGGTGTTCAAGCCTTCGTCCGATGCGCCGCTCTCGGGCATCCGCCTGGTGGAAGCGCTGGAGAAGGCGGGCATTCCTGCAGGCGTGGTCAACTGCGTCACCGGGCGCGCTGGCGAGGTGGGGCCGGTCATCACCAATTCCAGCAATATCCGCGCGATCTCGTTCACGGGCTCGACCACGGCGGGCGCGCAGATCCACCGCACCGTGCACCTGACGACCCGCCTGCAAATGGAGCTGGGCGGCAAGAACCCGCTGCTCGTGATGGAAGACGCCGATCTGGACCTGGCCGTTGACCTGGCGGTCAAGGGCGGTTTCTCGCTCACCGGCCAGGCCTGCACCGGCACCAGCCGCATTCTGGTGGTGCCCAGCGTCAAGGCGGCCTTTACCGAGAAACTGCTCGCCCGCGTGGCGGCGCTCAAGATCGGTGACGGCATGGAGTCGGGCATGGACCTGGGGCCGCTGGCGACCGAAAAGCAGTTGCAGACCGTACTCCGGTACATCGCCATCGGCAAGGGCGAAGCGCGCCTGCTGTGCGGCGGCGATCGCCTGACGGGCCCGGCGTTCGAGCATGGCTACTACGTCTCGCCTGCCGTGTTCACCGATGTGAAAAACAGCATGCGCATCGCCCAGGAAGAAATCTTCGGCCCGGTGCTGGCCATCATCGAGGTGGCCGATTTCAATGAAGCCCTGGCCACGGCCAATGACACCGAATACGGCCTGTCGGCCAGCATCGTGACGAACAACCCGCGCTATATGCACGTGTTCACGAACGAGATCCAGTCCGGCACCGTCAAGATCAACCGCACCACCACCGGCAACCTGGTGAATGCGCCCTTTGGCGGGCTGAAGAACTCCAGCACATCGACCTTCCGCGAGTCGGGCCGTGCCGGGCTGGAGTTCTTCACCCAGGTCAAGACCGTGTACCGCGGCGTCTGAGCGGCGCGACAGCCATCCCAAGAAAAGGAATACACCCATGAAATCCGCACTGAAACTCGAACTGGAAGAAGCCCGCGTGATGGCCCGCGCAGCCCTGGCCAAGGCCCAGGAGATCGGCGTGCCCGAATCCGTCTGCATCACCGATGAAGGCGGCTTTCCGCTGGTGCTCGAACGCATGGACGGCGCCCGTGTCACCGGCCCGCAGATTGCGTGGAACAAGGCCTTCACCGCTGCCGGCCACAAGCGCTCGACGCATCTGTTCAACACGGCACCCAACGGCCCCGCCCTGCCGGGCAACGAAGCCTTCGGCATTCAGTGGAGCTTTGAAGGCAAGTTTGCGGTCTTTGTCGGGGGCTACCCCATCGTCGTCAATGGCGAAGTGATCGGCGGCGTGGGCCTGTCGGGCGGCAACGGCGAGCAGGACACCGCCTGCGGTGTGGCGGCCTTGCAGGCGCTGCGCGAGCACCTGGGCGCCGCTGCCGACGTGGTGGTACAGGCTGATATCAAAAAGTGAGCTAATAGCGCTTGCCAGTTGGGCGCTAGAGCCATATTGAACCAATGGAGCGCGGGGTGTGCAATGAACTACCACGTACTGTGGCTGCAGACGCAGCAATCGTTTGAGGTGGGCGCGGACGAGTCGGTGCTGGACGCCGCCACGCGCCAGGGCGTGAGCCTGCCGCACGACTGCACCTTTGGCGGCTGCGGCACCTGTCGCATGAAGGTGGAAGAGGGCCGTTTTGCCTATGCCGACGGCGAATTGCCGCTGGCCATGGCGGAGGAAGAGCATGCGCAGGGCTACGCACTGGCCTGCCAGGCGCGTGCGCAGTCGGACCTGGTCATCAGCGTGGAAACCGGCCCGGCCTGCTCGCCGCCGACTATGCTGCGCGCCACGGTGGCCGAGCTGCGCATGCACACGCCCGATATCTACCACCTGGCGCTCGACCTTCCCGAAGGCCATGGTGTGCAGTATGCGGCCGGGCAGTACCTCAACATCTGCCTAGCTGATGGCGAGCACCGCAGCTTTTCGATGGCGACGCCGCCGCAGGGCAACCGCGTCACGCTGCAGATACGCAAGATTGCGGGTGGCCGCTTTACCGAAGGCGTGCTGGCCAGCGCCCAGCCCGGCGATGTGTTCGATGTAGAGCTGCCGCACGGCACCTTCTGCTACCACGCAAGCGACTACCAGCCCATGGTGTTTGCCGCCACCGGCACCGGCTTTGCGCCGATCAAGGCCATACTGGAGTCGCTGCTGGACGATGAGGATTGCCCGCCTATCCACTTCTACTGGGGCATGCGCTGTGAAGCCGATCTGTACCTCCTGGATGAAATCGAGGCCTGGGCGGGCCGCCTGTACGAGTTCACGTTTGTACCCGTGCTCTCGCGGGCATCGGACCGTTGGACGGGTCGCCGGGGCTATGTGCAGGATGCGATTGCCGAAGATTTCGGCGACCTGTCCGAGCATTCGATCTACCTGTGCGGATCGCCCCACATGATCGCTGACGCCAAGGCCGTGGTGGCGCTGTCGGGGGCGGCCATGGACAGGATATACAGCGACAGCTTCATCTTCCAGAACGAAGCGGCCACGGTGGCTGAAATGAACGAGGAGTGAGCATGGATCTGGGACTGAGCGGTAAATCCGCACTGGTATGGGGCGGCAGCAAGGGCATGGGCTATGCGGCAGCGCGCCGCCTTGCGTTGGAAGGGGCGGATGTGGTGATTGCTGCGCGCACCGAGGCCACCTTGCAGGGCGCTGCGCAGGCGCTGTCGCAGGATTGCGGGCGCACCGTGCGCTACGTGGTGGCAGACATCACCAGCAACGCCGGGCGCGAAGCCGCGCTGGCAGCCTGCCCGCAGCCCGATATCCTGGTGAACAACTCCGACGGCTACCCGCCCGGGGATTTTCGCGAATGGACGCAGGAGACCTGGCACCAGGCGCTGGACATGATGATGGTCGGCCCCATCGACATGATCCGCCGCGTGGTTGATGGCATGCAGGAGCGCCGCTATGGCCGCATCATCAACATCGTCTCGCGCAGCGTGAAGGCCGCGCATGCGGAGCTGGGCCTGTCCAACGGCGCGCGTTCGGGCCTGGTGGGCTTCGTGGCGGGCCTGGCGCGCCAGACGGTGCGCCACAACGTCACCATTAATAACGTGCTGCCCGGTGCATTCGATACCGATGCCCAGGCGCGCCACATCGACAAGCTCGCCCGGCAGACCGGAAAACCAGCGGAAGAGGTGCGCAGAAGCCGCGAGGCCGGCAACCCCGCAGGCCGCTTTGGCAGGCCCGACGAGGTGGGCGCGCTGATTGCCTACCTCGCATCCGCCCATACCGGGTACATCACCGGCCAAAGCTGGCTGATCGACGGCGGAGAGTACCCGGGCACGTATTGACGCGCCGACGGCCCGCTGGCGGGTCGCCACAAACCCCTCTCAAGTTTGCAGCTGCTTACTTGGTGACAATAGTGATTCGTTATACTTGCAGTCCTGCCTTGGGTGACCAAGGCGTTTTGCTTTAGAACGTGTTTACGATCTTATACCAGTGCAGCCGCTGATGGCGGGTCTGCACTTTTTTCTGTGCAAGCCCTGTTGATATGACCGAACCGACCTCCAACACCCCTTCTGATGCCTCCGCACCGGCGCAAGCAGCTCCGGCGGCGCCCGCAGCGGGCGGTGATACGCGTCACCAGGGCCAACGCAAACAAGAGCGCCGCGAGCCGCGCGCCGACCGCCCCGCAGGTGGCAAGCAACTGCTGAATTCCGCCATGGCAGATGCGCTGCGCGCTGCCACCAAGGGCCATGCCCTCGAAGTGGCAGAAGCGCCTGCAGAGGCTGAAGCCCCCGCTGCGGCCCCCCGCCAGGAGCGCGCTGCAGGCGAGCGCCCTGCGCGCACCGGCCAACGCCACGAGCAGCCACGCCGCAGCAACAAGCCCGGCAACGGTGCCCGCCGCGATGGCGCAGGCCAAGGCCCCCGTGGCCCACGCCGCGATGCGGCCCCTGCCGCGCCCAAGGCGCCTCCCCGCCCACGCCACCCGGTGGTCGAAAAGCTGGCTGGCATGTACCCGGCGCTCTTTGGCGAGCAGCCGCTGCCGCTCAAGCGCGGCATCTTTCAGGATCTGATGGCTGCCCACCCCGACGCGTTCGACAAGAACGAGCTGAAGGTGGCGCTGGGCCTGCACACGCGCTCCACGCGCTACCTGAACGCCGTGGCCATGGGCCAGCCGCGCCACGATCTGCAAGGCAATGTGGTGGAAGCCATGGCGCCAGAGCACGTGTTCCACGCGCTGGTCGAGGCTTTCCGCCGCCGCAAGCCGCGTGACGGTGAAGACCTGCAGGTCAAGCTGCGTCGCCGTATGGGCATGGCCTACATCGCCTCCAACCTGTCGCGCGATGCCTTCCTGGAGCGTGTGCAGGTGAAGGACGAAGCCACCCAGGCTCTGCTTGGCGCTGCCATGCAGGAAGTGGCCGAATTCGATGCCAAGGCCGAGGCGCTGGCTACTGCCCACGCTGCCAGCGGCAAGAGCGTGGCCGAGTTTGCCGACATGTACGGCATGCACCCAGCCGCTGCCGAGCGCCACCTGCAACGCGCTGCCCAGATCAAGGCCATTGCCGCGGCGCCTGCTGCAGCCCCTGTGGCAGCCGAGCCCGCAGAAGACGGCGAAGCCGCTGCCGAATAAGCAGCACACACAATAGACAGCAAAGCGTCTATTGCTCCAAAAATAATAGCTGCTGGCGCTCTACCAATGAGCACCAGCAGCTATTTTCATATCAAAAACACGCTTGATGCAGTGGTTGCTGCCGCGTACACTGGCAGCAACCAGGAGAAGCCTATGTCCCCCACCCCCTCCCGTCGCCGTTGGCTGCGCAAGTTCTGGGGCGCGGTGTGCGTGATTGTCGGCCTCGTCAGTATCGCGGCAGGCCTGGAGTCGGTGATTCTGGAATAGAGGCCAGACACAGGGCGCTTTCGCGCCTTGTGCTTCATGTCGTGCCTCAGCGGGCCGACAGCGCCCGCTCAATCGCCGCCTGCAGCCTGGCGGGTTTGGTCATTGGTGCAAAGCGCTGCACAGTGCGGCCATCGCGTCCCACCAGAAACTTGGTGAAGTTCCACAGAATGCGGCCACCCAGCACCCCCGGCGCCTGGGCCTTGAGCCAGGCAAACAGTGCATCGGTGTGCGGGCCATTCACTTCCACCTTGGCCAGGCTGGGAAAGCTGGTTGCAAAGCGAACCTCGCAAAACTGCGCAATCTCGGCATTGCTGCCCGGCGCCTGTGCGCCAAACTGGTTGCACGGCACACCCAATACCTGCAGGCCCTGGGCGCCGTATTGCTGCTGCAGCGCCTCCAGCCCCGCCAGTTGCGGCGTGAAGCCGCAGGCTGTGGCAGTGTTGACGATCAGCAGGACCTGATTTTGATAGCGCGACAGCGGCACAGGCTGTGCGCTGGCATCATGCAGAACAAAATCTTTGACGGAGTGGGTGGTGTTGGGCGCCATGCCCGCATGTTACGGCAGCTTGGATTCAATGGCTGCAATCAGCGATGCCGACAGCACCAGCGCGCCGCCCAGCAGCAGGCGGCCCGAGAGCACGGCGCCTTCGATCAGCACGTTCGACGCGCTGGCAAATACCACTTCGGACAGCATCACCACGGCCGCCGTGGTGGCAGCAAGGCGCGAAGCGCCGTATTGCAGCGTCCAGTTGCTGAGCATGATGAGCACGGCCACCACCAGCACCATCAGCGGCCAGCCCCATTGCAACGCAGGCAGAGGCGAAATGCGGCCCAGGTAGAGACCCAGGAGCGACATCAGCCCGGCCGCGATCACGCCGCCAAAGAACATGGCAAGCATGCGCGCCTCACCCGGCACCTTGTACTGGCTGCGCAGGACGACATTGGTTCCGGCAAAGGTAAAGCCGCCTGCAATGGCCAGCAGGTCGGGCAGGGAGAGGTTGGCCGTCAGGCTCGCCCAGGTGGCGCCGGGCGGAATCATCACGATCAGCACGCCGCTGAAGGCAAGGAAGAGGCGCAGGATAGAGTACTTGTTGGGTTTTTCACCCAGAAAGTACCAGGCCAGCAAGACCGACCAGGCGGGCATCAGATAGAACAGCAGCACCACGCGCACCACATCGCCCGTGGTGGCCGCCCAGTTGAACAGCACATTGGTGGTGCCCGAGGTGAAGGCGAGCAGCAGCAGCAAGGGGTGGCGTCGCGCAATGCCTGCCGCATGGGGCTTGAGCAGCAGCAGGCCGCAGAACAGGATGAGATACACCAGCGCCGTGCCCAGCACCGGGTGCACGCCCAGCGCTTGCAGCTGGCGGAAGGGCCACCAGATCGTGCCCCAGATCAGGGCATTGGTCATCAGGGCGAGAAAGGGCAGCGCAGTTTGCATGAAAAACGGTGCTTGCGCCCGTCTGTCAAGCGCTATTAGCTATATATTTTGTAGTGGTAATGGCCCGTGGCCACGGTATGGCAGTGCATGGCAATGCCTGCGGCCTGCCGTTTTCCGCCTCTCGCCTGCTAGTGGCAGTGGTCGTTGCGGGCGATATCAAGCAGCCGCTCGACCTCTTGCGTGTGCTGCTTGCAATTATGCCGGTGCCACAGGCCAATCAGCCACATGATGCCCGCGACCAGCAGGCCGAAGCAGGTGATGGCGCCATAGGCCGACAGGCCCATCTTGGTGAATAGGCTGTAGACCACGCCCAGCGCCAGGATGCAGGCCTGCTCGTTGAAGTTCTGCACGGCAATCGAGCGGCCCGATCCCATCAGGTTGTGGCCGCGGTGCTGTAGCAGGGCATTCATTGGAACCACGAGGAACCCGCCCAGGCCACCCAGCACGATGAGGAAGGGTACGGCCAGCCAGATGTTGTGGATGAAGTTCATGCACACCACCAGCAAGCCCATGGCGATGCCCAGCGGGATGACCTTGGTGGCGCCATCGAGCTTCATGCGCATCGATGCCAGCACCGCGCCCACGGCCGTGCCGATGGCGACCACGCCCACCAGCGCAGACGCCTTGGTGGTGCTGTAGCCCAGGGCCACGGCGCTCCAGGCCAGCACGATGTAGCGCAGGTTGCCGGAAACCCCCCAGAACAAGGTGGTGGTGGCGAGCGAGATCTGGCCGAGCTTGTCTCGCCACAGGCGACCATTGCACTGCCAGAAGTCCGGCAGCAGGTCCATGATGTTGGAGGCCATGCTGCGCGACGCATCCTGGCGCAGCGGCACCAGCTCGGTGTTGGTGCGCGGAATGCGGGTGTTGAACCAGGCGGCGATGGCGTACAGAAGGCCGATCACGCAGATGGCCGCTTCCGACGGTGTGTCGATGGGGGTATCGATCAGCGGTAGATCGAACGACAGCAGCCAGCTCGACACCTGCACACCCACCAGTTGCCCGCCCAGCAGCACGCCCAGGATGATGGAGGTGATCGTCAGCCCCTCGATCCAGCCATTGGCACGCACCAGCTGGCTGGGGGGCAGCAGCTCGGTCAGGATGCCGTACTTGGCGGGAGAGTAAGCGGCCGCTCCCAGGCCCACCACGGCGTAGGCCATCAGCGGATGGGAGCCGAACAGCATCAGAAAGCATCCCACCACCTTGATGGCGTTGCTGACAAACATGACCTTGCCCTTGGGATACGCATCGGCAAATGCACCCACAAAAGGCGCCAGCACCACGTAGAACAGGGCAAACATGGGCACCAGGGCGGCGCGCTGCCACTCGGGAGCGCCGGCATTGATCAACAGGTCAACCGCCGCCACGAACAGTGCATTGTCGGCCAGCGAGCTGAAAAACTGCGCCGACATGATGGTGTAGAAACCGCGCTTCATTCGATAGGAGAAAGATAAGGTGGGCTAATGGCGCGAGAAATATATGCAAGCTGCGGGCAAGCAGGCGTGGTTATAGCACGCAGGGTGGCCGGCAAGGTGCCAGAATATCAAGGCGTTTTCACTTAGATCCGCTAACACAACCCTTGTATGTCGTTGCTACGTCGGGGGCGCCTGGCCTTTTCGTACGGTTTTGTACTGCCTGCGGCTTCGCCTGACGCTGCCCGGCCTGACGTGGCCCGGCGCTTGGTCTCAACCGCAAATCTGCGATTTGCTGGCTTGTGTCAGCGGACGATCTCTTCGCGCCGCTGCAGGGCACCGGTGACAACGCCCCTGAGGTTTTCCATTGTCTTGTTGTGAGTCTTCTCCATGCCGCGTCCCATTCTAGCCACCATTCATACCGCTGCTGTGCAACATAACCTGGCGCGCGCCAGACAGGCCGCACATGACGCCAGATTATGGTGCGTGGTGAAAGCGAACGCTTACGGTCATGGTATTGAAAACGTGTTTGAGGGCATGCGCGCCGCCGATGGTTTTGCGCTGCTGGAGCCTTCGGAGGCTGAACGCATCCGCAATCTGGGCTGGCGCGGGCCTATTTTGCTGCTTGAAGGCGTTTTTGACGCGCGCGATCTGGAACTGTGCTCGCGCCTGAACCTGTGGCACGCCGTGCACTGCGACCAGCAGATCGACTGGCTGGCCGCCCACAAGACGCAGCAGCCGCACCGCGTCTTCCTGAAGATGAACTCGGGCATGAACCGCCTGGGCTTCACGCCCGAGCGCTACCGCTCGGCCTGGGCGCGCCTCAATGCGCTGCCCCAGGTGGACGAAATCTCGTTCATGACCCATTTCAGCGATGCCGATTCCGCCAAGGGCATCGGCCCCCAGCTTGCCGTGTTTGAAGAAACCACCCGCGATCTGCCCGGTGAGCGCTCCATCTGCAACAGCGCTGCCATGCTGCGCTACCCCGACATGCCCGCCCAGGCACGCGGCGACTGGGTGCGCGGCGGCATTTTGCTGTACGGCAGCGCGCCGGATTTCCCCGAAAAAACCGTGGATGACTGGGGCCTGCAGCCGACGATGACCCTGTCCACCAAGGTGATCGGGGTGCAGAACCTCCAGCCGGGGGACACCGTGGGCTATGGCTCGCGCTTTACCGCCGAGCAGCCCATGCGCATCGGCGTTGTCGCCTGCGGCTATGCCGACGGCTACCCGCGCCACTGCGGCACCGGCACGCCGGTGCTGGTGAATGGCCAGCGCTCGCGCCTCGTGGGCCGTGTCAGCATGGACATGATCACGGTGGACCTGACAGGCATTGCCGATGCGGGCTTTGGCAGCGAGGTCACGATGTGGGGCCGTGCCTCGAATGGCGCCGTGCTTCCCATCGACGAAGTGGCGCAGGCGGCAGGCACCGTGGGCTACGAACTGATGTGTGCAGTGGCCCCGCGCGTGCCGATGGTGGTCGACGGCCGCTAGCCTCCATTCATCCTAGCCATAAAGCTGCCTGGCGCCCAATGAGTGGGCGCCGGCAGCTATTTTTTTGATAGTTGCTGAAGCCTTTGAATGAATGCGGGTTTTCCCTGGCTGCAACAGGGTTAGTGCAGAGATATGCCGTTTAACGTACAGTTTTGTACGGATAAACCATTTGCATACCTATGAACACCCGAGAACGCCAACCCCGCAGCGATGCGCTGGCCCACCGCAGCCAGCTGCTGGAAGCGGCCCTGCACGTATTCACCGAGCAGGGTGTGACCGTGGCGCTGGACGTGGTGGCCGAGCGCGCCGGCGTCAGTCGCACCACGCTCTACCGCAATTTTGCGGACCGTACCGCCTTGATTGCTGCGCTGCTGTGGCACATCGTGGACCGTCTGGACGAAAAGGCCCGGCGGCTGCAGGTCAGTGAAGGCGACGGCGCGCTGTTCGAATTTCTGCGCCTGTGGGCGCGCGAAGCGGTGCTGACCGTGCCGGTGACGGATTACTGGCGCTCGCTGCCGCAGGACAACCCGCTGGTGCAGGACCTGCGCGAACGCCTGCTGGGCGTCGTCGAGCCGCTGCTCTCGCGCGCCGTGCAGGCGGGCCTGTGCCGGGCCGATCTGCAGCCCGCCGACCTGCTGTTGATCGTGGGCATGTTCAGCGCCGCGCGGCGCGGCCAGACGCCGCAGGAGCGCCTGGCGCTGAGCGACCGTGCCTGGCTCCTGATCACCGAAGGGCTGCGGCCCGCCGCGCAAGAGGCGCGCTAACCATGCAATACCGTTACGTGGAGCAGCCCCCCGACTGGGAAGAGCACGAGCGCCCTGCGATGCCCGGCTCTCCCGCGCGCCTGCAGCACTCGCTGGCGCGGCGTCTGGCCTATGTGGCGGTGGGTCTGTTTGTGGGCCTCGTGGGGGGGCTGGGCAATGGCCTGGTGACTGCCAACCTCACGGCCATTCAGGGCCAATTGGGGCTCACCCAGGTCGAGGCCGCCTGGTTGCCCGCTGCCTATGTGATGGTGAACGTGACAGCCAATCTGCTCGTCTTCAAATCGCGCCAGCAACTGGGCCTGCGCGTTTTTGCCGAATGGGGGCTGGGCATCTATGCCATGCTGGCGCTGGCCCACGTATTTGTCGAGGGCTACACCATGTCGCTGGTGGTGCGAGGTGTCAGCGGCTTTGCAGGCGCCACCACCACGTCGCTCGCCGTGATGTATGTGATGCAGGGCCTGCCGATGGCGCGTATTCCGGCGGCGCTGATTCTGGCGATGAACATGTCGTCGGTGGCCGTGCCTCTGGCCTGGGTGCTTTCGCCAGCGTTGGTCACCATCAATCCCTGGCCCCATCTCTATGCCTTTGAAGCGGGCCTGGCCCTGCTGGCGTTTGCGGCGGTGGTGCTGCTCAAGCTGCCCAAGGGCATGCAGATCCATGTGTTCGAGCCGCTTGATCTACTGACCTTCGCCCTGGTGGCGCCCGCCGTGGCCCTGCTGTGCGCGGTGCTGGCCCAGGGCGTGAATGCCTGGTGGCTGAATGCGCCCTGGCTGGCCTATGCCTTGATTGCATCGATCGTGCTGTTCACGCTGGCGGGCATTCTGGAGTACAGCCGACGCACGCCGCTGATTCAGCTGCGCTGGCTGCTGCATCCTTCCACATTGATGTTCATGGCCGGTGCGCTATTGATGCGCTTCATGATTTCGGAGCAGAACTATGGCGTGGTCGGCCTGCTGCGGGCCATGGGCCTCACCCCGGATCAGCTTCAACCCCTGTACGGCGTGATTCTGACGGGCATGCTGGTGGGCGTGGTCGCCGGGGCGCTCACCTTCAGCGCCAATACCATCCTGCCGCAGATTCTGGTGTCCATCCTGCTGATCTGCATTGGCGGCTATCTGGATCTGCATTCCACCAGCCAGAGCCGTCCGCACGATTTCTTCTTCAGCCAGTTTCTGGTGTCCTGCGCTGCAGCACTGTTCATGGGGCCGCTGATGATGATCGGCTTCAAGCATGCCATGAGCCAGGGCGCAGACCACATGATCACCTTCATTGTGCTGTTCTCCGTCACCCAGAGCGTGGGCGGGCTGATGGGCTCTGCCCTGCTGGGCACCATCCAGCAGGCGCGTGCCCAGGTGTATACCCAGGCCATTGCGCGCGAAATGCCTGCCACCGACGCGCTGGTCAACCAGCGCCTGGCCCAAACCCAGGCCAGCTACAGCAAGCTCATCACCGACCCCGTGCAGCGCAACGCCCAAAGCCGTGCGCAATTGGCGCAGACCGTCAAGCGCGAGGCGGCTGTGCTGGCCTTCAACGACGTGTTCCGCGTGATCGGCACCATGGCGCTCAGCTTTCTGGGCTGGGCCCTTTACCGCGCGCTGCGCCTGCGCTTTCTGGCCTGGCTGGGCCGCCGCCGCGCGGCGCGGGCTGTTGCTGAGGCCTCCTTTTGAATCCGTGCGTCCAAAGCAAATAAAACAATGACAAATCCTGTATCCACACCCTCTACCCCATCGGCAGCCCCTGCCGCTCCTGCTCCTGCCGCACCTGTGGCGGAGCCTTCCCCCACCGCCAAGCTGATCCGTCCCAGCTTCAAGGCTATCGGCCTGATGCTGCTGGTGGCGGTGGTTGGCATTCTGCTGGTGCTCTGGGCCTGGAAACTGCCGCCCTTCGCGTCTTCCACCATGCGCACCGACAACGCCTACGTGCGGGGCCAGATCACCGTGCTGGCACCGCAGGTGAGTGGTTATGTGAATGAAGTGAACGTGGCCGATTTCGGCCATGTGAAGCAGGGCGATGTACTGCTGCGCATTGACGACCGTATCTACCAGGAGAAGGTGGCACAGGCCCGGGCGCAGCTCGACAACGCCCGCGCGCAGCTGGCCAATTCCGACCAGACCCAGGCGCAGAACCGCGCCAATCTGGGCGCGCGCAAGGCCAGCCTGTCGGCTGTTGCCGCAGAGTCGCGCCGCGCCGCCGCCGATCTGCAGCGCGTGGAAGAGCTGGCCGCCAAGGGCTCGGTGTCGTTGCGCGAGCGCGACCAGTCGCGTGCCACCTCGCAGCTGGCCAAGGCCAATGTGGAAAAAGCCGAGGCCGACATCCATATCGGCGAGCAGTCCATCAAATCCACCCAGGTGGCGCGCGCCAGCCTGGAGGCGCAGGTCAAGGCCGCCGAAGCCCAGCTGGGGCTGGCCCAGATCGATCTGGACAACACCGTGGTGCGTGCGCCGCGCGATGGGCAGGTGAGCGAGTCGTCGGTGCGCACCGGCCAGTATGTGGCGGCGGGCTCGCAGCTGCTGTTTCTGGTGCCCGACAAGCTGTGGGTGGTGGCCAATTTCAAGGAAACGCAGACCGCGCACATGCACGTCGGCCAGCGGGCCAGCTTCACGGTCGATGCCTTGGAGGGTGGGAAGCTGAACGGCTACATCGAACAGATTGCACCCGCAACGGGTTCGGAGTTCAGCGTGATCAAGGCTGACAACGCTTCGGGCAACTTCATCAAGATCGTGCAGCGCCTGCCTATCCGCATTGCGATCGATGCCGATCAGGAGCTGGCCGCGCGCCTGCGCCCGGGCATGTCGGTGGAGGTATCCGTCGACACCCGTGCCGCCGAGCAGGCCGCCAAGGAAAATGCTGCAAAAACAGGAGCCGCAAAGTGATCAGCAGCAAGCGCACGCTCTTCTTTTTTAGCCCCCTCATAGCTGCGGCCTTGCTCAGCGGCTGCGCGCCTGCACTGCGCCAGGCGCCGCCAGACAGCCGTGCAGGCCTGCCCACCCGCTGGGCCTACCAGGGCGAAGGCGATCAGGGCGAAGGCGATCAGGGCGCATCGACCCCCATTGTGGCGCAGTGGTGGCAGGCGCTGGGCGATGCCGAGTTGAGCCGCCATGTGGAGGCAGCGCTGGCACGCAACGCCAACCTGCAGGTGGCCGGTACGCGCGTGGCAGCGGCGCGCGCGCAGTTGCAGGCGGCCGACGCTGCGCTGCTGCCCAACCTCAACCTGGGCGCCAGCGCCGGGGTGACGCATACCTTGACGCCCGTAGGTATCACCACCTCGCGCAGCCTGCAGCCGCAACTGCAGGCGAGCTGGGAGCCTGATCTGTGGGGGCGCCTTGCGGACAGAGCCAGCACCGCCGATCTGCAGTACCGTGCCACCCAGGCCGACCGCGATGCTGTGGCACTGACGGTGGCCGCCACCACGGCGCAGACCTATGTGGACCTGCTGGCGCGCGAAGCCCAGCTGGCCCAGACACGCCAAACCCTGCATACCCGGCGCCAGGCCTTGCAGCTGGCGCAGGACCAGGAATCGGTCGGCTACATCTCCAAACTGCAGGTAACGCAGGCGCAGGCCGAGATGGAATCGGTGCAGCAGCAGATTCCCGCGCTGGAGATGGCCATTGCGCGCCAGTTCAATGCCTTGCAACTGCTGGCAGGCGATGTGCCTGCGCGGCGCGATACAGCGCAGGCCGATGGCAAGGCCTTTGCCGCCCTGGCGGTGCCTGCGGTACCGGCCAGCCTGCCGTCCGAGCTGCTGCGCCGCCGGCCTGACCTGGTGCAGGCGGAACTGGCCCTGGCCGCCAGCGATGCCAATCTGCGCGCCAGCCGCGCGGCCTACCTGCCGCAGGTCAGCCTCAGCGCCAGTGCGGGGCGCCTGTTTGTCAATGCCATCGGCTACAACCCGATCAATGTCTGGAGCCTGGGCGCAAGTGCGCTCGCCCCATTGTTCGATGGGGGGCGGCTCGACGCGCAGTACGGCACGGCCACTGCGCAGCGCGACCAGGCGGCCTACGCCTACCGGGGCGCGGTTCTGTCAGCTTTGGGCGATGTGGAAAACGCCCTCGTGGGTGTGGATCGACTGGATGTGCAATTGCAGACGGCCAAGCGCCGCCGCGCCGTGCTGGCGCAAACCTATGGCTATGCCAAGGACCGCTATGGCGCAGGCTACGCGTCGTACCTGGAGCAGATCGATGCCCAGCGCAACCTGTTTCAGGCGGAGATCGAAGTCATCAACCTGCGCCAAAGCCAGATGGACAACCTGATTGCCCTGTACCGGGCACTGGGTGGCGGGTGGTCGGCTGCGCAAGTGTTGCCCGCAGAGCCTGGCACACATTAAACAGCGCTTAATGTGTGCTGGTCTAGCCAGACCCAGCGTTGCGCCAAATCCTCAGCATTGCAAGCAATCTGTGATCGGAAGGCTGCTTGAAGGTCAGGTACTCTGCCGTCGTTCCATAATGCGCAATGCCCCATTTTTGGGCGTTCTTGCAGACCACGAAGGCGCACGGTTGCGCCTGTGCAGGCGCCTGGCATTGCTTTCATGTCCGAGACCGTTGTTTTGCGTGGGCCCGAGCGGCCCGATCTGTTGCGCCACGAAGTGCTGGCCGACCTGTTTGAAGCCACCGCCTATGCCCACCCGGAAACCACGGCGCTGATCGCTGGCGGCCAGCAGTTGAGCTACGCACAGCTCGATGCCGACGCCAGCCGCGCCGCGCACCGGCTGATCGAGGCGGGTATCGGCCCCGGCGACATGGTGGGGCTGTGGCTGCCGCGCGGCATTGCGCTGCTCACCCTGCAGTTGGCCATCGCCAAGACAGGGGCTGCCTGGCTGCCGTTCGACAGCGAAACCCCACCCGAGCGCATTGCCACCTGCCTGGATGACGCGCAGGCCAAAGCGCTATTGATTGCAGAGCAGACACCGCGCGACGGACTTGCGCAAGCGGGTGTTCTGGCCTTGATGCTGGATGATGCGCAACTGCTGGCGCCGCTGCCGGGCGGTACCGTGCTGCGCCGCCGCAGCCATGCGCAGCCAGGCGACCCTGCCTATGTCATCTACACCAGCGGATCGACGGGCAAGCCCAAGGGCATTGCCATCACGCAGGGCAGCATCTGCCATTTTCTGCGCAGCGAAAACGCGCGTCTGGGCGTGCGCCTGGGCGACAAGGTCTACCAGGGTTTCTCGGTCGCGTTCGACATGTCGTTCGAGGAAATCTGGATCAGCTACCTGGTGGGCGCCACCTTGTGGATCGCGCCGCGCGAGATTGCGGGTGACCCCGAAGCCCTTCCCGCTGCGCTGGTCGAGCAGCAGGTGACGGTACTGCATGCGGTGCCCACGCTGCTGGCCTTGTTTGCCCACGATGTGCCCAACCTGCGCATCATCAACCTGGGCGGCGAAATGTGCCCCGAGGCGCTGGTGGCGCGCTGGGCGCAGTCCAGCACCGGGTCGCCGCGCCAGATGTTCAACACCTATGGGCCGACCGAAGCCACGGTGTCGGCGAGCCTTGCCGAGTTGAAGGCGGGCGAGCCCGTCACCATTGGCACACCCCTGCCCAACTACAGCATGGTGGTGGTGCAGGTGATCGATGCGGACAGCTTTCCCGCAGGCACGGCGCCCACCCTGGTGGGCCTGCCAGCGGGCGAGACGGGCGAGCTGTGCATCACCGGCCCCGGCGTGGCTGCCGGTTACCTGGGCCGCCCCGAGTTGACGGCCGAGAAGTTTCTGGACAACCCCTGGACCGCCGGGCCGCACGACATGCGTCTGTACCGCACGGGCGATCTGGCGCGCATTGACGAACACGGCCAGATGCAATGCCTGGGCCGGGCCGATGACCAGGTGAAGATCCGGGGCTTTCGCGTGGAGCTGGGCGAGATTGAAGCCGTACTGGCCCAGCAGCCGGGCGTGGGCACCACGGCGGTGCTGCTGCGCTGTGACGATGGCATGGACCAGCTTGTCGCCTTCTATGTACCCACGGATGTGCCGGGCACCGCGGTGCCGCCCACGCACACTACCTTGCGCAATGCCCTGGCCGAGCGTCTGCCTCCCTACATGGTGCCCGCGCGCTTCGAGGCACTGGCAGAGATGCCGCGGCTGACCTCCGGCAAGATCGACCGCAAGGCACTCAAGGCCATGGAACTGGCGGCAGCGGTGAACAGCACCGATTCCGACACCGCCCAGACGCCTGCGGAAGAAGTGCTGTTTGCCGCGCTCGCCAAGCTGTTCCCGGGGCAACCGATACGCCGGTCGCTGGATTTCTTCAGCGATCTGGGCGGCCACTCCTTGTTCGCCGCGCGGCTGACATCGCAGCTGCGTGCCGACCCGCGCTTTGCGCAGGCCACGGTCAGCACCATTTACCAGCAGCGCCAGATTGGCCGCATCGCCGACGCCTTGCAGTCTGCGATGGCCGATGAAAGCGCTCCTGCAGCCGAGCGGCCGTTTCGCACGCACTCTGCGCTGCGCCGCTGGCGCTGTGGCGCGGCGCAGGCGGCAGCCATACCATTTCTGGTGCTGATCAAGATGGCGCAGTGGCTTGCACCGTTCTTCACCTACCATTTCTTCACAGGCGACGAAAATGACTCGGTGCCGTTTGCCATCGCCATCTCGGTGCTGGCATTTGCCATTGCCACGGTGCTGGAATTTGCCGTGGCCTGGGCAGGCAAATGGCTGGTGGCTGGCCGCCTCAAGGCAGGGCGTTATCCGCTGTGGGGGGTGACGTACTTCCGCTGGTGGTTTGCTGACCGGCTGGTGGAGGCCGTGCCGGTGGCGATGATCACCGGCTCCTCGCTCTTCCCGCTATGGCTGCGCGCGCTGGGCGCCAGGGTGGGCAAGGAGGTGGTGCTGGGTTCGCTCACGGTGCGTGCACCCGATCTGCTGACCATTGGCGACGGTGCCAGCGTGGGCAATGCCGTCAACCTGGAAAACGCTCGCGTCGAAGGCGGCTGGCTGCTGCTGGGCCGCATCGACATCGGCGCCAACGCCTGCATCGGCTCTTACGTGGTGCTGGAAGGCAACACCGACCTGGGCGACTGGGCCCACCTGGAAGGGCAGTCTGCCCTGACCGATGGGCAGGCACAACCCGCGCGCACCGTGTGGGCAGGCTCGCCTGCGCAGCACGTATCGGCTTTTGACGAAACGGCCATGCCCGAGCGCATCTCGCCCAGTGCGGCCTGGCGCAGCTGGGAGATGCTGGTGTTTGCCATGGGCGGGTTGCTGATTGCCACCCTGTTCTTCATGCCGGTGTTCCCTACCTTCCTGCTGATCGACTGGCTGGATGTGGATTCGATCTCGGTACGCCCCTTGATCGAAGACGGCACGGTCGATGCGCTGGGCGCGTTCATCTTGCGCTTCTTCAAATTCTTCGTGCTGGCGCTGCCCGCCAGCCTGGTGCTGGTGGTCTGCACCATGCTGGTGGCCGCGCTGATCCGCTACCTGCTGCTGCCTCGGCTGCGGCCGGGCACCTGGTCGGTGCACAGCAAGCGCTACCTGGGCAAGTGGCTCACCAACCAGATCCAGGAGGCCAGCCTGGGAACCCTCCACGGCATTTATGCCACCGTGTATTCGGCCACCTGGTACCGCATGCTGGGCGCCAAGGTGGGCAAGCGCACCGAGCTGTCCACCGCCCTGGGCGTGGTGCCCGACATGCTGACCCTGGGGGATGAATGCTTTGTGGCCGATGCAGTGATGCTGGGCGACGAGCGCATCGACGGCGGCTACATGACGGTGCAGCCAACGGTGGTGTCGCGCCGCAGTTTCATTGGCAACGGCGCCTATGTACCTGATGGTTCCACCATTCCTGAAGGCGTGCTGATCGGTGTGATGTCGGCCGTGCCGCGCAATGCCGACATGCAGGACGGCCAGACCTGGATCGGCTCGCCTGCGATGAATCTGCCTGCGCGCGAAGTGGTGCAGGGCTACCCCGATCACCTGACCTTTGCACCTTCGCGCAAGCGCATCCTGGGGCGGGGCCTTGTCGAGGCCTTCCGCATTGGCGCGCCGCACGCACTGGTGATTGCTGCGGGCTACGCCATCGTGCTCGATGCCATGCCGCTCGCGTCTGCAGGCCGCTGGGGTGCGGTGGTGGTGGATCTGGCCATGGCAGGCATCGTGTTTGGCCTGGGGGCTTTCCTTGCGGTGGCCTTGTTCAAATGGCTGCTGGTGGGGCGCTACAGCAAAAAGGCGGTGCCGATGTGGACGCCCTTTGTGTGGCTGTCCGAAGCGGCAACCAGCATGTATGAAGGTATCGCCATTCCCAATTTCCTGCGTTACCTGCGCGGCACACCCTGGCTCAATCTGGCCATGAACGCCATGGGCAGCAGGATTGCCACGAGCGCCTACCTGGACACGACCGACATCACCGAGCACGATTGCGTGACCGTGGGTGCGCACAGCGAGCTGAACGCGCTTGCATGCCCGCAGACCCATTTGTTTGAAGACCGGGTGATGAAGATCGACCATGTGGTCATCGGCGAGCGAGTGACGATTGGCGCGCGCTGCACCGTGCTGTACAGCGCCCAGGTGGGCGATGGCGTGCAGCTGGGACCCATGACCCTGGTGATGAAGGGCGAAAACCTGCCTGCTGGCACCCGCTGGCACGGCGCCCCTGCAGCGCCATGGCGGGCCTGAACGCGGTGCAGCAGGCGGTATCGCTGCCTGCTGCCTGCCAGGGCACGGCGCAGGTGTTTGCGGTTTGCCTGGCGCACGTTGCGGGGCCGCCTGCACCCTTGCGTGAAAGCCTGCGCCATGCAGTGCACCAGTCCATTTGCAGTGCGTTGGCGGAGGTGCTGCAGTGCGATGCGCGGCAATTGTCTGTGCAGCGCATGCCCGGCCAGGCACCGATGCTGCTGCTGGGCGGCAGCGTGCATGCTGCCATTCGCCTCTCGGTGGCCTATGCCGGTGCGTCTGCACTGTGGGCATGGTCGGATCGTGCTGCCATTGGCGTGGATGTGCAGGCGGTGCCCGCCGATGGCGATGACGCTGAATGGCACGCCGTGGCGCGGCAGTTCATCGGGCCTGCTGCACAAGAGCTGGCACCGCTGCAAGGCACGGCCCTGCGCGCTGCCTTTGCCCAACAGTGGGCGCAGCTGGAGGCGCGGCTCAAATGTGCTGGCCTGCCGCTTGCGGAGGCGGATGCCCGCCTTTCCGGCTGGGATGCCGGCGTGCAGTGCGCGCCACTGCCCTGGCGCACGTCTGGGGGTGTTGCCGCAGTGGCCCTGGCCTGGCGTTCTTGAGGGGTTGAGCCCGGCAGCGGCACTGCTACACTGCGGGCGTCTTCACTCCCTCCCTCAAGCCGTTGGCACCAACACCCAAACGCCGCCCCGGCCACCATGCACGGCGCTATTCGAGCTGGTGGGCGCTGCGCATGCAGCCCCAGCGCATGGCGGCAGCCTTGCAGCAAAAGCACTGGTTGCGCATGCATGGCCTGTGCATGGGCTTGCTGGTGCTGCTGGTGATGTGGGTGGTAACCGCTGCCATGCTGAAGACAGGGGTGGAATCGATGGCGGTGCGCTACGCCGTCAGCCTGGGCGTGGGTTATGCCGTGTACCTGGCGGTGCTGCGGCTGTGGGCGGCCTATCTGGTGCGCAACGCATACGAGCGCAGGCGCGAAGATTCCTCGGCAGACGGCGCAGATGTTCTCGATGGGTTCCCTGATCTGCACCACCACCATGGCCCGGCTGATGTGCAGGCGGGTGGCGGCGGCGATTTTGGCGGCGGTGGCGCATCGGGCAACTGGAGCAGCGCGGCAGATGTGCCCCAGGGCGGCAGCGGCTCCTGGGTTGACAGCGTGGACATTGGCGATATCGGCGGCGGTGATGAAGGCATCGTGATCGTGCCGATCCTGGCCGTCTTTGCGGGCCTGGTGCTGGCCTTTTTTGGCCTCGGTGCCCTGCTGTGGCTGTACTTCGGGGTGGATGTGCTGCTGACCGTGGCAGTCGAGCTGGCTTTTTCGATGATGACGGCGCGTGCACTGGTGCGTGTGGAGCGCGCAGGCTGGCTGGCCTCTGCGGTGAAGCTGACCTGGAAGCCGCTGCTGGGCGCCCTGGTATGCGCTGTGGCTGTCGGAGCGCTGGCCGACTGGTGGGTGCCCGACGCAGACACCTTGCGCGAGGTGGTCACCCATGTCCGGGGCCCGCGCTGACGGGCAGATGCCGACCATATGGATACAACCAAAGGTTTGTTGGTAACCCGCGGTTTCGCTGCCATAGTACGGGTTTGGTTTTGGTATGAATAAGAAGGAATCTGTGATGTATCCCACCACATTCTTGCAGCACCGAGCGGCCCTGACCCGGGCGGCATCGGCACTGGCGGTTGCCGGCGCGCTTGCAGCCATGGCGCTGCCCGCTCAGGCGTCCACCTTCCGCTGGACGCGCTCTGCCGATCTGTCGTCGTGGGACATCCATGCGCAGAATGTCGGCGTCAACAATTCGGTGCACCGTGCGGTGTATGAGGCGCTGGTCGAATACAACAGCCAGACCCAGAAGCCAGAGCCGTCGCTGGCCGCCAAATGGGAGCGCATCAACCCCAAGCAGCTGCGCGTCACCTTGCGCGAAGGCGTCACCTTCAGCGACGGATCGCCGCTGACGGCCGATGACGTGAAGTTTTCGCTGGAGCGCGCGAAGGCCAAGACCTCGGGCTTCGTGGTCTATACGCAGGGCATCGACCGCGTGGAAGTGGTGAACCCAACCACCGTCGATATCTTTTCGGAGGTGCCCAACCCGGTGCTGGTGAACCAGCTGACCGAGCTGCGCATCATGAGCAAACCCTGGGCCGAGAAAAACAACTCTACCGTGCCCAAGGACATCAAGGCCAAGGATGAGAACTATGCCCACCGCCATGCCCTGGGCACCGGGCCACTCGTGCTCGATTCATGGTCGCCCGACTCGCGCCTGGTCCTCAAGGCCAACCCACACTGGTGGGGCAAGGGCAAGTACCCCACCAATGTGACCGAGGCGGTGTACACGCCCATCAAATCGGATGCCACGCGCACGGCAGCGCTGCTGTCGGGCGAAGTCGATTTCATCATCGACCCGAGCATGAACGATCTGCAGCGCATCAAGCAGGCGCCCAATCTGCAGGTGCTCGAATCGGCAGCGGACCGCACCATGTTCCTGGGGATGGACCAGTACCGCGATGAGCTGGAGCATTCCAGCGTCAAGGGCAAGAACCCGTTCAAGGACGTGCGCGTGCGCCAGGCGCTCTACCAGGCGATTGACATGGGCACCATCCAGCGCGTGGTGATGCGCGGCCTCGCCCAGCCCACCGGCACCTTGATCGCCCACCATGTGAACGGCTGGACCCCGCAGGTCGACAAGCGCCTGGCATTCAACCCGGAGGCATCGAAGAAGCTACTTGCGCAGGCAGGCTATCCCGATGGCTTCGAAGTGGAATTCTCGTGCCCTGCGGGCCGTTACCCGAGCGACGAGGCGCTGTGCCAGGCCATCAGCGCGCAATGGGCAAAGGTGGGTATCAGGGCCAAGCTGCGCACGCAGCCGTTTGCCACCTATTTTCCGATGATCCAGCGCTACGAGGCCAGTGTCTACCTGCTGGGCTGGTCGGTACCCACGTTTGATGCCTACTACAGCCTGCAGGCGCTGATCCGCTCGCCAGGCGGCGGTGGTGACGGCAACTTCAACCTGGGCCGTGCATCCAACCCGCAGCAGGACGCGATGATCGAGCGGGTCAAGACCGAAACCGATCTGAAGCTGCGCAACCAGCTGATTGAAAAGGTGCTCCTGAACGAACACCAGGCCATCTCGCACATCCCACTGTTCAACCTGATCACGCCCTGGGCCACGGCCAAGAAAGTGCAGATTCCGACGCGCGCGGACAACTATATTGACTGGCGTGCGCTGAAGGTCAATTGACCGGCATCCGCATTGGCTGGCTACGGGCTTGGAGGTCTGGGAGCGTCGAAGCGCACTCCAGATTCGCCAAGCCCCATTTTTTCAGATCGCCATACAGTCCACCCATAATCAACGCATGCCATCCATGCACCGCCGCCGCTCTTTCCTGCTCTGTCTGGCCGCTGCCGTGCTGGCGGGCTGTGCGTCTGATGGGCCGGGTGTTCAGCGAACGCCGGATGACGAGGCGCTCGCCAGCCTGCCCGTCAAGGTACTGATGGTTCAGGGCTTTGCCGGTGTGCATCGGGCGTTGGCGGCGCGGCTCATCATTCCCACGCAGATCCAGACCGAGACGGGTTACGGCACCATTCCAGCCATTGCGCTGGCCATGGCGCCGCATCTGCAGGAAGGCGACTCGGTGGATGTGGTGGTGGCGCCGGTTGCGGTGCTGGAGCAATTACAGGCCCAGGGGCTGGTGCGGCGGGGCAGCCTGCTGCCGGTGGTGCAGACGCCGCTGGCGGCTGCCGTAGCGGCGGGTCGAACGCTCCCGCCACTGCAGAGCGAGCAGGATGTGCGCGCGCTGTTGCAGTCGGCCCGGGCGATTGCCTACCCGTCTTCAGAAGGCAGCGCCTTCATCGAAAAGCAGTTGCTGCCCCAACTGGGCATGGCGGATACCGTGCTGCCCAAGAGCATCAAGGTGTTCGGCCCGCAGGTGGCGCAATTGGTGGCGCGGGGGGATGCCGAGCTGGGCCTGCAATTGCGCAGCGAGCTGCAGCAGTCAGGCGGTATTCGCATCGTCGGTGACCTGCCAGCGCCACTGGCCTATGCTGCCGTGTATGGCGTGGCCATTGCGGCGCACGCGCCCAGCGCAGCCGGTGCGCAGGCGCTGGCCCGCTTCTACCAGCGCGAAGCTGCGCAGCACGACTGGGCAGGAACGGGCTGGGAGGCTCCCGCAGCAGGGCGCCAGGAGCGTTGATCGGTTTATCGGTCGGGTGTTGAAAGCTGTTGTTCTGATCGCATTCACCCGCCACCAGACGTCTGGCTCAAGCCAGCGCCCGCTGCACCGCAGGCCGGGCCTTGACGCGCTCGAAATGCGCAGCCACACGCGGGAACTCCTGGATATCGACGCCGTCGCTCTTGAGCCAACCGGCCATGGTGAACAAGTAAGGGTCGGCGACGGAGTACTCGTCGCCCAGTACCCAGGTCTGGTCGCCCAGGTAGTGTTGTTCGATGAGGGTGAAGGCATCGCGCATGTTCTGCGGCACCTTGGCCTGCATGGCTTTGTGCGCGGCCTCGTCGTCTGCCCAGCGTGCGGCACGGGGGCGGTGGGCGTGGTTGATATGCACGGTCGAGGCGAGAAAGCTGTTGAATTCCTGCATATGCGCGAGGCGGAAGGGGTCGTCCAGCGGCGCCAGCTTGGCCTGTGGGTGGGTTTGCGCCACGTACAGAAGCAGTGCCAGGGTTTCCGACAGCACGCCCTGCGGTGTGCGCAGCGCAGGCACTCGGCCCTTGGGGTTGATGGCCAGATAGGCGGCGCTGCGCTGTTCGCCTTCGGCCATGTTCAGCCGCTTGGCTTCAAAGTCGGCGCCGGCTTCGTGCAGCGCAATCAGCACGGCCTGGGCGCAGGTGCCGGGGGCGTAGTATAGGGTCAGGGGGGCGCTCATTACAATCTCCTTGGGTAAAAATCAATGGTTGGCGCCCATCCATCAAGCGCCATCAGCTATGGTTTTCATACTAAACCAAGCCTTCAAACCAGGGTGTCGCGTGCCGGTCCGCCAGCACGTATACCATTGGCGGCAGTATCAGCAATCGCGGTGACATGGCCAAAGACAAATCGATTTATACCTGCAACGAATGCGGCGGCACGAGCCCGCGCTGGCTGGGCAAGTGCCCGAGCTGCGGTGCCTGGAACAGCCTGGTGGAGACGGCGGCCGAGCCTGCAGGCGGTGGCAAGAACCGCCTGAGCCAGACCGGGCGCACCGGTTATGCCGGCCAAGCGCAGGCGGTCACCCCGCTGTCGGCGATCGAAGCCACGGATGTGGCGCGCACGCCCAGCGGCATCAGCGAACTGGACCGGGTGCTGGGCGGCGGCATTGTCGAAGGTGGCGTGGTGCTGATTGGCGGAGATCCGGGCATTGGAAAGTCCACCTTGCTGCTGCAGGCAGTCGATGCGCTGCAGCGTGAGGGTTTGCCTGCGCTGTATGTGACGGGGGAGGAGAGTGGCGCGCAGGTGGCGTTGCGCTCGCGGCGCCTGGGGCTCGACAACAGCCAGGTCAATGTGCTGTCCGAAATCCAGCTGGAAAAGATTCTGGCCACTTGCGAGAGCACGCAGCCCGCTGTGGTGGTGATCGATTCGATCCAGACCATGTACTCCGACCAACTCAGCTCGGCACCCGGCTCGGTGGCCCAGGTGCGCGAATGCGCGGCGCACCTCACGCGCATGGCCAAAAGCACCGGCATTGCCGTCGTCCTGGTCGGCCATGTGACCAAGGAAGGGGCACTGGCCGGCCCGCGCGTGCTGGAGCACATGGTGGACACCGTGCTGTATTTTGAGGGTGACACGCACAGCAGCTTCCGCCTCGTGCGCGCCATCAAGAACCGCTTTGGCGCGGTCAACGAGATCGGCGTGTTCGCGATGACGGAAAAAGGCCTCAAGGGCGTTTCCAACCCGAGCGCTATTTTCTTGTCGCACCACACCGATCCGGTACCCGGCAGCTGTGTGCTGGTGACCCTGGAAGGCTCGCGCCCGCTGCTGGTCGAGATTCAGGCGCTGGTCGATGACGGTGGCCCCAGCCCGCGTCGCCTCTCCGTGGGCCTGGACCGCGACCGCCTCGCCATGCTGCTGGCCGTGCTCAACCGCCATGCTGGCGTGGCCTGCGCTGATCAGGATGTTTTCGTCAATGCCGTTGGCGGCGTGCGCATTGGCGAGCCTGCGGCTGACCTGGCGGTGATGCTGGCCATTACCAGCAGCCTGCGCGGCAAGGCGCTGCCCAAGGGCTTCATCGCATTCGGCGAAGTGGGTCTCGCCGGCGAGGTGCGCCCCGCCACGCGCGGACAGGAGCGCCTGAAGGAAGCCGCCAAGCTGGGCTTTACCGTCGCCGTCGTCCCCAAGGCCAATGCCCCCAAGAAGCCGATCGAAGGGCTGACCATCCATGCGGTGGAGCGGGTGGACGATGCGATGCAGATTGTTCGGGGGCTGGAGTAGGGCATGCAGGCATGTCCTGACGCATGCGCTCATGCATGGTGGCTTTGTGACTGCTTGCCATCCTCGCCTCAGAAATTCGAAATCATGGGTGCACTCTATGATGATGAGTATCTGTAATTTACTATATTCAGAAAATATAAATATATTATCTTTTTGATAAAAAAGCGATTTTCTTAAAAATCTACATCAAGGTGGATGTGAAATCACGTAATTCGAACTACAGCAGATAGAGAGTAGCCGGTTTTGTGCATGGCGCGGATAGCAGGTGCACTGGCGCCTGCTACCAGTAATTTACGCCGAAGCCTGACCATGCGCTGGTCAAGGTTGTTTCGGTGAATGCTTTCAATGTTCGCCCCAATCAATTCCGCTATTTGCCATCGTTCCAGTTGACTATTGCGAGATCTGGCAAACGCTCCAATGATTCGTGCCTCATGAATATAGAGTTCGACTGAGTCATTGGGACCCATCAAGGTCATCGTTTTCAAGCATAAAGTCAGATGGGTATCTGCCCCTGTTGAAGGTACTGTGCGAAGGCGACGTCCAAGCGACCCAAGGCAAGCTAGTAGTTCAAGAAAGTCAACAGGTTTCGATAACGTGATATCTGCGCCAGACTCATAGCCATGAGTTCTTTCATGTGCAGTACCTTCTCCCGTCATCATGATGATTCCAGCAAATGGCTCTGCTGCACGAAGCCTTCTGGAAAGCTCAAATCCCTCCTTGCTCGGTGGGCTCAAGCCCAGAATGTAGACATCTATAGCAGAGTGCTGGCCATTCTCCTCCAACTCCTCCGCATGACTGATCCCAATGGCATGGTGACCAGCTTGACCAAGAATGCCAACGATCGCCTCGCGCAGAGCGTCATTCCCATCAAGAATTAATATATTTAGAGATTCTATCATTTGATTTTTTCTTGAAAAAGAACGTATCAAGATAGGTATATTGCTGCTATTTTTGAATAGCTGTGATAACTCTAATGCAATAATTAATATGCATTCATGGAATTAATAAGATAATTATATCTATGGGGGGCATGGTGAACTATTTTTAACTATGAAACAGTTTTTTGCCATATGAGAGCATTATTGTTGCATTCTCTACACTAGAGGTGTTTGCTTGTCATATTGAGTCAGATTTGAAGCTGGCTGCACATGTATCCTCGGGGCAAATCTAATGCTAAAGGTCCCAGATGCTTATATCAAAGTTGATGGCGAGGAAAGATGCTGTCTGCGATAGCAGAATAAACCCTGTAGAAAATAACCTGAGCCGATGGGCTTCCCATGTATTCGGATTGGTTGCGATTTGCCTGCTGTCGGGTGGTATTGGTTTTTCCAATGCCCAGTCGACCAATAACACATTCCTTGTCAACAAGAAATTTGTGAACCAGACGGGTGTGCCCAATACCCAGGTGAACAGCCTCGCGCCCAATCAAACAGCGTATCTGGAGTTCAACCTCTTCAGTGCGCAGGCTCCAGCCAATGGCAACCTGTTGGTCAACTTTATTGACAACATGCCTCCTGGGCTGTTGGTGGATACCAGCTTTGCCCCCTTGATGACCGATGGGGCTGGTGTTGTCGGCGGAAGTGGGTGCTCGGCAGGCTCGGGCTCCATCACCACCACGGCCACCTCGGTTACGGTGACCAATGTAACGCTGCCCAATCCATCGTCCACAGGACCGGATTGCCGGGTTGTGATTCGTGTCAAACCTGATCCTGCGGCGATCCCTTCTACGCAGAGCAATGTCACCAATTCCGTGCCATCCAGCCAGACTTCGGCGACTGGTGTGGGTGGGCCTTATCAAAGTGATCCATTCTCGGCTACGGTGCTTGTTTATCAGCCGACAGAGCCTACTGTCTCTAAGAGCTTCCAATTCCCCAACATCGGCGAAGGCGCTGGCAGTCAGCTCACCATTACGATCAGGAACAATTCCACCACCTACCCGCTCACCGGGGTAAATCTGACCGATGCGCTCCCTGTAGGGCTATTGCCTCTCGCCTCTCCTATACCCACTGCTGTGGGTTGTGGTTCGGGCGCAATCGCTATCAGTGGGCAGAACGTTAGTCTCAGCAACGGAACGGTTGCCGTGGGGGAACTTGTACTATCACGGTCACCGTGCAGGGCAGTGTTGCAGGTTCCTATACCAATACCATTCCGGCAAACGGACTTATCACTTCTGAGGGGTTGACCAATCCTAGCCCGGCAACGGCGCCGATCAATGTGTTGAATGACTTGCGTTTGGACAAGACGTTAATCATCAGTGATCAGGATCAAGTTTCCTCCACAGATGGTGTGGCTGTGGGCACGACTTTTACTGTGCATCTGAAACTCACCAACTGGAGCACTGCGGCGCGTACCAATGCCAGCATTACTGATAACTTGCCGTCGTCGCTCGTAGTTGCTTCCGTGCCAAATGTGCATACTACCTGCGGAGGAAGCTCAACGGCGGCGCCCGGAAACAGCAACGTAACGGTTACTGGGATGACTGTGCCGGCGGCCAATCCAACAATCGGTGAATTGGGGATCTGTGACATTTATTTCAATGTGACGGTGACCTCCGCAGCACTAGGTCAGCCTATTGTGAACTATGTGCCACGCACCAATGTTCATAACGACCAGAACGTTCTACCCACTTTTTCCGCGTCTGCATCTACAGGTCCTACCTATGATCCAGGCCCCAATGGTGATTTGGAAGCGCACAAGGCATTTATGACGGAAACGGCATACTGGTACAACAGTACGCCGCCTGCTCCCTTCCCTGCGGTTGGGCAGCCTGTTTATCTGGAGATTGGCGTATTAAACCGGTTTGACCGAAACATCACCGGTGGCACTGTTACTGACGTTCTGCCTTTGGGTATTCAGGTCGCGGCAAATCTGACGCCAGGGGTGCCGTATACATTGGTGAACAATGTAGATGTTCAGTACAACAGCAGCAACTGGGTTCCGCCTCTGACTGGTTACGGGCCCAATGCAAACGCAACACCTGCCTCAACATGTTCCAACACGGGGGTGGCGACTGTTACCCGCTCTGCTACTGGGCAAGACACTATTACTTATTCGGGTTGGGATATCGACTCGCCCGCTACGTTGCCATCGGTGCCGACATTGACAAATGGATTGCGATGCTTTGTCAGTGTAAAGGTTGTCGCCGTTGCGCCCGGCAATTACGTGGCCGCACCAAACACTAATCCGGTTCCGCCTAACAAGCCCTATAACCTCATTCCGGCCAATACGGTAGCCACTGATCAGGGCGTGACCAACAACAGTCCGAAAAGTGACACCTTGGTCGTGCCCAGCAATGTCAGTGTAGTAAAGGCGTTCAATTCGGCCACGGTGACCTCGGGTACACACACCGCGCGGTTGACCATCTGGTTGAGAAACACCTCAGCCACGCCAGAGACTGGAGCATCACTTACTGATACGTTGCCTGTAGCTAGCGGATGGACGCTAGCCATAGCAAGTCCGGCCAATGCTTTTACAAATTGCGCGAACGGGGTTGTTACCAACACTTCCAACAGCGTAACCATCACCGGTGCAACCATACCGGGTGGCAGCACCGCAACTCCCGGAGTCTGCTACGTTGCGATAGACGTAACTGCCACTGGAACGGCGGGTGCAACTCCAATTATCAACACGATTCCTGCGGGAGCCTTGACCACCAGCAATCCTGGGGTCACCAACACTGCACCTGCAACGGCTTCGCTGAGTTACCTGGCTACAGGCCTTACTTTGAATAAAACTTTTGGTAATGGCGGTACTGCGTTGGGCGGACAAGCCGTGCCAATGATTATTCAGGTTGATGTGGGCGCGGATTCGAAAACCAATATAGCCTTTACAGATAACTTTCCCGCAGGCCTGGTGGTAGCGCCTACGCCTAACGTGTCCACCACATGTGTGACGGCGGATTATGCTCGCGCGCCCTATGCATGGACGGATGGATCGCAGATCCCCTACATGTCCACAACACCGGCCACCGTTACAGCGTCGCCAGGTGCTGCCTCCATTTCTCTGTCGGATGCTTACCTGATTGGTTTCACGTACGCCAGCACGATAGGGGGTAATTCCAGCAGCGTCTGCACGATTTCCGTCGATGTAGTGCCTCTCACAACGGGTAACAAGACCAATACGATTCCTGCAGGTGCAGTGAGCTCCTCTTCAGGGGATACCAATGCCAGCCCCACATCGGCCACGTTGACTTTGCAGGCCAATGCCAATGTCATGAAGGTATTCAACCCATCACAAGTGCGAGTGAATCAGCCCTACACACTGACATTTAATATCATCAATGCCAGTGCTGCATCGCTGAGCGACTTTATCGTGCAGGACGCATTGCCCGCAGGCACCACTGCTACCTCGATAGTTGCTGGTTCCAATACCTGTGGAGGTAATCTCTCTATTACCGGCGGAGGCACGGGCGTTTCTCTCGTTGGCCCTGGCACGAATGTGAATGCCAACAGCCAATGCAGCTTTGTTGTCAACATGGTCAGCAGCACACCAGGTGTGTATACCAACAACAGTAGTAACCTGACAACTACACCAAACACGTTGACGCACGACACGACCACCACAGTTACGGTCACTGATGCGATTGATCTCTCCGTGGAAAAGAGTGTGGATTCCAGTACGCCTGCACCCTATCTGTCGGGTACCAGCCAGGTTAGGCTCAATTTGTTGGCGACCAATAATGGCCCGGCTGCAGCCCAGGAGTCCATCGTTGTCAAAGACTGTTTGCCTCAGGGACTCACTTACGTAAATGCCAGCGGTGCTGGTTGGAGCTGCGTGAGCCAAAGCGGCCCCACGATATTTGGTGCGCTCACTTGTTCGGCGCAAGTTGTCTGTACGCGTAATAGCGGAACCGGAGTACTTGCAGCGGGTGCTGCAGCCTCTCCTATCCAGGTGACCGCCAGCGTCGATAGTGGTGCCAGTGGCCTGTTGACCAACTACACGCAGGTCAACCCTGCGAGCAATGAAACCCTTCTCGAATCCAATCCATTGGGTACGACCAATGGAGGCTATGAGGATGGCAACCCTGCAGCTGACTCCAACAACGATGCCAAGGCGTCTATCACTCCTGGAGCACCCGCCACTATTACGGTGACCAAAGCCTATAGCGGCGATAGCACCAAGATCACTGTAGAACCATCGATCACGGTAACGGCTACCTGCGATTCGAGTGGTGTCCACACCACCACTTTCACCCCTCCATCCGGTGGCAGCCTGAGTGGCATGATTGCTGGTGAAAACTGCACATTCGCCGAGGCCTACAGTGGTCAGGTACTCAGCGGTGGTTACACCATGACTGGCAGCGGTACGTTCAACCCAAGCAGCCTTGCCTTGGTGGCAGGCAGCAATGCATTGAGCGTGACCAACACCATCACGGCTCCAGCGCAGATGGATCTGAAGCTTGTTAAAACCATTACCAGTAGCGGCCCCTACAAGGCAGGCAGCACGGTGACGTTCCAGTTGGTGGCAACGAACACTGGCCCGGGCGTGGCGCAAGCGGCGATTGTGGTCAAGGATCAGTTGCCAACAGGACTGACTGCTGTGGGTGCAACGGGCCCGAACTGGACCTGCTCGCCTCAAACTGGAGCAGCGGTGGAGATCACCTGCACCCGCTCTGGCGCGGCTGGCACCTTGGCTGCGGGCGCGAATGCAGAGCCCATTACTGTGACTGCCACCATTGACAACAACGTAGACGCGAACACTACGACCAGCCTTAAAAACCTGGCCAAAGTGCAGCCTGCTGCCAATGAGACGCTGACCGAAACCAATCCTGTTGGTACCACCAACAATGGCTATGAGGACGGCAACTCGGCCACAGGCTCGAACAACGACACTGGCGTAGATGTCAACTTGGCCCCCGTGTACTCGCTGGGTAACCGTGTGTGGTTTGACACCAGTAACAACGGTGTTGTTGATGGCACTGAGTTTGGCATTGATGGTGTAACTGTCCAGTTGTGGGCGGCAGATGCCAGTGGCAACCCCACCGGTACAGCGCCCGTAGCGACTGATACCACCCAAAGCAGCGGCTACTACCTGTTCAAGAATCAGTTTGCAGGTGATTACGTGGTCATCATTCCAAGCAGCAACTTCGGTGCAGGCCAAGTGCTGTCAGGTCTCTATTCCAGTGGCACCAGTCAAGATGCCACAGGAGCACTGACTGACACCATCGCCAGCACTGACACCACTGCTGCAGGTACGAACCATGACCACGGTACTCTGATGATTGCTGCCTCTGGCAGTGTTCCGGCAGCCAGCATCAAGAGTGGCTTGTATACCTTGGGTGCAGGCCAGCCAACGGGCGAAGACGGCAACGTGACGCCCGGACGCACCGACACCACGCTCGACAACCAGTCCAACCTGACGGCTGACTTCGGCTTCTACAGCATGGCAATTGGCAATAAGGTATTTATGGACAGTGGTGCTGGAGGAGGCGTTGCCAATAACGGCGTCCTGGACGGAACCGAGCCACCGGTCATCGGTGCAACGGTGAACCTGTACGTAGATGCCAATGACGATGGCGTGCCCGACAGCACAACCGCGCTGGCGACTACCACGACAGATGCCAACGGTAACTACCTGTTCACAGGTCTGCCAGCTGGCAAATACATTGTGGGTGTCGTGCCTCCTGCAGGCAGCCAGCCCTCAAGCCCAGTCACTGCATCCGGTAACTCGGCAGCGGACGACGGTAAAAACCATGGCAACCCAGCGGTCGGTGGCACTGTTTACAGCACCACCATCACCCTTGTGCCAGGAGCAAGTCCTACGGGTGAAGCGAATGCGACCGCGACTGCGGCAGCGATAGCGCAGCCTGGAGGCATTGCTGCCGGCGGTCTGTCGAGTAATCTGCCTGATGCCAATATCAACTCCACCATTGATTTTGGTTTCGTGAGCAATACCATTGACCTGACACTTGCCAAGAGCGTGACCAGCACAGGCTCGTACAGCCTGGGTAGCACCGTGACCTTTAACCTCGTTGCCACAAATCTTGGCCCTCAAGCGGCACAAGCGGCGATCGTGGTGAAGGACCAGCTGCCAGCAGGTCTGACTTTTGTGAGCGCAAGCGGCACCAATTGGACGTGTTTGGCTGGTGGTCAAGTCATCACCTGCACCCGTTCGGGAACTGCTGGCACATTGGCGGCAGGCGTGGCAGCAGAAGCGATCACTGTCACGGCCACGGTCAACACCAGTACTCCGGGTAGCTTGGTCAACTATGCCCAGGTAAACACGGCTGCCAATGAGACGCTGGTGGAAAGCAATCCGCTTGGCACGACCAACGGCGGTTATGAAGACGGCAACTCGGCCACAGGCTCGAACAATGATGCAAGTGCCCCTATTACTGTCGACATTCCTAACACCATCGATCTGAAGCTTGTTAAAACCATTACCAGCAGCGGCCCCTACAAGGCTGGCAGCACGGTGACGTTCCAGCTGGTGGCAACGAACACTGGCCCGGGCGTGGCGCAAGCGGCGATTGTGGTCAAGGATCAGCTGCCAACAGGGCTGACTGCTGTGAGTGCAACGGGCCCGAACTGGACCTGCTCGCCTCAAACTGGAGCTGCGGTGGAGATCACCTGCACTCGCTCTGGCGCGGCTGGCACCTTGGCTGCAGGCGCGAATGCAGAGCCCATTACTGTGACTGCGACTATTGATGCTGGTATCAGGGGTGGAAATAGCCTCCAGAACTTCGCAAAGGTATCGCCTGCTGCCAATGAAGTCCTTGCCGAAATCAATCCCGTTGGTACAACCAACAATGGTTATGAAGACGGCAATCCTCAGGCAGGCTCCAACAATGACGCCAGTGCAACCGTAACGGTTGGGTCTGACGTGCCCGTTGCTCCAGTTCCAGTGCTCAATGCATGGCAATTGATCGCATTGGCTTTGTCGCTCGGCTTCCTGGCAACTGCATTGCAGCGTCGTCGGTGATCATGGGTTGAGATTTTTTGGTGCGAACGCTTTCGATAAGTTTTCTTAGCGGGGCGTTCGCATTAATTATCTGTCTTGCCATTGGAGCGTACGGATAAACCTATGACTTGCTGGGCTGTGTTGGCCGCTCTAAGAGCAGGTACAACAGGTTCTAAGTCGTTATATTTCACTGTTGATTTTAAATTATGCATTATTTGAAAAATAAATTCCTCATCCCCCAGATGATAGTTCTTGCATTCGCCACAAATGCGTGGTCAAACACATCCACAAAAGACTATTGGGCATCATTTCCTACAAATGGGATTGCAGGCAATACAGTAACCGGAACATTTGCCAATGGGAATAGTGTTGTTTTTCAAGATTCAGGAAGCGCAAACACAATATTCGGGACAACATCTACCAGCGCGCAGGGCTATATCGTTTGGGATACCAGCTACAATACAGCAAGCAATCCTAGCACCACGGGCTATACCAATGCTGCTATCTGGCCTGCATCGATAAACTCAATTTCTTCTCAATTGGTGAGTAGGGAAAACTCATCCGGCTATGCCATTAAATTCACGCAGCCGGTCAATCAGCCTCGCTTGGCAATCTATAGTCTAGATATTACAGATGTAAATTTCTCAGGTACCTATAAGGTGGGTGGCACACCTATTACCGGGAGTGACGTTGCTGCCGTTACCAATACCGCTGGGTATTTCAATCTAACCACACTCAGCAGTATTCGCAGCCCGATTGCTGGGGCTGGAAGACCGTCTGAGGGGTGCTTTAATGATTCAACTCGAATGTGCATGTATTTGCAATTCAGTGGGCAGTACTCAGAAATTGATTATGTTTCCACCCCCGCTGGTTGGAGCGACGGGGTAGGTTGGCAGGTTGGATATGCGATTACATTAGTATCGAGCGATTACGTAGGCGCTGCCCTGGCTGGCACTGCTGCCACACCTATCGCCAGTGTCTTTGCCAACAACACAGTGGCCGGAGTGGTGGCAACCGCGACCAATGCTACGCTTGCTCCGGTTGGAATCTGGCCTACTGGTATTACGCTCAATCCAGATGGATCTGTCAGTACTACGGCTACCGTGCCTGCAGGCAGCTATCCATTGCAATATCAAATGTGCGACGCGTCTGATCCCACGCACTGTGTGACCTCCAACATCACTTTGAACATTGCGCAAATATCAGCACAGCTCGATACGGGAACTGTTCCTGCGGGCGCGGCATCGGTAGCCATTGCCAATGTGCTGTCCAACGATACGACTGATGGGCAGCCATCGACATTGGTTAATTCGACATTGACTGTGGTCACGGCTGCGTCCAATCCGGGGGTTGTGCTGGATCCAACCACGGGCAAGGTGACTGTTGCAGCCACAGTTCCACCAGGGATCTACACGATTACCTACCAATTGTGCGACCAAGGATCTCCGGCAGCTTGCTCTATGACGACAGCTACAGTTACTGTTACAGGCGCAGCCAACCCACTAGCCGATACAGCGAGTGTCCCCGCCGGCGTAGCCTCTACGCCAATTGCTAATGTGTTGGTCAATGACACGACGGACGGCCAGCCATCGACGCTGACGAACTCGACGCTGACGGTGGTAACGCCCGCCTCCCATCCTGGCGTGGTGCTGGATTCGGCAACGGGTATGGTCACCACGACGGCGGCAGTTCCTGCAGGTACCTATACCATCGTTTACCAGCTGTGCGACAAGGCGAACCCTCCGGTGTGCGCCACTGCCACGGTGACCGTGACGGTAACGGACAAGAGCGGAGGAAAGGCAACGAATGTGCCAACCCTCTCTGAGTATGGCCTGATGATCATGGGCGGCTTGCTGATGGTGTTCGGCATTCCATATATGCGGCGCCGTCGCAAATAAAATCTGCCGAGAAAATCCGCTGATTGAAAGGCCAGTCTCTCGACTGGCCTTCTTCATTTCGGACCATGGCTTCGTTCACCCATGTTGCGAATTCTTTGCTTCAGGCCATGGATTTTCTGTTGCAGCGTACTGTGCAATGCAGCCGCGTGCGGGGGGAGTCTGGCATGCCCCGGATCACGCGATGGCTGCGCTCTTTGCGCAGTGCATTGCCCGTGTGATCATGTGCTAGGCCCGCCGCCCCTGCGGCCACAGGTGCGCAGGATCGTTGTACCCGGGCGTTGATGGATGGCCTGGGCTGACCAGCCTGCTGATGAGGCGTTCGTCTTCCACCGTTATCTGGTAATCCAGCGCGGGCAGGTAGTCCTGCCACTGCTGCAGGGTACGCGGGCCGGCGATGACGGCGCTGATGGCCTGGTGGGCCAGCACCCAGGCGGTGGCAAACTGTGCGGCGCTGATGCCTTGATGCTGGGCGTGCTGCTGCACCTGCTGCGCGATCAGCAGGGATTCGGGGCGGAACTCGGTCTGCATGATGCGCGTATCGTTGCGACCGGCACGGCTGTCCTTGGGCGGCTCCATGCCCGGCTGGTACTTGCCGCTGAGCACGCCGCGCGCAATTGGGCTGAAGGGCACGACGCCGATGCCGAAATGCTGGCATGCGGGCAGGATGTCGGTCTCGGGCATGCGGTTGAGCAGGTTGTAGTATGGCTGGCACACCACGGGCGGCGGCAGGCCGATCTGGCGGGCGATGAACACGGCCTCTGCAATGCGCCAGCCGCGGAAGTTGGATATGCCCCAGTAGAGAATCTTGCCGCTGTCGATCAGGTGTTTGAGGGCGTACAGGGGCTCTTCCAGATTCAGCCCGGCGCGGTCGCGGTGCAGGTAGAGGATGTCGATGCGGTCGGTCTGCAGGCGCTGCAGGCTGGCCTCTACTTCGCGCAGCATCCAGGCGCGCGAGTAGTAGCCCTGGTTGGGCTTATCGCCCATGGTGTTGCCCAGTTTGGTGGCCAGCACCCAGTCATCGCGCTGGCCTTGCAGCAGGCGGCCCACCATGCTTTCGGAGGCGCCCTTGCTGTAGATGTCGGCAGTGTCGATGAAGTTGACGCCGCGTTCGCGCGCATCGGCCACGATGGCGGCAGCCTCCTGCGCATCGATCTGGTCGGCAAACATCATGGTGCCCAGGCACAGGGCAGAAACCTGAAGCGGGCTGGCGCCGAGTTGGCGGTAGTGCATGGCAATCCCTTTGGCAAATGGTGGGACTATCGTAGCCATGCACGGCGCCCCTGTCTGTCGCTTGGGGTGTGCAGGCAGTACGTCTCAGAACGTGTTCACGATCTCCTCGCGCCGCGACCGTGCTGCGTAGAGATCGTAAACGCGTTCTCAGTCGAGGCCGCTGTCTTCCTCCGCGCCATCTTCGTCTTCGTCCTTTTCCAGCTGGCTGCGGGTCTGCAACTGCTGGCGGATGGAATCCGTGTCCTGCACGAAGCGGTCCACCGGTACAGTGGGCGCCATGCGCCACTGCGGCGGCATGAGGTTGGACATGTACAGTCCGTCACCCAGGCGCTTTTGCGATTGCCATTGCAGGCCCAGCTTGGCGCCCACGCCCAGCACCAGCAGGCTCAGCATGGCGATGGCAAGCGTGCGGCTGCCCACCTGGGTTGCCGCGCGCAGGTGGAACCACAGCACTACCACCAGCAAGGCGATGGCCACGCTGGAGTCAAACCGCGACAGCAGCGGCATCGACAATGCAAATGCGCCGGCTGACAGCAGCTTGCCCACCAGCGCCGTGGTCACCATGCCGACCGAGGCGATGCAGACATGGCGCCAGAAGGCGGTGGCTCCCGTGAACAGCTTGCCCATCAGCGACCAGAGAAGAGACCACACCAGCAGGCCGCCAAACAGCCACAGCAGCATGGATGGCAACTGGCGCGCCATGGTTCCGGTCTCGGTGGCGCCCAGCCAGGTCTCCAGCGCTGCCAGCAGGGCAAGCGCTACCAGCGCAAAGGCCGTGAGCATGCCTTGCGCGCGCGAGAAGGGCCGCCAGCGCTGCGTGGGTGCCAATGGTTGCGCCGCGGTGCGCAGCGCCAGTTGTACGCCGCGACCCAGAACGAGGCGGGTGCCCGGCGTCCAGGTGCAGCGCTCCCCCGCGCTGTAATGGCGCTTGCCCAGCCAGATGCCGTTGACGCTGTCGAGCACTTCGATTTCGTACTGGCCATCGCCGCTGCGGTGCAGGCGCACATGCTCGGGCGCGATGCTGGTGTCGGTCAGCACCAGATCGGCGGTGGCGGCGCGGCCAATGGTGCAGGGCCAGGCAAACACCGGCAGCGCGAGCGCCAGGCGGTGGCCGCGTTCCACCAGTTCCAGCACGGCGCCTTCGGGCGGCGCAGCGGCGGGCTGCGCGGGGGCTGCGGCATCCAGGGCCGCCATTTCGGTATCGGGCGCGACTTCGGTCAGCTCGGGGTAATCGTGTTCGCTCATCGCGCACTCTCACTGGAAAAACCTTGCAGGAAATGGCTGGCCAGGCGCTGGGCGTTGTCAAAACTGACGGCGCTCACGTTCAGCCTGCCCAGTACGCCCTGGCGCGGCTGGTCTACCGAGACGGCCAGCACGGTCAGGTCGTACAGGCCGCTGAACTTGCGGTAGGCCGACATGCAGACCACGGCGCGCAGTGGCAGTTTGGCGTCGCCCGCGACAAAGTCTTCGCGGCATTCAAAGCCGGTGCGCACGCGGTTGCCGCGCTTGCGCATGGGCTCGTTGGCAAAGCTCTGGCTATAGGTGTTGGCAAACTGCCAGGGATTCAGGCGCGGGGCGTCGTAGGCCTCGTAGCGCAGCCCCAGGCCGCCCACATCGCCGTCGCCGGTAAAGACTTCGCTGTCGATGCGGCACTGGCTGCGCTCGAAATCGAACAGCGATTCGCTGCGTCGCTCGCGGCCATCGCCCCAGCAGCGGGCCAGGCTCTCCGATGGCACAGGCACGCGGTAAGGGCCGTAGCGCTCGGTGCGCGCCGGGCCTGCGAGCAGCCGGTCGGTCAGGGCCTGCTGGTGTTCGGTGAGCTGGCGGGTCAGCTCGGCATGCAGCGCGCCTTTGACGGGTTCTGCACCGCGGCTGCGCGCGAGCAGCTGCTCGACAAATTCCACCGGTACCAGAAAGCTCACCTGCTCGGCGCCCAGGCGCTTGGCCACGTTCACGCCCACCACGCGGCCCTGGGTGTCGATGGCGGGGCCGCCGCTCATGCCGGGGTTGAGCGTGCCGCCAAAGAAGATGCGGGGGTAGAAGCTGCGCTGCACCAGGCCGTTGTAGGTGCCTTCGGTGATGGCAAAGCCCACATCGAGCGGGTTGCCCAGCGAAAAGATGCGCTCGCCGCCGTTCAGCGGGTTGTTGGCGGGCCGCAGCGAAAGTGCGCCGTGGTGGGGAGCGTTGCCGTCCTTGTCTGCCTTGGCAATGCGCAGCAGGGCGAGGTCGTGCAGGGCATCCACGGCCAGCAGCTGCACGGGGGCTTCCTTGCCATCGACGGCCACCAGCACGGCCCGGTGGCGTTCGGGCTCCAGCGCCAGCTGGCTGATCACATGGTAGTTGGTGATGAGCAGGCCATCGGCTGATACGAAAAAGCCCGATCCGGTGCTGCTTTGCGTGTTGGTCTGGCGCCGCAGGGTGCGGATCTGCACGAGTTTGTCGCGCGCGGCCATGTAGGCCTGCTGGGCGTCGGGCGAGGGCGGCGGCAACGGTGCATCAGCGACCGAAACGGCCGGGCGAGATGGTGGCTGGGCGGTTGCTGCAGCTGCCGCGTCCGCAGGCGCAGCCTGCGGGTGGGCGGCGGTAGGGGCCGGTTGCGCGGTGTTGGCCAGCGGCGTGGCGGCTTCGGCCTGGGGCTGCGCCATGGTGGGGCCTGCCAGCAGCGCAGCCAGTATACCGGCCAAGCAGTTGATTCGGGTCAAGGATGTCATGGTTCGGGGCGTTCCCAGTCGGCAATCGGGCCGGGGCCCGGCTGCAGCAAAGGATGGCATTGCGGATCGGTGGTGTGGCGCCATTGCTCCCACAGCGCCGGGTTGCGTGCCTGCAGCTTGCGCAGCAGATGTTCCCATTCGTAGGCCATCTGGCCGCTGGTGACGGCAATGGGCGCCACTACGGAGTTGGGGCCGAGCTTGCTGCTGTCAAAACGGTAGCCGCGCTCGGTGGCCTGCTGCTGCACGGCCCACAGGTAGGCATCGATGGCCAGCTGCGGCGTGGCGTGGGCTTTGAAGCGGTTCAGCTGGGGATGGTTGCGATAGCCCTTGGTGAGGCCATGGAGCACATGGCGCGCGAGCAAGCCCTCGCGCCACAGCGCAACCAGGCCCTGCGGATCAAGGTACCGGGGGTGCAAAGACCAAAGACGCATGGGTGAATGCTATCAAAATAAAAGTGCTTGCGCGCATGGTACGGACGCCAGTGCTGAAATTGCTTCAAAACCACTGTGTGCCACGGCTTCAGCTGCGCAGCTTGTAGGCCTCGGTCACGCCGTGTTCGATGGCGTCGCTGATCAGGTTGCCCAGGCCGCTCCAGGCAATCTGTATGCCCAGGCACAGCAGGATGAAGGCCGAGATGCGCAGGAAGACGATGGTACCGGTCTCGCCCAGCGGCTTGAGCAGCTTGTCCGCATAGCGGTTGCACACCAGCAGGATGACGCCCACCACAATGCTGCCGACCGTGGCGCCGATGACGTTGACGACGGTGAGTGCGGGCGAGCTGCGGTCCAGCAGGCTGACACCGATGGTGATGGTGGCGGCCAGGCTGCCGGGCCCATAGGTGAGGGGAAAGGTCAGCGGGTAGAAGGCGCGGCGGCGTGCCATCTCGGGGGTGAAGGCCTCGGCCAGCTTCTCGGTCCGGCCTTCGGAGGAGTTGGTGTTGATCATGTTCCAGCCGATCACTGCCACCAGAAGGCCCCCGCCCAGGCGCACGATGTCGATCGACAGGCCGAACATTTCCAGCATGTACGAGCCGATCAGCATGAAGAAGATGATCAGCAAGGTGACATTGATGGCAATGCGCGTGGCAATGGCCCGCCGGGTTTCGTGTGATGCGCCCTCGGTCAGGGTCAGAAAGATCGCAGACACGCTGACCGGGTTGAGGATGGGCAGCATGGTGGCGACCACCAGCAGAAAACTCTTGCTGAAGGCGGCAAAGGCGATGGCGAAACTCAGAGACATGAAAGCGGTTCAAAAAGATATAGCGCGCAAGCATGCCAGCCAATGCCTGTGCGCGCCAGAGGCAGATACCGGGTTGTAGGGACAAACCAGAAGAGGACACGTTGCCCGCAGGTCGAAATTTGCAGTGCCCGCTGTAGCTACCTTCGGCAGCTACCCAACGGAGCCCGGTCAATTGGCCCCTGGCGTTGGCACTGCCCGCCCGGCAGTGGACAATAGCGCCCCATGAACTGGAGAAACATACTGATTCCCATTGGTTTGCTGGTGCTGCTGGGGGCTGCTTACCAAAATTACAAATGGATGGGGGTGCTGGCCGTGGGCGGCGGCATCGTGATGTGGCTGATGCTGCATTTCACCCGCTTGATGACGATCATGAAGCGCGCTTCCGAGCGCCCGCTGGGCTATGTGGCCAGTGCCGTCATGCTCAACGCCAAGCTCAAGCCGCAGATGCCGCTGGTGCACGTGGTGGCGATGACGCGCTCGCTCGGTCTGCGCCAGTCCAAGGACCTGGAGCAGCCCGAAGTCTTTGTGTGGCGCGACAACACGGACTCGACCGTGACCTGTGAATTTGTGGGCGGACGGCTGCGCACATGGACGCTGGAGCGTCCTGCAGTGGCGGAGCCCGCACCCATTGCAGGCCCTGGCAACCTGAATTGAGTGCGCGTAATTTGTAACAAAAGTGCCTTGCCAGCGTCCAACGCAGGGCAGGCGGCTGCCTTGGTCAGGTACTCCGGGGGGGTAGGCAATCCCTCATATTGTGTAAAGCGGGCTCCCGTCCACGTAAAATCTCAGCCCAGCACGAAGACGGGTGCCAGATACCGGGCCACTCGTCTCGCACAATCATTGATCGTTGCCAGAGCACAGGGGCGCCTGGCAAGCACAGGAAAGTTTGAACACCATGACGCAGGCAGTTGTTGAGTTGCTGGCCAAAGATCTGAACGCGCAGGGCGGCGTGTTCTGTCCCAATCCCAAGGCGGATATGAAGCTGTGGAACGGCCACCCCCGCGTCTTTCTGGACGTGGGCCACTCCGGCGAGGCCAAGTGCCCGTACTGCGGCACCGTGTATCGACTCAAGGCAGGTGAAACCTTCCACGGCGGCCATTGAGTGACAAACTCTCCATTGGGCGGTGCTGCAGCTTCCCGCAAGCTGACGCTGACCATTGGCATCCTGACGCTGAACGAGGAAGACAACATCAAGGCCTGCATCAGCAGCGCCTCGTTTGCAGACCAGGTGATCGTGGTGGACAGCGGCAGTACGGACCGCACCACCGCCATCGCCTGCGAGCAGGGAGCCCAGGTCTACCGCTATGACGACTGGCAGGGCTTTGCCGTGCAGCGCAACCGCCTGCTCGCGCATGCCACGGGCGACTACGTCTTCTTTCTGGACGCGGATGAGGTCATTTCGCCCGCGTTCCGCGAAGAACTGCAGGCTATCGTGCAATCGGGCACCGAAGCCATCTGGATGGTGCGCTGGCGCATGGTGGCCTTTGGCAAGGAACTGAAGTACCTGCGCTCCACCGCCAAGGTCGAGCGCCTGTTCTGGCGTGGCCTGCTGCGCGAATACACCGGCGTGGTGCACGAAGAGGCGCAGCTCTCGCGCGGCGATGTGCCGCGCCATCTGATGAAGACGCCGCTGCTGCATTACTCGCGCAATACCGTGCATTCCAGCCTGGAAAAACTCACCCAGTACGCCATGCTCGGCGCTGCCAAGCGTGCGCAGGAAGGCGCGAGCGGTGGCATCTGGCGGGGCATGGCCTCGTCGGTGGCGATGTTTCTGCGCCTCTATATCCTGCATTTCGGCTTTCTGTGCGGCGGCGCGGGCTTTCTGTACTGCGTGTTCGTCGCGCTGGAGAGCTTTTTCCGCTATGTGGCGCTGGCCTACGACCGACCTTACCTGAGCGGAGACGTACGCCGATGACGCGCGCGGCGGCCGTGCCGCCTGCATCCACGCTGGCCTTGCGGGCCAGCCAGCTGGCCGCTTTCCTGGTGCCGGGCGTGGCACTGTCCGTGCCTTCGGGCTATTCGGTCGGGGCTGCGGTGCTGGCGCTGGCCGCGCTGGTGTTCGTGCGCCAGTGGTGGGGCCAGCCCTGGGACCGGCGGGCCGTGCTGCTGGGCAGCCTGATTGCTGTCATGGGCGTGTTGTGGTCATTGAGCTTTGATGGCTGGTCGCTCAAGCCGCGCAACGACCAGTTCTACAAGTACCTCTTCGCCATTGCCGGCCTGGGCTTCCTGCAACTGTATGCGCCCAAGGTACGCCCGCTGGGCTGGGGCATGCTGGCCGGTGCCCTGGGCGCAGGCCTGGTGGCCGCCTGGCAGGCGGGATGGACCGACGCGCACCGGGCCAATGGCTTTACCAATGCAATCCAGTTCAGCGGTCTGGCGCTCATTCTGGCGCTGGGCTGCTGCTTTGGCGTATTGCTGCTGTGGCGCTCGCTGGCGGCCTGGCAGCGCGCGCTGGGACTGGTGTGCAGCCTGTTTGGCCTGCTGGCGGTTGTTCTGTCGGATACGCGCGGCAGCTGGATCGTGCTGCCCGTGGTGCTGCTGATGGGGGCGTTGATGCTGTGGCGCTGCGGCCTGCGCAAACCCGTGAGCCTGGGGCTGGTGGCTGCAGTCATCGGCATCGGTGGGTTGGTGGCCGTCAAGGGCGCAGAGATGGCGCAGCGCTACCACACGGCAGTGACCGAGGTGGAGCAGTACCAGGAGCAGCACCAGGGCGCCGCGCAGACCTCGGTGGGCCAGCGGCTGGCGCACTGGCAGCTGGCCTGGGAGATGGGGCGCGACAAGCCGCTGACCGGCTGGGGTTTGCAGGGTTATATCGATGAAAAGGAGCGCCGCGTGCAGGCGGGGCGTGCCAGCGCGTCGGTGCTGGGCTACGACCATGCGCACAATGAGGTGCTGGACATGTTTGCCAAGCGCGGGCTCATTGGCGTGGTGCTGCTTCTGGTTTTCTATGCAGTGCCGCTGGCCATCTTCTGGCCCACGCAGCGGCGCATGGCCCAGTGCCCTGGCACGCCGATGGATCGCCAGATTCTCTATCTGCGCATGCTGGGCACGATGGTGCCGCTGTGCTACATGGGTTTCGGCCTGACCCAGGTCTTCTTTGCCCATAACAGCGGGCATATGTTCTATGTATACATGCTGGTGGTGTTGCTGGGTGCGCTGATTGGGCGTGAGCGCGCACTATCTTTGGCGTGCGGTCCTCAAAAGCCCTGAGGGCTGATCGCTCACGACGCAATCCTCACGGTGCAATTGCCTGTGCAGCAAAGTGCGCGGCAGGCTCCACCAGTTGCATCTGCTCGGCAATCAGTGGCAGATCGCGCGAGCCGGGTGTTGTGGCCTTCACCAGCGAATACAGGGTGGCCGTTGCCAGCTCCAGGGCCTGTGGCAGGGCTTTCCCGTCCACCAGCCGGCCCAGCAGGGTGGCGGCAAACACATCGCCCATGCCATTGGGCAGCGGATGCAGGTCGATGCGGGGCGTGGTCACCAGCCAGGCGCCTGTGCCGTTGACGGCCAGCGTGCCAAGCTGGTCGGCCGCGATGTCGGGTGTGGCCAGGCTGGTGATGATGATGGTGTCCGGCCCACGGCCACGCAACTGGCGGGCCACGGCGACGGCTTCGCCAACGCTGGCGAGCTTGGCGCCGGTCAGCAACTCGAATTCAAACTGGTTGGGCGTGATGATGTTGGCAAACGGAATGGCCTGGTCGCGCAGGAAATTGGGGATGGCAGGGTTCACGAACAGGCCGCGCCCGACATCACCCATCACCGGATCGCACAGGTAGCGCAGTTGCGGGTTGGCGTGCCGGATGTCGCCCACCGCGTCGAGAATGACGCTGCCGGTTTCCGCATTGCCCAGGTAGCCCGACAGCACCGCGCTCACCTTGTGCAGCACGCCACGCTCGCGCAGGCCGGTCAGGATGCTCTGGATGTGCTCTGCGCTCAGGATCTGGCCGCGAAACTGGCCATAGCCCGTGTGGTTGGAAAACAGCACCGTGTGCACCTGCAGCACCTCAAAACCCAGGCGCTGCAGCGCGAACACCGCCGCCGAGTTGCCCACATAGCCCCAGGCCACGTGGGATTGGATGGACAGGATGATGGGTTTGGCAGGGGTGCTCACAGCGGCAATCCTTGTAAAAAAGAGAGCGCCTATTGTCCGCCAGCGGCGCGCCACTCGTCTTGCAGGTGCTGTAAAAGCTGTGCGGCAGGCAGGGCGCGCGCCTGCGCCACGCCCTGCCCGGCCCAAAGCGACAGGTATTGCGCATCGCCCGCTGCACCAGCGAGCTTGCGCAGTGCGCCTGTCAGCGCGTTCTGGACCGGGTAGGCCGGAATATCGGCTTCGTCGGGCTCCAGCGCGCTGATCATGGCATTGCGGACACCGCGTGCCGGGCGGCCCGAGATGGTGCGCGTGGTGACGGTGTCCGTCGCATGGGCTCCGGCCAGTGCGGCGCGGTATGCGGCGTTGATGGCCGATTCCGGGCAGACGAGGAAGGCCGTGCCCATTTGCACGGCCTGCGCGCCCAGCGCGAGCGCAGCGGCAATGCCCGCGCCATCCATGATGCCGCCTGCGGCAATCACCGGCACTTGCAACTGCAGCACGCAATCGCGCACCAGCGGCAGTGTGGCGACCATCGACGAGGCGTAGTCGGCCAGGAAGGTGCCTCGGTGGCCACCAGCTTCGAGGCCGCTGGCGATCACCGCATCGGCGCCCACGGCCTGCCAGGCCAGCGCCTCGGCCACCGTGGTGGCGGTGCCCCATACGGCAATGCCTGCGGCATGCAGGCGCTGCACCTGGGCTGCCTCCAGAATCCCGAAAGTGAAACTGGCCACGGCGGGGCGCAACTCGATCAGGGTGTCCAGCTGCTGTGCAAAATCCTCGCACCACTGCACGGGCAGTGTGGGCTCGGTGCCAAAGCGCGCATAGAACGGCGCCAGGCGTTGCATGGCGCGCTGCACCTGTGCGGGATCGGGTGTAGGCGTGGCCTGCACGAACAGATTCATCGCAAAGGGTTGCTGCGTCTGCGCGCGCACGGCAGCAGCGGCCTCGCGCATGGCCTGGGGCGAGCGCATGCCGCAGCCGAGCGAACCCAGCCCGCCGCAGGCGGAGACGGCAGCCGCCAGCGCGGGGCTGTCGGACCCGGTCATCGGGCCCTGCACCACCGGCAGGTGCAGGCCCAGTTGTTGCATCAGTGCAGTTGGCATGGCGTCATCCTTCAAGGTCAAAACGATCGCTATCGCGCATCTGGCGAGCGGTGTGATTTCAAAACAGATAGCAATTGCTGCACCGCCGGTGTGCGATAACCACTGCGGGTGATGAACATGGTGGTGCAGGGGGGCAGCGGCAAGGTGGTGATGGGCAAGGGGTCGCGTTGCAGGTCGAGCACAGCCTGTGGCGCCACGGCTACCGCGCTGCCAGCGGCTACGCTGGCGAGAATGGCGTAGTACGAATGCAGCTGCAGCACCTGCGCAGGAGGCGCACCACGCGTCTTTTGCATCCAGTCCTCGCCAATGCGGCGGTACGTGCAACCATCGGTGAAGGCGGCCAGGGTCGACGGGGCGTCGCGCTCCGTGCTACCGGCAGGCAACAGCAGGCGCAGCGGCTCTTCGTACAGGGGCTCCAGCGTCAGCGGCAGTGGCTCGCCCAGGTCGGGGGCCGGCCAGGCCACCAGGGCGGCGTCCAGCGCGTGGTCCAGCAACTGCTCCACCAGCTGGCGCGAGGGCGCGGTTGACAGCACCAGTTGCACATCGGGATGGCTGCGGTGGAACTGCGCCAGCGGCTGCGGCAGGCGCACGGCGGCGGTGCTTTCCATCGAGCCCAGGCGCAGCCGGCCGCTCGGCGCATCGGCGCGCAGGTTCTGCTCGGCCTCTTCGGCCAGCGACAGCAACTGCCCGGCGTAGCGCTGCAGGCGCAGGCCTTCGGGAGTCAGCACCATGCGCCGGGCCTCGCGCACAAAGAGCGGCACGCCCAGGGATTCCTCCAACTGCTGGATGCGCGTCGTCACATTGGACTGCACGCGCCCCAACTGCTGCGCGGCACGCGTGATGCTGCCCGCTTCGGCAACCTGCAGAAAAATGGAGAGCGAGGCAAGATCGAGCATGGCTGGTAAAAATATCTATCTTTTTATGGAATGGTAATTTATCATTTAATCTCAAAAAAAGATAGATAGAGCCATGTCCATCTCTGCACCCGCATCTTCTGCCGTGTCTTCGGCATCGGTATCCACTGCTTCCGCCCTGAGTCAGCGGCCCTGGCTGGTGGCCATTGCCGGCATGATTGCCATGGCATCGGCCATGGGCATCGGGCGTTTTGCCTTCACGCCGCTGCTGCCGATGATGCTGCACGATGGCACTGTCACCCTGGCCCAGGGCAGCTGGCTGGCGATGAGCAACTATATCGGCTACTTTGTCGGCTCGCTCGTGTGCATGGCACTGCCCTGGGTGGCCAGGGGTGTGGTGCAGCGCTGGCACCCGGCGCGCATGGTGCGCTGGTGGCTGTTTTTCACCGCAGTGCTGACGGCTGCCATGGCGCTGCAATGGCCAGCCGCCTGGGCCAGCCTGCGGTTTGTGTCGGGTGTGGCAAGTGCCGTGGTGTTCCTCAACATCACCTTGTGGTGCATGTCGCAACTGGCGCATCTGGGCAGGCCTGCGCTGGGCGGGCTGGTGTTCTGCGGGCCGGGCCTGGGCATCCTGGTGACGGGCCTGGCCACCAGCGGCATGGTGACGGCAGGCTGGCATGCGGTCAGCGGCTGGCTGGTGTTTGCGCTGCTGGCAGGGCTCTTCTGGCTGCTCGTACTGCCTGTGGTGCGGGGTGCGCTTGCGCCGCTGCCCGCCGCGCAGCCGGGTGCAGCAGTGGCGCCTGCAGCCGAAGGGCCGCTCGACCGGGCCCTGCTCACCGCAGCCTACAGCTTTGCCGGGCTGGGCTATATCGTCACTGCCACCTACCTGCCAGTGATTGCCCGTGGCGCATTGCCGCAAGGCTCCGTCTGGCCCGATCTGTTCTGGCCCATGTTTGGCGGTGGCGTGGCACTGGGTGCCTACCTGTCGACCCATGTGCCCATGCAGTGGGACAGGCGCAAGCTGCTGATGGCAGGCTATGGCATTCAGGCGCTGTCGATTGTCATCAGCTTTGTCTGGCCCACGCCCGTGGGTTTTGCACTGGGCAGCCTCTTGCTGGGGCTGCCGTTCACCACCATTACCTTCTTTGCACTGCAGGAGGCACGGCGCATATGGCCCGCTGCCATCAGCAGCTTTCCAGGCCTGCTCACCGCCGCCTATGGCCTGGGGCAGATCCTGGGCCCGCCCATGGTGGCCTACATGCTCGCCCACACCGCCAATACCCAGACCGGCTTTGCCTACGGGCTGGCGGTGGCCGCAGGTGCGCTGGTGCTGGGCATGCTGCTGTATGCCTGGATGATGGCGCGCCATCCGCAGCGCAGCATGTGACGGCAGTCCGGGCAATTCCACGCGCCTCGCGGCTTTGTCTCGGCGGAGAAATATGCTGTCCGCATTTCACTGACAAGCGCTGGCAGCTATCAAAAACAGAGTCGGTGGATTTTGGTAACCGGGGTGTAACCTTGGGGTAAACTCCGGTGCGCAAACGTTTGCGTCATGCAAACATGCGGCTTCTTGCGGTAACTGCCATGGTTGTACTTTTGCAGAGCCGCATTTGCATACCTATTTTTCTGGAGACTCTCATGCGCTTTTCCCGCCGTACCCTGACTGCTGCGCTGGCCCTGGCTGCCGTGGCTGGTTTCTCCCATAACGCTGCTGCAGCTGACAAGCCCAAGGTGGCGCTGGTGATGAAGTCGCTGGCCAATGAATTCTTCCGCACCATGGAAGATGGCGCCAAGGCGCACCAGAAGGCGCATGCCTCCGAGTACACCCTGCTGGCCAATGGCATCAAGGACGAGACCGATACCGCAGCCCAGATCAAGATGGTCGAGCAGATGGTGGCGCAGCGCGTCAACGCCATCGTGATTGCACCGGCTGACTCCAAGGCGCTGGTGCCGACGCTCAAGGCCGCGGCCGACAAGGGCGTGCTGGTGATCAATATCGACAACAAGCTGGACGCCGATGCCTTGAAGAGCAAGGAGCTGAGTGTGCCCTTCGTCGGCCCCGACAACCGTGCGGGCGCAAAGCTGGTGGGTGATTTCCTGGGCAAGCAGCTCAAATCCGGCGACAAGGTGGCGATTGTGGAAGGCGTGTCGACCACCTTCAACGCACAGCAGCGCACGCTGGGCTTTCAGGACGCGATGAAGGCCGCAGGCATCAACGTGGTGAGCGTGCAGTCCGGCCAGTGGGAAATCGACAAGGGCAACACCGTGGCAGCCGGCATGCTGCGCGAAAACCCCGACCTCAAGGCCATCTTGGCAGGCAACGACAGCATGGCGCTGGGCGTGGTCGCAGCCGTGAAGGCCTCGGGCCGCACCGGCAAGGTGGACGTGGTGGGTTACGACAACATCGCCGCCATCAAGCCCATGCTCAAGGACGGCCGTGTACTCGCCACTGCCGACCAGTTTGCCGCCAAACAGGCCGTATTCGGTATCGAGATTGCACTGAAGGCCCTGGCCGAGAAGAAAAAGCAGAACGACATGCCCACCGAGGTAAAGACCGATGTGGTGCTGGTTACCAAGAACACCAAATAAGCGCTGCGCAAACGGTACAACGGCCATGAATGCGATGGAAAACCCAGGCACGCCGCGCGTTCGCCTGCAAGACATTGGCAAAGCCTATTCCGGCACCACAGTGCTGCAGGGCGTGAGCCTGGATCTGCATGCGGGCGAAGTGCTGGCGCTGACCGGCGAGAACGGGGCGGGCAAGAGCACCTTGTCCAAGATCCTGTGCGGTCTGACCGATCCGTCGCAGGGCAGCATGCAGCTCGATGGCCAGCCCTTTGCACCCGCGTCGCGGCGCGATGCAGAGCACCACGGCGTGCGCATGGTGATGCAGGAGCTGGGCCTGATCCCGACGCTGTCGGTGGCGGAAAACCTGCTGCTGGGCCGCCTGCCCCACCATATGGGCTGGCTGGATCACACCGCCATGCGCGCCCTGGCTGTGGAGCAACTGGCCAAGATTGGCATGACTGGCATCGACCCCGACACACCGGTGTCGCAGCTGGGTATTGGCCAGCAGCAGATGGTGGAAATTGCCCGCAATCTGCGGGACGGCACGCGCGTTCTGGTGCTCGACGAGCCCACCGCCATGCTCACGCCCAAGGAAACCGAGCACCTGTTCGAGCAGATTGCGCTGCTCAAGGCGCGCGGTGTGGCGCTGGTCTATGTGTCGCACCGGCTCGAAGAGCTGCAGCGCATTGCTGACCGTGTGGCGGTGCTGCGCGATGGCCGACTGGTGGATGTGCGCCCCATGGCAGGTGTGCAGGAGCACGAGCTGGTGGAGCGCATGGTGGGCCACGCCGTGCAGGACAACGAAGGCCGCCCGCGCCGTGCGCGCGGCGCGCTGCGCCTGTCGGCCAGAAACATGCAGCGCGGCAGGCTGGTGCGCGGTGTGAGCCTGGATCTGTATGCGGGCGAGATCATGGGCCTGGCTGGTCTCGTGGGCTCGGGCCGTACCGAACTGGCGCGCCTGCTGTTTGGTGCCGACCGTGCCGATGCGGGCGAGATCACCGTGCATGCCGGGCCAGCGGGTGCGGCAGGTGCTCGCACGTCTGCAAGCGTTACGCCCAACTGGCGCAATCCGGTCGATGCCATCCGAGCGGGCATTGGCCTGGTGACGGAAGACCGCAAGTCGCAAGGCCTGCTGCTGTCGCAATCCATACGCGCCAACACCACGCTCGCAGGCATGCGCAAGGTGGCTCGCGCAGGCTGGCTGCAGCGCGCGCAGGAGAGCGCAGTGGCGCAGCACTTCATCGAGCGGCTGCGCATCCGTTCGCGCGGGCCGGAGCAGGCCGTTTCCACCTTGAGTGGCGGCAACCAGCAGAAGGTGGTGTTTGCCCGCTGGCTGCACCAGCCCTGCGATGTGCTGCTGCTGGACGAACCCACACGCGGCGTGGATGTGGGCGCGCGCGCTGATATCTACCACGAGGTGGATCGCATGTGCGACGACGGCAAGGCCGTGCTGATGGTGTCGAGCGATCTGCGGGAGCTGATGGCCATGTGCGACCGCATCGGTGTGATGCACAACGGCCAGTTGGTGGCCGTATTTGAACGTGGCGAGTGGACGGACCAGCAACTGCTGGCCGCGGCATTTGGCAATACCGGCACCGCCGGCGCAACCCTGGCGGCGTGAGCCGCTGCATTGATTGATCTAGACAGAGCAGGCGAGGACGAGAAGCCATGACAACACAACCCAACGCGCAGCAAGGCGGAGCCGCAGGGGCGGCTGCGCCCGCAGGCTTCATGCAGGCCTGGGGAACCTATGTGGGCCTGCTGGTGGTGCTGGTCGGCATGATCGCGCTGTTCAGCTTTCTCTCCGAGTATTTCTGGAGCAAGGAAACCTTTGTCACCATCGCCAACGAAATCCCCGCGCTTGCGGTAATGGCGGTGGGTATGACCTTTGTGCTGATCCTGGCGGGCATCGACCTGTCGGTGGGATCGGTGCTGGCGCTGTCAGCGGCAGTGGCTGCGCAGGCCATCCTGGTGTGGGGGCTGGGTCCCTGGGCAGCAGGCCTGCTGGGGCTGATCACCGGCCTGCTGTGCGGCGCGGTGACGGGCGCTGTGTCGGTCGCCTGGCGGTTGCCCAGCTTCATCGTGTCGCTGGGCATGCTGGAGGCGTTGCGTGGTGGTGCCTATCTGGTGACCGATTCGCGCACCCAGTATGTTGGGGACGCGATCTCCGGCCTGGCCGCGCCCATTGTCGATGGGGTCTCCGCAGCCTTTCTGATCGCGCTGGCGATTGTCGTCCTTGGCCAGATCGTGCTGACGCGCACGGTGTTTGGCCGCTACGTGATCGGTATCGGCACCAATGAAGAAGCCATGCATCTGGCGGGTATCGATCCGCGCCCGATCCGCATCATCGTGTTCGCGCTCACCGGCCTGCTCGCGGGTCTGGCGGGCCTGATGCAGTCTGCACGCCTGGAGGCTGCCGACCCGAATGCAGGCACCGGCATGGAGCTGCAGGTGATCGCTGCCGTGGTGATTGGCGGCACCAGCCTGATGGGCGGCCGCGGCTCGGTGATTGCCACCTTCTTTGGCGTGCTCATCATTGCCGTGCTTGAAGCCGGCCTGGCCCAGGTGGGCGCGAGCGAACCGGCCAAGCGCATCATCACCGGCGTGGTGATCGTGGTGGCGGTAATCATTGATACCGTGCGTCAGCGCCGTGCGGCGCGCCGCGCATGATTGGGCGGTGATGACAAGCATTAAGGATGTAGCGCGTGTTGCTGGGGTGTCGGTCACCACGGTGTCGCATGTGCTCAACAAGACGCGGGCGGTATTGCCCAGCACGCAGGAGCGCGTGCTGGACGCGGTGCAAAGCCTGGGATACGTGCCCAGCGCCGTGGCACGCAGCCTCAAGATGAACGCCACGCACACCATCGGCATGCTGGTGCCAAATAACTCCAACCCCTATTTCGCCGAATTGGTGCGCGCGGTGGAAGACGCCTGCTTTGCAACGGGTTATGCGCTGTTGCTGTGCAACACCGATGACAACGCCGACCGCCAGAAGGTCTACCTGGATGTGCTGTCGCAAAAGCGGGTGGATGGCCTCATCGTGGCCTCGACCAGCGATGACGAGACCATGTCGCGCCACCTGGCACACACTGCCATCCCGATGGTGCTGATCGACCGCGCAATTGCCGGGCTGGAGCGCCCCTGCGTGCAGACCGACCATGTGCAGGGCGGCTTGCTGGCGACCGAGTACCTGCTGGGCCTGGGCCACCAGCGCATTGCCTGCATTGGCGGGCCCGAGCATCTGCTTTCCAGCGCGCAGCGCGTGCAGGGCTGGCGCCAGACCTTGCAGCGGATGGGCCATGGCACAGACCTGCTGGTGCATGCCGATTTCAGCGTCAACGGCGGCTATCTGGCCATGCAGACTTTGCTGCAGGGCCCGGCCAGCGCTCGGCCCACGGCAGTGCTGGCCTGCAACGACCTGATGGCCATGGGCGCCCTGCGGGCGGTGCATGAATACGGTCTGCAGGTGCCGCAGGACGTGGCCGTGGTGGGTTACGACGATATCGAACTGGCCAGCTACACGCAGCCGCCGCTCAGCACAGTGGCGCAACCGGTCAAGGCCATGGCGCACCAGGCGCTGGCATTGCTGCGGGAGGATATGCAGGCAGGCAAGTTGGCACAGCGGCAGTCTTCGGCCACCGTGCAGATGCTTGCGCCCGCGCTGGTCAAACGGGCGAGCAGCAAGCCTGCGGGCCATCGTGCAATGCAAACTTTGGGTGGAGGAATGGTGTGAGTGCACCGATTTTGAGCCAGGCACCGCGCATCGTGGTGCTGGGCAGTCTGAACATGGATCTGGTGCTGCGCGTGCCGCACATGCCGCGGGCGGGTGAAACCATGCTGGGCCACTCGCTTACGCAGGTGCCAGGCGGCAAGGGCGGCAACCAGGCGGTCAGCTGTGCGCGCCAAGGCGCGGCGGTGACGCTGCTGTCCTGTGTGGGCGAAGATGCCTACGCCGAGCAACTGCTGGCGGGCCTGGTGGCAGACCATATCAACGCGCAGCATGTGCAGCGCACTGCGCTGGCAGGAACAGGTGTGGCCGTCATCAGTGTGGACGACGCGGCGCAGAACCAGATCGTGGTGGTGCCCGGCGCCAATGAGCTGCTGCGGGTGCCGCAGGCACTGCTGCAGGCGCAATTGCAGGGTGCAGATTACGTGGTGCTGCAGCTGGAGACACCGCTGGCCGAGGTGGAGCAGGCGCTACGCCTGGCGCGCCAGACGGGCTGCAAAACGGCTCTCAACCCATCGCCCATGCAAGCTTTGCCAGAACACTGGTGGCCGATGGTAGACCTGCTGGTTGTCAATGAAAGCGAAGCGGCGCAGCTGTGCGGCCGGCCGGTGGATACGCCACAGGCTGCCGCCGCTGCTGCACGCCAGCTGCAGGGCCGTGGCGTGGCGCAGGTGGTGGTGACGCTTGGCGCCCTTGGCGCCGTGGCGTGTGATGCGACCATTGCCAATGATGACGGCACGGAGGCAATCCCAGGTGTTGCCCACTGGCACGAGGCGGCGCAGGTGCAGGCGGTGGATACCACGGCTGCGGGGGATACCTTTCTGGGCGCACTCACCGTGCAACTGGCGCGGGGCCTGGGCCTGAACGATGCCACCCAATGGGCCATGCGCGCGGCCAGCATTTGCGTGACCCGTGCGGGTGCGCAGCCTTCCATCCCTTATTTTGCCGAAGTCGAAACTCTGACCGGCGCTACCCGTTGGATTCTCGTATGAAGCGCAGCCCCTTGCTCAATATCGAGCTGTCCCAGGTCATTGCCGGCATGGGCCATGGCGATGTGCTGGTGATTGGCGATGCTGGCCTTCCGGTGCCGCCCGGCGTGCGGCGCATTGATCTGGCGGTAGCCCAGGGCGTGCCAACGGTCAAGCAGGTGCTCGCTGCCGTTCTGAGTGAGCTGCAGGTGGAGCGCGCCGTGGTGGCGAGCGAATGCCTGTCTGCCAATGATGGCAACGGCGCCAAGGGCGCGTTGCCTGACTGGTATGCCTGCCAGGGCGACCGGTTGCCCGTTGCACCGCAATCGATCTCGCACGAAGATTTCAAGGCCTTGACTGCCCGGGCTGTGGCCGTGGTGCGCACGGGCGAGTTCACGCCCTATGCCAATGTGGCACTGGTATCGGGCGTGGTTTTCTAGAGCTTGGTAGCGGGCCCGGGCCCGCTGGTGGGCGCCCGCGATGCCATGGGCGCCAGCGGCAGGCGCAGCACGAACACCGCGCCACCGCCTTCGCGGGCTTCGCAGTGCACATGGCCATCGTGCCGCTCGGCAATCGAGCGTACCAGCGCCAGGCCCAGGCCCACGCCGCCATGGCGCTCGCTGGCGCCGGGCATGCGGTAAAAGGGTTCGAAAATGCGGTCGCGCTGGTCTTCGGGAACCCCCGGGCCGCGGTCTGCGACCCGGATTTCTGCATAGGCACCCTGTTTGCCCAGGAAGAGGGTGATCGGCCCCTGCGTATAGCGGCGGGCATTTTCCAGCAGGTTGCGAATGGCGCGGCGCAGCAGCTTGGCAATGCCGCGCACTTCGATGTCTGCATCGGCATGTACATCCAGCTCGGCGTCGATGCGGGCGCATTCCTCGGCGCACAGGCCCATCAGGTCGATCAGTTCGGACGTGCCCACGTCGGCCTCGCGTGCATCCAGCCGGCTGGCCAGCAGGATTTCGTCCACCAGTTGGTCCAGTTCGGCAATGTTGCGCTGGATTTCCTGCTTGAACGTGGGCGAAGGCTTGTCGCCCATCAACTCCACCCCCATGCGGATGCGAGTGAGCGGGCTGCGCAACTCATGCGATGAGTTGGCAAGCAGTGATTTGTGCGACTGCACCAGGGTTTCGATACGCGCCGCTGCGGCATTGAACTGCTGGGCCAGCTCGCCCACCTCGTCGTTGCCACGTACATCAACGCGCACCGACAGATCGCCATCGCCAAACTGCTTGACGCCGTTGCGCAGGCGCTCCAGCCGCCCCATCAGGCGGCGGATGATGGGGAACACCCCCACGATCACGACGACGCCGATGAGGCCCAGCATCCACAGAAAACCGAATGGAGGCTTGACCCAGAACCACCAGGGGCCCAGGTTGGGCGGCGGCCGGTGCGGGCCGCCCCGGTCGCTGCGGCGCTGCAGTTCCATCTCGAAGCTGCGGCCCGTGTCGTCCTCGATCAGGTAGAGCACCTTGTCGCCCGGCTCGCCCGGCTGGCGCACGGCTTCGCCGTGCAGCAACACAGAGCCATCCGTCCCCCGGATGTACAGCTCGCGCGCAGGCGGCTGCATGGGGGTTGCGTTCTTTTCTGCCGCCACCTGCCAGGCCCAGCCGATCACCAGAATCAGCACCGCCACGCCGCCGACCACGGTGAGCCAGATGCGGAGGTAGAGCCGTTCGGCGAAGTACTTGTACAGCTGCATTTCTATGAGAAGGCTTCTGGCGCCCGATGGTCGAGCGCTATCTGCTATTGATTCTGTAGTCTAGTCCTGCTGCTTGGCAAACACGTAGCCCACGCCTCGTACGGTGAGGATGCGGCGCGGGTTTTTCGCGTCGGCTTCGATGGCTGCCCGGATGCGGCCCATGTGCACGTCGATGGAACGGTCAAAGGCTTCGAGTTCGCGGCCGCGTACGGCTTCCATGATCTGGTCGCGCGAGAGCACGCGGCCCGCACGTTCGGCCAGGGTGACGAGCAGGTCAAACTGGTAGCTGGTGAGGTCGGCCGGTTTGCCGCCCACGGTCACGGTGCGTGCATCGCGGTCGATCTCCAGGCTGCCAAAGCGCAGTACCTGGGCGGGCTGGGCAGCGGCGGCGCCTCCGTCGCCCCGGCGGCGCAGGATGGCGCGGATGCGGGCAAGCAGCTCGCGCGGCTCAAACGGCTTGGGCAGGTAGTCGTCGGCGCCCACTTCCAGGCCGATCACGCGGTCCATTGGGTCTCCCTTGGCGGTCAGCATCAGGATGGGCACCTGGGCGGCCGGGCTGCTCAAGGTGCGGATGCGGCGGCAGACTTCCAGACCGTCGATATCCGGCAGCATCAGGTCGAGGATGACCAGATCGGCCGGCTGGCCACTGGCAGGCTCCTGCAGTGCCTGGAGGCCGCTGGCGCCATCGGCCATGTGCGTGACTTGCAGGCCCGACTGGTTCAGATACTCGGTCACCATGTTGGCCAGGCGCTCGTCATCTTCGATCATCAACAGTTGGTGGGTATGCATCGCAGTCATGGTGGTGGGCGGGCGGGCCCGCGGATTTCAACAGTGGAACATGCTGGCACGCCGCCATGGCGCAGGCTTGTCCCGTCCGTAAAGTTTGGTAAACCGGCTCTCTGTGGCTCCTACTGGCTTTCGGGTGGTGCGCTGTGCACCGCATGCACGCGCGAGGCAAGCCACACCAGCACCAGCACCGGCAAGCCCAAAAGCGCGGTCGAGACGAAAAACTGCGCATAACCGAAATGGTCGACATACAGCCCGGAGAAACCGGCGATCCATTTTGGCAGCAGCACCATCATCGAACTGAACAGCGCGTACTGCGTGGCCGAGTAGTTCACGTTGGTCAGGCTTGAAAGATAGGCGATGAACGCCGCCGATGCAATGCCACCGGCCAGATTGTCGGCCGAAACCACAACGATCAGGCCCGTCAGATCGTGGCCGCGCGTGCTGAGCCAGGCAAACAGCAGGTTGCTGGCGGCCGATAACACCGCACCGAGCATCAGCACCCGCATCACGCCGATGCGCATGCTGATGATGCCGCCGACAAAGGCGCCAACCAGGGTCATGATCACACCGAACACTTTGCTGACCGAAGCCACTTCGGCCTCGGTATAGCCCATGTCCACATAGAAAGGATTGGCCATGATGCCCATCACCACATCCGAGATGCGGTAGACGGCAATCAGCGCGAGAATCAGAGCCGCGTGCCATCCGTAGCGCTGCAGAAAGTCGGCAAACGGTGCCACCAGGGTCGATTGCAGCCACTCCCGGGCATTGCGCGCGGCAGGCAGGGCCTTGGCCTGCGGCTCGGGTGACAGCAGCACGGTGAGCACGCCCACGGCCATCGAAGCTGCCATCACGCAATAGGCCATGCGCCAGGCCTGCGGCTGGTAGTCTCCGGCACCGGACTGCAGGGCAGCTGCCACCAGCCACAGCACGCCAGCCCCGGCCCAGATCATGGCGATGCGGTAACCCGTCTGGTAGGTGGCTGCCAGCGCAGCCTGCTTGTCGCTACTGGCCGATTCGATGCGGTAGGCATCGAGCGCGATATCCTGCGTAGCCGAGCCAAAGGCCGTCAGAACGGCAAAAGCCACCATGGTGTTCAGGTGCTGCTGCGGATCGGTGAAGGCCATGCCCAGAATGCCGCCCATCACCAAGCACTGCGCCAGCAGCAGCCAGCTGCGGCGCCGGCCCAGCAGACGGTACAGGCCGGGCAGGGGCAGGCGATCCACCAGCGGCGACCAGACCCACTTGAAGGCGTACGCCAGACCCACCCAGCTGATGAAACCGATGGTGGCGCGCTCGATACCGGCCTTGCGCAGCCAGAACGACAAGGTGCCCATCACCAGCAGGAACGGCAGCCCGGCGCTGAAACCCAGCGCCAGCATGCGCAGGCTGGCTGGCTCGGTGTAGACGCGGAATGTCTCGCCCCAGGAGCGGCGAGCGGGTGTGTCGGTAGAGGTTGCGGAATCCGCCATGGATAAGCTGTGCCAAAACGTGGTGCGATTGTGACAAACCGAAGGCGTTGCGGGCGTTTTCCTGGGAAAAACTCCCCGCATGTGCCCGGCTCGCGTCCACCGCACCTGAATCAATTGCGGCGCAACGCTGTGCGGGGCCGCAGACTGCTGCCAATATACGCTGTTTGGACAGTGCTTTTGGCGGCCGCTGGTTGTGGGGCGCGGCGGGTAAGATAGGCATTCTTCTCAGCCGCATCGCCATGTCGGATCCGCACCTGCATTCACCGCTGCTTGCCCCGGATTACTCTGTGCGCCACTACAGCGGCGAACAGCAGGCGCACAGCCACGGCCATGTGCAGCTGCTGTATGCACTGGCAGGGCGTATGGAGCTGGAGGTGGACGGCAAGGCTGCCTATGTGGATACGGCCAGTGGTGTCGTCATTCCCGCTGGGGCCACGCATGCCTACCTGGCCCAGCATGGCAGTGCGATTGCCGTGGTGGATGCTCCGGTGCAGGCGGGCCTGGCCCAGTTGCGCCGCTTTGCTGCGCCCACGGCAGCATGGCTGGGCACGCATGCCTCGCAAGGCACCATGGCCGAAGCCTATCTCGCCTGGGTGCTGCAGTCACCCGTGCTGCTGCAGCGCCGCGCGCTCGATGTGCAGGCCATCACCAAAGCGGTGCAGGCCGATCTGGCGGCTGACTGGTCAACGGCGCGGCTTGCGGCGCTCGCGCACCTGAGTGCTCAGCGCTTTCATGTGCGCTGGCAGGAGTTGACCGGCCGCACGCCGCAGCAATGGCTGCGCGATCTGCGCCAGGATGTCGCAAGCCGGGCACTGGCTGCTGGCGAGCCGTTGGAGACCACCGCCTTGCGCTGCGGTTACAGCAGTGCCAGCGCGCTGGCCTATGCGCTCAAGCGCGACCGTGGCGTGGGCAGCCGCAGCCTGCGCAGGCAAGCGTCTTCAGGCCGATGATTTCTATCTTTTTGATAGCTGATCGCGCTTGTTGAAAGGGCGTTGAAGCCATTTTTGATATAAAAATTCGGTGCAAGCGTTTCTCGACATTTGCAGGCCGCTTGCAGGCGCACCATAGCGGCATGAATCCTTCTGCCATGTCCTCTCCATCGTCTGCGGCTGTTTCTTCGTTGAAGGCAGGCCCTGGCGTGCCATCTTCGTCGGTGCAAGGCATTGCGCTGGTGGCGCTGGCTGGGGTGCTGTGGGGCACCAGCGGCACTGCCCAGTATCTGGGCGCTGCAGGCCTTTCGCCTTTCTGGGTGGGGGCGGCGCAGCTGGCGGCGGCCAGCGTGTTTTTGGGGCTGGCCCTGTGGTGGGCGCTGCAGCGCAGGCCGGGCAGTCTGGTACTGCGCCCGCGCGCGGCGGGGTTGCGCTGGTCGTGGTTTTTCTGGGCATCGCTTGGCATTGGCGGCTACAGCGTGTTCTTCTACGAAGGGCTGCAGCTGGCGGGCGTGGGCGTGGGCACGGCGGTCGCCATAGGCAGCAGCCCCATCTGGGCGGGCCTGTTGCAGGCGCTCGTACTGCGCGCGCCGTTGTCTGCACTTTGGTGGCTGGGTACGCTGGTGAGCGTGGCGGGCGGCGCCGCCATGGTGCTGGGCAAGGGCGCAGGAGGCAGTGCTTCGTGGCAGGGTTTGGTGATGTGTCTGCTGGCGGGGTTGTCTTATGCAGGCTATGCGCTCATCAACAAGCGCCTGGTGAGCCACATGGCGCCCAAGGTGGTGAACTTCTATGTGTTCACGGGCGCCGCGCTGCTGGCAGCTCCCGTGGCCTGGGCGCAGGCGGGCCAGCCACAGTGGAGTCTGCCCTCCGTGCTCGTCGTCATCTACCTGGGGGCGGTGGTCTCGGGCATTGCGCACATGCTGTTTTCGATTGGCTTGCGCCATATCTCCGGGCCCACTGGGGTGGCGCTGAGCTTGATCGAGCCTGTTGCCGCTTTCGTTCTGGCGGTGTGGGTGGTGGGCGAGCACCAGCCGCTGGTGGCCTGGCTGGGGTTGGCGGCCGTGCTGGTGGGCCTGTTGGTGGTGGTGCGCGCCGAGATGGCGGTGGCTGCGCCTTCTGCCGTTTGATGGAGCAGGCATTGGCAAGGGCGTTCTCTCTCGACGGCCTCCTTGCCTGCTTTCATAATGGAGGCCATGCACCTCACCAACGCATTCCTTTCCTCTCTGCAACAACCCAGGCGCCTGCTGCACGGGCTGACCATGGGTGCTGCAATGCTCGTCATGGCCACACCTGTAGTGGCGCAGGTGGAGGTCGGCAAGTCATCGGCCATGCGCAACCTGGTGCCTGCCGAAACACTGGAGCAGGCTGCTGTTCAGCAGTATGGTGAGCTGCTTGCGCAGGCCCGGCAGCAAGGCGCGCTGGCGCAGCCCGGCAATCCGCAGCTGCAGCGCCTGCAGACGATTGCCCAGAGGCTGATTCCGCAGGCGCTGGTATGGAACGACCGTGCCAAGGGCTGGAAGTGGGAGGTCAACCTGATCGGCAGCAAGCAGATCAACGCTTTTTGCATGCCTGGCGGCAAGATCGTGTTCTTCACCGGCCTGATCGACCAGCTGCAGCTGACCGACGACGAAATCGCCATGGTGATGGGCCACGAGATGGCGCATGCGCTGCGCGAGCATTCGCGAGAACAACTGGCCAAGACACAGGCTACCGATCTGGGCATCCGTCTGGGGGCGGCGATTTTCGGGCTGGGAGACATGGGCACGGCCGCCGCCAACCTGGGCGGCAAGCTGCTCACGCTCAAATTCAGCCGCTCGGATGAATCGGACGCCGATCTGGTGGGGCTGGAGATGGCTGCGCGTGCGGGCTACAACCCGCAGGCATCTGTCACCCTGTGGGAGAAGATGGGCCAGGCCAACGGCGGCGGTGGTATCGGCTTTTTGTCCACCCACCCCACGGGCCCGGATCGCATCGCCAAGCTGCAGGCCAATGTGCCCAAGGTGGCAGGCCTGTACGAACAGGCGCGCAAGCGCTGACAGCCGCCATGCGATGGCCGGCGGCAACCCCTTTGATGGCGCTGGCTGCTGCTGTTGCACTGCCACCAACTGCCCATGCCGGGGATCCAAAGCCCCCATTGCCGCCGGGGCGCTACACCTTTGAACACCGCTTTGCCGAGCAGCCCAGCCTGCTGCATGCCAAGGTGCTGGTCATCATCCGCAAGCGAACCATCCAGGTGATCAACACGCAGGCGCACCCGCCTTTTCCCAAGGGTGTGATCGCGCAGGGCCCGCTGGTGTGGAACCGGCCGACCGCGCAGTGGATCATTGGCGAGGGAGCAGGCGACCGTATGGCGACCGAAGTAGGCGGTTGCAGCGACGGGCCCGAGGTGGTTGATCTGGTGAAAAGGATCTATTGGACCTGCTGACCATGGAAAACCATTTGCTATTATTTATGTAGCGAAAGGCACTTTTCTGTAAAGCGCTGATGTCACTTTTATCAGGTGCCAGATACATACGGATTCATCTTGCGCTCGCGGCCAAATGTGCTCTCGGGCCCGTGGCCGGGGATGAAAACCGTCTGGTCGCCCATCGGCCACAGGCGCTGGGTGATGGAGTCGATCAGTTGTTGGTGGTTGCCCTGGGGGAAATCCGTGCGGCCAATGCTGCCGGCAAACAGCACATCGCCCACAAAGCAGCGATCGATCTGCGGCGCATGGAAGACCACATGGCCCGGCGTATGGCCCGGGCAGTGGCGTACGTTCAGGGTTTCCTGGCCAATCGCTACCGTATCGCCATCGTGCAGCCAGCGCGTTGGCGTGAAAGGCTGCACGGGTGGAAAACCGAACATCTGGCTTTGCTGGGGCAGTCCGTCAATCCAGAACTGGTCGCCTTCCTGCGGGCCGATGATGGGCAGCTGCATTTTTTCGGCCAACTCGCCCGTGCCGCCCGCGTGGTCGATATGCGCATGGGTCAGCCAGATGGCTTTGAGCGTGAGGCCCAGGCGTTCGATTTCCCAGCCGATTTGCTCCAGATCACCGCCCGGGTCGATGACGGCGGCCTCCATGGTCTGGTCGCACCACACCAGCGAACAGTTTTGCTGGAACTGGGTAACGGGAACGGTGTGGTAGTGGAGCATGGCAGGCAGAGGTGATGAAAGGCAGGGCCGTATTATCGGCGCTCTGCCCATGCGCGCACTCAAGCCTGCTGACGCAGCGGATCGCGATAGGCGAGCAGGCGCAGTGCGTTGATCACCACCAGCAGCGTCGAGCCCTCATGCACCGCCACGGCGGCGCCGATACCCAGCCCCATGATGGTGGCTGGCACCAGAAACGCCACAATGCCCAGGCTGACAAAAACGTTCTGGCGAATCACGCCGCGCGTGTGGCGGCTCAACCCCACGGCAAACGGCAGGTGGCGCAGGTCGTCGGCCATGAGCGCCACATCGGCGGTCTCCAGGGCAACGTCCGAGCCCGCCGCGCCCATGGCAATCCCGACCGAGGCATTCGCCATGGCGGGCGCGTCGTTCACACCGTCGCCCACCATGGCCACCGGTGCTTGCGCGCGCAGCTTGCGAATGGCGCTGACCTTGTCTTCGGGCATCAGGTTGCCCCAGGCTTCGTCCAGCCCTACATCCTTGGCCACGGCTTGGGCCACCGTGGTGTGGTCGCCCGAGATCATGACCATGCGGGTGATGCCCAGTTCCCGCAATTGCTGGAGTGCCTCGCGGGCGCCGGCGCGCGGTGTGTCCATCAGCCCGATGACGCCCAGATCGCGGTTGCCGCGCCGTACCACCATGGTGGTGCGGCCTGCCTCGCGCAACTGCGCGACAGCCGCAGTGGCTGCCTGCCCGAGCGGGCCAGCGTCGCCGCTGCCAAACATTTCGGCCTTGCCGATCCATACCGTCTCGCCCGCGATGGTCGCAACCACGCCTTGCCCCGTGAGGCTGCGCAAATCGGTGGCTGCAGGCAACTCCACGCCGGTTTCGAGGCGTTCGCGCCCATCGCGCACGATGGCTGCCGCCAGCGGATGGTCGCTCAGCGCCTCGACAGCCACAGCCACCGACAGCAACTCCTGCGGATCAATACCGTCCCCTGGAACCACATCGGTGATACGGGGGCGGCCCTCAGTCAGCGTGCCGGTCTTGTCGAAAGCCATGGCTTGCAGAGCGCCCAGTTCCTCAAGCGGCGCGCCGCCCTTGATCAGGACACCGCTGCGCGCGGCGCGGGCAATGCCCGAGAGCACGGCACTGGGCGTGGCGATGGCCAGCGCACAAGGGCTGGCTGCGACGAGCACGGCCATCGAGCGGTAAAAGCTGTCACGGAACGGCTCGTCCACCACCACCCAGGCAAACAACAGCACCACTGCCAGCAGCAGCACGAGCGGAACGAAGATGCGCTCGAATTTGTCGGTAAAGCGCTGCGTGGCGGACTGGCGGGTTTCCGCCTCGCTCACAAGGCGCACCACACGGGCCAGCGCAGAGTCGCCCGAGCGGCGTGTGACTTCGATCTCGATCGCGCCAGCACCGTTGATGGTGCCGGCAAACACCCGCGATGCCGCATCGACCCCCGCATCAGGCCGCGCGCGGGCCAGCGCGACATCGGGCACCGGCCGCTTGTCCACCGGGATGCTCTCCCCCGTGACCGGGGCCTGGTTGATGCTGGAAGTGCCCAGCACCACGAACCCGTCGGCGGGCAGGCGCTCATTGGGGCGCACCAGCACGACGTCGCCCGGGATCAGCTGCTCGACGGGGATCTCCACGGGCTGTCCGTCGCGGCGCACCACGGCCGTGGTGGGGGCCAGCTCAGCCAGTGCCTCGATGGCACGTTTGGCGCGGCCCATGGCGTAGTGCTCAAGCGCATGCCCCAGGCTGAACAGAAACAGCAGCAGCGCCCCTTCGCCCCATGAGCCCAACGCTGCCGCTCCCGCCGCGGCCACCAGCATCAGGGTGTCGATCTCGAAGCGCTTTTTTCGCAGGTTGCCGATGGCTTCGCGCAAGGTGAAAAAGCCGCCAAAAAAGTAGGCTGCTACGTAGCATGCCAGCGGCAGCCATGCAGGAGCGCCTGCCACCCACTTGCCGATGGCTGCGCCTGCTGCAAGCAGCAGCCCGCAGATCAGCGCAAAGGCCATTTCGGTATTTGCGCCAAACAGACCTGCGTGGCTGTGCCCGTCATCCTTGCCACCTTCGGTGTGGCGGTGGCCGGGGCTGCCGTGGCCTGGGTCAACGGCTGGGACAGTGGACTGCTCGGTATTGGTTGGTTTGTCGTCCATGGGGGTCGCTTTCTTTCACTGCCCTGCCGATCAGCCTGCAGTGGATTTGCCGCATTGATCGCAGAATCGCGCGCCTGCAGATAGCCCGGCGCCGCACTGGAGGCAGGCGGCTGGCACCAAGGACTGGCCGCATTGCGGACAGAAGCGCGTGCCAGCAGCCACAGCGGTGCGGCAGCCGGGGCAGGTGCTGGCGGTTGGCGCCGACCCGCCCGAAGGGGTGTAGTAGGGCCTTGCACCATGGCCGCCACCATGGTGCCCGCCATAGCCGTGGGATTGAAAAAGCCGACTCAGTATTCCCATGATGATTTCTCCTGTTGCTACACCATTCACTGTCGTGTTGACGTCAGTTATATAGCTTCAAGAGCCGGGCAGGTGGCCCTGGTTCCATTCATGACCCAAATGTAATCTGTGCGTCATGTGTTCAGCGGGTGGGCGTGCACAGGCGGCCGCATGCCAGGCCGGTATTGGGGCTTTGGGGTATCTGGGTCACCTTGTTGCTGTGTCTTGCGCTGGAATAAGGCATAGGCACAGACGCGCATAGCCCAAACAGGGCGATCATGCTACAACCCGTGTGAAATGCGCCTGCGCGCCATGAATGCAACACGATAGGAGATGAGCCATGTCCAGCAACGAGAGCCCGGCCTCCGTGGGAGGAGGTGCCCTGCCAGGTGATGTCCCGCGCGATGGCGCCCAACCCAGTGCCGCCCAACGCATTGGCGTCCTGAAGGAGACTTTTCCGCTGGAAAAGCGTGTGGCCACCGTGCCCGAGGTGGTGGAAAAGCTCACCAAGCTGGGCTTTGGCGTCTGCATTGAAGCTGGTGCCGGTGAAGCCGCCAACTGCAGCGACGACGCCTACCGTGCGGCCGGGGCGGAAGTGCTGCCCGATGCGGCCTCTGTCTGGGCCGCAGCCGACGTCATTTTCAAGGTGCGCCCGCCCAGCAGCGAAGAAGTGGCGCAGATGCGCGCAGGGCAGATATTGATCGACTTCATCTGGCCCGCGCAGAACCCCGAGCTGATGGAGCAGCTTGCTGCCAGAAAGGCGACGGTGCTGGCCATCGACTGCCTGCCGCGCACCCTCTCGCGTGCGCAGAAGATGGACGCGCTGACGTCGATGGCCGGGGTTTCCGGCTACCGGGCCGTGGTGGAGGCGGCCAACGCCTTTGGCCGCTATTTCAATGGCCAGATCACGGCGGCAGGCAAGGTTCCCCCGGCCAAGGTCTTCATCGCGGGCGCCGGTGTGGCGGGCCTTGCGGCCATTGGTACGGCAGCCAACCTGGGCGCCATCGTGCGCGCCAACGACACGCGCGCCGAGGTGGCCGATCAGGTCAAATCATTGGGCGGCGAGTTTGTGGCAGTGGATTATGAGGAGGAGGGCTCGGGTGGCGGCGGCTATGCCAAGGTGATGAGCGAAGGCTTCCAGGCCGCGCAGCGCAAGATGTATGCCGAGCAGGCCAGGGACGCCGACATCATCATCACCACCGCCTTGATCCCCGGCAAGCCCGCGCCCAAGCTCATCACGGCCGAGATGGTGCAGAGCATGAAGCCCGGCAGCGTGATCGTCGACATGGCGGCCGAGCAGGGCGGCAATTGCGAGCTGACGGTGCCCGGCCAGGCCGTGGTGCGCCATGGCGTCACCATCATTGGCTATACCGATCTTGCCTCGCGGCTGGCCAAGCAGTCGTCCACCCTGTACGCCACCAATTTGCTGCGCCTGACCGAGGAGTTGTGCAAGGCCAAGGACGGCGTGGCAGTGGTCAATATGCAGGATGACGCGATCCGGGGCTTGACCGTCATCAAGGACGGCACTGTCATCTGGCCCGCACCGCCACTCCCGCAGGCTCCGGCCCCAGCACCCAAGGCGGCGGCGCCCGTAGCCGAGAAAAAGAGCGGCCACGGCCATGGCGCGGGCGCGCCCATGTCCGCCAAGGCGCTGGCCATCCTCTTTGCCGTGGCGGCTGTGCTGTTCTGGCTGATCGGTGCCTATGCGCCGGCGGCCTTCCTGGGGCATTTCACGGTGTTCGTGCTCGCCTGCTTCATCGGCTACATGGTGGTGTGGAACGTGACGCCAGCCCTGCACACGCCGCTGATGAGCGTGACCAACGCCATCTCCAGCATCATCGCCATCGGGGCGCTGGTGCAGATCGCCCCACCCGAGGCTGGAGCGAACGGACGGCCTGACGGGCTGATCATGTGGCTGGCCTTTGCTGCGCTTGTATTGACGGCTGTCAATATGTTCGGCGGCTTTGCCGTGACCCGCCGCATGCTCGCCATGTTCCGCAAGTAACAACTACAACAAGAAGGAAGACGAACATGTCCCAAAGCATGGCTACAGTGGCCTATCTCGGTGCCGCCATTCTCTTTGTTCTGAGCCTGGGTGGCCTGTCCAACCCGGAAACTTCGCGCCGCGGCAACCTGTTTGGCATGATCGGTATGGCGCTGGCGGTGCTGGCCACGGTCTTCGGCCCACGGGTCAGCCCCTCGGGCATCGCCTGGATCGTGATCGCACTGGTCATCGGCGGGGGTATCGGCCTCTATGCAGCCAAGGTTGTGAAGATGACCCAGATGCCCGAGCTGGTGGCGCTGATGCACAGCCTGGTGGGCCTGGCGGCCTGCCTGGTGGGTTATGCCAGCTACGTGGATACGTCCGTTCAGTTCACGGGTGCAGAAAAGGCGATCCACGAGGTGGAAATCTACGTCGGCATCCTGATTGGCGCGGTCACCTTCTCGGGCTCGCTCATCGCCTTTGGCAAGCTCAATGGCCGTATCGGCGGCAAGCCGCTCCTGCTGCCGGGGCGCCACTGGCTCAACCTGGTCGCGCTCCTGCTGGTGATCTGGCTGGGCCAACGGTTCCTGGGCGCCCACGATGTGCAGGCGGGCATGCTGCCGCTGGTGGTGATGACGGTCATTGCGCTGCTGTTTGGCGTGCACATGGTGATGGCCATCGGTGGTGCCGACATGCCGGTGGTGGTGTCCATGCTCAACAGCTATTCGGGCTGGGCGGCGGCGGCAACCGGCTTCATGCTCAGCAACGACCTGCTGATCGTCACTGGCGCACTGGTGGGCTCGTCCGGCGCCATCTTGAGCTACATCATGTGCCAGGCGATGAATCGCAACTTCATCAGCGTGATCGCGGGTGGTTTTGGCTCTGGCGCAGGTGCGCCAGCCAAGAAGGGCGATGCGGCGGAGCCGCAGGGCGAAGTGGTGCCCGTGACAGCGGCCGATACGGCCGAGTTGCTGCGCGAGGCCAAGAGCGTGGTCATCGTGCCCGGCTATGGCATGGCCGTGGCGCAGGCGCAGCACACGGTCAACGAGATCGTCAAGACGCTGCGCGAGCGCGGTGTCAATGTGCGCTTTGCCATCCACCCTGTGGCGGGCCGCATGCCGGGCCACATGAACGTGCTGCTGGCCGAGGCCAAGGTGCCTTACGACATCGTGCTGGAGATGGACGAAATCAACGAGGACTTTCCGGACACCGACGTGGCGATGGTGATTGGCGCCAACGACATCGTGAACCCTGCTGCGCAGGACGACCCGGCCAGCCCCATCGCCGGCATGCCGGTGCTGGAGGTGTGGAAGGCCCGGCATTCCATCGTGATGAAGCGCTCGATGGCGTCGGGCTACGCCGGTGTAGACAACCCGTTGTTCTACAAGGAAAACAACCGCATGCTCTTTGGCGATGCGAAGAAGATGCTCGATGAGGTGCTGGCAGCACTTCGGGCGTGAGGATGCTCTGAAAAAAGGAGCGGTTGGCGCTTGGTGGTTGTCCTATTCAAACCAAAACAGCTTGAATCGGGCTTGTGCAAGGTGCCAACTGCTCTCTTTTTTGCGAGAACTGGTTTACAGGGGCTTCCACATTCAGCCCCTGCGCATGTCAGGCTGCGCTTGCTTTCGCCGCCTTGGACAGTTGCACGAATTCATGGAAGCCGTTCAGGTAAGCGCTCAGGCTTTTGCGGGCGGCCTCGTCTGCCAAAGCACCTTCAGGGGTGAAGGCATTCTGCGCACGCGACACCAGCACCGAGCCACCGCTGTACAGCGTAACGCCCAGCAGCTTGAGCGTGGGCAGCCAGGCGGCCTGGGAGGAGACGGTGCCAAATCCGCTCATCGAGGCGCCGATGATCCCCGTGGGCCGCTTGGCAAAGATGGCCTTCATGTCTGCGCGCGAGAGCCAGTCGATGCCGTTCTTGAAGACACCGGGCACACCGTTGTTGTATTCGGGGGTCACCATCAGCAGGGCGTCGGCTTTCAGAATCTGTGCCTTCAATTGCAGCACGGCAGCGGGGATGCCCTCGCCCGCTTCCGTGTCGCCGTCATACAGCGGAATACCATGCAGCGTCGCCACTTCGATCTCCATGCCCTGGGGTGCCATGGATTGCGCTGCGCGGGCAAGCGCCGTGTTGAAGGACGCATGGCGCAGGCTGCCCGATAGCGCCAGCACCCGGCATGCGTTGCGGATATCGGGCGTCTCGCGCAGTGCCTCGCTCAGCTGGTCGATCAACTGCGTCCATTCGGGCGCATCCTGCAGCTTCTTCTCGCGAATGAACTGCGCCTGCGCCTCGTCCCAGAAAGGAGCGTCGGCCAGCAGCGTGTCATTGGGCAGGGGGCGGTGCTGCGCGAGGAAGGCGGCAATGGCCTCAGGCGAATTGGGAAGGCCCAATTGCGCAAACAGATCATGAAAACGGAAGAAGTTATCGGACATGAAGATCGCTCCTGATGACTGAAGGAAGAGGGCGGCAGTGCGCGTGGGTGCGGTGGCGGGCCCTGCCGGGCAAGCTGGCGAGGCAGGCCGCTGCAACGGAATGCAGCATTCCGGCTGGGCCTGCCACCGGCCGGATTACAGCTTGTACTCGTAGTCGATGGTGATGGGCGCGTGGTCGGAGAACTTCTGGTCTTTGTAGATATGTTCACGGCGCGCCAGGGCTGCGATGGCGGGGGTGGCCAGGTGGTAGTCCAGACGCCATCCCACATTGTTGGCATAGGCCTGGCCTCGGTTGCTCCACCAGGTGTAGCAAGCGTCGGTGGTATCGGGTTGGAGCACGCGGTAGACATCCACCAGGCCACCGGCCTCGGTCTCCTTTTCCAGGATCTGCGTCATCCAGGCGCGCTCTTCGGGCAGAAAACCGCTGTTCTTCTGGTTGCTGCGCCAGTTCTTGATGTCGGCATTGGTGTGGGCGATGTTCACATCTCCGCACAGGATGAAGTCGCGCTCGGCCTTGAGGCGCATCAAGTGTGGATGCAGCTCGGCCAGAAAGCGGTACTTGGCGGCCTGGCGCTCCTCGCCCGAGCTGCCGCTTGGAAAGTAGCAGCTGATGATGGAGAACTTGCGCTGCGGGGTGTCAAAGCGCAGTTCCACATAACGGCCTTCGGCATCGAATTCACCCGGAGAGAAACCGATCACGACGTCGCTGGGCTCATGCCGCGTGTAGACGCCGACGCCGGAGTAGCCCTTTTTCTGCGCAAACTGGAAGTACCCGCGCATCTCGTCGATGATCTCGAACTTGTCCAGCATATCCGCTTGCTGTGCCTTGACTTCCTGCACGCAAATACAATCGGGCCGGGTCGCTTCGATCCAGGGAATCACACCCTTGGTGGCGGCAGAGCGGATGCCGTTGAGGTTGAGGCTGGTTAATTTGAACAAGGATTGGGTCATGGCAGAGAGTCTCCCACAGTCGGGTGAAGCGGCACAGATGGTGCAGGATTTGGCGCAGGATTTTGTACGCTTCGCCGTCGATGCAGGCGTGCTGCGGTTTGGAGAATTCAAAACCAAGGCCGGCCGCATGAGCCCGTATTTCTTCAACGCCGGGCTGTTTGACGACGGCGCCAAAATGGCGCAACTGTCCGAATTCTATGCAAAAGCGATCCTTGCCAGCGGCATCGAGTTCGACATGGTGTTCGGCCCGGCCTACAAGGGCATTCCACTGGCTGCCACGGTGGCGGTGGAGCTGGCGCGCCAGGGCAGGAACGTGCCCTTTGCCTACAACCGCAAGGAAGCCAAGGACCATGGCGAAGGCGGCTCGCTGGTCGGCGCTCCGCTCAAAGGCAAGGTCTTGATCATTGACGACGTGATGAGCGCGGGCACCGCCGCCCGCGAATCCATTGCGCTGATCCAGGGCGCTGGCGCCACGCCACATGCCATGGCCATTGCGCTCGACCGGCAGGAAAAGGCCACCGAGAACGGGCAGGACGTGCCCCATAGCGCCGTACAGTATGTGCGCGATCACCTCGGCCTGAAGGTTGCAACCATTGCCAAGCTCGAAGACCTGCTGGCCTTCCTTGACCAGGGAGACGCGGCCCAAGAGATGCGTGAACACCACACTCGCGTGCTGGCTTACCGACGGCAGTATGGCGTGCGCGATTGATGTTTAGAATGCCATAGCTTGTTTCGTTTTGAAGAGGTATATGGATGCGTAAGGTGGCTTGTGTCGTGGCTATCGCTTCGGTGATGACTGTCCTCACCAGTGCCTGCTATGCGCAAAATACCGGCGCGGCCACTGCGGTGTACAGCTGTGTGGACGCCATGGGGCGCCGCCTGACGGCAGACCGCCCCATTGCCGCCTGCGCAGACCGGGAGCAGCGCGTCACCATGCCGGGTGGCGCGGTGCGCACCATCGGCCCCACGTATTCCGAACGCGAAAAAGCAGAGCAGGCCGCCCAGAACCGCAAGGAAGCGGAAGAGCGTTATCGCGCAAGCGATGGCAAACGCCGCGAACGCGCGCTGGCCGTGCGGTTTCCAAACAAGGCGGCCCACGACGCCGAGCGCGCAGAGGCCGTCGAGACCCTGATGACGCAGATCAAGGTTGTGCAGGAGCGCAAGGTGTCCCTGTTGGAAGACCGCAAGAAGATCGATGGGGAAATGGAGTTCTACAAGAAGGACCCCGGCAAAGCACCGCAATCGCTGCAGTCTCGCCTCAAGTACAACCGCGAAGACATCAAAGAGGTAGACGAGCAGGTGGCCTCGATCAACGAAGAAATCAAGCGCACCAACCAGCGCTTCGACGAAGAGGCCCAGACGCTCAAGCAGTATTGGGTGCCCGCACCCGCCAGCAAGTAAGCAGAAGGCAGAGACTTCCATGAAAGCACTGGCCCCGGGCCTGGCCCAGGCAGAAGACGGTATTGTGCGTTGCGCCTGGTGCATGGCCACCCCGCACTACCAGCACTACCACGACCACGAATGGGGCTTTGCGGTGCATGACGACCGCCGGCTGTTCGAGAAAATCTGCCTGGAGGGCTTTCAGGCGGGGCTGAGCTGGCTCACCATCCTGAACAAGCGGGAAGGCTTTCGCGCCGGATTTGCCAATTTCGATGCCGAACAGATCGCCCGCTTTGGCGAGCCGGACATCCTGCGCCTGCTGGCCGATCCGGGCATCGTGCGCCACCGTGGCAAGATCGAGGCGGTGATCAACAATGCCCAGCGTCTGCTGGAGCTCAAGGGCGAATTCGGCAGCTTTGACGCCTATCTGTGGCAGTTCGCACCCGCTGCCAACAGCAGACCCAAACGCGTGACCCTCGAATCCGTGCGCGAGATGGGTGTGCCTCCACAGGCGCATGCACTGTCCAAGGACTTGAAAAAGCGCGGCTGGAAGTTCGTGGGCCCCACCACCATGTACGCCTTCATGCAGGCCATGGGCATGGTCAACGACCATCTGCACGGCTGCCATACCCTGCAGGCCAGGGCGTAGGCCTAGGCGCCAAGCTCACTGGCCAGCAGAGAATAGCGCTGCAGCGACACATAGCGCCCCTTGCGTCTCGTGCAATCGCGCAGCAGGCCTTCCAGCGTGAACCCGGCCTGGCTCAGCAGGCGGCTGGAGGCGGAGTTGTCCGGCTCCACATAGGCCACCACGCTGTGCAAGGCCAGGCGGCGAAAGGCGCCTGGCAACCATTGGCGCAGAGCATTTTTCATGATGCCCTGGCCCCAGTGGCCCGGCTGCAGCCAGTAGCCCAGTTCGGCGCTGTCGCCATCGTCATCACGGTCATACAGGCCTATGCCGCCAAGGGCTTCTGCGCCGCTCGCACCCATGCAGATGGCTTGCCACCAGCCTTCGCCGTCTGCCCCCAGTTGGCGGTACCAATCGAGCTGTTCGCGCGCAATGGCGTGTGCATCGGTGTGGCGGGTCTCCAGACCGTAGAACTGCGTGACGCGGGCATCGCCCATGGCCTGCGCCAGAACGGGCAGGTCGGGTTCGCGAAAATCACGGAAAGTGAGGGGAGCGGTTGCAGTCTGCATGCGGACAGCCTAGCACCGTTGCAGGGTGTGCAGCGCCGCAAAGAGAATAGAGGTATTCATGAAACAAGCTGTCAGCACATGTGGGTTATGCGCTGACAGCTCTTGTTTTGATAGCAATTACTACTGCATGGCGTGCCAGCGCATGGGTTGGGTGGCGCTGACTTCCTGAATCCCCAGCAGCGCCGCATTGCGCTGCAGCAATGCTTCAAACTGATCGCGGCTTGCGGCAATCTGGTCGGTCGCACCGTCCCAGTAATCGGCGGCGATCTGCGCTGCGGTGAAATCGCTGTGCGCAAACTTCTGCACAATATTGCGCAGCTTGTCGAGGTTGATGCTGTGGATGTCGGTCATGGCAAGCCTCCTGTGCATGCACCCAGTGTGGCGCAAATAGCCGGGCTGTCAATGGGCATAAATCACCAAGTCAGGACGGACGGGCCGCCCGCAGCAAACGCACCGCCAGCAAGGCCGCCGCCCAGGCAATGCCGCCGATCCACAGCGGCACCGTCACGTAGCTGCTGGCACGCGCCCATTGCGCAAACTCATCAAGCCCGTGCAGGGGCCAGAGGGCGAGAACAAAGCCGAACAGCCACCACAGCAGGGCGAAGGCGGAAAATAGCAGTGTGGTGGCAGGCACCAGCCGCTTTCTGGCCCATAGCATGGCGGCCACCACCAGCACGGCAGACAGGGCCACGGCCGCCGGCCACCACAGTGGCACCGGCAAAAAGAAAAGAGACAGCGTGTTCATGGCTCGGCTCTGGCAACAGCGCCTATTCCTTCTGGCACAGCATCTCGTCTGCCAGGCTGCCTGCGACCACGCGCATGTTCCGGCCCTGGTGGGCCTGCACAGTCCAGGTGTCGCTCAGGTCCTCGGGCACCAGGTCCTTGTCGTTGACCAGTTCGGGGTGCTTGATCTCGGAGCGGTCCTGCTTGACGACCTTGGGCACGATCAAGGTGATGGTGTTGCCTTCGATGCGCCAGTTTCCCTCGCCCTGCACGACAAAGCTGTATTTCTGCTTGGTGCTGGGCATGTCGTAGACCAGATAGGCCTGGGCCTTGAGCGTGCCGTCGGGGTTGAACTGGTCGGTATAGGTGAAGTGGGCGCTGTCTTCCCCCATCTTGACTTGGAAATTGCACTCCCACACACCGTGCAGGCTGGCGGGGCTGATGCTGCCGCTGCCTGCCGCCGGCGCCTGAGGCGCCGCTTTGCTGCTGGTGGATGGATTGGCTGCACTGCTGCTTTGCGGCGCTGGCGCGGTTTCTTCCTTTTTCTTGCCGCCAAAGGGCCACAGGCTGGAGCAGCCTGCCAGCGCCGGAATCAACAGCAGACACAGGGTGGAGCGGAGCAGAGATTGGTATTGCATGGCCTGCACTCTAGCAAATCCGGCCGCGCCCCTGTGTCAGCCATTTCAGCCAACACAGGCGATCAACGGTGATCACCGATGATCGCGAGGAGCGGTGGGTCAGCCCGCCAGGGCGGGGTAGTCGGTGTAGCCCTTTTCGCCGCCGCCGTAGTAGGTGCTGGTGTCGCCCTCGTTGAGCGCGGCCTGCTTGCGCAGGCGGTCTACCAGATCGGGGTTGGCGATGAAGGCCTTGCCAAAGGCCACCATGTCGGCCTCCTGGCTGGCCACCACCTCCTGGGCCATGGCGCGGGTGTAGCTGTTGTTCACCATCCACGCTGCCTTGCCACCGGCCTGGCGGTAGGCTGCCTTGAAATCCACATAGTCGAACGGGCGGCCTTCCACTTCGCGCGGGCCGCCGGTGGCGCCTTCGATCACGTGGATGTACGCCAGGCCCAGGGGCGCGAGCTGGCGCACCAGGTATTCGAACAGCGACTGCGGATCGCTGTCTTCAATACCGTTGGCAGGAGTGACGGGCGAGAGGCGGATACCCACCTTGCCCCTGCCGACGGCATCGACTACGGCGCGCACCACCTCCAGCGTCAGGCGGCAACGGTTTTCGATGGAGCCGCCGTAGTCGTCGGTGCGCGCATTGGCGCCGGTCTTCAGGAACTGGTCGAGCAGGTAGCCATTGGCGGCATGGATTTCCACACCATCAAAGCCGGCCGATTGCACCGCGTTGCGTGCTGCGGTGGCATAGGTGTGCACGATGCCGGGCAGTTCTGCGGCATCAAGCGCGCGCGGCACGGACGTGGGCACGAACTGGCCCTGGCCTGTGGCGTGGTCGATCAGGTAGGTCTTGGTCTTGGCCACGATGGCCGAAGGCGCCACCGGCGGCTGGTTGCCCGGCTGCAGGCTGTTGTGCGACACGCGCCCCACATGCCACAGCTGGCAGACGATCTTGCCGCCAGCTGCATGCACGGCGTCCGTCACCCGGGCCCAGCCTTCGATCTGGTCTTCCCCGTACAGCCCCGGCACATCGGAGTAGCCCTGGCCCTGGTGGCTGATGGCGGTTGCCTCGGTGATGAGCAGGCCCGCGGTGGCGCGCTGGGCGTAGTAGGTGGCCGTCATGGGCCGGGGTACGGCGTTGGGAGAGCGGTTGCGCGTGAGCGGCGCCATGGCGATGCGGTTGGCCAGTTGCATATCCCCGACCTGGATGGCATCAAACAGGCTGTGGGCGTGGGATTGGGTCATGCAGAACTCCTTGGCTGCGTGGAGAACGCTGTGAACGTTGGCACGTTCTCCGGTTTGCGAATGGCATTTTTTTACCATGCAGGATTGGCCTGTGCAGCGAAAGGTTTAACGTATCAACTCACTAATTGATAGCTGAATCTGCAGTGAATATGGGCATAGATGGCGGTTTTTTACATTCTTTCCTTGCATGGCCACCTTCTTGGCGGACCTGCGCGCATGGGCCTGGGTTGCGCCATCTCAACCCGATAAGCCGTAATGGCAAAGCTTCTGCGCCATCATCAAAAGGCTATTTGTGAAACAGGAAGCGCGCATCCATGACCAAGACATCGCTGGACAAATCGAAGATCAAGTTTTTGCTGCTCGAAGGCATTCACCCCTCAGCCCTTAAGGTGCTGCAGGCGGCGGGCTATACCAATGTGGAAGCGTTGACGGGGGCGCTGGACGGCGAAGAGCTCAAGCGCAAGATCGCCGACGTGCATTTTGTCGGCATCCGCTCGCGCACGCAGCTCACCGCCGATGTGTTTGCCGCCGCCCAAAAGCTCGTGGCCGTGGGGTGCTTTTGCATCGGCACCAACCAGGTGGACCTGAGCGCGGCCCGCGAGCGCGGTGTGGTGGTGTTCAACGCACCGTTCTCCAACACGCGCTCCGTGGCCGAGCTGGTGCTGGCCGAGGCCATCCTGCTGCTGCGTGGCATTCCGGAGAAGAACGCCGTTGCCCACCGTGGCGGCTGGAAGAAAAGCGCTGACAACTCCTTCGAGATCCGCGGCAAGACGCTGGGCATCGTGGGCTATGGCTCCATCGGCACGCAGCTGTCGGTACTGGCCGAAGGCCTGGGCATGAAGGTGGTCTTCCATGACGTGGTCACCAAGCTGCCGCTGGGCAATGCCCAGCAGGCCGCCAACCTGAACGAGCTGCTGGGCCAGGCCGATATCGTGACCCTGCATGTGCCGGAGCTCCCGTCCACCCACGGCATGATGGGCGCGGCCCAGATCGCGGCGATGAAGCCGGGCAGCATCCTCATCAATGCCTCGCGCGGCACGGTGGTCGATATCGAGGCACTGGCCGGGGCGCTGCAGGCGGGCCAGCTGCTGGGCGCGGCGATCGATGTGTTCCCCACCGAGCCCAAGAGCAACAAGGACGAGTTCCAGTCGCCGCTGCGTGGCATGGACAACGTTATCCTCACACCGCACATCGGCGGCTCCACCATGGAAGCGCAAGCCAACATCGGCCTGGAGGTGGCGGAAAAGCTCGTCAAGTACAGCGACAACGGCACCACGACATCGGCCGTCAACTTCCCCGAAGTGGCGCTGCCCGAGCACCCCGGCAACAACCGCATCCTGCACGTGCACGAAAACCGCCCCGGTATCCTGTCGGCCATCAACCAGGTGTTTGCCGACAACGGCATCAATATTGCGGGCCAGTACCTGCGCACCGACGAGAAGGTGGGCTACGTGGTGATCGACATCGACGCGCAATCGTCGAAGCTGGCACTGGAAAAGCTCTCGCAGATTGCGGGTACCATCCGCTGCCGCGTACTGTTCTGAGGCGGCCCACCCATGAAAAAGGCTCCGAAAGGAGCCTTTTTTGTGCGCTGCAGCGTGCCGGGCGATCAGGCCAGGGGGCCGGCGCTCAGAATCTCAGACAGCGGCTTGCGGGGCGAGGGCACTTCGCGCTCGGCCAGATCGGCAGGCAGGCTGGACTTGTCGCCGCGCTCGCCAATGGCCACCAGGCACTCGACCTTCCAGTTGTCGTCCAGCTGCAACACCTGACGGGCAGCATCGAGCTCGATGCCGGCCATGGCATGCGTGGCCAGGCCCATGGCGTGTGCCTGCAGCGCCAGGTAACCCCAGGCGCAGCCGGTATCGAAGCTGTGCGTGGCCGATTGCTTGTCGGACAGCACCACCAGCAGTGCTCCTGCGTTCAGGCACCAGCGGCGGTTGAACTCGTTGGGGATGGTGGAAAACGCCTCCCAGTTGGCATCGCCGTTGATCGAGTAGGCAAAGTGCCAGGGCTGCTTGTTGCTGGCCGAGGGCGCCCAGCGCGCGCCTTCAACAATGGTTTCGATGTCCTGGGCCGTCAGCTTCCTGCCGGAAAAGGCGCGGGGCGACGAGCGGTCCAGAAACTGGGAGGCAACAGGGTGGGTGGATTGACGGGTGGTCATGGTCAATAGGTCGTTGGGTAAGCAAACAGGCCGCCAGCATGCCATATCTGAGGCGCCCTTTTGCAGGCAGCCCTTTTAGAACGTCTTTACGATCTCCTCGCGCCGCGACCGTGGCTTTGCGGGATGGGATGCGAGACGCAATACCGCAGCAATAGCCATGCTATTGCGAGGATTTGCAACGACGCAGACCGCCCGCAAACCCACTGTCCCTCCGGGTTGGAGTGAAATCGGGCGATTTCTGCGCGCTGACCCTTGCTTGCACCCCGGTGCAAGCTGCGGCCCATCGCTTCGAACTCATCCCGATTGCACTCCAACGCGGCTGCGTAGAGATCGTAAACACGTTCTTAGCCACCTGCTATTTGCGCTCTACCAGCTTGAAGGTGCCGGTGGCCATGCCCAGCAGCTCGCCCGCTTCGCTTCGCAGCTCTCCGCGCACAAAGCTCAGGCTTCTGCCGCGCTTTTCGCAGACCGAGGTGCAGATCACATCGCCCGCAGCCGGTGCCATGAAGTGGATGGTCAGGTCGACCGTGACCACGCCATAGCGCAGCGGATCGTGGGCCCGCGCCGCGCATGACAGGCCCACGTCCAGCAAGGTGGCAATGGCGCCGCCGTGCATGTCGCCCCGGCTGTTGGTGTATTGCTTCTGGTAGGGCATGCGTACGCGGGCGCGGTCGTTGCCAATGGCTTCGCCATGGAGCCGGAAGGACTCGGCCATGGCCATGGGCAGCCCGAATATGGTGTCTGCGGGCTCGCTGGCGGTATAGGGCGGGATGGTGGCCGGGCTGGCAATGGGGTCGTGCATAGGGGTGGGGCGCAGGCGCTTTGAACAGGTGCTGGGGCCGATGGTAGCGGCTGGCACTGCTGGTTGCACCCTGCAGCTGACGCACAGGCGCTAGCTGCCTGCAAGGTAGAGTGCGGTGTCTGTACAAAAATACCGAGGCACACCATACAGGCGGGCGCAGCCGTTAAGCTGTGCGCCAGTTCCGGTTTGCTGAATTTCCGATATGTCACCCTGGTCGTCCCCTTATTGCCCGCGTTGCGGCGCTGCAGATTGCCGCAGTGCCGGGCCGCGCAATGCCTTTGCCTGTCTGCAGTGTGGCGCGCAGTTCAGCGTCGACCATGGCCAGGGGCTGCCGCAGGTTCGCATGCACACCCCGGCGTCTGGCCTGGCACGGCTGCAAAGCCATATGCGGTGGTTGTTTCCACTGCTCGTGGTGCTGATGGTGTTGCCATGGCTGGTGCCGCATGTGCAGCAGTTTTTCAAAAGCGATATGAAGCCTTACGAGCTGCGCCAGGCCTTGGGCCGCAGCGAGGGCGCCACCATCGTGGAGCGCAATGGACAGCGCCTGCTGGTGCAGCTGTTCGAGAACCGTGAGCAGGACCAGACGGTCTACCGGGCGGTGATCAGCGACATGGTCAGCGGCAAGCCACTGGCCGAGCCGCAGCGCTTTTCCATGCACTGGGCGAGCGGCTCCGGTCGCGCCGAGCTGCGGTTCTTCTCGGATGGACAGCTGTATCTCACGCTGCAGGAACGTGGCTTGTGGCGGCTGGACCCGGCGACCCTGCGCTTTGTCGATCTGCTGCCCCAACTGGGCGAGCGTTTTGGCCCCCAACTGGGCGCGGGCGTGGTGGGCGTTGCCATCCAGCGCCGGGGCCGGCCCGACAGCCTGGAGGTGACCAGCAGCACGGGCAGCAAATACCTGGTGTACTGGCTGCTGGGCCAGATCGTGCCTGCCGCAGAAAGCAGCAGCCTGTACCAAAAGGCCCAGGCCAGCTACAGCGAGCGCATCCCTTACTACCGCTACGAGCGGCTGCCACGCCCGACCGGAGAGGAGGATCGGGCGTTGCTGGTGCGATCCTGGTGGCGCTACGAGCCCGGCCAGCCAATCTTCTTTGACTACTTCGACCTGCTGCCCACCGATAGCCAGGCGGTGCGCGGCTGGCCTCATCACTACATCGCCATCGGTGGCGGGTTTTCAACGAGTGCCTATGCGGTCAAGGACCGGGGCCTGCTGCGCATCGATGTGGTGCAGCCAGCGGTACCCCGCTTTCACGCCGATATCCTGGCTGAAAACACCACCCGCGTGCTGCTGACCTATACGCCGACGCCTGTGCGCCAGGAGGGCCGGGTCATCCAGCTGCTGGACAAGGCCACGGGCCAGGTGGTGTGGAGCCGCACGGTCGACCAGCTGCCGCAACTGGGCAGCCGCGAAGGCGGCCTTTATGTGACGGGCCAGGCCGTCAATGGCGGTTTTCTGCTTTTCAACGACCTGCAGCAGCCCGCGTCGCTGATCGGCGACGACGGCCAGACCGTGCACGACTTCAGCCCTCCGGCCAAAACTGCCCGATGATCAAGCGCATCCCACCCCTCTACCAGATGGCGGGCGCACTCGTGCTGCTGTTTTTTGTGCTGCCTTACGGGTTGACATGGCTGCAGGCGCTGCGACAGTCGGGGCAGTCGAAGGAGCTGCCGCTGGGCGACGTCGAAGCCTCGGCGGTCTACCAGGCCGACGACGGCAGCCTGCGCATGCTGCGGGTGATGAAGCACACCACCGAGCGTGAGGATGTGTTCCAGATCCTGCACAACGACCTGCAGGCGCGGCAGTTGATCGGTGAGCCCCAGCGGGTGACCCTGCCGCGTGATGCCTATGCCAAGTCTGCGCAGATGCGGGTGCAGGCCGATGGCCAGATCGCCCTGGTGCTCAATGGCCGGGACTGGTGGCTGTGGAGCGGGGAGCGCAGCCTGTTCGAGCCCATGAACGCCGCGCTGAGCCAGCGTTTTGCCGGGCAACTGGCCACCGGTGTGGCCAAGATGGCCTTTGGTGGCCAGCGTGAACCCGACCTGCTCGACATTACCAGCAACACCGGCGACCGCTACGCCGTGTACTGGCGCACGGGCGAAATCTATCCCTGGGGCGAGCAGCAGCAACGCCTGCTCCAGCGCCCCTGGGGCCAGTACCGGAACACCGTGGAGCGGATCGACTACGCCGACTTCAGAACCGATGTGGCCCGCTATGGCCTGCCCAGCACCCTGGTGCACTACCGGCAGAAGCTCAGTGAGAATGAGTTCCAGCAATTGCCGCTGCTGACCGTGCATTCCACCTCCGACGCGGTGGTGCGCGCCGCGCCCAGGCGCTACCAGGCCGTGAGCGATGGCTTTGTGGTGGCGCGCCAAAGCCTGCAAGAAGCGGGTGTTACCGACATTGCGCAGGTGGCCAGCGTGCCGGTGCAGTTCAGCGGCGAAGTGCTGGCGCGCAATGCCGACCGGGTGCTGATGCGCTACGAGGCTACGCCCACCACGCCCGCAGAGGTGGTGCTGCAGATGGTGGACGTGCACAGCCTGCAGCTGGTCTGGAGCCAGTCGACGCGTGCCATGCCGCAGTTACTGTCCGATGGTTACTACCTGATGGCGCAGCCCTGGAAGGGCGGCTTCTACCTCGTCACCACGCAGAACCTGCCGGCCCTGGTGATCGACAACGCAGGCAAGACGCTTTTTGACTTCCAGCCGCAAAAGCGCGAGCAGTTCTAGCAGGTGACCAGTGTGGCGCGCGCAGGCTTGATGCGCGTCAATGCTGCGCGGGCACGCCTTCCACAAAACTGCGCAGGCGCGCTGCAAGGCCTGGCGCCTCCAGAATGTCGATGTGGTCGGCAGCAGCAAAGTTTTCAACCTCTACCGCTGGCCCCTGGCGATTGGCCAGCGCCCGCTCCAACGCATCGGTACGGGCAGGCAGCACCAGTGCGTCGCGGCCTGCGCGCAGCACGAGCAGGGGGCCGCCGTAGTGTTGCAGCCGCTCATCCGACGGGTAGCGGTCGCGCAGCAGCAGGCCCACGGGCAGCCAGCCATAGTGGTCGCGCACGGTGGCGGTCATGCTGTCAAACGGCGTGATCAGCACCAGGTGTGCGGGCTGGCGCTGTGCGGCTACGGCGGCTGCCACACCGGTTCCCAGGCTGCGGCCCACTACGGTGATGCGGCCCTGCGGGTGGCGTTGCTGCACGGCGTCAAACAAGGCCATGGCATCGCGCTCCAGGTCTGCGCCCGTGGGCATGCCGTCGCTCGCGCCATAGCCGCGGTAGGCGAGGGCGTAGACGCTGTGCGCCGGCAGCCACTGGCGCAGCAGCGGAACCGCCTGCTCCACCCGCTCGGCATTGCCGCCCAGGTAGATGACTGCGTCGCGTGCGGGGGCTGTCGCCGCTGCGAGGCCCGGCGCGCCCGCGGTATCCGTTCTGGCCGTTGGCCCTGCCTGCGGGTGGCTTTGCCAGCCGCGCAGGGTCACGCCCGCCTGCTGCAGCGAGAAATTGGTGTGCGCAGCCTCCACCCGCGTCATCTGCGGAAAATACATCAGCCTGCGCTGCTGAAAGAACATCACCACGCACAGCGCCGCATACAGCACGGCGATCACCGCCAGGCCCCACAGAGCCACTTTGGCAAACAGATTGGTCATGGCATGTTTATAGCGGATGGCGGTAACCCTGCAGTCTGGGCTTGCGCGCTTTAAATTTGATAGCGCAATGCGCTTGATGGGTAAGCGGTAGAGGCCAAAAGCACTGAAATGGGTGTACCCAGGCCTATTGTCACCAGACGCAAGCAAATGTGCGCTGGCAGGTAGCGGCGCTTGCAAAACGTGTCCTGATTCACGTCTTGATGCACGGCGTCTGGCATCTCCTACAGCCAAGGCGTGCATGAGGCGCGACCATGAACCCATGGCAGGCACGGGGCCTCGCCAGTACCACTGAAGGAGTTATCGCCATGACACAGCAGAACCACCAACAGAAACCCAGCAGCAACCAGGTGAACCAGCAGCCGGGCCAGCAGCCCGGGCAGAAGAAGGACCAGCAGCACGAGCAGCAATCGCCGCAGCAAAAGCAGCCTGGCCAGCAAGACCGGCAGCAGCAGCAGCGCTAGCCGCCAGCGCTGGTCCGGACTGCAGGAGCGCGCCATGAAACAGCACACTGCCATTCCGAACCCAACGCCCTGGCCCTTGCAGCTGGGGCAACCATTGCGAGAGAAGAAGTACAGCCAGCAGCAAAGCAAATGCAACCATCGTCAACTTGGGTCGGAGCCCAAGACGCCGGACAACACGCAGATGCATTGATGCCCTGCCACTTCTGAGTGCTCCCTTGGCCCGCAAACGCGGGCCTTTTTGGACTTGCTATTGATTGGATAGCTGTTGGCGGTCCCGGCATACGAAGCCAGGCCGGATTTCAACCAAAACTTGAATAAAAAAACCGCTACACCCCCGGGGCATAGCGGCCTTTGCGTGTCTGCGCCTTTGCAGTTTTCGCTTTTGGGGCGAGGGTTTCAGAACGAACCGAACATGGTGCCCAGCGCGATCACCACCGACAGCGCAATCAGCGGCACCACGATCGTCATCGCCGCGATGTTGCCGTAGGACTGCTTGTGCGTCAGCTTGCAGATCGACAGCAAGGTGATGATGGCGCCGCAGTGCGGCAGCGTATCGAACACGCCAGCCGACATCACCGCCACGCGGTGCAGCAGATCGGGGCTGATGCCTGCCGCATTGGCCATGCGCAGATAGTCGGCGCCCAGGGTCTGCAGGGCAATCGACATGCCGCCCGATGACGAGCCGGTGATACCGGCCAGCACATTCATCGCCACCGCCTCGGAGATCAGCGGGTTGCTCGACACATTCAGCACCGCGTCGCGGATGATGGCAAAGCCTGCCAGGCTGGCGATCACCGCGCCGTAGCCCACTTCCGATGCGGTGTTGAAGATCGGCAGCATCGAGCCCAGTACGCCCTTGTTGATGGTCTGCTGCAGATTGGCCCAGCGGCCCAGGCTGATGAGGATCAAGGTCACGCAGGCCACTGCCAGCGCAATGATCAGCGCCCACATGCCGGTCTGCTTGCTGGCATCCATGGTCGGGAAGCGCTGCTTGAGAAAATACCACTCCATGTTCGGGAAAATGCCGTACGTGAACAGCGCATTGATCCCGATCACCAGCACCAGCGGCAGCAGGGCCAGCAGCAAGGGCATGGTGCGGCTCGCATCGCCGCTCATATCGGCTTCGCCCACCTGGCCGCGCGGGCCGGTGTCGCTGTCGTCATGGTCGCCATAGCCTTCGCCGCTGGCGCGGGCCGCCTTCTCGCGCGAGCGCAGCCACGCAATGCCCAGGCTGAACATGATGGCTGCGCCAATCAACCCCAGGCCGGGCGCTGCAAAGGTGTTGGTGCCAAAGTAGGCGATCGGGATCGCGTTCTGGATCGCAGGCGTGCCCGGCAGCGCCGTCATCGTGAAGGTGAACGAGCCCAGCGCAATGGCCGGCGCCACCAGGCGCTTGGGAATGTCGGCATCGCGAAACAGCGTCTTGGCAATCGGGTAGATCGCAAACGCCACCACAAACAGCGACACCCCGCCATAGGTCAGGATGCCGCAGGCCAGCACCACCGTCAGAATGGCGTGCTTCGAGCCCAGGGTGCGCTCAATCCATTTGGCAATCGCCGTGGCGGCACCCGAATCGGCCATCAACTGGCCAAACAGCGCCCCCAGCAGAAAGATCGGGAAGAACGCCAGCATGTAATTGCCTAGCGCCCGCATGAACGTCTCGGTATAGATGGGCAGCATCTGGCTCACATCGCCAGACAGAATGACCGCCAGCGCCGCCATCACCGGGGCCAGCAGCAAAACCGTATAGCCCCGGTAGGCCAGATACATCAGCAGAGCAAGGGATAAAACAATAGCTAAGGTACTCAACACACTCTCCGCAAAAACACCACACAGGGGGGAATGAACGACGGACTGGCGCGCAGGCGCCTTCTTGGAACAGCTTCTTCGTGCAGAAAGCTGCATACATCCCGGTGCGGGATGGAATGGCGCATCACATGGGGCGCTTGCGGCATGCATGGATGCCTGCAGCGCGCATTGTTATGGTTTGGTATGCAACCATGATGAAAGCCGCCGCCACCATAACGGAAGGGGCCGCCGCCGTCCAGTCCGTGGAACTACGTTGGCTGTTGGTTGCTGAGCTGCGCAGGGCGATGCTGAAGGGCGAAGGCCCTAGGCTCAGTGATTGACACCTTGTAAGAATCTGTCTTGTGGCGCATTGCAAACTATGGAAAGAACGGAGCTTCAAGCACTTTGAACAGGTTCTTCGATGTCTATGCAATGCGTGTGTGTGAGAAATACTGGTTCAAATCTAGAGTTGCTAGGCTGTGTTAGCCAATTTTATGCTGCCCATTTGAATAATTTCTGATTAAGCCAGATTTTTATTATTCCTTTTAAAGGAAGCTCCACATTTTCGAATATGAAGTGACTCAGCAATAATACTATTGCAATATAAAAGAAGAAAAAAATTGGTGTTTTAGCAATATCGATTCTGTTGATTAAAAATAAATCAGCCACTGTCATGAAGGCAACCTGGATAGGTACATGTATCAGATAAGAAGCATATGTTGTGTTGCCAATCACTTCGCTTATCCTTCCGGAAGATAAGCCGATGGTCTCTACCGAGGCTGCGAGCCAAATCAGACTGGGAAATAATGCAAAAACCACTGCCGTTGGGTTCCATACTCCTTTTACATACAAGTAAACGAGCAGTGAGGTAGTTAGTGTGATGGCTCCCAAAGGACTGATCCATTTTGGCGCTCTGGAATTGATCCAGAAATGCAATTCATGAACCAACCCACCCAACGCAAACAGAATGGTACATTGGGCAAAAGAACTGGTATCAGGCCCTTGAAAGGCCACATAGATCACAGCAAGCCACACCAAGGCTGAACATAAACGTATGCCAGAAGTCTTGAGGTAGGCAAAGAAAAGAATATATGTGATTATTTCTATCGATACCGACCAGATGGGGGCATTGAACGAATAGCCTTTTTGAAACCCCCAGTGAGACGCTAAAAATATATTCAGTATAAAATGATAAAAATCATTGAATGGATATATTTGCTGATGGCCTACTGCATATTGACTAAAAATCTGAAGCAAGGCAATCAGCAAGAGCGTAATAAAATGAAGCGGGTATAGTCTGCTGAAACGATTGATGAAAAATTTCTTGAAGGAAATATTCTCTCGTGAACGATAGGCGTGAAAAAAGACAAAGCCTGATAGCACCCAGAAAAACTGGACCCCATTGGCACCATAGTCATAAAGCCAACGCAATGATGGGTAGAACGGCTGCAGCGGGCGATCAGCAACTGCGAGGGAATCACCCGCACTCGGGTAGAAAAAATGCTGGTAGTGCCAAACAAGAACCGCCAGCGCGGCGATACCCCGCAGGAAGTCCACATTGAAGATCGTGGTGGCGGTTCTTGTATGGCTCAAGGAGGTCTTTCAGTCGCTCTAAGGAATTAAGCCAACTTCGCCTTCAACAACTCATTGACCTGCCCCGGGTTCGCCTTCCCCTTGGAGGCCTTCATCACCTGGCCCACCAGGGCGTTGAATGCCTTGTCCTTGCCGGCCTTGTATTGCTCCACGTTGGCCGGGTTGGCGGCGATCACCTCGTCGATGATGGCTTCGAGGGCGCCGGTGTCGTTCGATTGCTTGAGGTCCTTGGCGTCGATGATGGCGTCGACATCCTTGCCTTCGCCGGTCCACAGCGCCTCGAACACCTGCTTGGCAGAGTTGTTGCTGATGACGTTGCCGTGGATGCGTGCGATGAGTGTGCCCAATTGCTCGGCGCTGACCTTGACCTGGTCCATGCCGATCTCTTCCATGTTCAGGCGGCGCGAGATTTCGCCCATGACCCAGTTGCTGGCCAGCTTGGGCTGGCCGCTTTGCCTGGCGGCAGCTTCAAAGTAGTCGGCCATGGCCTGGCTTTGGGTCAGGGTGGTGGCGTCGTACTCGGGCAGGCCGTAATCGGCCACAAAGCGGTCGGCGCGCTGGCGAGGCAGCTCGGGCATGTCGGCCTTCACGGCCTGTACCCAGCTGTCTGCAATGACGAGCGGCGGCAGGTCGGGGTCGGGGAAGTAGCGGTAGTCGGCCGCGTCTTCCTTGGTGCGCATGGCGCGGGTTTCGCCCGTGTCGGGGTTGAAGAGCACGGTGGCCTGCTGGATGGCGCGACCGTCTTCGATTTCTTCGATCTGCCAGCGGATTTCGTAATCGATGGCGATCTGCATGTTGCGGAACGAGTTCAGGTTCTTGATCTCGCGGCGCGTGCCCAGCGGCGCCCCGGGCTTGCGCACGGAGACGTTGGCGTCGCAGCGGAAGCTGCCTTCCTGCATGTTGCCGTCGCAGATGCCGATCCAGGTGACGATCTTGTGCAGTTCCTTGGCGTAGGCCACGGCTTCTTCGGTGCTGCGGATGTCGGGCTCGGTCACGATTTCCAGCAGCGGCGTGCCAGCGCGGTTGAGGTCGATGCCCGACTGGCCGATGAATTCGTCGTGCACGGATTTGCCGGCGTCTTCTTCGAGGTGGGCGCGCACCAGGCGCACGGTCTTCTTGGTGTCGCCAACGAAGAAGCTCACTTCACCGCCTTGCACCACCGGAATCTCGAATTGCGAGATCTGGTAGCCCTTGGGCAGGTCGGGGTAGAAGTAGTTCTTGCGGGCAAAGATGCTGAGTGGCGCAATGTGGGAGCCCAGTGCCAGTCCTAATTTGATAGCGCACTCGACGGCCTTCTTGTTCATCACCGGCAGGGTACCGGGCAGGGCCAGGTCCACGGCGCAGGCCTGGGTGTTGGGCTCGGCGCCGAAGGCGGTGCTGGCGCGGCTGAAGATTTTGCTGTTGGCAGCGAGCTGGGTGTGGGTTTCAAAGCCAATCACCACTTCGTAGCCGTTGATGAGCTTGACGGTTGTTTCGGTCATGTTCTGTGTTCCTCCCCGCGTTATTTCGCAAGGCCAGTGGGCTGGCGCAGGTGGTGGTCGGTGGCTTGTTGCAGCTGGTGCGCGGCGTTGAGGAGCTTGGCCTCGCCATAGTAGTTGCCGATGAGCTGCAGGCCTACGGGCATGCCGCCTTCGCCAAACCCGGCGGGCACCGAGAGGCCCGGCAGGCCGGCGAGCGATGCGGGCAGGGTATAGATGTCGGCCAGGTAGTTGGCGAGCGGGTCGCTCTTGCCGCCCAGGGCCCAGGCCACGGTGGGTGCGGCAGGCCCGGCGATCAGATCGCAGTCCTTGAAGGCGGCCTGGAAGTCGTCCGCGATCATGCGGCGGATTTTTTGCGCCTGCAGGTAGTAGGCGTCGTAGTAGCCGTGCGAGAGCACGTAGGCGCCGGTCATGATGCGGCGCTTGACTTCGTCGCCAAAGCCTTCGGCGCGGGTCTTCTTGTACATGTCGACCAGGTCGGTGTAGTCCTTGGCGCGGTGGCCGAACTTCACGCCGTCAAAGCGGCTGAGGTTGGACGAGGCTTCGGCCGGGGCGATGATGTAGTACACGGGGATGGAGAGTTCGGTGCGCGGCAGGCTGATGGGCACGAGCCTGGCGCCGAGCTTTTCGTATTCCTTGAGGGCGCCGTCCACGGCAGCGCGCACGTCGTCCGACAGGCCATCGCCGAAGAATTCGGCCGGAATACCGATGCGCAGGCCGTCCAGCTTGTCGCCCAGGCTGCGGGTGAAGTCTTCTGCAGGGCGGTCCAGGCTGGTGGAGTCGCGGTCGAGGTCGGGGCCGCACATCTCGCTCAGCAGGATGGCGCAGTCTTCGGCGGTGCGGGCCATGGGGCCGGCCTGGTCGAGGCTCGACGCAAAGGCGATCATGCCGTAGCGGCTGGCGCGGCCATAGGTGGGCTTGATGCCGGTGATGCCGCAGAACGACGCGGGCTGACGGATGGAGCCGCCGGTATCGGTGCCGGTGGCAGCCGGGGCCAGGCGCGCAGCCACAGCGGCGGCCGAGCCGCCCGACGAGCCGCCGGGCACGCGGGACACATCCCAGGGGTTGCTCACCTTGCCGATGGCGGAGTTTTCGTTGGCTGAGCCCATGGCGAACTCGTCCATGTTCAGCTTGCCCAGTGTGACGGCGCCTGCGCCCGCCAGCCGGGCGACCATGGTGGCATCAAACGGCGACTGGTAGCCGGTGAGTATCTTGCTGCCCGCCGTGGTGGGGAAGTCCTTGGTGACGAACAGGTCCTTGTGGCCAATGGGCACGCCAGCCAGCTTGCCCGAGGTGCCTGCGGCAATCGCGGCATCGGCGGCCCGGGCCTGGGCCAGGGTCACTTCTTCGTTGATATGGACAAAGGCGCCCAGGCTCTCGTGGGCCTTGGCGCGGTCCAGAAAGTGCTGGGCGGCCTCGACGGAGGACACTTCGCGGCTTTTGAGCTTGGCGGCCAGCTGGGCCACGCTCAGGTCGTGCAATTGGGTAGGAGTGCTCATGCAAATCTCGCGTTCAGAGCGATCTCTCGATCTTGGTGAAAAGACGGGGCGCTGCCAGAGTGGTGATGGTTATATTGCTATATTTATGATAGCTATTGCCGCTCACCAGGTGGGCGCTGAGGCCTCAAAAGGCCGAAACCTGAAAATGCTGTGAATTACTCGATGACCCTGGGCACCAGGAAGTAGCCCTTTTCCACGGCCGGAGCGCTCTTCTGGTTGGCCTCGCGGTTGTCGGGCTCGCTCACCACGTCCTCACGCAGTCGCAGCGTGATTTCCTCGATGGCCGCCACAGGGTGCGACAGTGGCGTGACGCCGGTGGTATCCACAGCCTGCATCTTCTCCACAATGCCAAAAAAGTTATTCATCTGCGAGAGCATGCGCTCACTCTCGGAGTCTGATAATTCGAGCCGCGCCAGGTTGGCGATGCGGGCAATGTCATCTTTTGTCAGTGCCATAGATCTTTGTATGTAAACCAGTCGTAAAAAAACGGCGCTGGAAAGCGTTGCCCTGTAAGTTATTCACAGGGGATGCGGTATTATCCCGTCTTTGACGCAATATCACTGCAACGTCGGTCATTGCGCATCAAAACCCCATCAGTCATCTCACCACACCCCAATGACGGGCGATGGAAGGCCGAAGCGCTGCCCATGCCCTAGAGGAATCTTGCATGTTCGGAGCGTTCCGTCGCTATTTTTCCACCGACCTGGCCATTGACCTGGGCACGGCCAACACCCTGATTTTTGCGCGCGACAAGGGCATTGTGCTCGATGAGCCCTCGGTGGTTGCCATCCGCCATGAAGGCGGCACGCATGGCCGCAAGGTGATCCAGGCCGTGGGCCGCGAGGCCAAGGCCATGTTGGGCAAGGTGCCCGGCAACATCGAAGCCATCCGCCCGATGAAGGACGGCGTGATCGCCGACTTCCTGATCACCGAACAGATGATCAAGCAGTTCATCAAGATGGTGCACCCCCGCACCCTGCTGTCGCCCAGCCCGCGCATCATCATCTGCGTGCCCTGCGGCTCGACGCAGGTCGAGCGCCGCGCGATCAAGGACGCGGCTCTCAAGGCCGGTGCCACCCAGGTGGAGCTGATCGAAGAGCCGATGGCCGCCGGTATCGGCGCGGGCCTGCCGGTGTCCGAAGCCTCGGGCTCGATGGTGGTGGACATTGGTGGCGGCACGACCGAAGTGGGCGTGATCTCGCTGGGCGGCATGGTCTACAAGGGCAGTGTGCGCGTGGGCGGCGACAAGTTCGACGAAGCCATCATCAACTACATCCGCCGCAATTACGGCATGATGATCGGCGAGCCTACGGCCGAGCTGATCAAGAAGAGCATCGGCTCTGCCTTCCCCGGCAGCGAAGTGCGCGAGATCGAAGTCAAGGGCCGCAACCTCTCTGAAGGCGTGCCGCGCAGCTTCACCATCAGCTCCAACGAAGTGCTGGAAGCCCTGACCGAGCCGCTCAACCAGATCGTCTCCGCCGTGAAGAATGCGCTGGAGCAGACCCCGCCCGAGTTGGGTGCCGACATTGCCGAGCGCGGCATGATGCTGACCGGCGGCGGCGCGCTGCTGCGTGACCTGGACCGCCTGCTGGCCGAGGAAACCGGCCTGCCTGTACTGGTGGCCGAAGAGCCGCTCACCTGCGTGGTGCGTGGTTGCGGCATGGCGCTCGAAACACTCGACCGCAAGGGCGTCACCATCTTCACCAGCGAATAACAGTGCCCCATGCTTGCCCACCGTGCATGGCCGCTTCCCGCCTGGGGAACGATCAGTGCCGGGAGGCAGCCCGGCGGCGATAAATACGTCCACATACCGGTTTGCGTAATAATGGCGAGCGCCAGCTACTATGTTTAGCATAGCAAGCTGCATGCTCGCCATTGGCGTCTGGGCCGATGGCGGGCGCTTTTTGATCCGGTTTCAGCATGTCCAGCAACTCCTTCGATAGCGGCGTACCGACGTTCCGCCCACAAGGCCCCAGCCCCAATGTGCGCCTGGCCTTGTGCGTGGCGCTGGCCGTTTTCCTGATGGTGGCGGACGTGCGCTTCAAGCTGACCGAGCCGCTGCGCAAGGCGGTGGCCACGGTGCTCTACCCGCTGCAGTGGGTGATGCTGCAACCGGTGCAACTGGTGCACCAGGGCGCCACCTACTTTGAAGACCTGCACACCGCACAGACAACGGCTGCCGACGCCGAGAAGAAATCGGTGCAGATGGCCCAGCGCGCCACCCTGGTGGAGACGCTGGACCATGAAAACCAGCGCCTGCGCCAACTGCTGAACCTGTTGCCGCGCCTGAGCACCAAGGGTACGGCTGCGCAGGTGGTGTATGAAACCGCCGATGCCTATACCCGCCGTGTGGTGATCGACAAGGGCGAGCTGGCCAACATCCAGCGCGGCTCGCCGGTGATGGACGAGATGGGTGTGCTGGGCCAGGTGACGCGGGTGTTTCCGATGTCGGCGGAAGTGACCCTGCTGACCGACCGCGACCAGGCGATCCCCGTGCTCAATCCGCGCACCGGCGCGCGCGCCGTGGCCTATGGCGATCCGACCACGGCCTACGGCGGCGGCATCGAGCTGCGCTTCATGCCGAGCAATGCCGATATCCAGGAAGGCGACCTGCTCACCACCAGTGGCGTGGACGGCGTATACCCGCCGGGCCTGCCGATTGCGCGCATCATCAAGATCGAGCGCCGTGCCGATTCGCCGTTCTCTCGCGTGTACTGCGAGCCGCTGGCGCAGATGTACGGCACGCAGTTCGTGATGGTGATCGACCCGCTGCCCGAAGACGCACTGCCGCCGCGCCCCACGCCAGATGTGAAGAAGCAGGAAGGCCCGTCCTCCACCCCCCGAAAGGGCAAGCGCGGATGAAGCGCCATCACCACCACCAGCCAGGAGCGCCACGATGATCATGCCGCGTGGGCAGCCGCTGCTGCTTCCTGTCAACCCCTGGTTCATTGCGCTTTCCATTCTGCTGGCGCTGATGATCAACCTGCTGCCGCTGGGCCGCGGCATATGGATGCCCGATGTGCTGCTGCTGGTACTGGTGTTTTGGGGCGTGCACGAGCCGCGCAAGGTGGGCATGGCCTGGGCGTTTGTATTGGGTCTGTGCATGGACGTGCACCAGTCGTCGCTGCTGGGCCAGCATGCGCTGATCTATTCGGCCGTGATGTATGGCGTGGCCATGCTGCGCCGGCGTATTACCTGGCTGAGCGTGCTGGCGCAGGCGGTGCAGGTGCTGCCCCTTTTCATGGCGGCCGATGTGGTGCAGATGCTGATGCGCATGCTGCTGCGTGGCGGTTTTCCGGGGTGGGGCTTCATCACGCCGGGCCTGTGGTGTGTGCTGTTGTGGCCGGTGGTGAGCTGGCTGCTGCTGCTGCCCCAGCGCCAGCCGCCCAGCGATGACGAAAACCGACCGCTCTAGTGCCGTATAGCGCAGCCCTTGCCCGATGACCGAAATCCACAATTCCGAACGCGACCTCAGCCAGTTCAAGCTGCGGGTGGTGGTGATCGGCCTGGTGGTGCTGCTGTGCTTTTCGCTCCTCGTCACGCGCCTGTATGTGCTGCAGGTGGAGCGCCACGATGACCTGCTGGCCCAGGCCGAGAGCAACCGCACGGCGGTGGTGCCCATCGTGCCCAACCGGGGGCAGATCTACGACCGCAATGGCGTGCTGCTGGCCACCAACTACTCGGCCTACACGCTGGAGATCACGCCCTACAAGGTGGCAGACATCGACGAAACCATCGATGCGCTGTCCGAGATCATCGACATCACGCCGCGCGACCGGCGCCGCTTCAAGCGCCTGCGCGAGGACTCGCGCAACTTCGATTCGCTGCCGATCCGCTCACGCCTGACAGACCAGGAGGTGGCCAAGTTCACCGCCCAGCGCTACCGCTTCCCGGGCGTGGATGTGAAGGCGCGCCTGTTCCGCAACTACCCGATGGGCGAGGTGGGTGCGCACATCATTGGCTACATCGGCCGCATCAACCAGCGCGAGAAGGAGCGCATCGACGATTCGGAAGATGCTGCCAACTACCGCGGCACCGAATACATCGGCAAGACCGGCGTCGAAGCCAGCTACGAGAAGGAATTGCACGGCCAGACCGGCGTGGAGCGCATGGAGACATCGGCTGGCGGCCACGCCGTGCGCAAGCTCGGCAGCGCGCCGGCCACGCCTGGCGAGAGCGTGGTGCTGTCCATCGATATCAAGCTGCAGAAGATGGTGGAAGACCTGTATGGCGAGCGCCGAGGCGTGGCGATTGCCATCGACCCGCGCTCGGGCGAACTGCTGACCATGGTGAGCAAGCCCACCTACGACCCGAATCTGTTCGTGGAAGGCATCGACCAGGAAAGCTGGAAGGCGCTGAACGAGTCCATTGACCGCCCGCTGCTCAACCGCGCACTGCGCGGCACCTACCCCACCGGCTCCACCTACAAGCCCTTCATGGGGCTGGCCGGGCTGGAAACAGGCAGGCGCACGCCTTCCACCATTATCCAGGACGGCGGCAGCTGGACTTTTGGCGGCCATACCTTCCGCTCGGGCCATGCCCTGGGGCCGGTAGATCTGAACCGCGCCATCCAGCACTCCAGCAATGTGTACTTCTACACCCTGGCCAATGAAATGGGCGTGGATGCGATCCACGACTTCATGAAGCCGCTGGGATTTGGCCAGATCACCGGCATCGACCTGCCCGGCGAGGTGCGCGGCGTGCTGCCCAGCACGACCTGGAAGCGCGAAACCTACAAGCGCCCCGAGCAGAAGAAGTGGTTTGCCGGAGAAACCATTTCACTGGGCATCGGCCAGGGTTACAACAACTTCACCATCCTGCAACTGACGCACGCGCTGGCCACCCTGGTCGACAACGGCAACAGCCGCGTGCCGCATGTGGGCCGAGCCCTGATCGACCCGGTGACCAATACCCGCCATCCGATTGAGCAACCCGAGTCGGTCAACCTGGGCTACAAGCAGAGCAATGTGGATGCCGTCAAGCGGGGCATGGTGTCGGTGGTTACGGGCGGTACGGGCCGGGGATCATTTGGCAGCGCGCGCTACAGCGCTGGCGGCAAGACCGGTACGGCGCAGGCCATCACCATCGGCCAGAAAGAGAAATACAACGCAGCCAAGCTGGCCGAGCGCCAGCGCGACCATGCACTGTATGTGGCATTTGCCCCGGCGGACAACCCCAAGATTGCCGTGGGCGTGATCGTCGAGAACGCAGGTTTTGGTGCGGGCAGTGCAGCGCCCATTGCCCGCCGGATCATCGATTACTGGCTGCTGGGCGATTACCCCAGTGATGCCGACATGGCCGCCATGCAGCGCGGGCAGGCCACGGCACCGATTGGCACGCCGCGTCGCGTGGAAGAAGTGAGCATTCAGCCACAGGCCGAAACACTACGCTGAAGCAGCGTACTGTTAGCTATCAAAACAATAGCAAATGGCGCACGCTGCTTGAGCGCCACCAGCCTTTTGGGCCAGATGGTTTTGCGCCCGCCCGTCAGCTGCGGTTGACGGCCTTGAGCAACGCGTCCTGCGCCGCATTGACGGCCTGGCCCTTGCTGTTCAGGTCATTGAGCAGGGCTTGCAGCTCTGCCTGCAGCTTGGGGTCGCTCACTTCCAGCATGGCGCCGGAGACCTTGATCTGGTCGCGGTGGGCGTCGAGATAAGCTACCACCTTGCCGACGCTGCCGAACATGGCATCGATGGCGGGGAACGTGTCTTTGAACGCATTGGCGGGTACAGTCACGGTCTTGGCGTAGGCCTTGTCGAACACGGCCTTGAGGTCTTCGGGCTGCTTCATGGCTGCGTGCGCAGCATCGGCCTTGGCCAGATTTTCGTCCAAGGCCTTGCGCAATTGCTGCACGCCTTCCTGCATGGTTTTGATGTCTTCGCGGCGCTTCATGATGTCGCCCACGGAGTGAAAGCTGCCTTTGCTCAGCAGCGCACGCGCAGGTTTGCTGACCGAGTCGTTGAGCGCTTCGTGGAAGGTCTGAATCACGGCGTACTGGCTGGCGTAATCGTCACCCAGCTGCTCTCTGTCTTCCTTGCCCAGGAGCGGAATCGTGGCGCCGGGGCGATCCAGAATGCGGGTCTGCAGGAAGCTGATGAAAGCGGCGCGCTGCTTGGGCTCCTGCGAGCATCCCGCCAGCAGGGCGGCTGCCAGCCAGACCAACGCCAGCAGGCGGAGCAGAGAGTTTCGGTGAGAGAGGGGTGGACGCATGGCCGCTCCGGTAGCTGCAATGCAGCCATCGTAACGGCACAGGCTGACAACAGGCCAACAATGCCGCTGCTGGTGCTACGCGCTCAGCGCACAAAGGCGTCGTAGCCGGTCTTCAGGATGAGGGCGCTGACAACCACAATGAACATGCCGCGCACGAAGCCAGAGCCTTTTTTCAGCGCCATCCAGGTGCCCAGCATGCTGCCCACCACATTGGCAACGGCCAGCGGAATCGCAAAGTGCCACCAGACATGGCCCTTGGCGGTGAAGAGGATCAGCGCCGCGATATTGGTGGCCAGATTCAGGATCTTGGCACTGGCCGAGGCGTTCAGAAAGTCGTAGCCCAGCCAGCGTACGAACAGAAAGACGAAGAAACTGCCTGCGCCGGGGCCGAAGAACCCGTCATAAAAGCCGATGCAGACGCCGATTGCGCAGGCCACCCAGGCCTCGGCGCGGCCACTGTAGCGCGGCTCATGCGTCTGCCCCAACTGCTTTTTGTACAAGGTGTAGGCCAGCACGGCGACCAGAATCAGTGGCAGGGCCTTGCGCAGCATGCTCGGGTCGACCACGGTGACCGTCCACGCCCCGAGCAGCGACGCCGCAAAGCCGGCAAGTGCTGCGGGCGCGATGGCGGCCCAGCGCATGTCCACGCGCCGGCTGAACTGGCGCGCTGCAATCAAGGTGCCCCAGACGCTGGCACTCTTGTTGGTGCCCAGCAGGGTTGCCGGCGGTGCGGCCGGAAATGCGCCAAAGAGCGCAGGCACCAAAATGAGGCCACCGCCCCCCACCACTGCATCCACAAACCCCGCGAACATCGACGCCAGGGTGACAAAAATCCATTCCATGGCCGGGATTGTCGCACTGCAACAGGGCAGCGCGCACCGGATCACAGCGGGTAAATGCGCTGCTGCATACAGAACAGTGTTGCGGGGTGGAGACGCCGGGGGAAAAACAAAAAAGCGCCCGTAGGCGCTTTGGAAGGGGCATCTCTTTTTGTGATGCTTTATAAGATATTCGAGTTATCGAGATGTCTCCTCGGTCCTCTCGCAGAGCACTGTTTGAGTGCCTCGAGTGCCTCTACTATAGGGGATCGCACCGCCATGGTGCATCAGGATTTACCCCCACTGGCGCCGCACGGATGTAAAGTCGGCCGCCGCCTTGTTTGGGGCGGCGGCCTGTCCTGCAGTGGTGCATGCGCAGGGGTGGGGGCACTCTCAGGCGGTTTGGTCACGGCCGGTGGCTGGCCAGAATCCATTCCGCAGCGCGTTCGGCAATCATGAGCGTGGGGGAGTTGGTGTTGCCGCTGGTGATGGTGGGCATGGCGCCGGCGTCCACCACCCGCAGCCCGCGCACGCCGCGCACCCGCAGTTCGCTGTCGAGTACGGCCATGGGGTCGCTGTCTGCCCCCATCTTGGTGGTACCCACCGGGTGGAAGATGGTGGTGGCAATGTCGCCTGCAAGGCGGGCAAGCTCTTCATCGCTTTGGTATTGCGCGCCAGGCTTCCACTCCACGGGCCGGTATTTGGCCAGTGCAGGCTGGGCCGCGATGGTGCGGGTGATGCGCAGGCTGTCGGCCGCCACCTTGCGGTCTTCTTCGGTTGAGAGGTAAAGCGGCGCAATGGCGGGCGCAGACCTGAAATCGGCGTTCTTGATCTGCACCGTGCCCCGGCTGGTGGGGTTGAGATTGCACACGCTGGCGGTGAAGGCAGGAAAGGTGTGCAGCGGGTCGCCAAAGGCATCGAGCGACAGCGGCTGCACGTGGTACTGGATATTGGGATAGGTGTGGTCTGCGCTGCTGCGGGTAAAGGCGCCCAGTTGCGAAGGGGCCATGCTCATCGGGCCGCTGCGCTTGGCCAGGTACTCCAGCCCGATCTTGGCCTTGCCCCACAGGCTGCCTGCCATCATGTTGAGTGTGGGCGCGCCATCGATCTTGAACACGGCGCGGATCTGCAGATGGTCCTGCAGGTTGGCGCCCACACCCGGCAGATCGCGCTGCACGCCGATGCCATGTTGCTGGAGCAGCTCGCCCGGGCCGATGCCCGAGAGCTGCAGAATCTGCGGCGAGTTGACGGCGCCGGCGCTCAGGATGACTTCCTTGCTGGCGCGTGCGGTCACCATTTCGGCTCCGGTCCAGACTTCGGCGCCGGTGCAGGCCAGTTGCCCGTCTGCCTGGCGCTCCAGCAGCAGGCGGCTGACGTGGGCGTTGTTCCAGATCTCGACATTGGGGCGGCCGTAGCAGGTAGGACGCAAAAAGGCCTTGGCCGTGTTCCAGCGCCAGCCGGCTTTCTGGTTGACTTCGAAGTAGCCGACGCCTTCGTTGGTGCCGCGGTTGAAGTCATCGGTGGCAGGGATGCCCGCCTGCTGCGCAGCCTGGGCAAAGGCGTCCAGAATGTCCCAGCGCAGGCGCTGCTTCTCGACGCGCCACTCGCCGCTGCTGCCAGTGCGGCGATTGCCGTGCAGTTGCGCAAAACTGGGGCTGGCATCGCCTTCGTGGTCCAGTCGCCAATGGTCTTCATGGCGCTTGAAGTAGCCCAGGGTTTCATTCCAGCGCCACCGGGCGTCGCCCGTCAGCTCGGCCCAATGGTCGTAATCGCGCGATTGGCCGCGCATGTAGATCATGCCGTTGATGCTGGAGCAGCCGCCCAGGGTCTTGCCGCGCGGGTACAGCAGGCTGCGGCCGTTGAGGCCGGGCTCGGGCTCGGTCTTGTAGAGCCAGTCGGTGCGCGGGTTGCCAATGCAGTACAGATAGCCCACGGGAATATGAATCCAATGGTAATCGTCGCGCCTGCCCGCTTCGATCAACAGCACGCGGTTGCGCGGATTGGCCGAGAGGCGGTTGCACAGCAGCGCGCCTGCCGTACCTGCGCCGATCACGATATAGTCGAAGGAAGTGTTGTCTCCGGGTGTCGTCATGCTTTTGGGGGTTTGGTGACTCGGGCCGCGAATGCTGCCCATATCTGGTAAAAACAGCCTGCAGTGTGCAAACAGTGTGCCGCGTTGCCAACAGGGAATCAACCGATGGAGACGGCGCCACTGTGTTCAACGCCACTGTGCCGGGCAGATGTGCACTGCATGCGCCTGGGCGACACTCAGGCTATAGTGCGTAATCCATATTCGTATTGCGCGCGCAACAAGAACCAGCTCGCTTTTCCATTCATGGCGGATTCCTCTCCTCACATTACCGATGCCAACGACGGCGGTCAGCGCTGGGCACAGTTGCGCGGGCGCTGGGGTGCGGCAGAGCTGGGGGACCGGAGCATCTGGAAGTCCGTGCGCGAGCAATTGCGCAAGCACCCGCCCGGCGAGGGCCAGGCCTGGGATTTGACCGCAGCAGACTGGCTGGACCATGTGGGAGCCCAACTGCTGTGGGATCACTGGCGCCAGCAGAGGCCGCAGCAATTGCGCATGACGGACATGCAGCGCCAGATGATGGAGCGCGTGGCCTCGCTCACGATTGCCTGCCCGCCCGAAAAGCAGGTCAACTGGTGGGGCTGGCTGATTCAGCTGGGCCTGGTGCTGCTGGGCTTTCTGGCCCATGCGCGGGCCATGGTCGAGATGGTGGGCCAGTTGCTGATCGATGTGCTGCGCCTGCTGCGCAACCCGGCGCGCGGGCCGTGGCGCGATTTTTCCGGCAATCTGTACTCGGTAGGAACCACGGCCTTGCCGATCACGGCGCTGGTGGGGTTTCTGATCGGCGTGGTGCTGGCCTACCTGATGTCGTTGCAACTGCGTCAGTTCGGCGCCGATGCCTTCATCGTCAATATTCTGGGTATCTCGCTGGTGCGCGAGCTGGGGCCGCTCCTGGGGGCCATTCTGGTGGCGGGCCGCTCGGGCTCGGCCATTACGGCGCAGATCGGCGTGATGCGGGTGAACGAAGAGCTGGACGCCATGCAGGTGATGGGTATTTCGCACGGCTTTCGCCTGGTGATGCCGCGTGCATTGGCACTGGCTGCGGCCATGCCGCTGGTGGCGATCTGGACCACTATGTGCGCCCTGGTCGGCGGCATGCTGGCAGCCGATGCGGCCATGGGCGTGTCGCCCGCCTATTTCGTGCAGGCCATGCCCGGTGCCGTGGATATTGCCAATCTGTTTCTGGCGCTGGCCAAATCGGTCACGTTCGGCGTGGCCATTGCCCTGATTGCGTGCCATTTCGGGCTGCAGGTGGAGCCCAATACGCAGAGCCTTGGTAGAGGCACCACTTCTTCGGTCGTGATCTCGATCACGGCGGTCATCGTGCTGGATGCGATCTTTGCGATTGCATTCCGCAACGTGGGGTTCTAGCCATGGCAATGACAGCCCCAACAGCAACAAACGCTCAAGCCGCTGACCAGCCTGTGGTGCAGATCCGCAAGCTGTGGACGGTGTTCGGCCGCGGGGACCATGCATTCGCCATCCACCAGGATCTGGACCTGGATGTGCGTCGCGGTGAAATCCTGACCCTGGTGGGAGGCTCGGGAACGGGCAAGTCCGTGCTGTTGCGGCAGATCCTCGGCCTGCTGCATCCGGCCAAGGGCGAGGTGCTGATCGAGGGCAAGCCCGTGGACGAGCTCAGCCGCCACGGCGCAGCCTCGCGCATCGGTATGCTGTTTCAGCAAGGCGCGTTGTTCTCGGCCTTCAATGTGCTGGAGAACATCGCCTTTCCATTGAACGAGCAGGGCACGATGCCCAAGTCCGTGGTGCGCGATGCGGCCATGGTCAAGCTGCAGATGGTGGGCCTCAAGCCCGAACATGCCACCCGCATGCCTTCTGATCTGTCGGGCGGCATGATCAAGCGCGTGGCACTGGCACGCTCGCTCATCATGGACCCGCCATTGCTGTTGCTCGACGAGCCCACGGCGGGGCTGGACCCGAACAGCTCCGACGAGTTCTGCGATCTGCTCAAGGACCTGCACGAGGCGCTGGGCCTGACGGTGGTGATGGTCACGCACGATCTGGACACGCTGTTTGCCCTGTCCACCCGTGTGGCGGTGCTGGCCGAGAAAAAAGTGATCGTGACGGGAGCGCCGCAAGAGGTGGTGCATTTCCCGCATCCGTTTATCGAACATTTCTTCCTGGGTGAGCGGGGGCGGCGCGCGTTGGCGCCGGTCAGCGCAGCAGCCCCCGGAGGAGCGCTCGCTGGAGCAAAGGAGTAGCTATGGAAAACAAATCGCATGCATTGGCGGCGGGCTTGTTTGTGGTGGTGCTCACAGCCCTGGTCATCGGCATCAGCCTGTGGCTGGGCCGGGACAACACCACCTATACCAAGTACGAGCTGGCAACGGCCGAGAGCGTGAGCGGCCTGCAGCTGCAGGCGCCGGTGCGCTACAAGGGGGTGCCGGTTGGCAAGGTGCGCTCGATTGAATTCGATCCCGAGAAGAACGGCAATGTGCTGATCGTGATTGCCGTCAACGCCGAAGCTCCGGTCACGCAGACCACCTATGCCATGCTCGGTTTCCAGGGCGTCACGGGCCTCGCGCACATCCAGCTCGATGATGACAACATGAACACCACGCCGCTGCCCGCCGGGCCAGATGGCCTGCCGCGCCTGCCGATGCGTCCATCGCCCTTTGGCCAGATTGCCGAGCAGGGCCCGATCATCATGCAGCAGGTGGAAGACGCTACCCGCAAGGTGAACGACCTGCTCAGCATCGACAACCAGCGGGCGCTGATGGCGTCGGTGCAAAGCATGGGCCAGGCCGCGCAGAGCCTGGATGCATTGAGCAAGCGCCTGCAGGTGACAGTGGATACCAAGCTCGACCCGGCGCTGGCCTCGCTGCCAGCCGTTGCGCAGGATGCGCGCAAGACGCTGGCCGGCATCGACAAGACCTCGCGCGATGTGAGCAAAGCTGTGTCGGGTCTGTCGTCGAAAGACGGCGTGGTGGGCCAGATGGCGACGGCGGTCGACCAGGTCACCAATGCGGCAGACAACTTCAACCGTGGCACCCTGCCCAATCTGGGCCGTACCATGAGCGATGTGGGCTCGGCTGCGCGCCGCATGGGCGATACCGCCGATGCGTTCAAGAACAATCCGCAATCATTGATCTATGGCACGTCCAACGCCTTGCCAGGCCCGGGCGAACAGGGCTTTGTCGCGCCCGCTGCCGCAGGTGCATCGCGATAGAAAGGCTGAGTCCACCATGTCCACACTGAATCCGCATGCATTGATGGGCCACGCACGGCGCGCGCTGATGGCAGTTGGCGTACTGGCGCTGCTCGCAGGCTGCTCGGCGTTGCCCCAGAAACCGGCCCCCGTAGCGCGCTATGATTTTGGACTGCAGGCTCCGCAGACGGCGGGCGCTGCGGTGTCAAAGGCCTCTGTCCAGGCGCCGCTGGTACTGGCCAAGGTTCGGGCTTCGGGCATGCCGGAGGCAAGCGCCTCCATTCTGTACCGCCTTGCCTATGCCAATGACCGTGAACTGAGGCCCTACACCCAGGCCCGCTGGACGGCGCCTGCCGAGCAATTGATCCAGCAACGGGTGCGAGATACCCTGGCACAGCAGCGCGCCGTGCTGCTCGACGATGACGGCGCAACCCAGGCCCTGCAACTGCCAGCGCTCCCAGCCATGCTGCGGCTGGAGGTCGAGGAGTTCAGCCAGGTGTTTGACTCCAGCACCAGCAGCCGGGGTGTGCTGCGTATGCGTGCCACCTTGACCGAAGTCACGCCACGCGGCGAAAAATGGCTGGGCCAGCAGGTGTTCAGCCTGAGCCAGCCAGCAGCTTCCGCCGACGCTGCTGGCGGTACAGCAGCGCTCGCCACGGCCGTCACCGAGGCGGCCCAGCAGCTGGACGCATGGCTGCGCCAACAGGGTCGCTGAGTGCCTTGCATGCCCATCCCTGTGCACGACGCCGCGCGTAACCTGTTGCTGGCAGTTGCCTTGGGTGCTGCATGTAGTATGGGGCTGGTGCATGCTGCCGAGCAGCGTATGTCACGTGAAGCCTATGCTGCGGCCAAGGACGCGATCAACGAACGTCACAGCAAGGCATTGGCCCATTGCAAGACGGTGGATGGTGGCGCGCAGAGCCGCTGTCGCATGCAGGCCGATGGTCGGCGCAAGATCGATCTGGCCACATTGGAGTTGCGCTGGCACCCCAGCGCCAACAACAGTTTCAAGGCCAGCATGGCGGAGGTCGATCTGGCCTATGCCCTGGCCATGGACCAGTGCAAGAAACAGCACACCGGCAGCGACAAGGAATCCAAGGCAGCGCTCAAATCCTGCAGTGACAAGGCCAAGGGCAAGCGCGTGGCGGGCGAGCAGGCAGCACACCAGCAGGCAGCATTGCAGGCTTCGGTAGGCGCGCCGCCCAAGAGCGAGGCAGAACGCCAGCGCGAGGCCGATCTGGACACCGCCATCCGCAAGTGCGACAGCCTGTTGGGCGATGCCAATTTGCAATGCATGAACGCGCTGTCACCCCAGGCACGCCAGCGCGCTGCCGACCGCAGCAGCGGAGCCGCGCGCCAGGATTGACGCAGGGCCTGCTCTTTGAACATGAACAGGCCCCGAAAACACGACTCAAAACCTGCGCTCGCGCAGCAGCAGGGAGCAGCGCAGCCGTAGCCACTGCAGGCGCCGTGCATTGGCGGGCAGGGGCAGGCCTTCGCCGCGTTCGAGCCAGCTGTGGCGCAGTTCGCGCAATTGCTGGCGTGTCAGCTGCTGCATGGCCTGGCGCCACTGCTGGCGCTGGCGGGTGATGGCGTCAGGTTTCACGGGTGTCTCGTGTTCGTGGTGGGCGGTGGCGCGGTTCATGCAGGCTCCTTGGGCAGAGGCCATGGCTGAGCGGGGGCCATGGGGGCGGGCGGGACAGGTGCAGTGCCGTCGCCCTTGCCAAAGGCATACCAGTCAACCTTGCGGGTTGCGACCATCACGATGGCGAGCACGGCAAACAGGGCCAGCGAGCCGACGACCAGCGCGGTCTGCTCCAGCTGCAGCAGCACGAACAGCAGGCCGTACATCACGGCAATCAGCGCTGCAAACGGCAGGCCGCGCCGTACGCTGCCCAGTATGTGGCTGGCGTAGTAGCCCAGCAGCAGCACACAGGCCGCAGCACCAATGGCGTAGGCTTTCTCAAAGCCCAGGTGTTCCGACAGGCTGATCAGCAGCAGAAAGAAGCTGCACAGCGCCGAGCCCACCAGCAGGTACTGCACCGGGTGCACGCGCAGCTTTTTCAGCACCTCGAACATGCCCACGGCCACAAAGGTCAGCACAACGAAGAGCAGGCCATATTTGGTGGCGCGGTCGCTCAAGGTGTAAGGGTTCACGGGGTCGATGAAATGCGTGCCGAACTGTTCCAGGCACTGGCTGCTTTCCTGCTCGAATCCGGCGTCCGGGTCGGCGGGCGAGCACAGGGGTTTGCCGGAGAGAAAGCCCTGGCGGGCGGATGAGGCAAGGGCCGAGATGTTCCAGGTGGCGTCAAAACTCGCATCCGTGATGTCGCGGCGCGACGGCAGGAAGTTGCCGCCAAACGAGGGGTGCGGCCAGTTGGCCTGCATGCTGACCTGGTTGGTGCCGCCCAGTGGCACAAAGCCCACGCGCTCGGTGCCCACCAGCTCCAGCGCCAGTTTCACCTCCATGGGGGCGTTGGCGTCTGCCGCTGCGGCAAGGGGCTTCGATTGCAGGCCGCGTGTGTATGTAGGATGGCCGGTGCCGGGTTCCAGCGCGACTTCCTGGTTGTTGATGCGCAGGCTGGCGGTGCGGATGCCGCGCGGGTCGCTCACCGGCAGCATCAGGCGCGGTGCGTCGCAGTGGCGCACATTGCTGGCCTCGGGCTTGCCCTGCAGCTGGTTGCCAGGGGCAAAACGGGCGGTGAGCTGGTCGGCCAGCACAAAGGTGTTGACCTGGTAGAGCCCGCGTGTGCGTGGCTGCATCTGCGCGCTGGCGCTGTGCTGGAGGCTGTCGGGCAGCGCGTAGCGCTGAAAGCTCACGAGCCGGGTTTCTGCGCGGCCTTCGCTGTCCTTGGCGATGGATTCGCGCGTGCATTGCTGCACCAGCACCGGCCCAAAGACGGTCTGCGATCCGGCCGTGCTGTTGACCACGCTCTGCACGGCGCGGTCTCGGTTGTAGATGCGGTCGCGCACCACGTCGCTGATCAGCATCAGCCCCACCATCAGCACGGCCACGGTGATGGCCAGGGTGATGGCCTTTTGTACCAGTCTGTTCTTCATGCACACCTCGTTGTTGGATTCAGGTGTGTGCAGTGTTCAAGCGGCCGGTGTGGCTGGCATGAAGTGTGTGAAGGCAGTGTGAAGTGTGTACATCTGCGGGCAGGGGCAGAGCCTGCCAAGCGCTCAATGCGACACTGGAAAATCCAGGCTTGCGCGCAGACCTGGGTGCGTATTGGCAAAGTGCAGCTGGCCGCCGTGCAGCTGCATGATGCGAAGCACGATCGACAGGCCCAGCCCCGTGCCGCTGCGCTCGCCATTGGGCCTGGGCGTGGTGAAGAAGCGCTCGCCCAGCTTGTGCATCAGCCCCTCGGGCACACCGGGGCCGCTGTCCTGCACCGTGATGCGGTGCGGCGCCAGTTGCACCACCACCTGGCTGCCGCCGGGCGAAAAATCCAGCGCATTGGCGACCAGGTTGCTGATAGCCAGCTGCACCAGCTGTGCATCCCAGGCGCCTGCACTGTCGTTGCCCTGCAGCGCCAGATGAATGCCCTTCTGCGCAGCCGTCGCCTGCAACTGGCCCAGCGCAAGCTCGGCGCAGTCGCGCAAGCTGGTGGTCGGGCGCAGGGCGGCCAGCGGCGGGCGCTGCTCCAGCTGGGTCAGCTGCATCAGCTGGTCCACCAGGTTCTGCAGGCGCTGGCTCTGGTCCATCACCTGCTGGGCAAACAGCTGGCGGTCGGCGGCAGGCAACTCGTCCTGCAGCAACTCGCCAGCTCCGCGAATGGCGGCGACCGGGCTTTTGAGCTCATGGGTAAGCGCACGCACATAGCCTTCGATGTAGTCCCGCCCTTCCAGGCGCCTTCGCATCGAGTCCATGGCGAGGGCCAGGTCGCCCAGTTCGCCCGGTACCTCGGGCACCGGCGGCGCAGCAGGCGCGGGCTGGCTGCCATCGCCTTCGTGCAGGGTAGGGCCCTGCACGTGCTGTGCATAGCTGCGCAGCTTGCGCACCTGCGCCACCAGCCACCAGGTGATGGCAAAACCCACGCCAGCCGAGAGCAGCAGGAAGAGCACACCGCCGCGCAGCATTTTCTGCTCGCTGCTGTCGATGATGTTCTGCACGGCACGCGCCGCCTTTGATACGGTCAGCACGCCCACCACCTGCTCGCCTGCCACGATGGGGGCGGAGACATACATCACGCTGGTGGCCTCGTCTTCGGCCACATCGCGCGTGGTGCGGGCGCCGTACTCGCCGCGCAAGGTGCGCGATATGTTGCGCCAACGCGAATAGTCGGCTCCCACGTCCTGGCCTGCCGAGTCGAACAGCACGCGGCCCTGTGCATCGGTGACGGTCACGCGCAGGTCCAGCGCTGCCTTGCGCGCGTCCCAGATCCAGATCTGCACCGGCTGCTCTGCCACTGCCTGCACATGCCGGGCGAAGCGGCTGGTGGAGGGCGATGCGGCGAGGTTTCCGTTGGCCATGTCATCGCTGGCAAACGCTGCCAGCAGGTAGGCGGTTTCCACCAGCGTGTCTTCGGTCACCTTGCGCACGCTGGGTTTGATCTCGACCATGAACACGCGCAGCACGAAGAAGGCCGCCAGGCCATTGATCAGGAAGAAGGCGAACAGCAGCCGCAACCCCAGGCGCATGGCTCAGCCCTTTGCGGCTGCACCGGGCAGGCGCAGGCTGTAGCCCATGCCGCGGTGGGTGGTGATGAAATCGCTGTCTGGCGCCGCAGCGCGCAGCTTGGCGCGCAGGGTCTTGATGTGGGTATCTACGGTGCGGTCAGAGCTGTCGCTGTCGATACCCCATACGGCATTGAGCAGATGGTCGCGGCTCAGAATGCGGCCTGAGGCGGCGAGCAAGGTGCAGAGCAATTGGTACTCGCGCCGCGTCAAATCCAGTAAGGTGCCTTGCAGGCGGATGCGCTGGCCTGCTTCATCCACTATGAAAAAAGGAGCGGCAAGCGCTTGATCAGTGGATGACAGGGCCGGATTTTGTTTGGAAAACTCCTGCGAACGGCGCAGCAGCGCGCGGGTTCGGGCCACCAGTTCACGCGGGCTGAAGGGCTTGGTCAGGTAGTCGTCGGCGCCCAGCTCCAGGCCCAGCACACGGTCCATTTCTTCGCCCCGGGCGCTCAGCACCAGCATGGGTGCGGTCGATCCGCCGGCCCGTAGCTGGCGGCACCAGTCCAGACCATTGCCGTCGGGCAGGCCCACATCCAGCAGCAGTGCATTGAATCGCTGGCTGGCCCATTGCTGGCGCGCGTCGGCAATCAGGAGGCTGTGCGTGCAGCGGATGCCATCGCGCTCCAGTGCATAGCACACGGTGCGGGCAATGGCCGGGTCGTCTTCCAGCAGCAGCACGTGGGGCGCGGGGTGCATGGCCTAGCGCCCACCCGACACGTCGATGATTGCGCCGGTCGAGTAGCTGCTTTTGTCCGACATCAGCCAGCAGATGGCTTCTGCCACCTCATCGGCTGTGCCGCCCCGGCCCATGGGCACGCCGGGCGCCAGGCGCGCAATGCGGTCGGGCTGGCCGCCGCTGGCGTGGATATCGGTTTCGATCAGACCGGGCCGCACCGCGTTGACGCGGATGCCCTGGCTGGCTACTTCGTGTGACAGGCCCAGGGTCATGGTGTCGATAGCCGATTTGGCGGCGGCGTAGTCCACGTACTGGTTGGCGGCGCCCAGGCAGGCGGCTCTGCTGGAGACGTTGACAATGCTGCCGCCCGCGCCACCTTCTGCCGAGCTCATGCGGCGTACGGCTTCGCGTGCACAGATGAAGCTGCCGATCACGTTGATGTCGAACATGCGGCGCCAGCGAGCCAGGTCCATGTCCTGCAGGCGCTGGGCGCGGTCCACCACACCCGCGTTGTTCACCAGGGCGCTGATGCGTCCCAGTTCGGCATCGACGCGTGCAAACATGGCCAGCACCTGCGCTTCGTCGGCCACATCGGCCTGCACGGCAATGGCACGGCGGCCCAGGGCCTGCACGGCCTGTACCACTTCGCGGGCGGCGCCTTCGTTGGCACTGTAATTCACGGCGACATCCCAGCCCTGGCGGGCAGCGAGCAGGGCGGTGGCGGCACCGATGCCACGGCTGGCTCCGGTGATGAGGGCGATGGAAGTCATGGCAGGCAAGGATGGCTCTGTGCCGGGTGTGGTTGGAGGCCTTATCTTATTAGGGTTTGCTCAAAACAGCACAGCCCGGCGGGGCCGGTTCAAGGCGCGGGCAGCAGGGCCAGCTGGTCCAGCGCCTGTGCATCGGCTTCCCCCACGGGCAGGTAGACCACCATGCGCATGCCGCTGCGCGGTGCGGACCACCAGTAGGTCTGGCGCAGGTGGATGAGGCCGAGTACGGGGTGATCGAAGGTCTTTTCCTGATTCTCGGGGCTGCGCACCTGGTAGCGCTCCCAGGCATTGCGGAAGGCGGGCGAGTGGGTGAGAAAGTAGTCCAGCCGCTCGGCAATGGCGCGGTCGCCGCTTTGCTGGGTGGATGCGGCCCGGAACATGGCGACCATGCGCTCGATGGTTTGCGGCTCATGGCGCACCACGCGCTGCCAGCGCGCATCGAACAGGCTCATGTGCAGGCAGTTGCGTTGCAGCGCGGGCAGGCTCTGCAGCGAGACGCCCATCAGGCGCTCGTAGGCGGCGTTGGCTGCCAGCAGGTCAAAGGCGGCGCTCTGCATCTGGGCCGGGTAGGGCAGCAGCTTATCGAGCAGTTGCATGTGCAGGCAGCCCGGCTCGTCGGCTGCGGAGGGCGGGGGCTGGTCGAGTTTGATGCCTGCCAGCACCAGCAGGTGGCGCACCTCGTCGTCGTTGCACTGCAGCGCCCGGGCGATGGACTCGATGGCCTGCCGCGAAGGCTGGACCTCGCGGCCCTGTTCCAGCTTGGTGTACCAGGTTACGCCGATGCCAGCGAGCTGTGCCACTTCCTCACGCCGAAGGCCGGGTGTGCGCACACGGCCATAACGGGCCAGCCCCATTCCCGTGGCAGACAGGCTTTCGCGGCGCGCACGCAGAAAGCGGCCCAATTCCTGCGGCTGGGCAGAGGTCGCAACAGCAGGCGGGGCATGGGGCAGGGGCGGTGCAGGCAAGGTCATGGGGCAGTACCTTAGCGGGATTGGTGCACCGCAGTATAGGCCTTTCAAGCCTAGGCTAAGTAGAATCTTGTACCAGTCTAAAAAACACAACACACTGGCGTCCTGTTCATTTCAGGCGCAGACCTCCATGCGAAGAATTACTGCTGACAACGCCTCGTTTGGCGTTTTCCTGGCCTTTTTGCTGATCCCGCTCTCGGGCATCGGCACCGACATCTACCTTCCCTCCATGCCAGCCATGGCCCAGAGCCTGGGCGGCACGGCAGCGCAGATCCAGCTCACGCTGACCTTGTTCATCGCCGGCTATGGGCTGGGGCAGCTGGTGGTGGGCGTGCTGCTCGACCGCTTTGGCCGCTGGCGGCCCATGCTGGTGGCGCTGGCATTGTTTGCGCTGTCGAGCGCGGCCATTGCCGCCAGCGACGATATCTGGCTTATCTGCGCGCTGCGCCTGCTGCAGGGCGTGCTGGGCGCCGTGGCCGTGGTGAGCAAGCGCACCTTCTTTGTGGATGTGTTCCGTGGGGCTGCGCTGCAGCGGTATCTCACCTGGATGACCGTGGTGTGGTCGCTCGGCCCCATCTGCGCGCCCTTCATTGGCGGCTTTGTGCAGACGCACTGGGGTTGGCGCGCCAACTTTGTCGTACTGGCGGCGTTTTCGGTGCTGGCGCTGGTGCTGGAATGCCTGGGCGGCGGCGAGACGCTGGCCAAGCCGCAACCAATCCGTCCGCGCGAAGTGGCCGCGCGGGCTTGGGAGATCGTGCGGCATCGCGCATTTGCGCGCGGCGTGCTGTGCGTGAGCGCAGCCTACGCCATGGTGATGGGCTGGAGCATGGCTTCGCCCTTCATCGTCGAGACGGTGTACCACCGTCCCCCCACCACCACCGGTGCGCTGGCGCTGCTGATGGGGCTGGCCTGGATGGCTGGCGGCCTGATAGCGCGCGCCGCCATGGCCCATTCGCTGGCAGTCAAGCACCAGGCGGCGGTGGTGGCCATGGCCTGCTTCATTGCACTCCTGGCGCTGACGGGATGGCTGCCGGCCTCGTGGCCTTCGCTGGAGGTGATGGCTGCCGTCGCTTTTTGCATCCACGTGGCGGCAGGGCTGGTGTTCAATATCCATTTCGCCAATGTGCTGTCCATGTTCCCGCAGAGCGCTGCGCTCTCGGGCGGGCTGGCAGGGGGGCTTGCCTTCTTGCTGACCTCGCTCTTCTCGTTGCTGGGCATCCACCTGGTGAATCCGCATTCGGCGCTGGGCATGGCGGTGGTGTATGGTGGGCTGGCCGTGGTTCTTGCGGCGGCCTGGTTTTCCATGGTGACGCGCCGGGCACCGGTCGTGCCGTGCACGGCGCCATAATCGGAAAGAACCCCGCCCCGAATCTGGAATCTGTTTAGCAAGGAGTGATCGCTATGGGTAATTTTGTAGATCTGAAGTCTGCCGACGGCCAGGTGTTTCCGGCCTACATTGCCGAGCCAGCGGGCAAGCCGCGTGGCGCCATCGTGGTGGTGCAGGAAATCTTCGGCGTCAACTCGCACATCCGCTCGGTGGCAGACCGCGTGGCGCAAAGCGGTTACCTGGCGATTGCTCCGGCTACCTTTGCGCGCGTCAAGTCGGGCGTGGAGCTGGGCTATACCGATGCCGACATGCAAGCGGGTTCTGCGCTGAAGGCGGCAGCCGAGCAGTTGCCGCCTCCTGGTGTGCTGCTGGATCTGCAGACTGCCATCGATGAAGGCGCCCGCCGCACCGGTGGCAAGGTGGGCATCACCGGTTTCTGCTGGGGTGGCCTGCTGGCATGGCGCGCGGCCTGCGAGCTGAACGGCCTGGCCGCTGCCGTGCCGTACTACGGCGGCGGCATGACGACGGCTGCTGAAATAGCACGCAAGCCCAAGTGCCCGGTGATGGCCCACTTTGGCGACAAGGACCACTGGATCTCGCTGGAATCGGTCGAGACCTTCAAGACCGCGCACTCCGAGGTGGAGGTGTATGTATATGCTGCCGACCATGGCTTCAACTGTGACCAGCGCGGCTCCTACGACGCGGCAGCGTCGGCGGCGGCCCGGGCCCGTACGCAGGCGTTCTTTGCCAAGCATGTAGGCTGACCCGCCCGCTGTTTCAACGCACAAAGCCTTGCAGGTGCCATGCCTGCAAGGCTTTGTTGCATCTTGCACGGCTGCTTGTAACACCTCCGTCATCGCTGCTGCCGATGATGCGCGCATCGCTTACTTTCAACCATAGCAATGATGCGACTCTCTTCTTTTGGCGCTGGCCGCCCGCAGGCTGCGCGCCGCTCCCGCCAGGCCTTGGCCGTTTTGGCAGCACTGGCTGCTGCGGCCATGCTCACCGCCTGTGGCGGCGGCTCGGGTGGTGACAAATCGGCCACTGCAACGCTGGCCGTTCTGGAAACTACCGATCTGCACTTCAACATCCGCAGCTACGACTACTTCAAGCTGGCGGACGATCCCTCGTACGGCTTTGAACGCACCGCCACCCTGATCCGTAAGGCACGCAGCGAGTTTGCCAATACCTTGCTGGTGGACAACGGCGACACCATCCAGGGCACGGCGCTGGCCGACTATGAGGCGCAGGTGGCCCCGATTGCCTGCGAGCAGCAGTTGTCCATGTACAAGGCTATGGGTGTGCTGCAGTTCGATGCGGGCACGCTCGGCAACCACGAGTTCAACTACGGTCTGCCATTCCTCAACCAGGTGTTGGGCGGAGGTCTGAAGGTTGACGGGGTGGATGCAAGCAAAAAATGCGCGGGCCCGGGCTTCCCGATGGCGTTGGCCAATGTGATCAGCACCCAGACCAATGCACCGCTGGTGGCGCCGTATGTGGTGCTGAACCGCGAAATCACCGGCGTAGACAGTGACGGAAAGGCCACCAGGCTGCCTATCAAGATCGGCGTGATCGGCTTTACCACGCCCGGCATCATGGGCTGGGACAAGCGCCACCTGGAAGGCAAGGTGCGGGTGACCGGCGCTGTTGAGGCGGCGCAGAAATATGTGCCCGAGCTGCGCAGCAAGGGCGCAGACATCGTGGTGGCGCTGCTGCACGGCGGGCTGGATGCCTCGGAATACCGCACCGACATGGAAAACCCCGGCCTGTACCTGAGCAAGGTGGCGGGCATCGACGCGATGGTGATGGGCCACCAGCACAGCGTGTTCCCTGATACGGCGGACAAGCCGGCCTTCAGCATGGCGGGGGTGGACAACAAGGCGGGCACCATCAATGGCGTGCCCGCGGTGATGGCCAGCTCCTGGGGCAAGGCCCTGGGTGTGGTGGCGCTGTCGCTGCGCTGGGACGGCAAGGCCTGGAGCGTGGACAAGGCCAAGAGCAAGTCGGAGTTGCGCAACACGGCAACCGGCAAGGATGCCGCAGGCAAGGCCATCTATGTGGCGGTTGATGGCAGCATCGCCCCGGTGGTGGAGGGCCAACACCAGGCTGCCATCCGCTATGTGAAGACGCCGGTGGGCCAGACTGACTTTCGCATGGGCACGCAGTTTGCCGATGTGGGCGATCCGGGGGCGATCCAGATCGTCAACCAGGCGCAGCAGGACTATGTGCAGCGCTATGTGGCAGCCAATCTGCCGCAGTATGCGCAGTTGCCGGTGCTGTCGGTGAGCGCGCCGTTCAAATCGGGCTTCCAGGGCGGTGCGGACTACACCGACGTGGCTGCTGGGCCGTTGGCCATCTCCAGCGCCGCCGACCTGTACCTGTACCCCAACACCGTGTATGCGGTGAAGGTGACGGGCGCGCAGGTCAAGAGCTGGCTGGAAGCGGCGGCCCAGCGCTTCAACCGCATCGATCCGGCAGCTACCGCAGACCAGTGGTTGATCAGCAGCTTTCCTGGTTACAACTTCGACATGTTCACCACGGCTGACGTGCAGTACCAGATCGACGTGACCCAGCCGGTGGGCAGCCGCATCGTGGGCCTGCAGTACAAGGGCCAGCCGATCAACACCGCGCAGGAGTTCGTGATCGCCACCAACAATTACCGCGCCACCAGCGGCAAGGGCTTTCTGCCGGAGCTCGATGGCCGCTCCACCATCTACGCGTCGCCCGACGCCAACCGCGATGTGGTGATTGCCTATATCAAGGCGCACCCACAGATCACGCGTGCGGCCAATGGCGCAGCGCAGAGTTGGCGCTTTGCCAAGACGCCGACTGCCGGCAAGGTGCTGTTTACCTCGGCAGCGAATGCCCTGTCGGTGGCGCAGGCGGCTGGCCTGGCCAATATCAGTGTGGACAAGGCAGACGACGGCACTGGCACGCAGCGCGCGGTCTACCGCATCGATCTAGGCCAGTAAGCGGCACCCCAAAAGGAGAGCGGCTGGCACGCCAGCCGCTTTCTCTTTGATGAAGCTGGGCTCATTTTCCTGTACGCGTCAGGTAGCGCTTGTACGAGAAAAAGCCAATCAGTGTCACCGTGATCAGCGCCATCACGCCCATGGCCCACCAGAAGCCGTCTTCCTTGTGGATCAGCGGAATGAATTCGAAATTCATGCCGAAGATGGCGGCGATCAGGTTCAACGGCAGGAAGATGGCGGTGATGGTGGTGAGCGTGCGCATGATGTCGTTGGCACGGTTGCTCTGCACGCTGAAATGCATCTGCACGGCGGTTTCGGTGCTTTGCTCCAGCCGGCGCACATGGTGCACCACGCGCTCGATGTGCTCCAGCACGTCGCGGCTGCGAACCTTGAGCGCTTCCAGCTCGCGCTGTGCGCTTGCCGATTCGGGCAGGGGCCAGGTTTCGACGGCATCCACCCAGTCCTGTACTGCAGCGCGCTGGTCCTCGCAGATTTCGTCGAGCTGGTGCAGAGTCAGGCGTGCTTCGAGCAGGGCCTGCCAGTTGGCAATGCGCTTGCGCGGGGCCAGCAGCGCGCTTTGCCACTGGTCCAGGTGTCGCGACAGCTCGCGTCGCAGGTCCAGGTAGTTGTCCACGATGATGTTGACGGTGCGCATCATCAGGTCGGCGGGCGATGTGGGCAGGCGAACTGGCTGCACGCCGCTTGCACCCGCAGCGGGTGCGGCCGCCGGTGCGCGGTAGGCCTTGTCTTCGCGCGCGAGCCGCTCCTGCGTGGCGTTGGAGAGCGGATCGGGCTCGGCAGGCGCGCTGCCGCTCGCGTCCGTCCGCGCAAACTGCAGCAGACGCCGCGCATAGGCATCGCGCACGGTGCAGTCTTCCGGGTGTACCGACAGCAGCACCCGTTCCCAGGCGGCAAAGCCAACCGGCGTAGTGCTGATGTGGGGCGCGTCATCCGTGGGTTTGGCCGCTGCCGTGCGGCGCGCGGCGGCCAGGGCGGCAGAGCCGGTCTTGGAGGGGGTGGATGCCAGGCGGCGGATCACCAGCAGGTCGTACTGCGAGGTGTAGTCATAGTGCGATGGCAGCTGGGGGTTGAGCAGGTCGGACACATGCAGGTCTACCAGCGGCGCGCCCGAGAGCTTTTGCAATGCCAGCTGCAGGCTGCCCAGCTGTTCGCTGAAATAGCTGCGCGCACAGGCCAGCCACAGAAAGCCCTTGTCGGGCAGCTGGTAGGGCACGGCGGCCAGCTCGGTCGCTTCGTTGCCTGCGATGTGGAAGATGCGGATGCTGCTGGGGTTACTCACCATCAATTCCTGGATAGACTTCGCCCGCCAGCATGGCAAAAAAAACAGGCCTGCGCAAGCTGCGCAGGCCCTGTTTGTTCGGAGTGCTATTGTTTTTATGCCTTGAGCAGGCGTGCAGCATCCAGCGAGAAATAGGTGAGGATGCCGTCGGCGCCCGCGCGCTTGAAGGCCAGCAAGGACTCCATCATCACCTTGTCGTGGTCCAGCCAGCCATTCTGGGCGGCAGCCTTGAGCATGGCGTACTCGCCCGATACCTGGTAGGCAAAGGTCGGCACCTTGAATTCGTCCTTGACGCGGCGCACCACATCCAGGTACGGCATGCCGGGCTTGACCATCACCATGTCGGCGCCTTCGGCCAGGTCCAGCGCCACCTCGCGCAGGGCTTCGTCGGTGTTGCCGGGGTCCATCTGGTAGACGTTCTTGTCGGCCTTGCCCAGAGCGCCGCGCGTGCCCACGGCATCGCGGAAGGGGCCGTAGAAGGCGCTGGCGTACTTGGCGCTGTAGGCCATGATGCGGGTGTAGATGTGGCCTTGGGCCTCGAATGCCTCGCGGATCGCGCCGATGCGGCCATCCATCATGTCGCTGGGCGCGACGATGTCGACACCGGCTTCGGCATGGTTGAGTGCCTGGCCGATCAGGATTTCCACCGTTTCGTCGTTCAGGATGTAGCCGGTCTCGTCCAGCACGCCATCCTGGCCGTGGCTGGTGTAAGGGTCGAGCGCCACGTCGGTCATCACGCCCAGATCGGGAAATTCCTTCTTCAGCGCGCGCACCACGCGCGGGATCAGGCCATCGGGGTTCAGCGCTTCCTTGCCGTCGGGGGTCTTGAGTGCCGCGTCGATTTGCGGGAACAGCGCCAGCACCGGAATGCCCAGCTTCACACATTCCTCGGCCACGGGCAGCAGCAGGTCCAGGCTGAGGCGATCTACGCCGGGCATGGAGCTGACGGCTTCGCGCTTGCCCTGTCCTTCATGCACGAACACCGGGTAGATGAAATCATGCGGCGTGAGCACATTCTCACGCACCAGGTTGCGGGTGAACGCATCACGGCGCAGGCGGCGCGGACGGTTGTGTGGAAATGGTGTAGGGCTGGACAGATGCATGCGCCGATTGTGCGCCAGATTGCCCGGGGCGGCTGTCGCCCGCTGCCAAAACTGCGTCGGCGGCTGCGGTTTGATTTACATCAAGATTGCGAGCGCATTTTTCTTCCGCAACGGTGATGGCGCCAGCTACTACACTTGGGGGGATGCTGTGGATCAAAGCCTTTCATATCGTGTTCGTGGCCAGCTGGTTTGCCGGCCTGTTCTATCTGCCGCGCATTTTTGTCAATCTGGCCATGGTTCCGGCCGATTCGCAGGCCGAACGTGAGCGCCTGCTGCTGATGGCGCGCAAGCTGCTGCGCTTCATGACGATGATTGCCGTGCTGGCGCTGGGTTTTGGTCTGTGGCTGTGGCTGGGCTGGTGGCGCGGTGCGGGGGGCTGGCTGCACGCCAAGCTGCTGATCGTGGCGCTCATCATCGGCTACCACCACGCCTGCGCGGTGCTGCTGCGCAAGATTGCCAATGGCACGGACAGGCACTCGCATGTCTGGTACCGCTGGTTCAACGAGGTGCCTGTGCTGCTGCTGATTGCCGCCGTCATCCTGGTGGTGGTCAAGCCCTTTTGATTTTTGACATGCGTCATTTCTGAAATGCAAGACCAGCTTGCTGCGCAGCAGCCCGCAGACAACCACCGAACCATTGCCTGGCCGCTGGTGCTGGTGTATGCGGTGCTGATCGTCTTTGCCAGCCTGTTTCCTTTTGAGGGCTGGCGCACGCAGGGCATTTCGCCTGCGGAGTTTCTGCTGGCGCGGATTCCCCCGCCGTACTGGACCTGGTTTGACGTGCTCGTCAACGTGGCGGGCTATGCGCCGCTGGGCTTTTTGCTCAGCCTGGGGTTCTGGCGCCATGGCTGGCGCAGATCGGGCTGGCTGTGGGCGTTGCTGCTGGGCGGTGCGCTCTCGCTTGCCATGGAGTTTCTGCAGATATTCCTGCCCCAGCGGGTGTCGAGCAACATGGACTGGATGCTCAACAGCATGGGCACGCTGGCGGGGGCATTGCTGGTGCCGCTGTTTGTATGGGTGGGTATTTTGCGACGCTGGAGCGATGTGCGCGACCGCTGGTTCATGCCCGATTCGCGCGGCGCCATCGTGCTGCTGCTGCTGTGGCCGCTGGCGCTGCTCTTTCCGCCGCCGCAGCCCTTTGGTCTGGGCCAGGTGTTCGACCGGCTGGAGAGCTGGCTGGTCGATATTTTGGTGAATACCGCGTTTGAAGAATGGATGCCGAACTTCATGCAGGCCAATGAGCCCTTGTCGCCCATCGGCCAACTGGTGGTGGTGATGCTGGGACTGCTGATACCGTGCTGGCTGGCGTTCAGCGTGATGACGCACCTCACGCGCCGCATGGTGATGGTGGGGCTCATTGTGGTGGTGGGGATTGCGGTTTCGGCCCTGTCGTCGGCGCTCAGCTACGGCCCGGCATTCGCCTGGGACTGGCTGGACCATACCGCGCGTCTGGGCATTGCGCTCGCACTGGCGCTGGCGCTGCTGCAGGTCGGCCTGCCGCGGCGCTATTGCGTGCTGCTGCTGTTGATGGGCGTCATGATCGATGTGAACCTGCTCAACCAGGCACCGCCCAGTCCGTACTACGCCACGGCGTTGCAATCGTGGGAGCAGGGCCGGTTCATCCGCTTTTTCGGGCTGGGCCAGTGGCTGGGCTGGCTGTGGCCGTTTGCGGTGATCGTGTACGTGTTGCTGCTCCTGGGGCGTGTGCCGCGCGATGTGGTGGCGCGCCGCCGGAGGCAAAGCGCCGGGCAGTGAAGCGCAACCGCGCTGCCGTCATGGGTGATGGCGGCCTGCCAAGCTGCCACAATAGCGCCATTGCATTTGACGAGAGCGAGCCATGAGTGAGCAGAACCCCGGCAACAAAGGCCAGTATTACCAACACCATGTGTTCTTCTGCCTGAACGACCGTGCCAATGGCGAAGACAGTTGCGCCCACCACGGCGCCCAGGCCATGTTTGACCACTGCAAGGCACGCGTCAAGGCCGAGGGCCTGAACGGCCCTGGCAAGGTGCGCATCAACAAGGCAGGCTGCATGGACCGCTGCGCAGGCGGCCCCATCATGGCCGTGTACCCCGAAGGGGTCTGGTACACCTATATCGACAACGACGATATCGATGAGATCATCGAGTCGCACCTGAAAAACGGCAAGGTGGTCGAGCGCCTCGTGACGCCGCCCGAAGTAGGGCGTTGATTCTTTAAATAAATTGCCTCTGGCGCTTATCTGATAAGCGCCAGTAGCTATGGAGTTGATAGCGTCATGAATGCGCAGACAGAACGATTCACCATCCACGGCCCGGCCGGAATCCTGGAGGTGGCCCGCGACGCGGCCGCTGCCTCCGACGGCGTCGTGCGCGGCACTGCCGTCATCGGCCATCCGCACCCGTTATTCGCAGGCACCATGGACAACAAGGTGGTGCAGACCCTGGCGCGCGCCTTTGTCGGCAGTGGCTGGAATGCACTGCGCTTCAACTTTCGCGGCGTAGGCCAGTCGGCCGGCACTTACGACGAGGGCCGGGGCGAGCGCGAGGATTTTCTGGCGGTGGTGGAGCAATTGGCACCGCAGGGGGCGCTGGCGCTGGCGGGCTTTTCGTTTGGCTCGTTCGTGATGAGCCACGCACTGGCGGAACTTTGGCCTCGGCGCCAGATCGAGAAAGTGGTGTTTGTGGGTACGGCCGCGTCGCGCTTCACCGTGGCTGCGGTACCGCCCGAGGCGCACGAGCGCACCCTGGTCATCCACGGAGAGGTGGACGACACCGTGCCGCTGTCTTCAGTGATGGATTGGGCGCGGCCACAGATACTTCCGGTTACGGTTGTGCCAGGGGGTGCTCACTTCTTCCACGGACAATTGCCGCTGCTCAAAGGCTTGGTCATGCGCCACCTGAGCGCTGCTGCGGCTTGACCGTGGTGTAGTATTGCTATTGGTTTTGATGGCCTGCCGCCCGCTGCATGGGCTTTGGCAGGCAAGTTGTAAAGTTGGACGACATGAAATCTTCTTTGATGCCCACCCTGCGCACCTGGGCTGCTGCGGCCTTGCTGGCCCCCACACTGGCCCTGGCCCAGCTGGCGGCACCTGTACCTCCCGAAATCGCCGCACGCAATTACCTGTTGTTCGATGCAACCACCGGCCAGGTACTGGCTGCCAAGGACATTGATGCGCCGGTGGAGCAGGCATCGCTCACGAAGCTGATGACCGGCTATGTGGTGTTTGACGCGCTTCGCGCCAAGAAAATCAGCCTGGAGCAGACCCTGCCGGTGAGCGAGCGGGCCTGGAAGATGCCGGGCTCCCGCATGTTCATCGATCCCAAGATGCAGGTGAAGGTAGACGACCTGCTGCACGGCATGATCGTGCAATCGGGCAATGACGCCACCATGGCGCTGGCCGAAGGTGTGGGCGGCACTGCCGAGAACTTTGTGCGTCTGATGAACGAGCAGGCCAAGGCCCTGGGCATGACGAACACGGCCTACAAGAACCCGGAAGGCCTGACCGAGCCCGGCCATACGACGACCGCTAAGGACCTGAGCATTCTGGCCAATCGCCTGATGAAGGACTTCCCGGAATACATGCACTACTACTCGACCAAGCAGTGGTACTACCCCGGCACACCCAAATCCAACGGCACCAATCGTAATACTTTGTTGTTCCGCGATCCCACGGTGGATGGCCTGAAAACCGGACACACCAATGCCGCGGGCTACTGCCTGGTATCCACGGCCAAGCGCCAGGTGCCCAATGCAGGCGACCGCCGCCTGATCTCGATCCTGCTGGGCGCTGCCAGCGACAAGGACCGCGCCAATGAAAGCCAGAAGCTCTTGAATTGGGGCTATACCGCGTTCGACACCGTCAAGCTGTTTGATGGCGGCCAGCCGGTGGCAACGCCCAAGGCCTGGAAGGGGGCGCAGGACACCGTCAAGATGGGCAGCGCCACGCCAATCATCGTCAACGTGCCTGCTGGTACCGGTGGCAAGCTGGAAACCCAGGTGGTCAGCCAGGAGCCATTGATCGCGCCTTTCACCAAGGGTCAGAAGCTGGGCAGCCTGAAAGTGATGGCTGGCGGCCAGCAAGTGGCGGAAGTGCCGCTGGTGGCGCTGGAGGATGTGGGCGAAGCCGGCATCTTCGGCCGTGCCTGGGATGCGATCCGCCTCTGGATCAAGTAAGCGGCTCTGGGCGCCAAAGCGCCCAGAAATCGAAAAAAAGCGTGCCTTGGCACGCTTTTGTCGTTTTGAATGCTCCAAAAACAGGAGCTGAGAGTGTTTGACTGGCGCGTGCCATTCCGTAAAAACCTGTCTTGTGCAGCGGGCACACTACGGGTTCCCCCGTAAACATTTGCCGATTTTGGCCTTCGGTGGTACATTAGAGGGCTTTTCGGAATTTCCGAAGGGATTCACGTTTTCGCTTTTCAAAGCAAATTCACGTTTAGGGACGTTTAATTAATGCCAACCATTAACCAACTCGTGCGTCAGGGCCGCACGGTAGAAGTTGTTAAATCCAAGAGCCCTGCTATGGAAAACTGCCCACAGCGCCGTGGCGTGTGCACCCGTGTGTACACCACGACGCCTAAGAAGCCTAACTCCGCTCTGCGTAAGGTGGCCAAGGTTCGTCTGACCAATGGTTTCGAAGTCATTTCGTACATTGGCGGTGAAGGCCACAACCTGCAAGAGCACAGCGTCGTGCTGGTGCGCGGCGGCCGTGTGAAGGACTTGCCAGGTGTGCGTTACCACATCGTGCGCGGTTCGCTTGACCTGCAAGGCGTCAAGGACCGTAAGCAAGCCCGTTCCAAGTACGGTGCAAAGCGTCCTAAGAAGGCTTAATCGCTTTTTTCAAGACATTCCCGGTGTTTGTCAGCCAGGCAGGCTGTGCAAACGTAGTGACCCCAAAGGCAAGTGTTTTGCCCGGGTCGAGTAAGTGGGAGTCCATGTATTGGCTCTCGCGGTGTCTGAAAAGATGCCAACTGAAGCAAAGATAGAGGTGAAGAAATGCCACGTCGTCGCGAAGTCCCCAAACGTGAAATTCTGCCGGATCCAAAGTTCGGCAATGTAGAGCTGTCCAAATTCATGAACGTGATCATGGAAGGCGGCAAGAAGGCAGTTGCAGAGCGCATCATTTACGGCGCTCTGGATCTGATCGAGAAGAAGCACCCAGGCAAGGATCCTCTGGAAGCTTTCGTTGTTGCCATCAACAACGTCAAGCCCATGGTCGAAGTGAAGTCCCGCCGTGTTGGCGGTGCCAACTACCAGGTGCCAGTGGAAGTGCGTCCTGTCCGTCGTCTGGCTCTGTCCATGCGCTGGATCAAGGAAGCTGCTCGCAAGCGTGGTGAAAAGTCGATGGCCCAACGTCTGGCCAACGAGCTGCTGGAAGCCACCGAAGGCCGTGGCGGCGCGATGAAGCGCCGTGACGAAGTGCACCGCATGGCCGAAGCGAACAAGGCATTCAGCCACTTCCGCTTCTAATCTGAGCGATCTCTCTCGATCCCCAAAGGCCGCCAGCAACAGATTTTTGCTTGCGGCCTTGCTTGGATTCAGACTGCCCTCATATCGTGGTTGATGTCTGTGCTACTCGCCAGTTTGCATCACCTCCTCCTCACTGATCAACAAAGGATCAATCATGGCTCGCAAGACCCCCATCGAGCGCTACCGCAATATCGGTATTTCTGCGCACATCGACGCAGGTAAAACCACCACGACCGAACGTATCCTGTTTTACACCGGCGTGACCCACAAGCTGGGTGAAGTGCACGACGGCGCTGCTACCACCGACTGGATGGAGCAGGAGCAAGAGCGCGGTATCACCATCACTTCCGCTGCAGTGACCTGCTTCTGGAAGGGTATGGACATGTCTTACCCAGAGCACCGCTTCAACATCATCGACACCCCCGGCCACGTGGACTTCACGATTGAAGTGGAGCGTTCCATGCGCGTGCTGGACGGTGCCTGCATGGTGTACTGCGCTGTGGGTGGCGTGCAGCCACAGTCCGAAACCGTGTGGCGTCAGGCCAATAAGTACAAGGTGCCTCGTCTGGCCTTTGTGAACAAGATGGACCGTACCGGTGCCAACTTCTACAAGGTCTATGACCAGATGAAGCTGCGCCTGAAGGCCAACCCTGTGCCTGTGGTGATCCCAATCGGCGCTGAAGAAAACTTCAAGGGCGTGGTTGATCTGGTCAAGATGAAGGCCATCATCTGGGACGAAGCTTCCCAGGGTATGAAGTTCGAATACCAGGACATTCCTGCCGATCTGGTGGAAACCGCCAACAAGTGGCGTGAAAACCTGGTGGAGTCGGCTGCCGAAGCGTCAGAAGACCTGATGAACAAGTACCTGGAAGAAGGTACCCTGTCGGAAGAAGAAGTGAAGGCCGGTATCCGTGCCCGCACGCTGTCGACCGAAATCCAGCCTATGCTGTGCGGCACCGCGTTCAAGAACAAGGGTGTGCAGCGCATGCTGGACGCTGTGATCGACTATCTGCCTTCGCCAGTGGACATCCCTGACGTGGCTGGTACCGATCCTGACGACGAAGAAAAGAAGCTGACCCGCAAGGCTGATGACAGCGAAAAATTCTCGGCTCTGGCGTTCAAGCTGATGACCGACCCATTCGTGGGCCAGTTGACCTTCGTGCGTGTGTACTCGGGCGTGCTCTCCAAGGGCGACACCGTGTTCAACTCGGTCAAGGGCAAGAAAGAGCGTATCGGCCGTATCGTGCAGATGATGGCGAATGACCGCATCGAAGTGGATGAAATCCGCGCCGGTGACATCGCCGCCTGCGTGGGCTTGAAGGACGTGACCACGGGTGAAACCCTGTGCGATGTCGGCGCCCCTATCGTGCTGGAACGCATGGTGTTCCCAGAGCCCGTGATTGCACAGGCTGTGGAGCCCAAGTCGAAGGCCGATCAGGAAAAGATGGGCATCGCCCTGTCGCGTCTGGCTGCAGAAGATCCATCCTTCCGCGTGCGTTCGGACGAAGAATCCGGTCAGACCATCATCGCCGGTATGGGCGAGCTGCACCTGGAAATCATCGTTGACCGCATGAAGCGTGAATTCGGTGTGGAAGCCAACGTGGGCAAGCCCCAGGTTGCCTACCGCGAAACCATCCGCAGCACGGTCAAGGACGTGGACGGCAAGTTCGTTCGTCAGTCTGGCGGTAAGGGTCAGTACGGCCACGTGGTTCTGACTCTGGAGCCTCAAGAAGCCGGCAAGGGCTTTGAATTCGTCGACGAAATCAAGGGCGGTGTGGTTCCTCGCGAATACATTCCTGCGGTGGAAAAGGGCGTGATCGAAGCACTGACCTCCGGTGTTCTGGCTGGCTACCCTGTGGTGGACGTCAAGGTTCGCCTGACCTTCGGTTCGTACCACGATGTGGACTCGAACGAAATGGCGTTCAAGATGGCTGCCATCTTCGGTTTCAAGGAGGGTGCCCGCAAGGCCAATCCCGTCATCCTCGAGCCAATGATGGCCGTGGAAGTGGAAACGCCTGAAGACTACGCCGGTACCGTGATGGGCGACCTGTCGTCCCGCCGCGGTATGGTGCAGGGCATGGAAGACATGGTTGGTGGCGGCAAGGCCATCAAGGCAGAAGTGCCACTGTCCGAAATGTTCGGCTACGCCACCTCGCTGCGTTCGCAAACGCAAGGTCGCGCTACGTACACGATGGAGTTCAAGCACTACGCTGAAGCTCCTCGCAACGTGGCAGAAGCCATTGTTGCAGCACGCGCCAAGGCCTAATGAAAGTAGCGCTTGCGCCCGTTGATTGGGTGCAAGCAGCTATCTTTTTAATAGTTTGTCTACGATCCGGTGCCGCTTTGTTTCCTGTGCGAAGCGACCAAGCAATCGGGTGTAGACGTTAAACCCAACACAGGTTTTGCTCTTTATTTGGAGAATTTCTCATGGCAAAAGGTAAGTTTGAACGTACCAAGCCCCACGTGAACGTGGGCACCATCGGTCACGTTGACCACGGCAAGACCACCCTGACGGCTGCTATCGCTACCGTTCTGTCCAAGAAGTTTGGCGGCGAAGCCAAGGCTTACGACCAGATTGACGCGGCTCCTGAAGAAAAGGCCCGTGGTATCACCATCAACACCGCTCACGTTGAGTACGAAACGGCTAACCGCCACTACGCTCACGTTGACTGCCCAGGCCACGCTGACTATGTGAAGAACATGATCACCGGCGCTGCCCAGATGGACGGTGCTATCTTGGTTTGCTCTGCCGCTGACGGCCCAATGCCACAAACCCGCGAGCACATCCTGCTGTCGCGTCAGGTGGGCGTGCCTTACATCATCGTCTTCCTGAACAAGGCTGACATGGTGGACGACGAAGAACTGCTGGAACTGGTGGAAATGGAAGTCCGCGAACTGCTGGACAAGTACGATTTCCCTGGCGACGACACCCCTATCATCCGCGGCTCTGCAAAGCTGGCTCTGGAAGGCGACCAATCCGACAAGGGTGAGCCTGCCATCATGCGCCTGGCTGAAGCCCTGGACACCTACATCCCAACGCCTGAGCGCGCTGTGGACGGCACCTTCCTGATGCCTGTGGAAGACGTGTTCTCGATCTCCGGTCGTGGTACCGTGGTGACGGGCCGTATCGAGCGCGGTATCGTCAAGGTCGGCGAAGAAATCGAAATCGTCGGTATCAAGGACACCCAGAAGACCACCGTCACTGGCGTGGAAATGTTCCGCAAGCTGCTGGACCAAGGTCAAGCTGGTGACAACGTTGGTCTGCTGCTGCGCGGCACCAAGCGTGAAGACGTGGAGCGCGGCCAAGTGCTGTGCAAGCCAGGCTCCATCAAGCCACACACCCACTTCACCGCTGAAGTGTATGTGCTGAGCAAGGATGAAGGCGGTCGCCACACCCCATTCTTCAACAACTACCGTCCTCAGTTCTACTTCCGTACGACCGACGTGACCGGTGCCATCGAGCTGCCAGCCGACAAGGAAATGGTCATGCCTGGTGACAACGTGTCCATCACCGTCAAGCTGATCGCTCCTATCGCTATGGAAGAAGGTCTGCGCTTCGCTATCCGCGAAGGTGGCCGTACCGTTGGCGCTGGCGTGGTTGCCAAGATCATTGCGTAATCCTTTACCTATAACAAGGAATACACAATGTCCAAGCAAAAAATCCGCATCCGCCTGAAGGCGTTTGATTACAAGCTGATCGACCAGTCGGCTGCCGAAATCGTGGAAACCGCGAAGCGCACCGGCGCTATCGTGAAGGGTCCAGTGCCACTGCCCACCCGCATGAAGCGTTTCGACATCCTGCGTTCGCCCCACGTGAACAAGACCTCGCGTGACCAGCTGGAAATCCGCACTCACCAACGTCTGATGGACATTGTCGATCCTACCGACAAGACTGTTGACGCTCTGATGAAGCTGGACCTAGCTGCCGGCGTGGACGTCGAGATCAAACTGCAATAAGGCCTGAAAACCACATCCCCGGATGTGGTTGCTAGCCCTTTCTGACGCGAACTTGCCTATTTGGGAAGTTCGCGTTAGAATTTATGGCTTCGCACTTTAGCTATCTAAATGATCTCTTCATTTGGGGTGTGAGCGCGAAGTTTTTATCAACCTTCTTTCGTGCAAGGGGCTTTTGGCCTTGCGCAACACCGAGCCAATTGCAGTTTCGGTGGCGGAAGTTTTGGAGCAACAAATGAGTCAAAGCAACTCCCTCGGGTTGCTGGGTCGTAAGGTAGGCATGATGCGCCTGTTCACGGATGACGGCGATGCAGTGCCTGTCACCGTGGTGGATGTATCTAACAACCGCGTGACCCAGGTCAAAACCCAAGAGAACGACGGCTATGTGGCCTTGCAGGTCACCTTTGGTCAACGCCGCGCTTCGCGCGTGACCAAGCCCGCCGCTGGCCACTTGGCCAAGGCTGGTGTGGAAGCCGGTGAAATCACCCAGGAATTCCGCGTTGGTGCAGACACTGCCGGCAAGTATGCCGCTGGTGCTTCCCTGCCAGTGACCGAGATCTTCGCCGTGGGCCAAAAGGTCGACGTGCAAGGTACCTCGATCGGTAAGGGCTACGCCGGTACCATCAAGCGTCACAACTTCAGCTCGCAGCGTGCTTCGCACGGTAACAGCCGTTCGCACAATGTTCCCGGCTCGATCGGTATGGCACAAGACCCAGGTCGCGTGTTCCCCGGCAAGCGCATGACCGGTCACATGGGCGATGAAACCGTGACTACCCAGAATCTCGACGTGGTTCGCATCGACGAAGCCCGTCAACTGCTGTTGATCAAGGGTGCGATCCCTGGCGCGAAGAATGGCTTCGTGACCGTGCGCCCCGCTGTCAAGGCAGCCGCTAAAGGAGCGAACTAATGAAGCTCGAACTCCTGAACGAACAAGGTAAGGCAGCATCCCAAGTGGACGCTCCTGAGACCGTGTTTGGTCGTGATTTCAACGAAGACCTGATTCACCAGATCGTCGTTGCTTATCGCGCCAATGGCCGTCAAGGCACACGTGCTCAGAAAGACCGTGAACAAGTAAGCCACACCACCGCCAAGCCTTTCAAGCAAAAGGGTACTGGCCGTGCACGTGCCGGTATGTCGTCGTCGCCTCTGTGGCGTGGCGGCGGTCGCATCTTCCCGAATCTGCCTGAAGAAAACTTCACGCAGAAGATCAACAAGAAGATGTACCGCGCCGGTATGGCTTCCATCCTGTCGCAGCTGGCCCGCGAAGGCCGTCTGGCCGTGGTGGAATCGCTGAAGGTGGACTCTCCAAAGACCAAGGCTCTGGCTGACAAGTTCAAGTCCATGAACCTGGACTCGGTGATGGTGATCGCTGAAGAAGTGGACGAAAACCTGTACCTGGCATCGCGCAACCTGAAGAACGTGTTCGTGGTCGAGCCACGCTACGCTGACCCAGTGTCGCTGGTGCATTTCAAGAAAGTGCTCGTCACCAAGGGCGCGATCGACAAACTCAAGGAGATGTTCGCATGAGCACGCTGAAGTTTGACGAAGGTCGTCTGATGCAAGTGTTGGTCGCTCCCATCGTGTCCGAAAAGGCCACCCTGGTTGCCGAAAAGTCCAACGCTGTGACGTTTAAGGTGCTGCAGAACGCTACCAAGCCAGAAATCAAGGCCGCTGTGGAATTGATGTTCAAGGTTGAGGTGCTGGGCGTGTCTGTGGTGAACACCAAGGGCAAGACCAAGCGCTTTGGCAAGACCATTGGCCGTCGCGACAACGTTCGCAAGGCTTATGTTCGCCTGAAGCCCGGTCAAGAGCTGAACCTCGGGGAGGCTGCTTAATCATGGCTGTTATCAAGCTCAAACCAACTTCCCCAGGCCAACGCCATGTGGTGAAGGTGACCCGCAGCCACCTGCACAAGGGTGAAGGTTTCGCCCCCCTGCTGGAGCCTCAGTTCCAGAAGGCCGGTCGCAACAACAACGGTCACATTACTACCCGTCACAAGGGCGGTGGTCACAAGCACCACTACCGCGTGGTGGACTTCAAGCGCAACAAGGACGGTATCCCCGCCAAGGTTGAGCGCATTGAATACGATCCAAACCGTACCGCTCACATCGCTCTGGTGTGCTATGCAGACGGCGAGCGTCGCTACGTCATTGCTCCTCGCAACCTGGAAGTTGGCGCAACCATCATCAGCGGCTCTGAAGCGCCGATCCGCGTGGGTAACACTCTGCCGATCCGCAACATCCCTGTGGGTTCGACCATCCACTGCATCGAACTGAAGATCGGCGCTGGTGCGCAGATCGCACGTTCTGCTGGTACGTCGGCAACCCTGCTGGCTCGTGAAGGCGTCTACGCTCAAGTGCGTATGCGTTCGGGCGAAGTTCGCAAGGTGCATATCGAATGCCGCGCAACCATTGGTGAAGTCGCCAACGAAGAACACAGCCTGCGCCAATTGGGCAAGGCCGGTGTCAAGCGTTGGATGGGTATCCGCCCAACCGTCCGCGGTGTGGTGATGAACCCTGTTGACCACCCACATGGCGGTGGTGAAGGCAAGACCGGTGAAGGCCGTCACGCAGTTGACCCATGGGGCAATCTGACGAAGGGCTACCGTACCCGTAACAACAAGCGCACACAGACCATGATCGTGTCGCGCCGTAAGAAGTAAGGGGTAACAAATGACTCGTTCTCTCAAAAAGGGCCCGTTTGTTGACCATCACTTGCTGGCCAAGGTCGAGAAGGCCATTGCCACCAAGGACAAGAAGCCAGTGAAGACCTGGTCGCGTCGCTCCATGGTTCTGCCCGATTTCATCGGTCTGACCATCGCTGTGCACAACGGCAAGCAACACGTGCCTGTGTATGTAACCGACCAGATGGTGGGCCACAAGCTGGGCGAATTCGCCCTGACGCGCACCTTCAAGGGTCACCCAGCTGATAAAAAAGCGAAGAAGTAAGGAGTAGACCATGTCTGAAACACGTGCAGTCCTCCGCGGCGTTCGCCTGTCGGTTGACAAAGGCCGTCTGGTTGCGGATCTGATTCGCGGCAAGAAGGTTGACCAAGCTCTGAACATTCTCGAATTCACGCAGAAAAAAGCTGCTGTGATCGTCAAGAAGGTTCTGGAGTCCGCTATCGCCAACGCTGAGCACAACGACGGCGCTGACATCGATGAATTGAAGGTCAAGACCATCTTCGTCGAGCAAGGCACGACGCTCAAGCGTTTCACCGCTCGCGCCAAGGGCCGCGGCAACCGCATCAGCAAGCCTACCTGCCACATTTATGTGACCGTGGGTAACTGAGGCCTAAAGGAAGAATATGGGACAGAAAATCCATCCTACCGGCTTCCGTCTGGCGGTGAGCCGCAACTGGGCTAGCCGCTGGTACGCAAGCAACCGTGACTTCGCCGGTATGCTGGCCGAAGACATCAAGGTTCGTGAGTACCTGAAAGAGAAGCTGAAGAACGCTGCCGTGGCACGCGTTCTGATCGAGCGTCCTGCCAAGAACGCCCGTATCACGATCTACTCGGCTCGTCCTGGTGTTGTGATCGGCAAGAAGGGTGAAGACATCGAGAACCTGAAGAAGGAACTCGCTGCTCGCCTGGGCGTGCCAGTCGCTGTGAACATCGAAGAAGTGCGCAAGCCTGAAATCGATGCCCAGCTGATTGCTGACTCGATCACCCAGCAGCTCGAAAAGCGTATCCAGTTCCGTCGCGCCATGAAGCGTGCGATGCAGAACGCGATGCGTCTGGGCGCTCAAGGTATCAAGATCATGTCGTCGGGCCGTCTGAACGGTATCGACATCGCACGTACCGAGTGGTACCGCGAAGGCCGCGTGCCTCTGCACACCCTGCGTGCCGACATCGACTATGGTTTCTCTGAAGCCAAGACCACCTACGGCATCATCGGTGTCAAGGTGTGGGTCTACAAGGGTGACACTCTGGGTCGTAACGATCTGCCAGCCGCAGAAACGCCACGTCCTGAAGAAGAGCGCCGTCCACGCGGCCCACGCCGTGACAACCGCAATGGCGATCGTCCATCGCGTGGTCCACGTCGTGCCGCTGGTGGTAATGTGGCTCCTGCAGACGGTAGCGATAAGCCTGCCGGCGCTGGTGCCGATTCCGTTAAGCGCGTTCGCAAGACTGACGCGCCCGCTACAGCAGCGGACGGTAAAGGAGAATAATTATGCTGCAACCTGCTCGCCGCAAATACCGCAAGGAGCAAAAGGGTCGCAACACCGGCATCGCAACGCGTGGTAACTCCGTTGCTTTCGGTGACTTCGGCCTGAAGTGCACGGACCGTGGCCGTCTGACGGCTCGCCAGATTGAGGCTGCACGTCGTGCAATCTCTCGTCACGTCAAGCGTGGTGGCCGTATCTGGATCCGCGTGTTCCCTGACAAGCCAATCTCGACCAAGCCAGCCGAAGTCCGTATGGGTAACGGTAAGGGCAACCCAGAGTACTACGTGGCTGAAATTCAGCCCGGTAAGATGGTGTTCGAAATCGTTGGCGTGCCCGAAGAACTGGCACGTGAAGCGTTCCGCCTGGCTGCCGCCAAGCTGCCGCTGCGCACCACGTTCGTGACCCGTCAACTTGGCGCTTAATCAGGAGAAATCGAAATGACGAAAGCTGCTGAACTGCGCCAAAAAGACGTTGCTGGCCTGGAAGCCGAGATCAAGTCCTTGCAAAAGGCTCACTTTGGTCTGCGCATGCAAAAGGCAACGCAACAACTGGGCAACACCGCTACGCTCAAGGCTACCCGCCGCGACGTGGCCCGTGCCAAGACCATTCTTGCTGAAAAGCAAGCCGCCAAGTAATAGGAGCCGACATGACGGAAGCTAAAAAATCCCTCAAGCGCACCTTGATTGGCAAGGTGGTTAGCGATAAGCGTGAAAAGACCGTGACCGTTCTGGTAGAACGCCGCGTGAAGCACCCTATCTACGACAAGATCATGATCAAGTCCAGCAAGTACCACGCCCATGATGAAAAGGGCGAGTACAAGACGGGCGATACCATCGAGATCACCGAGAGCCGTCCGCTCTCCAAGACCAAGAACTGGGTGGCTACCCGCTTGGTGCAAAAGGCTGCTCTGGTTTAAGTCTTTTCTGACTTGCGCCAACGCAACTTGAAAAACGACCCACAATCTGTGGGTCGTTTTTTTATGGCCGTTTTCCGAGGAAGACGGCTCAACTGCCAGATTGGCAATTTACAAGGAGTACACCATGATCAAAGTTGGCGATTCGCTGCCATCCGTAACGCTGAGCGAGTTTGTCGCTGTTGAAGGCAACGGCTGCAGCCTGGGCCCCAATGCATTCGACGTGACCAAGGAAGCTGCTGGCAAGACTGTGGCCGTGTTTGCCGTTCCCGGCGCATTCACGCCGACCTGCTCGGCCAAGCACCTGCCTGGCTATGTGGAAAAGGCTGCTGAATTCAAGGCTGCGGGCGTGGATGAAATCTGGTGCCTGTCGGTGAACGACGCCTTTGTGATGGGTGCCTGGGGCAAGGACCAGCACACCGAAGGCAAGGTGCGCATGATCGGTGACGGTGATGCTGCATTTGCCAAGGCCACCGGCCTGACGTTGGACCTCAATGGCAAGGGCCTGGGCCTGCGCAGCAACCGCTACTCGGCACTGGTCAAGGACGGCAAGATCGTGACCTTGAACGTGGAAGGCCCAGGCAAGTTCGAAGTCAGCGATGCGGACACCATCCTCAAGCAAGCCAAGGCTTGATACATGTCTTTTGGGCTGGTAGCGCTTGCCAGCCATGCGCTAGACGTCCTGAATCAATAGCAAAAGCACGCCTAGGCGTGCTTTTTTTGCGAGCCTGAAGGCGCAGTTGCCGCGCTGCATGCTGCAGAGAGGCCGCCTTGCGGTGTCTTGGGCTGCGCAAGGCGGGAGGCACGCGCGGTATCAGCGGTTGCGGAAATCGTCGTGGCAGGCCTTGCAGCTGGCTGCGGCCGGTCCGAAAGCGGCCTTGAGCTTGTCCAGGTCTCCGGTTTTGGCTGCGACTGCCAGTTTCACCGTCTCCGCTTGCATCTTGTCTGCCAGGTCCTTGAACTTGGCCTGCTCCTTCCATATTTCGGGCTTGGCCTTGCCGCCTTCGTGTGCCGCATCAAAGCCGGCCCAAGGCAGTTTGGCCATCTGGGCCACGATGTCGGCATTCTGCTCGGCAGCCTTGGCATCGAAGGGTACCTTGCCATTGGCCATCGCGCCTACACGGCCAAAGTGTTGGGCCATCACAAACAAGGCCGACTGGCGGTACTTGATAGCGTCTTCGGCCTTGGCAAACTGGGCAGAAGCGCCAGTGCTGAAGCCCGAGAGAGCGGCGGCACAAACCAGGGCGGCGAGCAGAGGGTGTTTTTTCATCATGGTGGGGACGTCCTTTTATCGGTATTGCGGGGGACTGTATGGCACGGCGATGGTGCATGGCGCGGAGCGCCTGGCCGGTTGCCAGCCTGCCAGAATGTGCTCCACAATGCGATCGCTGACCGATTTGTAGCACATCCCGCAGTCCAAGACCATGACAACTTCCACGACCCCCGTTGATGCCACTATCCGTGTGTGGGACCTTCCCACACGATTGTTCCACTGGCTTCTGGTGCTGTGCTTCATTGGCGCATTTGTCACCGTCAAGATCGGCGGCAATGCCATGCTATGGCACCAGCGCTGCGGGTACGCCATTGGGGCACTGTTGCTGTTCCGGCTGTTGTGGGGGGTGGCAGGGGGCTACTGGTCGCGCTTTGGACAGCTGGCTCTGTCGCCCCGCCGGGTGTTGGGCTATGTGGGTGGCAGGCCGGACGTGCGCGATGACGTGGGCCACAGCCCGACGGGGGCCTGGGCCGTTCTGGCCATGCTGGTGTTGCTGGCTGCGCAGGTGCTGAGCGGTTTGATGAGCGATGATGAAATTGCCTTTGCCGGGCCGCTGGCTCGCTTTGTATCAGGCGCTACCACCGGGCAGGCGACCTATTACCATGCCCACATCGGCCAGTGGCTGCTGCTGGGCCTGATTGGTCTGCATATCGCAGCCATCGTGTTCTATATCGTGCGGCTCAAAAAACCACTCGTTCGTCCGATGATCCATGGAGACAAGCAACTGGCTCGTGCATCGACTGCGCCTACGCCGCCAGCGTCCCGTGACACTGCGGGTTCGCGCCTGGTGGCGCTGGTACTGGCCCTGGTGTGCGCTGGAGTGATGTGGTGGGTATCCGGACTGTGAGCCCACTGGTTGCTTCATGCATCGGGAGTTACATGAAAATGGCATTCTGCGTACATACTCATTGCGCAGAATGCTATTATTTTTGATGATTCAGAGCCGGACTTCGGCCTTGAGATAGTGCGTGCCCGCAATGGGGTTGTGGTAGTACGGCGGAATCTCCTCGAACCCGAAATCTGCATACAGCGCGCGGGCGGATTCCATGCTGTCCAGAGTGTCGAGCAGTATGCAGTCGTACCCCAGCTGAGCCGCCATGGTCAAGGTGTGGTCCACCAGCTGGCGGCCCAGGCCAAAACCGCGAAAAGCCTTGCGCACATAGAGGCGCTTCATCTCGCAGGCGTTCGCGTAGTCGACATCGTCGATTGGTCGCAGGGCGCAGCAGCCGGCCACGGCGCCTTCGACAAGTGCCAGCACCAGATGACCGCGTGGCGCGGCGTATTCGCCGGGCAACTCGGCCAGTTCTTCCTCAAAACCCTGGAAATCCAGGTCCACATCCAAGCTGCCTGCGTATTCCACAAAAATCTCGCGCGTTGCTTCCAGCTCTTCTGGATTTGTTGGATGGATGAGCGTTATCTCAGGTCTGTCCACGGCCGGGGTACGTAATGAAGGAATGGGCAGTGTAGCGCCCCGCCAATGCTGCACCGCAATAGAAAGGCCCCACGCACTCTTGCCGCATGGGTTCATGGAGGGAGGCGATAGGCAGCAAAAAGCCGCCTGGACAAAGGCGGCTTTGGCGGCTCAAGGCGGGTCAGGCTTCTGCGAGCAGCTTTTCGATCAGCTTGTGCAGCTCGGCAAAATCAGGAGCGCCGACATAGCTTTTGACGATCTTGCCCTGCTTGTTGACGACGAACGTGGTCGGCGTCAGCTGAATGTCGCCCCAGTCCTTGGCGATCTTGCCGGTGTTGTCGATCGCAACCTTGAATGGCAGCTTGCGCGATTCTGCAAAATTGACCACATAGCTGGGCGGATCGTAGCTCATGGCCACGGCCAGCGTGTCGTAGCCTTGGTCCTTGTACTTGTCGTAGGTCTTGATGATTTCGGGCATCTCGGCCACACAGGTGGTGCAGCTGGTGGCCCAGAAGTTGACCAGCGTGACCTTGCCTCTCATGTCTGCCGTGGTCTTGGTGGCGCCATTGAGCAGCACGAACTGGCTCTCGGGCGCCGCTGCTTGCCCGGTGCCGTGGTACACGTAGGCACCCACGCCCACCGCCACTGCGATGACGAGGCCTGCGATCAATGAGGTGGAGGATTTGTTGGCCATTGCGGTCGGATCAAAAGCGGGGCAGAAAGTTCTGCACCGGATGCATTATGCGCGGTATGGCCGCATGTGACGGCCATCGCGGTCTTTGCCGGGGCGAGGGGGGGATGTGAGGTAATTTTGCCTTCTGGCGCTTGATAGGAGGGCGCTGGCAGCTCTCTTTTGGATAGCGAAACGTTTATCACTTCTTCGCAGGCCGCAGTCGCCGAAACCGGCAACTGGCGATAATGGCAGCATGTACCGCCTCCTTCGTGCCCTCATTGCAATGGCTCTGCTGGCCGCCTGCAGTCCTGTGCTCAACTGGCGTACGGTGTCGTTTGCCGACGCGCCGCTCACGGCGATGCTGCCCTGCAAGCCCGACCAGGCGGTTCGCGATGTGGACTGGGGCGCAGGCCGCATGCCATTGTCCATGGTGGGGTGCCAAGCGGGTGGCGCGACCTGGGCCGTGTCCCATGTGCTGCTCGGGCAGCCGCAGGACGCACCCATGGTGCTCGAACGCTGGCAGCAGGCGCTGCAAAAGCAATTGCAGCTTGCGTCCACCATTCCTGCAGGCACGCCATTTCTGATCAAGGGCGGGCTGGAATTGCCCCAGGCCATGCAGGTACAGTGGGAAGGGCGCGACGCAAAAGGAGGTGTCGTGGTGGCCGATGTGCGCTGGTTTGCAAGGCTCGAGGGCGCTGGCGTCCGCATCTACCAGGCACTGGTGCTGTCGCCTGGCCAACCTGTGGCGGCAACCGCGCGTGATACCTTTGTACAAGGTTTGCAATTGCGCTGAGGGTTTAGAACGTGTTTACGATCTCTACGCAGCCGCGTTGGAGTGCAATCGGGATGAGTTCGAAGCGATGGGGCGCAGCTTGCACCGGGGTGCAAGCAAGGGCCAGCGCGCAGAAATCGCCCGATTTCACTCCAACCCGTAGGGACAGTGGGTTTGGGGACGCCCGGTTAGGGGCGGTCTGCGTTGTTGCAAATCCTCGCAATAGCGGGGCTATTGCTGCGGTATTGCGCCTAGCAGTCCATCCCGCAACCCCACTGTCGCGGCGCGAGGAGATCGTAAACACGTTCTAAGCAACACTACCAATGTTGCGCTGCCGCATAACCGCTACACTGCAAGTATGTTGCAATGCACCAAGCTTGTGTGATGCATTGCTTCAAAACCGTTGATATTATTGTTTTTTCTCTGATGAACAACCGGATCCTGTTGATCGCCCACGCACCGCTGGCCCATGCGCTGGCGCAGTGTGCTGCGCACGTGTTCCCCGACAGTGGGGAGCACGTGTTGGCGTTTGACGTGGAGGCCAGCGCCGATCCAGTAGCGACCCTGCAGGAGGCGCAGGCACTGGTTGCCAAAGGCGGCAATGGCCCGCTTTTGGTGTTGAGCGACGTATTCGGCGCGACACCGCACAATGTGGCGCAGGAGTTGGCCAGGCTACGCACCGATACACGGCTGGTGACAGGTGTGAATCTGCCCATGCTGCTGCGCGCGCTGTGCTACCGGAAAGAAGAGTTGGACAGCCTGGTCGCGCGTGCTGTCGCTGGCGGCAGCCAGGGCATCATGCAAGTGACCCAGACCACGCCACAAAATCAAAATACCCGAGTCCATGATCACGACCACTGTCACCATCAGCAATAAACTGGGCCTGCATGCCCGTGCATCGGCCAAGCTCACCAAGTTGGCGGGTAGTTTTCCCTGCGAGGTCTGGATTACCCGGGGTGAGCGTCGCGTCAATGCCAAGAGCATCATGGGCGTGATGATGCTGGCAGCCGGCATTGGCACCGATGTGACGATCGAGACCGATGGTGCCGATGAGCAGCAGGCCATGGATGCGCTGCTTGCACTGATCAACGACAAGTTCGGCGAAGGCGAATAAGTCGCACTTCTGCGCACCTTGCGCAGCCGCGCTGGAGCGCATCCTGTGTTTTGTGCGCTGGTCAATGCCACCCCCAGGGGAGGCTCCATGCTTCGGAATCTGAATGCAGAGACGGTGCGTGCGTCGCCGCAACTCGCATCCATTGCTGCTGTGACACGGCAATCTCGCAAAAATATATGCCCTGCCTTGTGAACCGGGCTTGCGCAGGCGTATAAATGAAGCCATTGCCGAAAAGGCATGAGCGCCGAGCCAGAGAGAGAGGAAATCCAGCATGACATTTGCCATTCACGGAATTGCAGTGGCCCGGGGCATTGCCATTGGCCGGGCAGTGATGGCGGCGTCCAGCCATCTGGATGTGACCCACTACCTGATTGAGGCTGAGCAGATCGAGCGCGAGATCGAGCGTGTGCGCAAAGGGCGTCTGGCCGTCATTGAAGAATTGCAGCACCTGCGCAGTGACCTGGGGGTGGATGCGCCGCAAGAGCTGGCACCCTTGCTGGATGTGCACCTGATGCTGGTGCAGGACGACATGCTTTCGTTGGGTGTGCGCCAGCTGATCACCGAACGCCTGTACAACGCCGAATGGGCGCTGACCGCACAGCTGGAGTTGCTGTGTCGCCAGTTTGACGAAATGGATGATGAGTACCTGCGCGAGCGCAAAGGCGACCTGCAGCAGGTGGTGGAGCGGGTGCTGCGCCATATGCGGGGCGTCTCCAGCCCGGTAGAGGCGCCTGCCAGTGCACCTGCCGGTGATGGAGGCGAAAACCAGCAGGATTGGGTGGAAGGCGGCCGTGACGCGCCCATGGTGCTGATTGCCAACGACCTGTCGCCCGCTGACATGCTGCAGTTCAAGCAAAGCGTATTTGCCGGTTTTGTGACGGCGGTGGGAGGCAAGACCAGCCACACGGCCATTGTGGCGCGCAGCATGGACATTCCTGCGGTGGTGGGAGCCCGTACGGCCAGCCAGCTCATTCGGGCCGACGACTGGGTCATCATTGATGGCGATGCGGGCGAAGTCATTGTGGACCCTTCGCCCATCCTGTTGGAAGAGTATCGCTTCAAGCAGCGCCAGATTCGCCTGGAGCGTGAGCGCCTTTCGCGTCTGCGCGATACGCCGTCGATCACCATCGATGGCGAACGCATTGAGCTTCTGGCCAATATCGAGCAGCCGGGCGATGGCCCCGCAGCGGTCAATGCGGGTGCCGTGGGGGTGGGGCTCTTTCGTACCGAATTTCTGTTCATGGGCCGGGGCGGCAAGCTGCCCGGCGAAGAAGAGCAGTACCGTGCCTACCGGGAAGCACTTGAAGGCATGCAAGGCATGCCCGTCACCATCCGAACGCTGGATGTGGGTGCCGACAAGCCACTGGACAAGGCGCAGCCCAAGGATTACCACCTGAACCCGGCCCTGGGCCTGCGCGCCATCCGCTTCAGCCTGGCTGATCCGGACATGTTCCGCACGCAATTGCGCGCTGTGCTGCGTGCCGCCGCACATGGGCCGGTGCAGCTGTTGTTTCCGATGCTGGCACATGTCAGCGAGATACGTCAGACGCTGGCGCTGGTGGAGCAGGCGTCGGCAGAGCTGCGCGAACGCGGTATCCCGCAGGGCCACGTCAAACTGGGCGCGATGATCGAAATACCGGCCGCAGCGCTTGCTGTGCGCACCTTTCTCAAGTACTTCGATTTCTTGTCCATTGGCACCAACGATCTGATTCAGTACACGCTGGCCATTGACCGCGCAGACGAAGCCGTGGCCCAGCTCTATGATCCGCTGCACCCCGCGGTGCTGCGCCTCATTGCGGAAGTCATCCAGGCAGCGAAGGCTGCAGGCAAGGAAGTGTGTGTGTGCGGTGAGATGGCCGGGGATGTGGCTACCACCAAGCTGCTGCTGGGCCTGGGCCTGCGCAGCTTCTCCATGCAGCCTGCGCAGATTCTGGCCATCAAGCAGGAAGTGCTGCGCGCCAATACCCTGCAATTGGCCAAATGGGCGCAGCAGGTCATTGATGCGGAAGACCCGTCAGCGCTGCTGGAGAGTTGAGATCGTAGACACGTTTTGAGTCCGGGCCGCTGCTCAGTCCGCCTGGGTGCGAAAGCGGTTGCGGTATTCGGTGGGCGTAGTGCCCAGCTTGCGGCGAAATGCACGGTGCAAGGTATCGGTGGTGTGGAAGCCGCAGGTTTCGGCCACGCGCTCCAGCGAGGCATCGGTGGCCTCGAGCTGTTGGCGTGCCGCTTCGACGCGGGCCGCCTCCAGGTAGGCCGCGGGTGTCATGCCCAGCTCGGTCTTGAAGATGCGTGCCAATTGCCGGTCGCTGACATGCATCTGCTCTGCCAGGTCGAACATCGACAATGGCCGGGCCAGGTTCTGCGCGATGTACTGGCGCAAGGCGTCCATGCGGCGCGTGGAGGACAGTGGCTCCAGCATCACGCTGAACTGGCTTTGCCCGCCAGGCCTTTTGAGAAACATCACCAGGTGGCGAGCCACGCGCAGGGCCAGGGGATTGCCGAAATCCTCGGCCACCAGCGCCAATGCCAGATCCAGGCAGGTGGTCAGGCCTGCGCCAGTCCAGATATGGCCTTGCTGGATGTAGATGCGGTCTGCATCGACATCAATGTCGGGGTGATCATGGGCCAGTTGTGCGGCGGTGGACCAATGCGTGGTGGCCTGCTTGCCGCGCAGCAAGCCAGCGGCCGCCAGAATGTGTGCGCCTACGCAGACCGATGCCACGCGCCTGGACTGTGACGCCAGCGTCTTGACCCATTGCACAACTGTCGGATCGGCCAGTGCCTGCACCCGGCCCGTTTCGTCGACGGCCACCGAGCCGGGTACCACCAGCGTATCAATGGCCTGGTTGCGAAGGCCGGCAAAGTCGATATCCGGCAACACACGTACGCCAGCGGAGGTCGTGACGGGCTCCATGGTTTCGGCGGCGAGCAGCACGCGGTAGCCCGTGGGCTGTGTCATCTCGCGCTGCAGCAGGGCAAACACCTCGGGCGGGCCGGTCACATCGAGCAGATCCACGCGGTCAAACAGCACAATCACGATCCGGCGTTCAGGGGGAAGCATGTGGGTCTCTTCTGGGGCAAGGGCGGGTATGTCGGTTTCTGCGGCAAAGACGGCATTGCTGGGCAGGTGGCGGCTGCCTAAGATGCCTCACATCCCCCGCCACTGGGCGGTTCCTGCAACGAATAGAGCGAGAAACCATGAACACTGCCACTTTACGCGAACTCAATGGATTGAACCCACAGCCTGCCACCCTGGCGCAATCAACCCTGATTCTGGTGGACTACCAGAACACGTATACCCGGGGCGTGATGGAGCTCGAAGGCTGGCAGGCGGCGCTTGATGCGGCTGCGCAGCTTCTGGCGCAGGCGCGTGCGCAAGGCGCCAGGGTGATCCATGTCATGCATGATGGCGGCGAAGGCAGCCCCTACGATATTCGCACCGATATCGGCCAGATCCACGCCAGTGTGGCACCCCTGCTCGATGAGCCCGTGGTCATCAAAGGCGCACCCAATGCCTTTGTCAACACCACCTTGGGGCAAGAGGTGGATGCCGCTGGCAACAAGCAGGTGGTGATTGCCGGGTTCATGAGCCATATGTGCGTCACCTTCACTGCGGAAGGCGCCTTCCTGCGCGGCAATCAGCCCACGGTGGTGGCCAATGCCTGTGCTACAAGGCCCTTGCGGTCTGCTGCTGGCGCGGTGCCAGCAATGCAACTCCACCAGAGCGCCATGGCGACCATCGGCGATCTGTATGCCGTAGTGGTCAACAGCAGTGCCGAGTTGGGCTGAACCTGCCGACCTTGCCGACTGGGTGTTGCCTGCCAGCCTGCGCACTTGAGCAGCCTGTTTGTTCGGAAACCAAGAAAAAAGCGGCAGATGTCTGCCGCTTTTTGCTTTGCCAGTGGCTGGTGCCCTGAGTAGAGGCCGTAAATGCGCTCTTACACCCCAGCCGCATGGGCCTGCTGATCGGCGTGGTAGCTGGACCGTACCATGGCACCGACGGCCGCATGGGTGAATCCCATCTTGTAGGCTTCTTCCTCGAACATCTTGAAGGTGTCGGGGTGCACGTAACGGCGCACTGGGAGGTGGCTGTTGGATGGGGCCAGGTACTGACCGATCGTCAGCATGTCGATGTTGTGGGCGCGCATGTCGCGCATCACCTGCAGGATCTCTTCGTCCGTCTCGCCCAGGCCCACCATGATGCCGCTCTTGGTGGGTACGGTGGGGTGCAGTTCCTTGAACTTCTTGAGCAGATTCAGGCTGAATTGGTAATCGGAGCCTGGGCGCGCCTCCTTGTACAGGCGAGGCGCGGTTTCCAGGTTGTGGTTCATCACGTCAGGTGGCGCGGCTTTGAGGATCTCGAGCGCGCGGTCATCGCGACCACGGAAGTCGGGCACCAGGATCTCGATCTGCGTGGTGGGCGAGAGTTCGCGGATGTTCTTGATGCATTCGACAAAGTGGCCGGAGCCGCCGTCGCGCAAGTCGTCACGGTCCACGCTCGTAATCACCACGTACTTCAGCCGCAACTGTGCAATGGTCTTGGCGAGGTTCAGGGGCTCGTTCACATCGAGCGGATCGGGGCGGCCGTGACCCACGTCGCAGAACGGGCAGCGGCGCGTGCATTTGTCGCCCATGATCATGAAGGTGGCAGTACCTTTGCCGAAGCACTCCCCGATATTGGGGCAGCTGGCCTCTTCGCAGACGGTGTGCAACTTGTTCTCGCGCAGGATGTCCTTGATCTCGTAGAAACGCGTGGTGGGGCTGCCAGCCTTGACGCGGATCCATTCGGGCTTCTTGAGCAACGGTGCCTGCTCCACCTTGACAGGGATGCGCGACAGTTTGGCAGCCGCTTTTTGCTTGGCCAGCGGGTTGTAGTTGTCGGTAGTTTGCGCTTCGCGCACGACTTCGTTGGTACTCATGGCAGGTCTCACGGGGATAGGCGGGTGGACAGTTCGCTGGCCAAGATGGCGGCGACTTCATCCCACTTTGCATCGACGCCTATTGTAGAAAGATCGACGGTTTGAAGCCCTGCATAACCGCAAGGGTTGATGCGGCGGTAGGGTTCCAGGTCCATTTTCACGTTCAGCGCGACACCGTGGTAGGTGCAATGGCGACTGACCTTGATCCCTAAGGCCGCAATCTTGCCCAGACCCTCGAACACCGGCTCGGGCGCCGGTGTGCCCGGCACGCGCATTTGCGGGCGCTGGGGGAGTTGTGCATGCGAGAAGGGGTCATCGAGCCGTACATAGATGCCCGGGGCGCCTGCTACGCGGTGCCCAGTGACGCCGAGACGGGCAAGCGTGCGGATGACGGCTTCTTCCAGGCGGAAGACGTACTCTTTGACAAAGTAGCCAGCCTGCTGCAAGTCGATCAGCGGATAAGCCACGACCTGCCCGGGGCCGTGGTAAGTGACCTGGCCACCACGGTTGGTTTGTACAACCGGAATGTCGCCAGTGTGCAACAGGTGGCTGGGCAGGCCTGCCAGGCCTTGCGTGAATGTGGCGGGGTGCTCGCAAATCCATAGCTGATCGCGCTCGTCGGGCGCGCGCTGGGCCGTGAATTGCTGCATGGCTTCCACGGTTGCCGGGTAGTCGGCCAAGCCTAAAAAGCGGGTCTGCATGGGTAGAAAGCCGGCGGTAACGCGCCGGCAGGGTTCGCGCAGGTGACAGAACGCGCTTACAGCACGACCTTGACCATGGGGTTGGAGGTGAGTGCCATGTATAAATTGTCCAGTTGTTCGCGGCTGGTGGCAGTAACGGTAATGGTCACCCCCAGATACTTGTCTCCGGCACTGGGGCGCAACTCGATCTTGCTTGCATCAAAGAAGGGGTCGAACTGTTTGGCAATGGTGGTGACCGTGTGGACAAAGCCGTCCTGATTGAGCCCCATCACCTTAATCGGAAAGTCTGAGGGGTATTCGATCAGCGAATCCTTGTTCGGATCATCGCGAGTTTCTGGGGTGTTGGGTGGCGTTTCAGAAGAGGTCATTTTGCTATTAAAACAGAAGCTTGAAGAGTATGAGCAGTCAGGAAGAATGCCACCTTTGGCATCAGAATTCTGTAAGGCGAATCTTACAAAAAACAAGCTTGTGTAAACGCTCACGCGCAGCAAAAAACCAAGCGCATGCGAAAACGCTTTCCGATTCCAACGGGTTTATCCTTATAATCGCAGGCTTTGGCTAGTGTCGTTCCAGGGGCAAACTATATGACTACAAGTGCTCCGGAAGATAAACATGAGGCCGAAGAGCCGGACTTCAAGCCCCTGACTGCCGAAGAAGCAGCGGAGTGGCGCAGGCGCAATCCGTCGGTTTCGGTGGTGCGTGTCGTGAAGTGGCAGCTGGTGGTCGGGGTTGTGCTTGCCGTATTGGTGGGTCTGATCACGCAGCGGGCCGGGTGGTTGTGGTCGGTTGCATATGGTGCGGCGGCGGTAGTGATACCCGCTGCCCTTTTTGCACGTGGGCTACGATTGCAGCTAGGTGCCGGGCAGGAGAATCTTGCCATGGTCCGGTTCTTTGGTTTGGAGATCGCAAAATTGGTATTGACCGTGGTGCTGCTATTGCTGGCGCCGCTGGTGGTGCCGGGGCTCAACTGGTTGGCGCTGGTGTTGGGTCTGGTTGTGGTGATGAAGACGTACTGGTTGGCGCTGTGGCTGCTGACCAGATCCGAATAACAGTTTGTATTTGAGAAGAAGAGTTGTCCGATGGCAGCAGACGCGAATGCACCCACTGCAAGTGAATACATCGTTCACCATTTGCAGCATCTCCAGAACATCAAGCAAAAGTCGATCATCGACTTTTCGGTGGTCAACCTCGACTCGGTCACTGTCAGCGTGATCCTGGGCCTTCTGGGCATCTTCGTGATGTGGCTGGCAGCCCGCAAGGCCACGTCAGGCGTTCCCGGACGCTTTCAGGCGGCGGTGGAAATGCTGGTCGAAATGGTGGACAACCAGGCCAAGGCCAATATCCACAATGCGCAATCACGCAAGTTCATTGCTCCACTGGCACTCACGGTGTTCGTCTGGATTTTCCTGATGAATGCCATGGACATGCTGCCTGTGGATCTGCTGCCTTGGCTGTGGCAAGGCGCTACCGGCGACCACCACGCCTATCTGCGCGTAGTGCCGACGGCTGACCTCTCGACCACGCTGGGCCTGTCCACTGCCGTGCTGATCCTGTGCCTGTACTACAGCGTCAAGATCAAGGGTCTGGGCGGCTGGGCGCATGAGCTGGTGTCAGCACCATTCGGCACCTCCAAGAATCCTATCTTTGCCGTGATCCTCGGCATTGTCAATCTGCTCATGCAGATCATTGAATACGTTGCCAAGACTGTGTCGCATGGCATGCGACTGTTCGGCAACATGTACGCTGGTGAGTTGGTGTTCATGCTGATTGCCCTGATGGGTGGCGCAGCGGCTATGTCGCTCTCTGGTGTGTTGCTCCCTGTGGGGCACATCATTGCAGGTACGATCTGGGCGATCTTCCACATTCTGGTGATCACTCTGCAAGCCTTCATTTTCATGATGCTGACGCTGATTTATCTCGGCCAGGCGCATGAAGCTCACTAACTGTTCCCTTTCCTTTTTCTCTTAACCTTTCTTTTTTATCTCAGGAGTCATCATGGAAAACGTTCTCGGTCTCGTCGCTCTGGCTTGTGGTCTGATTGTTGGTCTGGGCGCTATCGGCGCTTCGATCGGTATTGCTCTGATGGGTGGCAAGTTCCTGGAATCGTCGGCACGTCAGCCTGAACTGATCAACGAACTGCAAACCAAGATGTTCATCTTGGCTGGTCTGATCGACGCCGCATTCCTGATCGGTGTTGCTATCGCCCTGCTGTTCGCTTTCGCCAACCCATTCCAACTGGCCTAAGCTCCGATCAACGCCGTAGATAGAAAGGTGTTGCCGTGAGTATTAACGCGACCCTGTTCGTTCAGGCCATTGTCTTCTTGATTCTGGTGCTCTTCACGATGAAATTCGTGTGGCCACCTATTGCCAAGGCGTTGGATGAGCGAGCAAAGAAAATCGCCGATGGTCTTGCTGCTGCCGATAAGGCAAAGTCCGAGTTGACAGCTGTGAACAAGCGCGTTGAGGAAGAGCTTTCCGCAACCCGCAATGAAACAGCGTCGCGTATCGCGGACGCAGACCGTCGTGCCCAAGCAATCGTCGAAGAGGCCAAGTCTCGTGCGACCGAAGAAGGCAACAAGATCATTGCAGCTGCACGCGCTGAAGCCGAGCAGCAAGTGATCCAGGCGCGCGAATCGTTGCGCGAACAAGTTGCCGCTTTGGCCGTCAAGGGTGCTGAGCAGATTCTCCGCAAGGAAGTCAATCCAGCGGTCCACAGTGATTTGCTCAATCGCCTGAAGACTGAGCTGTAAGGAAGCAACGAAATGGCAGAACTCGCCACCATTGCCCGTCCTTACGCTGAAGCCTTGTTCAAGGCTTGCACCGACAAAGGTGCAAGCCTGAGCGAAGCCCTGTCTTGGACGGACGAACTGGCGGCGATTGCCGCCGACCCGGAAATGCGCCAACTGGCCGACAATCCCAACGTCACCAATGATCAGGTGGTCGATGTGATGGCCGGTGTATCGCTGGCACGCGGCTGGGCCTTGTCAGACCTGGCTCGCAACTTCCTGCGCACGCTGGTGGAAAATCGTCGTCTGGAAGCCCTGCCAGAAGTGGCCAAGCAATTTCGCGCGCTGGTGAACCAAGGAAATGGTTCGTCGGATGCGCTGGTGTACAGTGCCTTTCCCATGGATGACTCCGCATTGAATGCGTTGGGCACCGTGCTGGAAAAACGCTTTGGCCGCAAACTGAATCTGAGCACCACGGTGGACGAATCGCTGATTGGCGGTGTTCGTGTCGTGGTGGGCGACGAGGTGCTGGACACTTCCGTCAAGGCCCGTCTGGAACAAATGAAAGCAACCCTCACTGCGTAACGCAGATCGAGGATTCGGCTAAACAATGAAAAGGAAAGAGTGATGCAACTCAATCCCGCAGAAATTTCTGAACTGATCAAGAGCCGCATTGAGGGTCTGTCAGGCAATACCGATATCCGTAACCAAGGTACGGTGGTGTCGGTGACCGACGGTATCGTGCGCGTGCATGGTCTGTCCGATGTGATGGCTGGCGAAATGCTGGAGTTCCCGGCAGGCGCCGATGGTCAACCTACCTACGGTCTGGCGCTGAACCTGGAGCGCGACTCCGTCGGTGCCGTGATTCTGGGTGAGTACACCCATATCTCGGAAGGCGACATCGTCAAGTGCACCGGCCGCATTCTGGAAGTGCCCGTGGGCCCTGAACTGGTGGGCCGCGTGGTGAACGCTCTGGGTCAGCCTATCGACGGCAAGGGCCCGATCAACGCCAAGATGACCGACGTGATCGAAAAGGTTGCTCCTGGTGTGATCGCACGTCAATCCGTGGATCAGCCTCTGCAATCGGGTATCAAGTCCATCGACGCCATGGTGCCCGTGGGCCGTGGTCAGCGCGAGCTGATCATTGGTGACCGCCAGACCGGCAAGACCGCTGTGGCGATCGACGCGATCATCAACCAGAAGGGCCAGGGCGTTGTCTGCGTGTACGTAGCCATCGGCCAAAAGGCTTCTTCGGTAAAGAACGTGGTGCGTGCTCTGGAGCAAGCAGGCGCGATGGAATACACCATCGTCGTGGCTGCTACTGCTTCCGAATCGGCCGCAATGCAGTACGTGTCGGCCTATTCTGGCTGCACGATGGGCGAGTACTTCCGCGATCGTGGCGAAGACGCGCTGATCGTGTATGACGATCTGTCCAAGCAGGCTGTGGCTTACCGCCAGGTTTCGCTGCTGCTGCGTCGCCCACCAGGCCGTGAAGCTTTCCCTGGCGACGTGTTCTATCTCCACAGCCGTCTGCTGGAGCGCGCCGCTCGCGTGAACGCTGATTACGTCGAAGCCTTCACCAAGGGTGAAGTCAAGGGCAAGACCGGTTCGCTGACCGCGCTGCCCATCATCGAAACCCAGGCGGGTGACGTGTCGGCCTTCGTGCCTACCAACGTGATTTCGATTACCGACGGCCAGATCTTCCTGGAAACCAGCCTGTTCAACGCCGGTATCCGTCCTGCTATCAACGCCGGTATCTCGGTGTCCCGCGTGGGTGGTGCTGCTCAGACGAAGCTGATCAAGGGTCTGTCCGGCGGTATCCGTACCGACCTGGCACAGTACCGTGAACTGGCTGCGTTCGCGCAGTTCGCTTCCGATCTGGACGATGCAACTCGCAAGCAACTGGACCGTGGTGCCCGTGTGACCGAGCTGCTCAAGCAGCCTCAGTACAGCCCACTGCCCGTCGCTTTGATGGCCGCTTCGCTGTTCGCCGTGAACAAGGGTTTCATGGACGATATCGAAGTCAAGAAGGTACTGCCTTTCGAGCACGGTCTGCACCAGTTCCTGAAGACCAGCTACGCTGCTTTGGTGGACCGCCTGAACGAGAAGAAGGCTTTCGACAAAGAAGGCAAGGACGAAGCTGAACTGACTGCAGCCATTACTGCATTCAAGAAGTCCTTCGCTTAAACCGGGCGAGGAATCATCATGGCAGCAGGCAAGGAAATACGCGGCAAGATCAAATCGGTGGAAAACACCAAGAAGATCACCAAGGCCATGGAAATGGTTGCCGCATCCAAAATGCGCAAGGCGCAGGAGCGGATGCTGGCAGCCCGTCCATACAGCGAGAAGATTCGCGCAATTGCAGCTCACCTGAGCCAGGCAAACCCTGAATATGTCCATCCCTTCATGGTGTCGCATGACTCCAAGAAGGTCGGCATGATCGTGGTGACGACTGACAAGGGCCTGTGCGGCGGCATGAACACCAACGTGCTGCGTGCCGTGACGAACAAGCTCAAGGATCTGCAATCCGCAGGTGTCAGTGCAGAAGCCGTCGCCATTGGCAGCAAGGGCCTGGGCTTTCTGACGCGCGTGGGCGCCAAGGTGGTGGCCAATGCCACCGCGCTGGGTGACACGCCGCATCTGGATGCGTTGATCGGCCCCGTCAAGGTATTGCTCGATCAGTACGCTGAAGGCAAGCTGAGCGCGGTCTATCTGTGCTACACCAAGTTCATCAATACGATGAAGCAAGACTCGGTCGTCGAGCAGTTGCTGCCCTTGTCGCAAGAAGCGATTCAGGGTTCGGCACCTGCTTCCCACGGCTGGGACTATATCTACGAGCCCGATGCGCAAAGTGTGATCGACGAGCTGCTCGTGCGTTATGTGGAATCGCTGATCTATTCAGCCGTTGCAGACAACATGGCTTCCGAGCAGTCTGCGCGCATGGTGGCCATGAAGGCTGCTACCGATAACGCCGGCAACGTCATCAACGAGTTGAAGCTGGTCTACAACAAGACGCGTCAGGCTGCGATTACGACCGAATTGTCGGAAATCGTCGCAGGCGCCGCGGCTGTGTAACGCAGCTCGACTGAAATCAATATTGGAGCAACGAAATGGCTCAAGTACAAGGCAAGATTGTTCAATGTATCGGCGCTGTGGTGGACGTTGAGTTCCCACACGGCCAGGTACCTAACGTGTTTGACGCACTCAAGCTCGAAGGCACTGCCCTGACGCTGGAAGTGCAGCAACAGCTGGGCGACGGCGTGGTGCGTACCATTGCACTGGGCTCGTCGGACGGTCTCAAGCGCGGCCTGATGGTGACCAACACCGGCAAGGCGATTACCGTGCCCGTGGGCAAGGCAACGCTGGGCCGCATCATGGACGTGCTGGGTAACCCCATCGACGAGCGCGGCCCTGTGGACCAGACGCTGACTGCTTCCATCCACCGCAAGGCTCCTGCATACGACGAACTGTCGCCTTCGCAGGAACTGCTGGAAACCGGCATCAAGGTGATTGACCTGGTGTGCCCGTTTGCAAAGGGCGGCAAGGTGGGTCTGTTCGGTGGCGCCGGTGTGGGCAAGACCGTGAACATGATGGAACTCATCAACAACATCGCCAAGGCGCACAGCGGTCTGTCCGTGTTCGCCGGTGTGGGTGAGCGTACCCGTGAAGGTAACGACTTCTACCACGAAATGTCGGACGCCGGTGTGGTGAATCAAGAGTCGCTGAATGACTCGAAGGTGGCCATGGTGTACGGCCAGATGAACGAGCCACCAGGCAACCGTCTGCGTGTGGCGCTGACCGGCCTGACCATGGCTGAAGCGTTCCGTGACGAAGGCAAGGACGTGCTGTTCTTCGTGGACAACATCTACCGCTACACCCTGGCCGGTACCGAAGTGTCGGCGCTGCTGGGCCGTATGCCTTCCGCCGTGGGCTACCAGCCTACGCTGGCCGAAGAAATGGGCCGTCTGCAAGAGCGTATCACCTCGACCAAGGTCGGCTCGATCACCTCGATCCAGGCTGTGTACGTGCCAGCTGACGACTTGACCGATCCGTCGCCTGCCACCACCTTTGCTCACTTGGACTCCACCGTCGTGCTGTCCCGTGACATCGCATCGCTGGGTATCTACCCCGCCGTGGACCCACTGGACTCGACCAGCCGCCAGCTGGACCCCCAAGTGGTGGGTGAAGAGCACTACGCCGTGGCCCGCCAGGTGCAGGGCACGCTGCAGCGCTACAAGGAACTGCGTGACATCATCGCGATTCTGGGTATGGACGAACTGGCTCCCGAAGACAAGCTCGTCGTGGCCCGCGCCCGCAAGATCCAGCGTTTCCTGTCGCAGCCTTTCCACGTGGCCGAAGTGTTCACGGGCGCTCCAGGCAAGTACGTTCCGCTGTCGGAAACCATCCGCGGCTTCAAGATGATCGTGAACGGCGAGTGCGACCACTTGCCAGAGCAGGCCTTCTACATGGTTGGCACGATCGACGAAGCCATCGAGAAGGCGAAGAAGATCTAAGGTCTGTGCCGGGCAGTGCTCGCAAGACTGCTGCCCGCACCGGACGTATTTCTTTTTCACTCTGAGGACCAAAGATGAACACCTTCCACGTTGATGTGGTCAGTGCTGAAGAATCCATCTTCTCTGGCGAAGCCCGCTTTGTGGCGCTGCCTGGTGAAATGGGCGAACTCGGTATCTATCCCCGCCACACGCCGTTGATCACCCGCATCAAGCCGGGATCGGTGCGCATTGAGAAGACCGACGGTGCCGAAGAGTTCATCTTCGTGGCCGGTGGCATTCTGGAAGTGCAACCTGATCGCGTGACCGTTCTGTCCGATACCGCTGTGCGCGGCAAGGATCTGGACGAGCAAAAGGCGGTTGAAGCCAAGCAAAAGGCCGAAGAAGCCGTCAAGAACGCCAAGGGCGAACTCGACCTGGCCAAGGCCCAATCTGAGCTGGCCGTCATGGCAGCACAGATTGCTGCACTGCAAAAGTACCGCAAGAAGCGTTGATCAGCGCCTTTGTTGCATCTACAAAAAACCACCGCATGCGGTGGTTTTTTTTCGCCTTTCCAGACTCCGCAAAGCAGTAAGGGCGAACCTGAAGCCGGCACATGTAGCGAGCCTATGGTTAAAGACTAAACCAAGGCAGCACGCTTATCCATCAAGCGCTAAATGCTATGAAAAATATAGTGCCTGGCAGAGTCAACGGACAATGGGAATATCTGGCAGTTCATTGTCTGCCGCTGCAGATTGGCGAGGAAAATCACGCTCCAGCAATTGCGACACTTGGGTGATAGCCTTTTTCAGGGCCTCTTCGTACAGACCGCTGCGCAGATCCTCTGCCAACCCTGCAATGACGCGGCCCCACTGGGCGGTGTCCACATGGCGTGCAACGGCCCGATCTGCGACGATCTCGATGGCGTGCTCGGTGAGCAGCAGATAAATCAATACGCCGTTGTTGTGCTCGGTGTCCCATACGCGTTGCTTGCTGAACTCCATCACAGCCCGCTCGCGCGCCGACGCGTCGCGGCGAATATAGCTCCAGGGCAGAGCGGTCTCGACATACACGCGAATCTGGCCCGTATGCCTAGCCTCTGATGCTGCAATGGCATGCGCAATGCGCTCGCGTGCCGCCTGCGGCAAAGCATAGGAGGCATCACGGTCCAGAATGCGGTGGCGCAACTGGCGGCCAAGACGCTGAAGCCAATTTCCCATCACCAGCTCCCCGACGCGCCGCCGCCGCCAAAGTTACCACCGCCGCCGGAGCTGAAGCCGCCACCACCCGAGCCGCCAAACCCTCCGCCTCCACCAAAGCCGCCGCCCCCCCCACCGCCGGTAATGACGCTGCCGGGGCGCAGGCCGCCTGTCAGAAGCACCATGAACAGGGCCACGACTCCCGCTCCTACGCCGATCAGCAGGCTGGTTGTGAGCATGGTCGCCACAACGCCCGCAATACCGCCGGTGACCAGGGAGCCAAAGCCACGACCGAGCAGGGCGCGCAGAAAGCCTCCGCCGATCATGACAACCACGAAAAAGAAGATCAGTAGCTCGCCCACATCCATGGATGGGGCTGCCGATGCGCCTTGGCGCTGCTGTGGCTGCCGGGCCGGTGCTGGCAGGGCCTCGCCTTTGATGAGGGCGCTGATCTGGCCTGCGGCTGCCGAAAGGCCTGCGCCATAGTTGCCGGCCTGAAAGGCTGGCTTCATGGCCTCGTCAATGATGCGTGCGGCACGCAGGTCGGGGATGGCGCCTTCCAGGGTCTTGGCGACTTCGATGCGCATGCGCCGGTCGTCTTTGGCAACAATGATCAGAAGCCCGTCGCCAACGTCCTTGCGGCCGATCTTCCAGGTGTTGGCCACCCGGTTCGCATAGGCTGCAATGTCCTCCGGAGCGGTGGTTGGCACCATCAATGCAATCACCTGAGAGCCGGTGTCCTGCTCCAGCTGTTTCAGCTGGGCTTCAAGGCTGGCGGTATCTTGCGCGCTCAGGGTTGCGGTCTGATCGATCACATGCGCAGTGAGCGCAGGAACCGGCAACACCGCCGCATGCCCGAGCCAAGGCAAGAGCGCTACTGTAAATATAGCTATAAAGCGTTGCAGAGCCCGCGCAATAAGCACTTTTTTCCTTGATTACTTCTTGTCTGTCGAGAAATCAACCTGGGGTGGCTGAGAAATCTGTGCCTCATTCTGCACGGTGAAGTTGGCCTTGGGCTGGTAGCCCATGACCTTGGCCGTCAGGTTGGTAGGAAACTGGCGGGCCAGCACGTTGTAGGCCTTGACAGTGCCGATATAGCGGTCGCGTGCCACGGCGATGCGGTTTTCGGTGCCTTCCAGGGTGACGCGCAGGTCGCGGAAGGCCTGGTTGGCTTTCAGGTCAGGGTAGCGCTCGGCCACCACCATCAGGCGCGACAACGCGCTGGAGAGCTCACCCTGCGCCTGCTGGAACTTGTTGAACGCTTCGGGATTGTTGACCAATTCGGGAGTGGCCTGGATTGAGGTGGCTTTGGAGCGCGCCTCAATCACCTTGGTGAGCGTATCCTGCTCAAAATTGGCTTCCCCCTTGACCGAGGCCACAATGTTGGGCACCAGATCGGCACGGCGCTGGTATTGGTTGAGAACTTCACTCCACGCGGCGGTGGATTCCTCGTCCAGTCGCTGGAAATCGTTATAGCCGCAGCCCGTCAGCACCACGGCTGCTGCCACCATGACCATCAGTCGCTTGATTGTGTTGATCGTATTCATTGTGCATTCCTTATTGGATGTGGCCTGATGTTCGCTGCAAGTTGATGCATTGACAAGGCGCCCATTGTGACAAAGATTGTCAGGCCGGTTTGTCAGCGATTATTGACTGGTCCCGCGCAGGAGCAGGGCCAAAAGCCAACCAGTGGCGCTACCATGGCTCTATGGAGCGTGATTGCAATGGATGACATCGTCAAACAGGCCATGGCCAAATGGCCCAACGTGCCCGCCTGCTATGGCTGGCTGGGGTTGGATGCGCGTGGCAACTGGTGGCTGCGTGATGCGGCGGCCCAGGCCGCTGGCAGCTTTGCCAGTGGAGTGCCAGGGGCCAAGGGCTCGCGGGTCGAGCATGTGAAGCTGGCCGAATTCATTGCTCGCAACTATCTGCACGATGCGCGTGGCTGCTGGTACTTTCAGAACGGGCCGCAGCAGGTGTTTGTGGAGTTGGAAGCCACCCCATGGATCTGGCGCATGCAAATGCAGGCGCGAGAGATACGTATCCACAGCCATACAGGCAGTGAATTGGCTCCCGCAGAAGTGCAGAAGGTGCTGGTGGATGAGGACGGGGCCGTGTACATGACGGTATCCATGGGGTTGGGCATGGTGCACACGCAGGATGTGCTGGATGTGTCCGCCGCGCTGGATGCGGGCCTGCTGCCTGCGCCGGAAGAGGTTCGACGCAATGCGTTGCCGCACTGCTATGGTTTTATAAGTTCTCCCGCGCAGCTGGCAAGCACTGGCAGCTAAAACAGCAAGAACTGTCAGACAAGAAAAAACCGGCCAGAGCCGGTTTTTGTATCTGATCGCGTAAAGGTATAAAGGCGCAGGGGTTTACTGTGCGTGGTCCACCATGTACTGCACGGCAGCACGGATTTCGTCGTCAGAGGCGGTTGATCCTCCGCGGGGGGGCATGGCGCCTTTGCCCGAGATGGCAATCTTGACCATGTTGTCGATGCCCTGAGCCACAAAGGGTGCCCACGCGGCCTTGTCGCCAAACTTGGGGGCGCCGGCCACACCTGCTGCATGGCAGGCAAAGCAGGCCTTGTCGTACAGACCCTTGCCGTCGGCCTGGGCGGTGGCTGCAGGAGCTGCCGCCTCCTGCGCTGCAGGCGTGGCTGGGGTTGCGGGAGCCGCAGGCGTTGCTGCTGCGGCTACGGGGGCGGCTGCAGCAACGGCTCCACCTTCTGCCGCGGCATTGCCAGCAGGGCGCTCGGGAACGGGAAACTTGGCTCCTGCGGCATTGGCCATGTAGACCACGCCACGGGCAATTTCGGTGTCGTCAAAATCACCGCCCCCTTGTGGTGCCATGGCACCCTTGCCGGCCAGCGACGAATGCACCAAGGCATCCAGCCCCGTCTTGATGCGAGGCGCCCAGGCTGCAGCATCTTCAAACTTGGGGGCACCGGCCGCGCCGGTGGCGTGGCAGGCTGCGCACTGTGCCTTGAACACTTCCTCGCCGGATTTGAGAGGGCGATTGGCGTCGCGGACTTCGACCATGCCCACCTTCTGGATGCGAGCGGCAACCAGTGCGGATTCATCGGCCGCACCAGCACCGGGTTTGTTGGCAGAGGTGACATACATCACCAGGCCGATAATGGCAAAAACGGGAATCACGAATGCAAAGATCACCGTCCACAAAAGCTGTTTGGGTGTCTTGATGGGGCCAGTGTGTGCTTCTTCGTGCTGGATGTCGCTCATTACGTCCTCAAATTCTTCGTGGCTTGTTGTTCATCGTGCAGAGGCCAAAATCATTATATAGAGGGGTCTTGTTTTGTGACCTCCGGGCTAGCCCCAGCGTTGTTTCGGCCACACCTTGCCTACGACCACCGCAAAAAAATGGCCTGCCAGGATGCTGGCAGGCCATTGTGCGGCAGGTGTGCTGCTGAGGGGCTTATGGTTTGCCAGCAGTGGGCGCCACCTGGGTGACAGCCGTTGTGGTATCCGCAGGGGCTTCATCCGTCCAGCCACCGCCCAAGGCCTTGTACAGGCCGACCTGGTTCTGCAGCTGCGCCAGTCGCACCTGCACCACACCTTGCTGCAGCGCAAACAGCGAGCGCTGTGCATCCAGCAGGTCCAGATAGCTTGCAACGCCATTGGTGTAACGCAGGTCCGACAGCTTCAGGCGGGCCGATTCGGCTTCGACCTGGGCTTCCTGCGATTGCAGCTGGTCGGCCAGCGTTTGGCGGCTGACCAGTGAGTCGGACACTTCGCGGAACGCCGTCTGGATGGATTTTTCGTACTGGGCGGCAGCAATCTTCTTCTGCGCCTCTGCCACTTCCAGGTTCGCCTGGTTGCGTCCTGCGTTGAAGATCGGCAGATACAGCGATGGGGCGATCGTGAATCCCTTGGACTTGGAGTCGAACAGATCGGACAGCTCGGAGCTGGCAAAGCCGGCATTGGCCGTCAGCGAGATACTGGGATAGAACAAGGCACGCGCTGCACCGATGTTGGCATTGGCCGCGATCATGCTTTGCTCGGCCTGGCGCACATCCGGGCGGCGGAGCATCAGGTCTGATGGCAGGCCTGCGGGCACGTCAGCCATCACGGGCAGATCGCTCAGGCGCTTGCCTTGCAGGCTGGCAAGCAGCTCCTGCGGTGGCGTCTGGCCCAGCAGCAAGGTGAGCGCGTTGGCATCCAGCGCGCGTTGACGCGTTTGCTGGGCCAGGGTGGCCTTGGCGTTTTCTGTCAGGGACTGCGCCTGTCGGTAATCGAGCTCCGAGGCCACGCCCGAGTCCAGGCGCAGCTTGGTCAGCTTGATCGACTCCTGGCGCGTCTCCAGCGTGCGACGCGAGAGGTCCATCAGCTCTTCATCGGCTTGCAGTGCCAGCCAGGCATTGGCCACCGAGGCCACCAGACTGATCTGCGCAGCCTTGCGGCCTTCTTCCGTTGCCAGATATTGCGCCAGGGCCTGTTCCTTCAGGCTGCTGATGCGGCCAAAGAAATCGATCTCCCAGTTCTGGATGCCGACGCCAACACTGAAAGCATTGCCATAGCTGCCAGTGATCTGGCTGCGCTGCCGGGTGGCAGCGGCAGACACACCGACTTCGGGGAACTGTTGCGAGCCCTGCACCTGATACAGCGCACGGGCCTGCTCGATGTTGAGCACGGCTACCCGAAGATCGCGGTTGTTATCCAGTGCGATCTGGATCAGCTGTTGCAGGCGCGGATCGGTGAAGTAGTTCTGCCACGGAATATCCGCAGCCGCCTGCTGGCCCTGCGTGGACGCCACGGGGTATTGGTCCGCCACGGGGGCGGCCGTCTTGTCCAGTGCAGGAATCAGCGAGCAACCGGAGGCCAGCAGCGCCGCTGCCAGCACGGTAGGAATGAGTTTCTTATTCAAAACGAGGTCCTTTCCCCGTTGCGGAGTTCATGTCTTCTTGGTTCATCACTGCGGAGTGCGAGACGGAGCCAGGAGCAGGTGCCGATGGCGAGGCGCCGCCATGGGGGCCAGAGCCGTCCTTGTCATTCTTGCGGCCGAACAACCGGAACACTTCCACAAAGAACACCGGCACCAGGAACACGGCCATGAAGGTGCCGATGATCATGCCCCAGAACACGCCTGTCCCGATTTCATGCTGGCTGACCGCGCTCGCACCCGAGGCGATGTAGAGCGGCACCACGCCAAGAATGAAAGCCAGCGAGGTCATCAGAATCGGGCGGAAGCGCAGGTGACCGGCTTCCAGTGCCGCGTCCAAAGCGCTCATGCCCTGGTCGTGCAGATCCTTGGCGAACTCCACGATCAGAATCGCGTTCTTCGCTGACAGACCAATCACGGTGATCAGCGCCACCTGGAAGTAGATGTCGTTGGGCATACCGCGCAGGTGCATACCTGCCACCGCACCCAGAACACCCAGAGGCACCACCAGCAGCACGGCCAGCGGGATGCTCCAGCTCTCGTAGAGTGCTGCCAGGCACAGGAACACTGCCAGGATCGAGAACGCGTACAGGATCATGCCCGACGAACCCGCCTTCTTCTCATCGAGCGACTGTCCGGTCCACTCATAGCCAAAGCCTTGTGGCAATTCGGCAGCGAGCTTTTCCATTTCGGCCATGGCCTGGCCGCTGGTGTAGCCGGGCTTGGCCTGGCCGGTGATGCTCATGGACGGATAGCCGTTGTAGCGCGACATCTGCATCGGACCGGTGACCCACTTGGCAGTTGCCAGCGTGGACAGCTCGACCAGCTTGCCATCGGCATTGGGCACCGTCAGCTTCATCACGTCTTCAGGTTGCATGCGAGTTGCGGCATCGGCCTGGATGGTGACGCGCTGCATGTATCCCTTGTTCGGGAAGTCGGTAGAGTTGGCAGAGCCCAGCGCGGTGGACAACGTGGTGGCAATGTCACCCATATTGACCTTTTGCGCATAGACAGCGTCGCGGTTGATATCGACCTGCCACTGCGGAGCGTCTTCCACGCCATCAAAACGCACACCGGTGAGGATAGGGCTCTGGCTGGCCTTGCCGATCAACTCGTTACGGGCCTGCAGCAGGGCTGCATGGCCGTTATTGCCACGATCCTGCAGTCGGAAGGTGAAGCCGTCACTGTTGCCCAGTTCTGGAATGGAAGGCGGCACCAGCGTGTAGATGAAGCCATCGCGCAGGCCCATCATGGCACCTAGCGCCTTGCCCGCAAACGAGGTCGCATCCGAGCCCGGAGCCGTGCGCTCCGACCAGTCCTTGAGCGTGGTGAAGGCCAGACCCATGTTCTGTGCCTGCCCCGAGAAACTGAAGCCCAGAATACTGACGATGTGCGCAGTTTCAGGCTGCTTGAGCACATAGTCTTCCAGTTGCGACATGGCGCCGCTCGTACGCTCCTGCGTAGCGCCTGGCGGCAGTTGCACCAGCGAGATCACGTAGCCCTGGTCTTCCGTTGGCAGGAAGGCGGTAGGCAGAGCCTTGAAGCCGAACACCACGCCAGCGATCACTGCGGCATACACCAGGAAAGCCAGAATGGTGCGCTTGACCACGCCAAGCAGCGTCTTCTGGTAGCCCTTGGTAGCCTTGCCGAACATGCGGTTGAACCAGTTGTAGAAGGGGCCCAGCAGACCGGTCTTCTTGTCGTGTGCATGGCCCTTGGGAATGGGCTTGAGCATGGTGGCGCACAGCGCAGGCGTCAGGGTCAGCGCAAAGAAGCCGGAGAAGAAGATCGAGATCGCCATCACCAGCGAGAACTGACGGTAGATGTTGCCGGTAGCGCCCGAGAACATGGCCAGCGGAATGAACACCGTCACCAGAATCACGGTAATACCGACCACGGCGCCCTGGATCTGGCCCATGGCCTTGATCGTCGCGTCCTTGGGGGATATGCCTTCTTCAGACATGATGCGCTCGACGTTCTCCACCACCACGATGGCATCGTCCACGACGATACCGATCACCAGCACCATGGCGAACATCGACAGAATGTTGATCGTCAGCCCCACGCTGTACATCACTGCAAATGCGCCCAGCAATGCGATGGGCACCACGATCGTCGGGATCAGGGTATAGCGGATGTTCTGCAGGAAGATCAGCATCACGATGAACACCAGCACGATGGCTTCGAGCAGCGTGTGGATCACCTTCTCGATGGAGATCTTGACGAACTTCGATGTGTCATACGGAGCAGACCATTTCACGCCAGCCGGCAGGAAGGACTCGAGCTCGCCCATCTTGCTGTAGACCTCTTTGGCCGTGGCCATGGCGTTTGCCGTGGAGGTGAGCTGAACCGCCAATGCAACAGCGGGCTTGCCATCAAGGCGCGAGTTGAAGCCATAGCTCTCGGCGCCCAGTTCCACCCGTGCCACATCCTTGATACGCACGGTGGAGCCATCAGAGTTGGAGCGCAGCACCACATTGCCAAACTCTTCTGGCGTGGTGAGCTGGCCAGGCACCACGATGGTGGCGTTCATGTTGGTGCCTGGCAGGCTGGGGGTGTCGCCCAGCGAACCACCCGAGATCTGCTGGTTCTGCGCGGCGATGGCAGCGTTGATCTGGGCGATCGACATGTTGTAGCCCTGCAGCTTGGTCGGATCGACCCACACACGCATGGCGCGGCCCGATGCAAACAGCTGCGCCTTGCCGACGCCGTTCAGACGCTGGATTTCGGGCAGGACATTGCGGTTGACGTAGTCCGAGATTTCATCGCGCGAGGTCTCTCCAGTCTCCGACTGGAAGGTCAGAATCATCAGGAAGTTGCTCATCGACTTGTCGACGCGCACACCCAGCGATTGCACGATGGTCGGCAGGCGCGGCGTGGCACGGGCCAGGCGGTTCTGCACGTCCACCTGGGCCAACTCCGGGTTGGTGCCGGGCGCGAACGTCACGGTCAGCGTGCCGCTGCCGGTGGCAGAGGCAGAGGATTCCATGTACATCAGGCCTTCGGCGCCATTGATTTCACGCTCGATGAGCTGCAAAACCGAATCGGTCAAGGTCTGTGCGGTGGCGCCGGGGTAGGCGGCCGTCACGGTAATCGTCGGAGGCGCAACCGATGGGAACTGCGCCACCGGCAGGCGGGTGATGGACACGATACCTGCGAGGACCACGAAAATCGCGATCACCCATGCAAAGATCGGTCGGTGAATAAAAAACTTTGACATGCAGCTGTGTCCTGTTTATTTGCTGGATGCAGCGTTGTTTCCGGCCTCGGTCGAGGCCGCTGGCTTGTCGGCAGGAGCTGCTGCATCGGCGGGCTTGCCGCCGGCCGCTTGCGCTGGCTGGCTGCCTGCTTCTTTCCATGGCACGGGGGTTACCTTCTTCGCGCCCATGCCCAGCTTGATGAAACCATCGATCATGACCTTGTCGCCCGACTTCAGGCCATCCGTCACGACCCAATTGGTTCCCTTGGACTGGCTGATCTGAACGGGGCGAGGTGCCACCGAACCATCTTCGGCCACCACCATCACGGTATTGCCCTTTTCATTGCGGGTGACAGCCTGTTGAGGAATCAGCACAGCGTTGTCCACCTGGGCTTCTTCGATATGTACGCGCACATACATGCCTGGCAGCAGCATGCCATCGGGGTTGGGCAACTCGGCGCGTACGCTGACCTGACCGGTCGTGGGATCCACGGTCAAATCGGTGAACAGCAGCTTGCCTTCCTGCGCATAGGGACGGCCATCATCGGTATACACCTTGACCTTGGCGGCATTGTCGCCCGCCTTGGCCAACTTGCCAGAGTTCAGCGCTTCACGCATGCGCATGATGTCAGAGGACGACTGCGTGATGTTGACGTACAGAGGGTTGATCTGCTGAATGACAGCCAACTCGGTCACCTGACCTTGGCCCACCAGTGCACCTTCGGTCACCAGGGCGCGACCAATGCGGCCGGAGATGGGGGCGGTCACCGAGGCATAGCCCAGGTTGATGCTGGCGTTGGTGACAGCTGCCTTGCCTGCTGCAACCTGTGCCTGAGCAGCTTTTTCGTTGGCGACTGCCACGTCATAGTCCTGCTTGCTGATGGCGTTGGCTTCCACCAGTGGCTTGTAGCGGCGTGCGGTAGAGGCCGCCTGTGCCAGCGTTGCCTGTGCCTGTGCCAGTGTCGCTTGGGCGCTTTCCAGACTGGCGCGGTAAGGCGCATTGTCGATCTGGAACAGGACCTGGCCCGCCTTCACGTCGGAGCCTTCCTTGAAGGTGCGCTTTTGCAGAATGCCTGCAACACGAGCGCCGACCTGCGCAACACGGAAGGGCTCCAGACGGCCTGGCAAATCCGACACGACGGGAATGCTCTCGAGCTTGACGGTCAGCACGCTGACTTCTGGTGGAGGGGGCGCGCCCTGTGCGGAGTGTTGTTCTTGTTTCTTGTCGCCACAGGCTGCCAAAGCAAGCGCTGCAGCCAGGGTGAGGGCAAAGGTACTGGATTTCATACGTTGGCGAGAGGTTTGCGGTCTTTTGTCAGCGGCTTGGTGTGCTTCATACATGGGCTGCATGAAAGTCCCTTCGGAAGGTGTGAAATGAATGAGGTGAACCGCGGAGGATTCGGCGGGGATTGCCTGTGGCTAGTGGAATGCTATCTTCAATCCCCAGAAAAATGCTCCGCAATTATACATACATGCAGAAATGTATAATAGAGCTTATTTGTTAAATCTTTCATTGCCTGCAGCGAGACACTGGGGCAATGCGCTACAGGAACGGACGAGCAGAGCATGGCCCGGCGCACAAAGGCAGAAGCGGACGAGACGCGCACCAAGCTGTTGGATGCGGCAGAAGAGGTTTTTTTCGAGAAAGGCGTGGCGCGCGCGTCGCTCAATGAAATCGCGCAACGCGCTGGCGCCACGCGTGGCGCGGTGTATTGGCATTTCAAGGACAAAGTGGATGTCTTCACTGCGGTGCTGTCACGCATATGCACTCCGTTTGAGGAAATCTGCGACGACAAGTACGGTGAACTCTCGCCGCTTGCGCGGATTCGGCACTCCATCTACGCAGTGTTCGACAGCATGGACTCAGACGAGCGGCGACGCAAGGTGTTTGATACAGCGCTTTTCAAGCTGGAATACGTTGGCGAGCTTGAGAGCGTTCGCGAAGGACATGTGGAGAGCTCGGAATGTTCTCAGCGCAAGTTTGCAGATGACCTGACGTTGGCTGCCATGGAGCAGGGCGTTGTAATGCCCATGACGCCGACGGAAGCAGCGCTTGGCCTGCATTCATTGTTTGTGGGGCTCATTCATGGCTGGGTGCTGAATGAAGGTAACTTCCCGTTGCGAAAAATTGGCGAGCTGTCTGTGGAGGCCTACCTCTCGGGTCTGGGCTTTCAGCGCCAGGCTTGAGGGAGTGGCACTGTTTGGCATTGAAGCCTCGCGGAGCTGCATCCCGTGCCATAATTGAAGGATTGCTGAAAGGCAATTGTGTATATGCGCGGCTGTAGCTCAGTGGATAGAGTATTGGCCTCCGAAGCCAAGGGTCGTGGGTTCGATCCCCGCCAGCCGCGCCATATGGCTATCTCGGATGGCCTCAGAAAATCCTGAAACCCGCACGCTCGTTGGCGTGGCGGGTTTTTTGATGTGCTAATTAGGCTATGGTTATCTCTGGACATACCAACAAATTGTTGGTACCTTTGTTGGTACTTGATATGCTATTCAAGACACATACCAACAATGCCACTCTCAGATACCTTCGTGAAGCAGACCAAGTTCTCAGGCAAGCCGGCCGGAGACAAGCATAGTGATGGCGGTGGGCTGTACTTGCATGTCATGGCGGCGGGCAAGTACTGGCGCTTGGCATACCGTTTCAGCGGCAAGCAGAAAACGCTGGCGTTGGGCGTTTACCCGGCCGTCTCCCTTGCCCAAGCGCGGCGGCGGCGCGACGAAGCACGACAACATCTGGCAGAAGGTACTGACCCGGCCATAGTCAAGCAAGCACAGAAGCTAGCTCAGGCCATGGCCGACGAAAGCACGTTTGAAGCCGTGGCTCGCGAATACCATGGTGTCAAAAAAGGTGGATGGAGCGATAAGTACGCCGTCAAGTGGCTGAGGGGGTTGGAGAAGGACATATTCCCGTTCGTTGGCCGTCTTCAGCTCCCTGATATCACGCCTCCCATGATGTTGAATGCGCTGCGTAGAGTGGAGAAGCGCGGCAATCGGGATGCTGCTCATACTCTTGCGCAGAATTCTGGGCAGGTTTTCCGCTATGGCGTCCAGACTGGCCGTTGCGAGCGCAACCCTATGCCTGATCTGCAAGGTGCACTGGAACCGGTGGTGGTCAAACACATGGCTGCTGTACTGGAGCCTGTGAAGGTCGGTGAGTTGTTGCGGGCTTTTGACAGCTACAACGGCCAACCTATCACAAAAGCCGCGCTGCAACTATCTGCGTTGCTATTCCAACGCCCCGCCAATATTCGTATGATGGAATGGAGTTGGGTGGACCTGGACAATGCCATGCTTACCATTCCATCTTCAGCGATGAAACGCACTGTAGCGCAGAAGTTGAATGGTAGACCACACTTTGTACCCTTGGCGCCTCAGGCAGTGGCGATCCTTAGGGAGATAAGACCGCTGACAGGTCACAGAGCGCACGTTTTTCCCTCTACCAGAGGAGAGGGAAGACCGATGTCTGATATGACCCTGACGGCTGCATTGCGTCGCTTGGGCTACTCCAGCGAGGAGATGACACCCCACGGCTTTCGTGCCATGGCTCGCACGTTGATGATTGAGCGCCTGCCAGGCATTCACGCTGACGTTATTGAGGCTCAACTCGCGCACGGTAAGTCCGGTCCGTTAGGCGCGGCCTATGACCGCGCCGAGTTCATGGAGCAGCGTCGAAAGATGATGAACGAGTGGGCAGACTACCTCGACAAGCTCAAGACCGGCTCTGAGCTAGTGCGGATGCAGGCATAAGACCCATCTTCAGATTCCCTAGACCGATGAGCCGCACCTCAACTAAATCCACTTCGACGTTGGGCCGAAAAGCCCAGACATCTCATCTGCCTGCCAAGGCCCGTGATTTGAAATTGACTGAGGCGAGAAAGTTACCGCTTGCCAAGCTCGACCATTGGGCCGAGCGCTTTGCTGTGCCGCGTGTAGATGTTGTTCAAGCAGCTGTGGATGGGCGCTTCGGGCTGTATTTCATGATCGATGGTTTTATTGCCGACCTACCTAACCCCAGTCCAGGTCATCCCCTGCAATTACGTCCCTATCGCGGTTATTTGCTTTCCGATCAGGCAACACTTGAGGCCATCTTGGATGGGGAAGCGTGCCACGTGCAGGAGGCATATGAGCCAGGTGGCGGACACGTATATGTGGAGTTGGCTCCAAATGGAACACTAGCGACGCCGCTCAATATTCGAATGGATGACCTTTTCGCTGCGGGAGATGACGTAGCTGCGCAAGCGTCGCCAGGTGCATTAAGGGATGCGGCCGTCTCCTCCCCTTGGTGTGCTCCGCGGCACCAGCATGCAACTGTAGCAATCGATCACGCCAAGCGGGCAACGCGACAGCAATTGATCGATGCTTTTGGCAAATTTACTAACATGGATATGTCTTGGTTCCTGAACTTGAAGGATGCCCCACGGCTACGGGATGCGCGGAAGGTCATTGGGGCCGGTGGCCACAAGCATACCGAGCCCCTGTTTTGTCCATTCGAAGTAATGCAATGGTTGATTGATCCCAGGCGCGGCAAAGGCCTCCCACTATCCAAAAATAAGGGGTGGGAGCTGCTGGCTAATTACTTTCCACGTGCGCATGCGCCTCGCTCCGTTCTTGATCCCCGCGAGGATGCTTGACCGGGGTAAAACGGGCTATTGACCGGGGTCAACGCTGTCGATTTGGCGGGGTTATCGAATGAAACTCGCCGGGGTGGGCTGGGCCCGAAATACCCCGGCATTGGAATTCACCTCAATCGCTGGCATGGTGCCACGCGGGATCGAACGAGGTGACTATGAGTCTCGCCCCCCAAACTGTCCGTCCCAAGGCAGCCGCCGAACTGTTGGGCATCGGTATCTCAACCCTCTGGCGCTGGGCCAAAGACCGCCCTGACTTTCCCAAGCCTCGCCACCTGAGCATGCGCTGCACCATCTTCGATGTAGCTGAGTTGCTCAATTGGCGCGACGCACAGGTAAAGGAGGGGGTGTAATGGCCTTCGATCGTAATCGTCTGCCTGATCCGGCGGCCTACTATGAAGGTCAAGGATTGAAATTCCATGAGCGCAAAGGCAAGTGGCGCACAACCGCCTGCACCTTCCACGGTGGAAGCGACAGCATGCGCATCAATACTGTCTCTGGCGCCTTCGTCTGCATGGCTGGTTGTGGTGCCCGCGGCGGTGATGTGCTGGCCTACCACATGGCGGCCTATGGCCAGGGCTTCGCTGCAGCAGCGAAGGAGCTGGGCGCATGGGTCGAGGGTGGCAAGCCCACAACACAGCGCCCGACGCCGATTAGCGCTCGTGCCGCGTTGGAAATCTTGCACGCCGAAGCCATGCTGGCTGCCATTGCGGCTGGCAACGTCGCGCATGGTGTGGCGTTGACCGATGCAGACCGCGCCCGCTTGATGACGGCGGCAGGCCGTATTACGCGCATCCTGGAGGTGTTCCCTTGATGCCTACAGCATTTGAACATTCGGTGGCGGCTTTGGATGCTGACATTAAGGCACGCCCTATTGCGCTGGTGCACGATCAGCCAGAACAAACCGAGTCGCTGATTCCCGGTGAGAACGAGCGCCCCTGCTTCCGGGTATTTGAGGGCTGGTTCAAGCATGACGGCGCCAAGTTGCGTCCGGGCGTTTGGTATTTCAGTATCACACCCTCCAAGAAAAAAGACGAACCCCCGGCTTTAACGCAACAATGGATCTGCAGTCCTCTGTACATCGAAGCGGTCACCACCGATGAGCATGGCAGCAACTTTGGGCGCCAATTGCGCTTCAAGACTACGTTGGGCCAGTGGCGCACCTGGGCCATGCCCATGGAGCTGCTGCGTGCAGACGGCGCTGATTTGCGCGGTGAGCTGTTGTACATGGGCTTGGAAATCGACCCAGGCCAGCATCAAATGCTGGGGCGCTATTTGCAGGCGCTTACCCCGGAAACGCGCATTCGCTGTGTCACGCAAACCGGCTGGGCCACCGAGCATGCATTTGTGCTGCCGGCCGAGGTGATCGGCCCCGATGCCAGCGGCGTGGTCTTCCAGTCTGGCGAGAGGCTCAGCGATGAATACGTAATCAAGGGCTTGCTTGCAGAATGGCAGCAGAACGTGGCAGCACTGGCGATCGGCAATCCCCTGCTGATGCTGGCCATCTGCGCGGCATTTGCTGGCCCGGTGCTGAGTCGCGTCAACGCCGATAGCGGAGGCATGCATTTGGTGGGTGACTCCTCCACTGGCAAGACTACGGCCATCGATGCTGCCTGCTCGGTATGGGGAGGCCCGGGCTTCCGGCGTTCCTGGAGGGCCACCAGCAACGGCATGGAGGGCGTGGCAGCGCTGTTCAATGATTCACTGCTGGCACTGGACGAAATCAGTGAATGCGATGCGAAGGAGGTGGGGGCCATTGTCTACAGCCTGGGCAATGGACGGGGCAAGCAACGAGCCTCGCGCACTGGCGCGGCCCGCGCGGTGAATCGCTGGCGCTGCAGCGTCCTGTCCACCGGTGAGCGCACTATCGGCACCAGCATGGCAGAGGGGGGTTACCGCCAGAAGGCGGGCCAGACGGTGCGTTTGCTGGATGTGCCTGCCCAGCGCACGTATGGAGCCTGGGATGATCTGCACGGCTATTCCTCCGGCGCAGCATTCAGCGATGCACTCAAAAATGCCTGTAAAGCACACCATGGCCACGCCGGGCCGCAGTTCCTGCGCGCGCTGACGGGTGATGCAGACACAGATTTTTCTGAAGCACTGCAAGCTATCAAGGCCGTGCCGCAGTTTGTGGCTGCGCCCGGCGATGGGCAGGCCGCACGTGCGGCAGAGCGTTTTGCCGTGCTGGCACTGGCCGGAGAGTTGGCTGCAGGCTACGGCGTGGCACCCTGGCGACCCGGTCAGCCCACCCAGGCCGCTGCTGAATGCTTCCGTGCCTGGTTGGCCCAGCGCGGCACGACGGACGGCAACCTGGAGCGCACGCAGGTGCTGGAGAAAATACAGGGCTTCATCGAACGCCACGGCGACAGCCGTTTTAGCGCGATTGACGCGGATCCCGAACGTGCCATGTTGATCCGCGATCGCGCTGGCTGGCATGAGCACACCACTGCTGGCCGAATCTACCTGTTTACGGCCAGCGGCATGAAGGAAGCATTGACTGGCTTTGACCTGAAACGGGGATTGGATGTGCTGGAGGATGTGGGGGCGTTGCCAAAACCTGGGGCGGACGGCAAACGCTCTATTTTGCGACGTATTAGTGGTGATCGTGTGCGCGTATACACCGTCAATACTGCCCTGTTGGGCACATAGTGACTGCAAGGCATGCCGTGAGCTTGGTTTTGGAGTGTTCCAGAGGTTCCGGGTGTCTAGCCCAATACCTATCCGGCTTTGCACTGGAACACCTTGCCTGATCGCCGGTGTTCCGGGTGTTCCCGAGGATAGGCCGTAATGAGTGGAACACCTGGAACCTCTCCAGCGATGCAGGGTGTTCTGTCGAACGACAATATTCGCGAGGGCTGGACACCCGGAACCTCTGGAACTCGCCAAAAGCCAATGTCGACAGTGAAAAGCGCTGGATAAAGAGGGGAGCGAAACATGGCATTTGGAAGAAGCCATTTGAGGTACTGGCAGGGGGATGAGGTTGCCGGTTCCCTTATGTCCTGTCGCCCTGGATGCTGGAGGATCCACATACGCGACTAAAGAACTGTTTCATGTGACCATGTATGCCTGCAATTACTGAAACGACAGTTCCCAAGGCAGAGAACAGATGAGAAAGGAAATCCTCGAATCCAAGCCAGAGCATCGTGCTGAGTTGCTGAAGATGTCTAGAGAGGACTATCGGTGAGCGAAGTCCGCGCTTGGTTCCTGCAGTGGTTCCTTTTGGGTTCCTGCCGCAGACTAAATGTTCTGAGCGATGAGTATTGTTTTGAGTCAGATATTGCACGCACGCACGCACGCGCATGCGGAGCACGGTTTGTATTGATGTGTCGCCAAGCTGACTGATGCCGCAGGAAGTTCCATGAGATTCGGGAACGGCTCCGGGAATCTGTTTCGCTGAAGCAGCATAACGATTCTGGTACCGACTTACCCTAGATTGGGCGCTCGTCGGCCGCAATGCGCCTCTTGGCGCGTGCCAAGCATCATGCTGTTGGATGAGGGGGCCTTGATCGGCCAGAACGGCGGACAGATAGGCAACACTAGCATGTGGTATCAGACATGGTTTCCTGCCTTGATGGGCATGCCTGAGATGGTGGAGGTCTTTAAGACTCAGCTAATGCTGCCTCCAATATCTTCTTTTTCGATGCTGGAGCCATTCGATAGAAGGCAACTAGCAACGTGGCCTCATCCTCTGCTTCTGCATAGAAGTAGGTGGTAGGGAAATTCAGTTCGGCGGCAATCCGGGTCATCAGGCCGAAATCCGGCGTTCTCTTGCCCAACTCGTATCTATTCATCCGCGTACTTGCTGACTCGGGCTCAAGTCCAATTCTGATTCCCAGCTGTTCCTGCGAAAGTCCAGCCTTCAACCGCGCTTCCTTGATTCTTTGGGGTAGTGGTGTCATGCCGGTCGTTTGAGCAAAGACTGGCATGCTCTTGTGTTAGCATCTATTGCGTACTACCGTTTTGGTAGTTTTTTTGAAATTCACCTTCTTGAAAATATGCGGATGCTCATGATCAGGTGCGGGGTCATCTTTGCGGTAGCCCTTTCTGTGGCCTGTACAGAAAAGTCCTCCAATGCGAAGTTGCAGTCTACGGAATCGCTGCTTAGCGAAGTTGATGCATTGAATGAGCAATGTAGAGGCGGTAGTGGCGATGATCCCAAAACACGGATAGCCTGCGATAGCCGTGAGGCCCAGTTCGCCGAGGTCTCCGCGCGAGGATGGTGTTGGGGCCCCAGAAGTGCCGTCAATGCGGACAAGCATTGGATGCGGTGTATTGATGACAAGACAACTGAAGCCCAAGCAGACAAAAAATGGTTTGGACGTACCGAATCCGGTCGATGTGTCCCTTTCACCGTTGACTTGGCGAAGCAAACCTTGACTAGCCGGGGGTACGACCAAATCAAAGTGGCTGAGAAGGACGATGGCACATTAGATGTCTATGCAGAGCTGGAAGGGGGGGAGTCTGCGCACACTACCTTGTATCCCAGATGCGACGATCCAGCACCAATTGCTGAAAAGCGAGCTGTACACCAGCAGTTGGATGCGGAGCAGGCTTCAGAAATAACATCTTCTTTTCCAAGCAATGTAAGGAAAAGCTGGTCATATAAACCGTTTTCCATCACCTCATCTCAGTTAAAGAAAGAGATGCCTGATTTTCAAGTCGCATCGATATTTATGTGTAAATCTCCTATGGCGGCGTTGGCAGCCACGATGGATTTGCTTCGAAGTTACGATGTTATCGGCTCCGATAAAACTGATGGTACGTTAACGTTCACATCGTTCGAAGGTCGTCAAGAGGGGCGAAAAGTGTCTGTTAGTTTGGTCGTTGATGAGCAATCCGCCCCAAGAATTGTGCGCTATGTTTTTGTTAATGGGCAGGTAGCGCTTAGCTGTAATTAAATCCTTGAAAATCAGCTCGAAATCATGACTGCTGTTTATCATCCTCGCCCTGACGAAAAAGGCAATTCGGTTCTCATTCGTCATCCGTCATTGGCGACGCCTTCATCCTCTTGGGCAGATCCTGTCATTACGGCGATTTTTGTTCCCGATGGTAAGGTGCCCTTGAAGCTGAATGGCATTGCAATGAATTCATGGGGCCCTTCAAAGGATTTTGGTGCGTGGGAAATACCCGCCGAGGGTATGGAAGATTATGCCGAGCCAGAATTCATTTGCTCCAAGAGCCTCCAGCCTGCTGCTGGAGCTGTCATCTTGGAACCGGATGGGCGCGTATGGCTCGTTGAGCCGACGAATAGATTTGGTGGCTATCAGTACACCATGCCCAAAGGCCGAACCGATGGTAAAAGCCTTAGAGCGACAGCTTTGGTGGAGGTATACGAAGAGACCGGCCTTGCCATCGAACTCACGCATTGGCTTTGTGATGTTGACCGTAGCATAACGCGCACGAGGTTCTATTTGGCAAAGCGTATTGGCGGTAGTCCAGCAGCATGCGGATGGGAGACGCAGGCCTGTGTATTGGCTCCAGTCACAGCGCTGAGTCAATTGCTTACGCATCCCGGAGACAGGCAGGTGTTGGATGCGTTAGTAGTAACGCTAGAAGGATAGGTGCAAATAGTTGAGAGCCGGCTCAGCACGAGCCTATCCCTTCATTTCACGTAATCGAGTTAAAGACGTCAAAGCGTGGGCGATGTCAGGCCAAATACTCTCGGAGGGCTTCACTCAGCCACCGTAAATCCATGCTTGGAAATCAACAGCCCACGACACATAGCCCTGCGGCTACAGCGTAAGCCAGCACGATACAGCGCTCTATCCAGCGCCATCCATCCCCGAACTCTTGCCTCAGGTTCTGTATGAAGTCTGGTTCTTGGTGCATTGTGTTCTCATTGGTTGAGCGTGTCAGTCTAGTCAATCAATCATTGAATGGTTCTATCGAGGTGGAGCCAGTGACCATAACGCTCGGGCATTTAAGGCTGTGCAAGTCAATGCGGTCGATATGTGTTGGTCCCCAGTTTCGCTGTACAGTCCACAGATCACTCCTCTGTCATAGCGCTGGCAATTTCTGGAAATGGCTCCCCTTCACAGCTTCTGCCAAAAGGGGCACCATCGGTCAGTCTTTTAGACCGCTTTCCAGAAAATATAGTCGGCTTGATACTGCACAACCTGTTTGCTGCCCAGATTGCTGGCGTCACAGGCCATGCTTGGTGCAACGCCCCCTTTGGTTGCTACGCGCTGGATATAGGTCACACCTTGCATGGCTCCCATGCCACTGGCCGGATTGGCCTTGACCAGCTGCAGTGGGATGTTGCCAGTACCAGCGGGAGCCACTGCAACCTGTGTCGCAGTGACTTTGGAGCCATCATGATTCTCCCAAGTGGCTGGTGGGCCCCAGTATTTGCCGATGACCGTGCCACTTCGCGTTTGCAGCTTGGCATCAGGGCCGACAAACACCCATTCGTGCTCGGTAGCCTTATCTTTCTTGGCTCGGCACTCATAGGTGATTTGGCCAACGCCGACGGTTTCCATGGCCACCTTGTGTCCAGCAGGCACCTGCACGGTGGCTGGGAGTTCGGCTTGTGAGTAGGTGGAATGCGTAGACATGGATGAGCAGGCAGTCAGGCCCAGCGCTGATACGCAAAGGGCGGCCAGAGAGCGGGTTGGTAGATGTTTCATGAGAATGTCCTCGACCAAAATGGAGAAGAAGCGTACCGAGCAGATGTGCTCGGTACCCGAAGCTAGTGCGCGTCAGGCCCCAAAGGACAAGGCGTTGCTGGGCAAAGTGCGGCCCAAAGCCGAAATCAGTGCGGTGTAGTGCATGGTTTCGTCGGCCGCCAGACGTCCTGCCACCTTGGCCAGGTCACGACTCTCAAAAGCGGGAATGACGCCGAGGTAAGCGTTGGTCGCCCCAAGCTCCAGCCTTGCTGCCAGCGCCAGTACATCGGCTTGGCTTTTGAGGGTGGCGGCCTTCAGAGACTCAGCGTAGGTCTGCATGGAGGCTTCGGCTATCGGTTTGCCTCCCATTTTCTGAATGGTCGCGATCAGGGCATCTCGGTGGGCTTTGTGGTGGCTCTGGAACAGCAAGGCCACATCCAGCACAGGCTTTTGCAGCAGACCGCTGCCAGCCCCCAGTTGGTAGGCATTGATGGCTTCGTGTTCCAGTCCCAGGGCCACGTTGAGGATAGAGACATCCTTGGCCGGATCGTTGCCCATACCCTGTGCCAGGGCCTCGTTGCCGGCGAGCATGGCAACTGCCACGGCTGACAAGGTGCCTGTGGTGCCCAGAAATCCACGACGCGAGGCCATGGGGGAAGAACGACCTTCAAACAGATTGATACTCATGACAACTCCTAATTAGCTGTGGGGCTGTGTCGACCATTTGCAGTGTCCGACGCTTGTAATACGCAGCCGCTGAGTCGATGGATTCAAGTTTTTGAAGATTTTTTCGGTAATTTATTGGGTGCTCACATCCAGTAGCCGAGATGCTGCGTACAGGTAAATAGGCAGGATGGGCAATACGCCTTGGCATTTATCCAACAGCACCGTATGAAGGAGGTGCTTCTGATCACAATGACTGCATGAGCGCCAATACACCGGACAGTGAACTGATGGAACTACTCGACCGCATAGCAGCCCGGGAGCAGGCCGCTCTCAAGCTTTTGTACGACCGGACCGCTTCGCGGCTGTATGGGCTTGCTTTGCGCATCGTTGGCAACAAGGAATGGGCCGAGGATGTGCTGCAAGACAGCTTTTTGGGTATCTGGCGCAGCGCGGGAACTTACCGGGACTCGCTCAGCCCGCCTCTGGCTTGGATGGGCATGCTGGTACGCAGCCGCGCGCTGGACTTTCTGCGCCGGCGTAGAGCCGAGCGCCTGCATCTCAATGTTCCGATCGATGACGTTGAAGAGTTGCTACAGGACAGGGAGGCGCAAAGCCCGATGCAATGGGTGGAGGCCAGTGAGCAAGCTGCAGTACTGCACCAGTGCCTACAAAAGCTGGAGCAGCCCCAGCGCCAAGTGGTGAGCTTGGCCTATCTGAGGGATTTAAGCCATAGTGAATTGGCCAGCCATCTGAAGTTGCCGCTGGGGACCGTCAAAACTTGGGTGCGCCGCAGCCTAGAGCAACTGCGCAAATGCATGGCGCGCCATGTTTGAGTGTCAGGAGTTTCCACCATGAATCTGACCCGAAACCCTGAACTGCTGGACCGCCTGGCTGCAGCCTACGCACTCGGTACGCTGCGCGCAGGGGCTCGTCGGCGCTTTGAGCAACTCGCTCGCGAGTTCCCCCAGGTGCGGGCTGCTGCCCTGTTGTGGCAAGGCCGCTGGTCTGCTTTCTCCGAGGTGCAAGAGCCGGTAGCGCCCGATGAGGCGGTCTGGATTCGCATCGACAATCTGCTGCAAGCCGAAAAGAACAACGCCAAGCTTGCGCAGCAACGCGATGCTGCGCCCAAGTCGCCAGGGCGCGCGCTGGCATGGTGGCGCGGATTGGCCTTGGCAGGTAGCTTGACCGCTGCGGGTGCTATATCGGTGGGCTTGTGGTCCCATCAAGGGCTTCAACAGGCCTCACAGCAGCAACTGGCTTCGCTGCAAACCCAACTTCAGATAGCGCAGACCGCATTGCAGGAGGTGCCCCAGATTCAATATGTAGCGGTGTTAGCCGATGGCAAAGCCGATGCGTCCATGCTGGTGACGTTCGACCCCCGGCACAGCCAGTTGGTTTTGCAGCGCGTGAGCGGTTTTAAGGAAGCAGAGAATAAATCTCTGCAACTGTGGGCATTGCCTCAACAAGGCGCGCCACGTTCTTTGGGCGTTATGGGGGAAGGCAAACTGGAGCAACTCACGGCGCAGGAAACCGATGTGAAAGCGATTCCAGTGCTGGCTATCAGTCTTGAGCCCAAAGGCGGCGTACCCAGCTCGATGGGGCCGACTGGTCCAGTGCTGTTCAAGGGGGCACTCATTCGCCGGGATCTTTAATTGGGGACTCCGCCAACTTTGCAGCAATCTGCGCTCGATCGCTTGATTGTTGATTTCCACGCAAACCTGATCCCCCACCCCATCGTTTGGATTGATGTCCAACTCTTGGGGTGCAGTTCACTGAGGCGGTTGTGTGGGGAAACCTGTACAACTTCTCCAAGCATGCGTCGATGCTGCGTTGGCGTCTTCCCGTATCGTGCGCGAAATGTGCGCGAAATGTGCCTGGTCCGAAACCTCCAGCGGTGTGCGATGTCGCCTATTGATAGCTCGCGCAGGCACGTCGCAATCAGTTCTTCGTATCAGTTCGTTGAGCTTGATTCAGTTGTACAGACTGCGCTGGCTCACGCCGATCCGTGCGGATACATGTGCTGATCATGCTCCGTGATCTGTTTGACCGCTTCAATCTTGAATTCTTCGGGGGGATGGTTGCTTATCAGTGATTGAGTTTATGGGAAGTCCCCGTAATGCACCAACACTGGGAGCTCCGACAGTCATTTAAAGCGGGCCCATTTTCACCAATCACGGGTTTACCCTCGGAGAAAAAATACAACAATCGTCTTCAAGCCTGCATCAATTGTTTCTAAAACTTGCATAAATGTACAATTTGCGCTAGAAATCAAAGTAGAGAAGATGCACTTGCTCTTTCTTTATTTGTGCGAAAAGAGGATGTTATGCAGAAAAAATATATTCGAATATTAATTATTTCGATTATCTCTTTTTTCAGTTTATTTGCATTCGAAGTAAATGCACAAACCCCGTTTGTCTGTGATTCGACAATGTACCTTGAGCAGGGGCAGCCCGGCGATCCAACGACATTGTATAGAATAAATACAAATTCTAATCCGTTTATATTTAGCCCTGTGGGGACATCATCGGTTACGTATAATGCTGTTGGTTATAATCCATTAGATAATTATCAATACGGAATACTTAATGCTAGCAACCGCTTGATGCGAATTGCCGCCGACGGAAGTACCGTCAATTTAGGGGCGGTCACGGGCTTGCCCTCTGCGACATATATTTCTGGTACTTTTAGCGACACTGGAGGGTTGCTGTACGTTAAAAACAATGTCGGAACTAGTACGGCAATGTATGTAGTTAATGTCAGCACAATGACGGCAAGCTTGCTGTCACTCACCTTTCCAGCTGGCTTGACAAACTTGTCTATTGCAGACATGGCTTGGGTGAATGGGTTATTGTATTCAGTTACTTCGGCCGGTCAACTTGTTTCTATTAATCCTACGACCGGCATAGTTACAGCTATTGGTGCTCCTAACGGGCTTCCGGCGGGCTTTATTGGTGCAATGTATGGGGCTCCTAATGGATTGTTTGGCTCAGGCAATAATCCTCCTAGCGGGTTTTATCAATTCAATCTAACTACAGGTGCTGCAACGCTGATTAGCGGTGCACCAGGCTCATCTTCAAATGATGGTTCAAATTGCGCCAGTCAGAACATTGTATTTGGTGCCGATTTATCAATTACCAAGACTGACAATCAAACCCAGTACATTGCAGGGTCTAATATCACCTACCAATTGCTTGTTAAAAATGCGGGTCCATTCGGGGCGCAGAGTGTTGCTGTGGCTGACCCTCTTCCTTCAGGCATCACTAGTGCCACATGGACATGTGGAGGCGCTACAGGTGGCGCTGTGTGTGGTGCCTCGAGCGGTAGTGGAGCGTTGAATGATGCCAGTGCATCACTACCCAATGGCAGCTCTCTTACATACACCATGACGCTGGCGGTGCCATCCGGTTTCACGGGCAATTTGACCAATGTTGCGACGGTTACGCCTGGCCCTGCAACAAGTAATATTGGCACTGCTTGTACGGCGGCAGGAAGTTCATTCAATGCTGCTACTGGGCGGTGCACAGCAAGTGATACAGATACAAGAACCCTGCCTATCATATCAATCACTAAAAGTACAAATATAGGCGGTGGAACGCTTGTCCCAAATGCAGCGGTTACCTATTTTGTAGATGTATCAAATACAGGTGTTGCATTAGCTGATGGTACCGCGATTAGCGATTCAATCCCAAGTGGTATTGCTAGCTTCAATTCATGGAGTTGTGCACCTACATCTGGGAGCGCAGTAATCTCTCCATCCGTTGGTAATGGTGCTCTATCTACGACAATCTCTTCATTTCCTGCTGGGGCTGTGGTTCGCTGTACCATCAATGCAACTGTAGCTGCAAGTCCGCCAGCCACTGTAGTGAATTCTGCGACTGCATCTCCAAATAACGGTGGATTTTGTGCACCTGGCAATACGCCTTCACCATGCTCGGCGAGTGCGAGTAATCCCACTGCTCCGCAGCTTAATATTACAAAGACTGCTTCACCAAATGGCACGTATTTGCCGGGCCAGCCATTGAACTACACGATTACTGTGACTAATGTGGGGGCAGTCACAGCGAGTGGGGTGGGCGTGACAGATACGGTGCCAACTCTGGTAACTGTCAGTGGTTGGAATTGTGTGGCTAGTGGGGGAGGGAATTGTGGATCTGTGGTGAGCGGAACTGGCAACGCCATTGCTCTGAGTGGCGCCTCAATACCTGCAGGAGGCGCCATTACCATCGCAGTAAGCGGTACTGCCCAAATAAGCGCGACTGGTAATATCGTGAATACGGCGACGGTAGCTTGCGGTTATGCATCATGTAATAAGAGTAGCACTGTAACCAATACAGATTCAGGCAAGCCACTGCTGAGCATAGCGAAGCAGGCGACACCGATGGCATTCGCCGTGGGAGCCAGCGGAACCTATACGCTGCAGGTGAGCAACAGCAATGCGCCAGGCTCGAGCAGCACTACGGGGGTGATAACGGTTAGCGACCCATTGCCTGTAGGCATAACAATGACGGGCTTGCCAACGGGCACGGGCTGGGATTGCTCGGCCAGCACGGCCACGCAAGTGACATGTACGACGAGCGCGGTGCTCACACCGGGCGCCAGTGCTCCGGTGATTAGCGTGCCTGTTGCGATCGCCCAGAGCGCTGCAAACCCGAGCGTGAACACAGCCACTGTCACTGGTGGTGGCGATGCTATCTGCACGGCTAGCGCCAATCCAGTGCCGGCGCAGTGCCAAGGCACGACCACCACTACGGTGAATGCACCTCAGTTGGATCTGGTCAAGACCTCGGGAGGAGCCTTTACTGTTGGTCAGATTGCAACTTACACCATTGTGGTGACCAATAATGGTCAGGCGGCAACGTCTGTTGCTGCTACCGTCACGGACACCATCCCTACGGGCTTGGTGATCGGCACGCCATTGCCTAATGGCTGCACGGCCAGCGGTCAGACAGTGAGCTGTACCATTCCTGCAGGGCTGGCGGTGGGCGCACAAGCCAGCTTCACGGTGTCGGTGACGCCGAACAGCAGTGTCAATGGACAGCAAGTGAGCAACACTGCCAGCGTGCAGGGTGGGGGCGATCCGACCTGCCCGGGCGCAGCACACTGCACCGGCACCACCACAAACACGGTGAGTGCACCACAACTTGGTTTGACAAAGACCTCCACGCCTAACGCATTCGTGGTTGGCCAAGCTGGAAGCTACACCCTCACAGTGCTCAACAGTGGAACTGCGCCAACCACTGGCAACACCGTGGTGAGCGACACTATTCCTGCTGGCCTGACAATTGGTACGCTGCCCAGCGGCTGCACGGCAACAGGCCAGCAGCTCAGCTGCACTATCGCTGCGGGCTTGGCTGTCAATGCCAGTGTTAACTTCACAATTCCAGTGACAGCCACGGCAGCTGTAGACGGGCAAACAGTGCAGAACGCAGCCACTGTCGCTGGTGGGGGTGATCCAGGCTGTACGGCTGCCACCAACCCACTGCCTGCGCGTTGTCAGGCGCAAGTGCCAGTGCCGGTGGAATCACCTGCGCTGCACGTGACCAAGACCGCTAGCGTTGCAAGCTTCTCAGTGGGGGTTGCGGCCAGTTATACCATCCAGGTGACCAACGTGGGCACAGCCGACACCTCGGGCAACTGGAGCGTGACGGACGTGATGCCTGGCGGGTTGACTATCGGCACGCTGCCCAGCGGATGCACGGCTTCTGGTCAGCAGGTGACCTGCAGCTCCAGCGCGGTAATCGTGGCTGGCGATGCCACGGGCGTGAGCTTCGTGATTCCTGTGACGCCAACTGCTGCGGCAGTGCCCAGTGTGACGAACACGGCCACGGTACAGGGCGGGGGTGATCCACATTGCCCGATGGCTAACAATGCCAACTGCACTAGCACGATTACTACATCTGTAAACGCGCCTAGTCTGCAGTTGACGAAGACAAGCAATGGTCCATGGGTGGTTGGTCAGAGTGGAGCTGCGTATACGCTAGCGGTCACAAATGCAAGCACGCAAACGGCGACCTCTGGCCAAATAACGGTGATGGACAGCCTACCGATGGGCATCAGCGCAGTCGGTGGTAACTATGGCAACTGGATTTGCTCCGTGAGCGGCCAGAGTGTTGCTTGCCAGAGTGCAATTGCTCTTCCTGCAAATGGCTCGGACAGTATTGTATTGCCGGTGTCCGTGGATGCCTCTGCTATAGGGGGCGGCACTGGTGCCAGCTTGACGAACAACGCCTCAGTAGGCGGCGGTGGTGATCCGTTTAACGGCGGGAACCCACCTGCGCCAGGTAGTTCCTGCACGGCGCTGGATGCAGCCGCACCGGGGCATTGTGCGACCAATATTACGACGGTGAACGCACCAGCAGCAATGGCGGTGAATAAAGGTGTACCGACCATCGCGGGCACGGCCACCCTGGGTCAATACACAGCCACCTACATTGTCACAGTCACCAATGGCGGCGGGGTTCCCAGCACATATACGTTGAGCGACACCCCGGGTTACCCGGCAGGGATTGTGCTCAATGGCTGGACAGTCACGGCGGCTGGCGGGGGGGCGGTGAACACGCCGTTGGCGGCTCCGGCTAGTGGAGTAGCGGCTCAGATCAGTGCGGCAAATGTAGCCATTGCTGCCGGAATCTCGCATACCTATACGGTGACAATCACGTTCACGACCAACGGGAGTCTGAGTGCAGCCGAGCTTGCCTGTACAGGCAGCACAGGAAATGGTGCATATAACGCTGCGTCCATCAATGCAGGGGCGAGCACGAGTGCCAACTGCAGCCCGCTGCCGGGTGTGCCAAGCCTGGGCCTTACCAAGACGAACAACGGTCCGTGGGCAGTAGCGCAGGCAAGCGCCAAATACACACTGACGGTGACGAACAATGGCAATGCCCCAACAGTGGGCACCATCACAATTGCCGATTTCATGCCTGTGGGTATCACTGTAGTCAGCGGCAGTTATGGCAACTGGAGCTGTACAGCGGCGGGGCAGAGTCTGGATTGCACTAGCACGACGTCGATCAATTCTGGTGGGCAGTCGGTGATTGATCTACCTGTGTTAATTGCTCCTACAGCAATATCTAACAGCGCAACGAATAAGGCTGGAGTCGGAGGCGGCGGCGATCCATTCAATGGAGGCAATCCGCCCGATCCGCAAAACTGCAATGATGCGCAGCACTGTGCAAGCTCTACCACGACCGTAACTACAAATGTCACCCCACAACCTAATTTAGGAGTGACCAAGACAAATAATGCCACTTCAGTTCCTTATGGTGGAACAACTACATATACGATCACAATTTCCAATTCTGGTCTGAGCAGCGCCACTGATGTTAGTTGGACCGACACTGTGGTTAACGGCCTTTCGGATGTAGTGCTGGTTAGCAAGGCAGGGGACGAGAAGGGCTCCGAACCAGGTACTTGTACAGGCCTGACGTGTACTGGAATTACGCTGGTAGTTGGTGGTAGTGTCACCTATGTGGTGTCTGGCAAAGTTACCGGCAAGGTAGGTGAGCGAGTGGTGAATACTGCATCGATCAGCGGAGGCCAATGTACCGCTCAAGCTTCGGGTGGGTCATGTACGTCAACTGACTCAGACGAAATCTTGGGTATGAATGTGGCTCCTGTCCCGGTGAATTCGCGCTATATGCTGCTGGCGTTGGGATTGTTGTTAATCTCTGGAGCAGCAAGAAAGGCAAGTAGAAGTATCAAACTGAAGTCACACAAAGTTCATTGAATGGATTTGACCGTAGAGCTCGACGTAGACCTGGTTGCCTGTTGCGTCCTGTAGGTCGAATGGCGGATGTCCAGGTAGTGAAAGCCAAGATGTAGGATGCAGTGCAGTATCCTGTGAGCACCAGCAGTGGTTTGGTGTTGAGCCCGGCTATGGAGTGTCAGTATGTAGTTTTCCTGAAGCATGGGCAGAACAGTGTCATTAGTGGACTAATTGGATCAGGGCGATGTATGAACCCAAATTAGCGCGCCTTGCTGGGCGAGCGGAAAGCAAAGGGTTGATATGAAATGGAGCTTGGGATTCAGTAACGGACAGCGCTGTGCCAACGGCGCGCGCTGGGCTATGGTTCTGACATTGCTACTGGCGGCGTGTCAGACACCACCTCCGTTAATATCGCAACGGGGGTTAACAGCTCAACAGCAACAGGTATTGCGCAGTCAGGGATTCTCCGAGGGAGACGGGGGCTGGGAATTGCAAATGTTGGGGAAGTTGCTCTTTGAATTTGATTCTGCTGACGTGGGAGAGGCGGCGCGCACTAGGCTTATCGAACTTGCGCAAGCGTTGATGAAAGAGGGTATCGACCGCCTTCGCGTGGAAGGCTATACCGACGATAGCGGCAGCGCCACCTATAACCTTAAGCTCTCTTTGCGAAGGGCCCAGGCCGTGAGGAATGTGCTGGTGGAAGTTGGTATGCCTAAGCAGAATATCGAAATCAAGGGCTTTGGCAATACATCGCCTGTGTTATCACATAACTCCGCAGAAAATCGCCGCGTTGCAATCGTAGTGCCTTTGCTCTAGCTCTTTGAATTGAGTGTAATGTTGGGCCTTGTTGCATTACAGGGACTTCCCATGAATGCAAGCACTGGCCGGAATTCTTTTGACAAACAGGCATGTCCCGTCAGTCAAGACGATCAAAGCGCGTAAAACGAGGAACAGACTGCACATCTACAGACGGGGTTCAGCACAGATGTGCGCCCCAAGAAACAAACCGCGCAGCAAGGCTCCATTCAAATCCCGTGATGTCTTGCGACTCACAATGCAACAATCGAGCTTGCTTGCTGCTGGTCTGACCTGTTCATTGCATCTTTGATTTCACGTCTGGCATGTTGAATCCATCGTTTGGCTTATGCGCCAGCAAATAGGGGTTGCGTTGGGCGCGTGCTGATATGTGCAGCCTCGTAAGGGCGCTCATGGACCATGAGAGCCCACAGGATACGAGCATTCTTGTTGGCCAATGCAACGACGGCCTTTTGCCAGCCGCTGCGCTGCCTCAGGGCAATAGCCCATTGTGAGATGGGGTCCTGATTGTGTTTGCCCGTGAGCACTGCAGCCTTTGCGCCTTGCACCAGCAAAGAGCGTAGATAACTGTCGCCGCGCTTGGTAACGCCTCCCAGGTTGGATTTCCCGCCACTGGAATGTTGGCGGGGAGTCAACCCCAGCCAGGCCGCAAACTGTGCACCATTTTTGAACTGCTTGAAGTCACCAACGGTTGCGACAATGGCTGATGCCGTGAGTGTGTTGATTTCCACGCAGAAATGACCCAGTAGCCCCCGGGAGGGGATGCGGATAAAAACTTGGACTGGTTTACGCCGCAAGTCCAAGGCTCGCCCGGTATTCAACAGGGCTGAGAGAGCCAAGGGATATCTTGATCCGCTTCTCGTTGTACCAGCGGATGTACGAGTCGACCACCTCAATGAACTGCTCGATGGTCGTGCCCTTCCAGTCCCGAGGATAGAACAACTCGTTCTTGAGGCGGCCGAAGAAGCCTTCGCAAGCCGCGTTGTCAGGAGAGCAGGCCTTGCGAGACATCGAGCGGGTGAGGTTCGCCTCGCTCATCCTAGAGAGCCAGCCTGGCCAACGGTAGTGGCCACCACGATCAGAGTGGACCACTGGACGATCGCTTGTGTCTGCCACTGTCTCAATAGCTGCATCCAGCATTGAGTTGACCAGCTCTGCGTCCGGGCTCGTTCCAATGGTCCAGCTCACCACCATGCCGTCGAAGCAATCGATGATGGGTGACAGGTACACCTTGCCTGCTGGGATCTGGAATTCTGTAATGTCCGTGAGCCACTTTTCATTTGGGGTGGCCGCCTGGAAGTCACGGTTGATGATGTTATCTGGTGCCGGGCTGATCTCGCCGAGGTAGGACGCGAACCTGCGCCGCTTGGGCTTTGCGACGACCAGATTCTCTTGCTTCATCAGCCGCTGCACCACTTTCTCGGAGATCGGGCCTTGCTCTCTGGCCAGAGAGGCTTGCAGCCTGCGGTAGCCGTAGCAGCGGTGGTTGGACTCAAAGATCTCGGTAAGGGACTGGCGCACCACAAGGTACTTGTCGCCGACCACTGTGCGGGACCGATGGTAGAAGTACGAGCTGCGTGCAAGACCCAACTGTGCGAGGAGCTCTGGCAGGCGGTAGTGCTCCTTGAGGGCGTCAATCAGCAGTGTCTTCTCCCGGTTGGACAGGAGCTGCAGATCGACGCCCAGACCTTTTTTTAACAGTTCATTGGCCTTGTTCAAGAGGTCCTGCTCAAGGCGCAGTTGCCTGACTTCGCGGCGCAGTATCTCAACCTGGCGCTCGAGTTCTTCGCGCTCTCGCTCCTGCGGTGATTGATCGGTGTGTTTCATTGATGCGGGTGCCTCACGTCCCAGCAGCTGGTTCTTCCAGTTGTACAACGTTGGCCGGCATACGCCGAACTTATCAGCCACTGTTTGCGCACTTTGCTGCCGAGTGCAAAGCTCCATGACTCCCGCTTGCTTCAAGCTCTCGGGATACCTTCGTTGACCCACACTGCTAACCAGAGCCCTTCTGGCCTCAGGGAATGCCTCACGCACCCATTTGGTAAGCGTTCCACGACCGGGGTAGCCCAGCGCCCTCATGGTGGCCGCGATGCATCGGTCATGGGTGAGGTAGTGCTCGATGGTTGCGGCCTTCTGCGCCTGCGAGAACTTCGGTTCACGGCCTGCGTAGCCAGCGGACAAGTCGAGCTTGAGTTGGTACTCGTTGTACCAACCCTTCAAAGAATTCTTCGTCGGATAGCCCAGCTGCCGGATGGTGGGCCTGACGCGCTTGCCCAGCTTGATGTAGAGCTCAACGGCTCGGATTCGATCTTCGTAGGAATACATGAACTACCTCCTGGTAGTCCAAGTTTTCGTCCGCATCCCCCAAGCTCGATTGTTGCATTGTGAGTCGCAAGACATCACGGGATTTGAATGGAGCCTTGCTGCGCGGTTTGTTTCTTGGGGCGCACATCTGTGCTGAACCCCGTCTGTAGATGTGCAGTCTGTTCCTCGTTTTACGCGCTTTGATCGTCTTGACTGACGGGACATGCCTGTTTGTCAAAAGAATTCCGGCCAGTGCTTGCATTCATGGGAAGTCCCTGTAATGCAACAAAGCCCATTGGAGATGTCGGAGGCTGAATTGCTAGGGCGTGCACGACTATGATGCGCGAAGGTCGTAAAAGCTGGGGTTGGAGAGCTTGTGGGTGCGGTGACGAGAGGCATACAATGCTCGTCGATGTGGTTTTTCGATCATGTGCACCTCTAGACCTCTAGGTATGACAGCTCGGTGAGCGGGCTGATTCTGGAGGTAGAGCGGTCGCACGATGATACTTTTTGATTTGTTGGTATTTTTGTTGGTATTTTCATGGAAAGCATATCGACAATCAAGAGTTTATGAGGGTCTGGTAATAAAGTTCGATCCCCGCCAGCGCCAAGTCTCATCCGCCTGTGCTGGTAAATCTGGATTGACTTGGGTGTAGTTTTGAATTTGTGTCCAAATCTACGCTACAATACGCAGCTTAGCGGCTGTAGCTCAGCTGGATAGAGTACTTGGCTACGAACCAAGGGGTCGTGGGTTCGATTCCTGCCAGCCGCACCAAAAAATGAAAAAGCCTCAAGTGTCATCTTGAGGCTTTTTTATAGGTTGAAGCACTGTTTCGGGTTTGTTGGGGTTGCGGCCCTTCAAGAAATTTGCGAGAAATCGGAATTTTCTAAAAACTGCCAAAAATGATGCTACAATCTAGTTCTTCTTCGGAGGGGTGCCCGAGTGGCTAAAGGGGGCAGACTGTAAATCTGTTGGCTTACGCCTACACTGGTTCGAATCCAGTCCCCTCCACCAGAAATGGTTGAAGAAGCAGCTTTGCAGCAATTGCGTTCATTCGCGATTGATGCGGGAGTAGTTCAATGGTAGAACCCTAGCCTTCCAAGCTAATGACGCGGGTTCGATTCCCGTCTCCCGCTCCAGTTTGCAGTAAAGCGATGCTGTTGCAATTTTAAAAATTGCCCATGTGGCTCAGTGGTAGAGCACTCCCTTGGTAAGGGAGAGGTCGGCAGTTCGATCCTGCCCATGGGCACCATATTTAAGTGCGCACGGTTCCGGTTGCGCTATATCCCTCTAGGTTTAGGTTTTTTCGGAGTCAAGAATGGCAAAAGGAAAATTCGAGCGCACCAAGCCCCACGTGAACGTGGGCACCATCGGTCACGTTGACCACGGCAAGACCACCCTGACGGCTGCTATCGCTACCGTTCTGTCCAAGAAGTTTGGCGGCGAAGCCAAGGCTTACGACCAGATTGACGCGGCTCCTGAAGAAAAGGCCCGTGGTATCACCATCAACACCGCTCACGTTGAGTACGAAACGGCTAACCGCCACTACGCTCACGTTGACTGCCCAGGCCACGCTGACTATGTGAAGAACATGATCACCGGCGCTGCCCAGATGGACGGTGCTATCTTGGTTTGCTCTGCCGCTGACGGCCCAATGCCACAAACCCGCGAGCACATCCTGCTGTCGCGTCAGGTGGGCGTGCCTTACATCATCGTCTTCCTGAACAAGGCTGACATGGTGGACGACGAAGAACTGCTGGAACTGGTGGAAATGGAAGTCCGCGAACTGCTGGACAAGTACGATTTCCCTGGCGACGACACCCCTATCATCCGCGGCTCTGCAAAGCTGGCTCTGGAAGGCGACCAATCCGACAAGGGTGAGCCTGCCATCATGCGCCTGGCTGAAGCCCTGGACACCTACATCCCAACGCCTGAGCGCGCTGTGGACGGCACCTTCCTGATGCCTGTGGAAGACGTGTTCTCGATCTCCGGTCGTGGTACCGTGGTGACGGGCCGTATCGAGCGCGGTATCGTCAAGGTCGGCGAAGAAATCGAAATCGTCGGTATCAAGGACACCCAGAAGACCACCGTCACTGGCGTGGAAATGTTCCGCAAGCTGCTGGACCAAGGTCAAGCTGGTGACAACGTTGGTCTGCTGCTGCGCGGCACCAAGCGTGAAGACGTGGAGCGCGGCCAAGTGCTGTGCAAGCCAGGCTCCATCAAGCCACACACCCACTTCACCGCTGAAGTGTATGTGCTGAGCAAGGATGAAGGCGGTCGCCACACCCCATTCTTCAACAACTACCGTCCTCAGTTCTACTTCCGTACGACCGACGTGACCGGTGCCATCGAGCTGCCAGCCGACAAGGAAATGGTCATGCCTGGTGACAACGTGTCCATCACCGTCAAGCTGATCGCTCCTATCGCTATGGAAGAAGGTCTGCGCTTCGCTATCCGCGAAGGTGGCCGTACCGTTGGCGCTGGCGTGGTTGCCAAGATCATTGCGTAATTTTGAGATCGTAGGGGTATAGCTCAATTGGCAGAGCGTCGGTCTCCAAAACCGAAGGTTGTAGGTTCGATTCCTACTGCCCCTGCCACTGAATAAGTGGAAAACCAAGCCCGCCAGATCATGGCGGGCTTCGGCGTCTTGAATGATGCCTATTTTTAAATCTGATTGTCGACATGGCTGCTACACAAGTTGAAACTGTTAGTTCTGGTGCGGACAAGCTCAAGCTGTTTGCCGTGGCAGTATTGGTCATTGCTGGTATTGCAGGTTTCTATCTGCTCTCCAAGCAAGGCTCAGTGGTGCAATGGGCTGTGTTGCTGGTGGGCTTGATTGCTGCTGCTGCAGTGTTCTTGGTGTCTGAGCCGGGTAAGCAGTTTGTTGGTTTTGCCAAGGATTCGTGGCGCGAAGTCAAGAAGGTTGTCTGGCCTTCGCGCAAAGAGACATTGCAGATGACGGCTTACGTGTTTGCGTTTGTTGTTGTCATGTCTTTGTTCTTGTGGATGACTGATAAAACGCTGGAGTGGGTTCTTTACGACCTGGTTCTGGGCTGGAGGAAGTAATGTCGAACGCAGACGAAACAATGAATACAGGCGCCGAGGCGCCTATCGGCGCTGTTAATCCAGATCTGCGTTGGTATATCGTTCACGCCTACTCGGGAATGGAAAAGGCGGTGGAGCGCAATATCCAGGAGCGCATCAATCGCTCGGACATGCAAAGCAAGTTTGGTCGCATCCTTGTGCCGACCGAAGAAGTGGTGGAAGTGCGCAATGGTCAGAAGAAGACCACGGAGCGCCGCCTGTTTCCGGGCTATGTGTTCGTCGAAATGGTGATGGATGACGACACCTGGCACTTGGTGAAGCACACCAGCAAGGTGACCGGCTTTGTGGGTGGTGCCAAGAATCGCCCGGCACCGATCTCTGAAGCGGAAGTGCAGAAGATCGTTCACCAGATGGAAGAGGGCTCCGAGAAGCCTCGTCACAAGATCGAGTTCATCGTTGGTGAACTGATCCGAGTGAAAGAGGGCCCTTTCACCGATTTCAATGGAACTGTGGAAGAAGTAAACTACGAAAAGAGTCGACTTCGCGTTTCTGTTATGATATTCGGCCGCTCAACTCCTGTTGAGCTCGAATTTGGTCAGGTTGAGAAGACGTAAGTCTTTTTTATTGAAAACCTGATTTCTTTTCAGGCACTTACGGACTCGGTGCCTAAACAGAGTCTTAACCCCGGGGAGCCTGTTCGATTGTTGTGCAGGCGTTTGTACCCGCAAGGAGCTAAAAATGGCAAAGAAAATTGTCGGCTTCATCAAGCTGCAAGTACCAGCTGGTAAGGCCAATCCATCGCCACCTATCGGTCCCGCACTGGGTCAGCGTGGTTTGAACATCATGGAATTCTGCAAGGCGTTCAACGCCCAGACCCAAGGTGTTGAACCAGGTCTGCCACTGCCTGTGGTGATCACCGCTTTTGCGGACAAGAGCTTCACCTTCGTGATCAAGACCCCACCTGCAACGGTGCTGATCAAGAAGGCTATCAAGCTGGACAAGGGTTCGTCCAATCCTCTGGCTAACAAGGTTGGTAAGATCACCCGCGCTCAGCTGGAAGAGATCGCCAAGACCAAGCTGAAGGACATGAACGCCGCTGATGTGGACGCAGCTGTGCGTACGCTGGCTGGTTCTGCCCGTTCCATGGGCGTTACGGTGGAGGGCCTCTGAGATGGCAAAGTTGACCAAGAAGCAAAAAGCCCTGCAAGGCAAGGTGGACACCACCAAGCTGTACGCATTCGCTGATGCAGTCGCTCTCGTCAAGGAAGCTGCGACGGCCAAGTTTGATGAATCCATCGACGTGGCAATTCAGTTGGGCGTGGATGCCAAGAAGTCGGACCAAGTGGTGCGTGGTGCCGTGGTGCTGCCTCACGGTACTGGCAAGACCACTCGCGTTGCCGTGTTTGCACAAGGCGCCAAGGCTGAAGAAGCCAAGGCTGCAGGTGCTGACGTGGTGGGTATGGACGACCTGGCTGCAGAAGTCAAGGCCGGCAACATGCCTTTCGACGTGGTGATCGCTGCTCCTGACGCCATGCGCGTTGTGGGTACCCTGGGTCAGATCCTGGGCCCACGTGGCCTGATGCCAAACCCCAAGGTTGGCACGGTAACCCCTGATGTGGCAACGGCTGTGAAGAACGCCAAGGCTGGTCAGGTGCAGTTCCGCGTTGACAAGGCTGGTATCGTTCACTCGACCATTGGCCGCCGTTCGTTCGAGAACGTCAAGCTGCAAGGCAATCTGGCTGCACTGGTTGATGCTCTGAACAAGGCCAAGCCTGCTTCGAGCAAGGGCCTGTACCTGCGCAAGGTGGCAGTGTCGTCCACGATGGGTGTGGGCGTCCGTGTTGACGCACAAACCATCGCAGCGTAATTGCTAAAAAATCGTCAGACTGGCGCTTGGCGCCCGTCTGGTGTGGTGGGCTGCTATGGATTTTGAATAAATTTCCATGGCGGGCCATCCAAGACCGTTGGTGTGATGCAAGATCACTTAAATCTCTGGCCAACGCAGATGGCGATCCCGCTGCAGATGGATGAATTTCCGAAACAGTTGGTCGCTGCAACAAGAGCGCGCATGAGGGGCTTGCCCCGATTTGCGCATTTGAAGGAGTAGACCTTGAGTCTGAATCGCAGTGAGAAAGAAGCGGTCATCAATGAAGTGACCAGCCTCGCCGCTAAAGCTCAAACGCTTGTGTTCGCGGAATACCGCGGCATCACGGTCGCTGACATGACGAAGCTGCGTGTGGAAGCACGCAAGCAAGGCGTGACGCTGAGTGTTCTGAAGAACACCCTGGCTCGTCGCGCTGTTGCTGGTAGCAGCTTTGAAGTGGTGGCTGACCAGATGACCGGCCCGCTGATCTACGGTTTCTCTGAAGATGCAATCGCCGCTGCCAAGGTGGTGGCCGATTTCGCGAAGACCAACGACAAGTTGGTGATTCGCGGTGGTGCATTCGAAGGAAAGGCGTTGGACGCTAACAGCGTTAAGCAACTGGCAAGCGTGCCTTCCAAGGAAGTGCTGCTGGCCCAATTGTGTGGCTTGCTCATGTCGCCAATCTCGCGTACCGCCGTTGTGCTGGGCGCGCTGGCGGCCAAAAAGGGCGAAGGCGCCGAAGTTGCTGCAGCTTAAGCGCGGCAAAACCAACCGAAATATTTAGGAAATCAAAATGGCATTCGATAAAGACGCATTCCTGACCGCTCTGGACAGCATGACTGTTCTGGAACTGAACGACCTGGTCAAGGCAATTGAAGAGAAGTTTGGCGTGAGCGCTGCTGCTATGGCCGCTCCTGCTGCTGGTGGTGGTGGCGGTGCTGCTGCTGCTGAAGAAAAGACCGAGTTCAACCTGGTGCTGGCTGAAGCTGGCTCCAACAAGGTTGGCGTGATCAAGGCCGTGCGTGAAATCACCGGTCTGGGTCTGAAGGAAGCCAAGGACATGGTCGACGGCGCTCCTAAGGTTCTGAAGGAAGCTATGCCGAAGGCTGACGCCGAAGCTGCTGCCAAGAAGCTGACCGAAGCTGGTGCAAAGGCCGAACTCAAGTAATTGAGGGCTTTTTCAAGGCTGGAGTACCCGAAAAGGTGCTCCAGCCTTTGGTGCTTCTGGAAAAGCCTTTGTACAGAGGCCACCACAAAACATTCTGATCAGATTGTTTTGTAGTGTTTTCTAACATCCGACACTAGAAAACCCCTTGGTTCGGGTGGTGTGCAATGCACCACCGTCTGCCATGGTTGGTAGTGGCCAACCCGCCAAGCTGCAGCCCCTTTGAGGGGTTTGTCGTCGAAGACCCAGGACTCATGTCTTTGCCCGGAGATCTCATGGCCTATTCTTACACCGAACGCAAGCGAATTCGCAAAAGTTTCGGCAGCCGCGATAGCGTGCTCGAAGTGCCTTACCTGTTGCAAATGCAAAAAGATGCTTATACGGCATTCTTGCAATCAGGCACGGCCCCCAAAAAACGTACCGACGAAGGCCTGCAAGCGGCTTTCACTTCTGCCTTCCCGATTGTCTCCCACAACGGCTTCGTGGAAATGAAGTTTGTGGAGTACAACCTGGCCAAGCCAGCGTTCGACGTGCGCGAATGCCAGACCCGTGGTCTGACCTTCTCCTCGGCTGTGCGTGCTAAGGTGCAATTGATCATTTACGACCGTGAGTCCTCCACGCCGCAGTCCAAGGTGGTCAAGGAAGTGAAGGAGCAGGAAGTCTACATGGGCGAAGTGCCCCTGATGACCGACAAGGGCTCGTTCATTGTCAACGGTACCGAGCGTGTGATCGTCTCGCAGCTGCACCGCTCGCCAGGCGTGTTCTTCGAACACGACAAGGGCAAGACCCACAGCTCGGGCAAGCTGCTGTTCTCGGCGCGCATCATCCCTTACCGCGGTTCGTGGCTCGACTTCGAGTTCGATCCCAAGGACCTGCTGTACTTCCGCGTGGACCGTCGCCGCAAGATGCCGGTGTCGATCCTGCTGAAGGCCATTGGCATGACGCCTGAGTCTATCCTGGCGACCTTCTACGAAAACGACAATTTCCGTCTGATGGACAGCGGCGCGCAAATGGAGTTTGTGGCCGACCGTCTGAAGGGTGAAGTTGCGCGTTTCGACATCACCGACAAATCGGGCAAGGTGGTCGTGGCCAAGGACAAGCGCATTACCGCGCGCCACACCCGCGAACTGGAACAATCGGGCACCCAATTTGTCAGCGTGCCAGAAGACTTCCTGCTCGGTCGCGTGGTTGCCAAGAACATCGTTGACCCCGATACCGGCGAGATCATTGCCAAGGCCAACGAAGAGCTGACCGAAGCGCTGCTCAAGAAGCTGCGCAGCGCCGGCATCAAGGATCTGCCTTGCATCTACACGAATGAGCTGAGCCACGGCGCCTACATTTCGCAGACGCTGCGTACCGATGAAACCGTGGACGAGTTCGCTGCCCGCGTAGCCATCTATCGCATGATGCGCCCCGGCGAGCCGCCAACGGAAGATGCGGTGCAGGCGCTGTTCCAGCGTTTGTTCTACAACGAGGACACGTACGACCTGTCGCGCGTGGGCCGCATGAAGTTCAACGCCAAGATCGGCCGCAACACGCCGACGGGCCCGATGGTGCTGTCCAACGAAGACATCCTGGAAGTTGTGAAGATTCTGGTGGATCTGCGCAACGGCAATGGCGAAGTCGACGACATCGACCACCTGGGCAACCGTCGCGTGCGCTGCGTGGGCGAGCTGGCCGAAAACCAGTTCCGCACCGGCCTGGCGCGTATCGAGAAGGCTGTGAAGGAGCGTCTGGGCCAGGCTGAGCAAGAGCCGCTGATGCCTCACGACCTGATCAACAGCAAGCCGATTTCGGCCGCACTGAAGGAATTCTTCGGCGCTTCGCAGCTGTCGCAGTTCATGGACCAGACCAACCCGCTGGCAGAAATCACGCACAAGCGTCGTGTTTCCGCTCTGGGCCCAGGCGGTCTGACCCGCGAGCGTGCAGGCTTTGAAGTGCGTGACGTGCACGTGACCCACTACGGCCGCGTCTGCCCGATCGAAACGCCTGAAGGTCCGAACATCGGCCTGATCAACTCGCTGGCCCTGTACGCTCGCCTGAACGAATACGGTTTCATCGAAACGCCATACCGCCGCGTGGTGGACGGCAAGGTCACGAACGAGATCGATTACCTGTCTGCCATCGAAGAAGGCAAGTATGTGATCGCTCAGGCCAATGCCGAGCTGGACAAGGACGGTCGCCTGACGGGTGACCTGGTGTCTGCCCGTGAGAACGGGGATTCGACCCTGCTGTCGGCCGAGCGCGTGCAGTACATGGACGTGTCGCCTGCGCAGATCGTGTCGGTGGCTGCCTCGCTGATTCCTTTCCTGGAACACGATGACGCGAACCGCGCGTTGATGGGTGCCAACATGTCGCGCCAGGCCGTGCCTGTGCTGCGTCCTGAAAAGCCCATGGTCGGTACCGGTATCGAGCGCGTCGCTGCCGTGGACTCGGGTACGGTGGTGACCGCTACCCGTGGCGGTATCGTTGACTACGTGGATGCGACCCGTATCGTGATCCGCGTGAACGACGAAGAAGCGGTGGCCGGTGAAGTGGGTGTGGACATCTACAACCTCATCAAGTACCAGCGCTCCAACCAGAACACCAACATCCACCAGCGCCCTGTAGTCAAGCGTGGTGACACGCTGGCCAAGGGCGATGTGATCGCCGATGGTGCATCGACCGACCTGGGCGAAATCGCCATTGGTCAGAACATGCTGATCGCGTTCATGACCTGGAACGGCTACAACTTCGAAGACTCGATCCTGATCTCCGAACGCGTGGTCGCAGAAGACCGCTATACCTCGATCCACATTGAAGAACTCGTGGTGATGGCTCGCGACACCAAGCTGGGTGCCGAAGAAATCACGCGCGACATTCCGAACCTGTCCGAGCAGCAACTCAACCGTCTCGACGAGTCCGGCATCATTTACGTGGGTGCAGAAGTACAGCCTGGCGATGTGCTGGTGGGCAAGGTCACGCCAAAGGGCGAGACCACGCTGACGCCTGAAGAGAAGCTGCTGCGCGCTATCTTCGGCGAGAAGGCATCCGATGTGAAGGACACCTCACTGCGTGTGGATCAGGGCTCGCAAGGTACCGTGATCGACGTGCAGGTCTTCACCCGTGAAGGCATCCAGCGCGACAAGCGTGCTCAGCAGATCATCGACGATGAACTCAAGCGCTTCCGTCTGGACCTGAACGACCAGTTGCGTATCGTTGAAGCCGACGCGTTTGATCGTATTGCCAAGCTGCTGAACGGCCGCGTGGCCAACGGTGGTCCGCAAAAGCTGGCCAAGGGCACGAAGATCGACAAGGCGTATCTCGACAGCGTGGAGAAATTCCACTGGTTCGACATTCGCCCAGCCGAAGACGACGTGGCTGCACAACTGGAGTCCATCAAGAACTCCATCGAGCAGCAGCGCCATAACTTCGACCTGGCGTTCGAAGAAAAGCGCAAGAAGCTCACGCAAGGTGATGAGCTGCCTGCCGGCGTGCTCAAGATGGTCAAGGTGTACCTGGCCGTCAAGCGCCGCCTGCAGCCAGGCGACAAGATGGCCGGCCGCCACGGTAACAAGGGTGTGGTCTCCAAGATCGTGCCGGTGGAAGACATGCCATTCATGGCAGATGGCACCACCGCCGACATCGTGCTGAACCCGCTGGGCGTGCCATCGCGCATGAACATCGGCCAGGTGCTGGAAGTCCATCTGGGCTGGGCAGGCAAGGGTCTGGGTCAGCGTATCGGCGACATGCTGCAGGCCGAAGCCCGCGCTACCGAAGTGCGCTCCTTCCTGGAAGAGGTGTACAACAGCCGCGGCCGCAAGGAAGACCTCAAGCAGCTGTCCGACGAACAGGTCATGGCCATGGCCGAAAACCTGAAGAACGGTGTGCCATTCGCAACGCCAGTGTTCGACGGTGCTTCGGAACAGGAAATCAAGGACATGCTGAAGCTGGCATACCCTGATGACATCCAGGCACGCAAGGGCCTGACCGAGCCACGCACGCAGGCTTATCTGTATGACGGCCGCACCGGTGAGCGCTTCGAGCGCCCCACCACGATTGGCTACATGCACTATCTGAAGCTGCACCATCTGGTTGACGACAAGATGCATGCCCGCTCCACCGGTCCTTACTCGCTGGTGACGCAGCAACCTCTGGGCGGCAAGGCCCAGTTCGGTGGCCAGCGTTTCGGTGAAATGGAAGTGTGGGCGCTGGAAGCTTATGGCGCCGCCTATGTGCTGCAGGAAATGCTGACCGTGAAGTCCGATGACGTGCAAGGCCGTACCAAGGTGTACGAGTCCATCGTCAAGGGCGAACACGCCATCGAAGCCGGCATGCCGGAATCGTTCAATGTTCTGGTCAAGGAAATCCGTTCCTTGGGCCTGGACATCGAACTGGAACGTTCTTAATTTGAAGGGGGTAAGAGTCTATGAAATCGCTACTCGACCTGTTCAAGCAATTCACGCCTGATGAGCATTTCGATGCCATCAAGATCGGTCTGGCTTCGCCCGAAAAGATCCGTTCGTGGTCTTTCGGTGAAGTGAAGAAGCCCGAGACCATCAACTACCGTACCTTCAAGCCAGAGCGCGACGGTCTGTTCTGCGCCAAGATCTTTGGCCCGATCAAGGACTACGAGTGCCTGTGCGGCAAGTACAAGCGTCTGAAGCACCGCGGTGTGATCTGCGAGAAGTGCGGCGTTGAAGTCACCCAGACCAAGGTGCGCCGCGAACGCATGGGCCACATCGATCTGGCCGCGCCTTGCGCCCACATCTGGTTCCTGAAGTCGCTGCCTTCGCGTCTGGGCCTGGTGCTCGACATGACGCTGCGTGACATTGAGCGCGTGCTGTACTTCGAAGCGTATGTGGTGACCGACCCCGGCATGACCCCGCTGAAGAAGTTCAGCATCATGTCGGAAGACGAATACGACAAGAACGTCGAAGAGTACGGTGATGAGTTCGTTGCCAAGATGGGCGCCGAAGGTATCAAGGACCTGCTCGAAGGCATCGAAATCGATGCGGAAATCGAGCGTCTGCGCAATGACCTGACCGGCTCCGAAGTCAAGGTCAAGAAGAACGCCAAGCGCCTGAAGCTCCTGGAAGCGTTCAAGAAGTCCGGTATCAAGCCCGGCTGGATGGTGATGGAAGTGCTGCCTGTGCTGCCTCCCGATCTGCGTCCGCTGGTGCCGCTGGACGGCGGCCGCTTTGCGACCTCCGACCTGAACGACCTGTACCGCCGCGTCATCAACCGCAATTCGCGTCTGCGCCGCCTGCTGGAGCTGAAGGCTCCGGAAATCATCGCGCGCAACGAAAAGCGCATGCTGCAGGAAGCCGTCGACTCGCTGCTGGACAACGGCCGCCGTGGCAAGGCCATGACGGGCGCGAACAAGCGCGCGTTGAAGTCGCTGGCTGACATGATCAAGGGCAAGAGCGGCCGCTTCCGCCAGAATCTGCTGGGTAAGCGCGTCGACTACTCGGGTCGCTCGGTCATTACCGTGGGCCCAACGCTCAAGCTGCACCAGTGCGGTCTGCCCAAGCTGATGGCGCTGGAGCTGTTCAAGCCTTTCATCTTCGCGCAGCTCGAAGCGCGTGGCATTGCCACGACCATCAAGGCCGCCAAGAAGGAAGTGGAAACCGGCACACCGGTGGTGTGGGACATTCTGGAAGAGGTGATCCGCGAGCATCCGATCATGCTCAACCGCGCACCTACGCTGCACCGTTTGGGTATCCAGGCGTTCGAGCCTATCTTGATTGAAGGCAAGGCCCTGCAACTGCACCCGCTGGTCTGCGCGGCTTTCAACGCCGACTTCGACGGTGACCAGATGGCTGTGCACGTTCCCCTGTCGGTGGAAGCGCAGATGGAAGCCCGCACCCTGATGCTGGCCTCCAACAACGTGCTGTTCCCCGCTTCGGGCGAGCCTTCGATCGTTCCTTCTCAGGACGTGGTGCTGGGCCTGTACCAGGCGACCCGCGAGAAGATCAACGGCAAGGGCGAAGGCATGGTGTTCGCGGATCTGGGCGAAGTGCAGCGCGCACTGGACGCCGGTGAAGCCGAGCGCGCAGCCAAGATCAGCGTGCGTCTGACCGAGTGGAGCAAGAACAAGGCCACCGGTGAGTTCGAGCCATCGACCAAGCTGGTGGAAACCACCGTTGGCCGCGCACTGCTGTCCGAGATCCTGCCCAAGGGCATGCCCTTCTCGACGATCAACAAGACGTTGAAGAAGAAGGAAATCTCCAAGCTGATCAACATCTCGTTCCGCAAGTGCGGTCTGAAGGAAACCGTGGTGTTCGCCGACAAGCTGCTGCAAAACGGCTTCCGTCTGGCAACGCGCTCCGGTATCTCGATCGCCATCGGCGACATGCTGGTGCCTCCGCAGAAGGCGGAAATCATCGGTCGCGCCGAAGCCGAGGTCAAGGAGATCGAACAGCAATACGTCTCGGGTCTGGTGACCTCGGGCGAGCGCTACAACAAGGTCGTGGACATCTGGGGCAAGGCCGGTGACGAAGTCTCCAAGGTCATGATGGCTCAGTTGGCCAAGGAAAAGGTGGTGGACCGCCATGGTAAGGAAGTCGATCAGGAATCGTTCAACGCGATTTACATGATGGCCGACTCCGGTGCTCGTGGCTCTGCTGCCCAGATCCGTCAGCTGGCTGGTATGCGTGGTCTGATGGCCAAGCCTGATGGCTCCATCATCGAGACGCCGATTACCGCGAACTTCCGCGAAGGCCTGAACGTGTTGCAGTACTTCATCTCCACGCACGGCGCCCGTAAGGGTCTGGCCGACACGGCGTTGAAGACCGCAAACTCGGGTTACCTGACCCGTCGTCTGGTGGATGTGACGCAGGATCTGGTCATCACCGAGACCGACTGCGGTACGCACAACGGCACGCTGATGCGCGCTGTGGTGGAAGGTGGTGAAGTGATCGAGTCGCTGCGCGACCGTATCCTCGGCCGTACTGCGGCTGACGAAGTGCTGCACCCCGAAACCCGCGCAGTGCTGGCCAAGGCTGGCGATCTGCTGGACGAAGACTTGATCGAAGAGCTCGAAGCTGCTGGCGTCGATGAAGTGAAGGTGCGCACGGCGCTGACCTGCGAAACGCGCTTTGGCCTGTGCGCAACCTGCTATGGCCGCGACCTGGGCCGTGGCGGCATGATCAACCTCGGCGAAGCCGTCGGTGTGATCGCTGCCCAGTCCATCGGTGAACCAGGCACGCAGCTGACCATGCGTACCTTCCACATTGGTGGTGCCGCATCGCGTGCTGCCGTGGCATCGAGCGTGGAAGCCAAGTCCAATGGTGTGGTCGGCTTCAACGCCGCCATGCGCTACGTGACCAACAACAAGGGCGAGCTGGTGGTGATTTCGCGTTCGGGCGAGATCGTGATCCAGGACGAGTATGGCCGCGAGCGCGAGCGTCACAAGCTGCCTTATGGCGCAACGCTCACCGTCAAGCCTGATCAGCAGATCAAGGCCGGTACGATCCTGGCGAACTGGGACCCACTGACCCGACCCATCATTACCGAATACGCCGGCCAGGTGAAGTTCGAGAATGTGGAAGAAGGTCTGACGGTGGCCAAGCAGGTCGACGAAGTGACCGGTCTGTCCACGCTGGTGGTGATCGATCCGAAGCACCGTGGCTCTGCCAAGGTGGTGCGTCCACAGGTCAAGCTGGCCGATGCCAATGGCCAGGAAGTCAAGATCCCTGGTACCGACCATGCAGTGACGATCGGCTTCCAGGTCGGCGCTCTGTTGCAGGTGCGTGATGGCCAGGAAGTGGGCCCCGGCGAAGTGCTGGCACGTATCCCGATGGAAGGCCAGAAGACCCGCGACATTACCGGTGGTCTGCCACGCGTGGCCGAGCTGTTCGAGGCCCGTACGCCGAAGGACAAGGGTGCGCTGGCAGAAATGACCGGCACCATCTCCTACGGCAAGGAAACCAAGGGCAAGGTGCGCCTGCAGATCACCGATCTGGAAGGCAAGGTCTGGGAAGAGCTGGTTCCGAAGGAACGCAACATCCTGGTGCACGAAGGTCAGGTGGTGAACAAGGGCGAACTGATCGTCGACGGTCCAGCCGATCCGCAGGACATCCTGCGTCTGCTGGGCATCGAAGAGCTGTCGCGCTACATCGTTGACGAAGTGCAGGATGTGTACCGTCTGCAGGGTGTGAAGATCAATGACAAGCACATCGAGGTGATCGTTCGCCAGATGCTGCGCCGCGTCGTGATCGAAGCCCCAGGCGATACCACCTACATCCAGGGCGAGCAGGTGGAGCGTTCCGAGGTGCTCAACACCAACGAAGCAGCGCAGCGCGATGGCAAGATCCCTGCAACGTATTCGAACGTGTTGCTGGGTATCACCAAGGCTTCGCTGTCGACCGACTCCTTCATCTCGGCCGCTTCCTTCCAGGAAACGACCCGCGTGCTGACCGAGGCTGCCATCATGGGCAAGCGCGACGAGTTGCGTGGCCTGAAGGAAAACGTCATCGTCGGCCGTCTGATCCCCGCCGGTACCGGTCTGGCTTACCACCAGGCTCGCAAGGCCAAGGACGAGATGGACGAGGCCGAGCGCCGCGCCATCGCCGATGCGGAAGCTGCTGAGCTGGCTGCTGCGTCGGAAGAAGTCACGGCTTCTACCGATGGCGCTGCTGCAGACCCTGCAGCGGACTAAGGCGTCAAACATCTGGCAGGCGCAGCCTGCCAGATGCGGATCCCGGAAGACCCGTAATTTCGCGCAGCGGAGTTACGGGTTTTTTATGTTTTATGCGCATGACGCATGTCCGGAATCCATCCGGACTATTCAATAATCAGCAATTTCACGGGCAGATGGCAGCTTGCATCTGTTCCTTTATGGCATGAACCAGGCATCTCGCAAACCCCATCCCTCCCGTGCTGCAGACGCATCGACCCAGGGCCCCAGCTTGGCAGAGCAACTGGTGGCGGTGGCTCGCGCCTTGCAGGACGTGCGCCAAGGGCAGTCAGCCCGGGCTGTGCTCGCGGGCGTGGACGCACCTTTGCGTGCGGGAGTGCAGGCCTTGCTGATGGATGTGCTGCGCGTATTGGGCACAGCCGAGGCGGTACGCACCGAACTGGCTGCACGCAAGCCGACGGCTGCAGCCGATGCACTGCTGTGCACTGCGCTGGCGCTCCTGCTGCCTGATACGCCGCGCTATGACGGATTTACACTGGTGAACCAGGCGGTTGAAGCGGCGAAAAAACGCTCGGCCACCAGATCGCAATCGAACTTCATCAATGGCTGCCTGCGCACCTTTCTGCGAGAAAGAGACGATCTGCTCGGTGCCGTTGCTGCGGACCCGATCGCAAAATACAACCATCCGCAATGGTGGCTGGAGCGGCTGAAAAAAGACTATCCCAAGGACTGGCAGGCCATCATCACCGCCAACAACTCCCAGGCACCGATGGCATTGCGCGTCAACCTGCAGCGCAGCAGTCGGCCGAATTATCTGTCGCTGCTGGAGCAAGCCGGTGTCGCTGCGGTTGCAGGGGTGGGCGAAGCAGGCATCATTCTGGCCAAGGCCGTACCGGTGGAGTACTTGCCGCATTTTGCGGATGGCTGGGTATCGGTGCAAGACAGTGCAGCACAAATGGCCGCACCACTGCTGCTGAGCGGCCTGCTGCCGCTTGATGGCGCAACGCTGCACGTGCTCGACGCCTGTGCCGCGCCAGGTGGCAAGACGGCGCATCTGCTGGAATCCGCGCCAACGCCGAAGAGTTTGGATGTCGTGGCGCTGGAGATAGATGCAAAGCGCGCGGAGCGCATTGACGGCACCTTGCAGCGCCTGGGCCTGGTCGCCGATGTGATGGTCGCCAGTGCTGAAGATGTGGCAGCCTGGTTGCCTGTGGTACAGGCGCACCATGGTGTGAAACAGTTTGATGCCATTTTGCTGGACGCACCGTGCTCTGCCTCGGGCATTGTGCGGCGCCAGCCGGATGTGCGCTGGCTGCGCCGCAGTGGTGATATTGCGCAGTTGGCGACCATCCAGCGCCAGTTGCTCAATGCACTGTGGCCGCTGGTGGCACCGGGTGGACGGCTGCTGTATTGCACTTGCTCGGTGTTTCGCGAAGAAGGGGAAGACCAGATCGTGCGTTTCCTGCAGACCTGGCCAGAGGCCAAGCGCCTCATTGCGCCAGGGCATTTGTTGCCACAGCATTGGAATGCGGTGGACAATAGCCCGGGCATGCTCGCGCAAGACCATGATGGTTTCTACTACGCGCTGTTGCACAAGCCCCTGCGTTAAGCCCCAATGCGATTCATTCAACACCTCTTTCTGACGCTGATGCTGTGCTTTGCCACAGCCGCGCCAGGCATGGCGGCAGAGGCGGAGAAAAAGGTGGAGATGCAGTTGGTGCGCAATGCGGAAGGTGCATTTGCATCCGTTGCGCTGCAGTTTGCATTGCCCGAACAGATCGAAGACGCACTCTACAAGGGCGTGGCCCTGTATTTTGTGGAAGAGGCCGAAATCATCTCCGAGCGCTGGTACTGGCGTGACAAGACCGTGCAGAAGGCAGCCCGCTACTTGCGCCTGAGCTACCAACCTCTCACGCGCCGCTGGCGCCTGCATGTCTCCAGCAGCCCGCTCAATGAAGCTGGCATGGCGGCTTCGTTGGGCCAGAGCTTCGAGACGATGGATGAGGCGCTGGCTATCGTCAAGCGTGTGAGGAACTGGAAGATTGCCGATGCTGCAGACCTGTCGGACAGCGCCGATTATCTGGTCAAGTTCAGTTTCCGGCTCGACAGCTCCCTGCTGCCACGCATCTTTCAGTTTGCTCCCTTTGGCAACAGTGGTCTCAATCTGCAGATCAGGAGCCAGCTTCCGCTGCCCGAGGCAAGCACGTCATGAAGATCGAGAAAAGCTCGTCGATGCGTGTGGCCCATAGGCCCAGCCGGGCCCGCTGGCCGGTGATTGTCGGGTTGATGGCGATGATCGGCATTGGTCTGGTGCTGCTGTTCCTGCTATCGCTGGCCACCAACAATCGCATGCTCTACGAGCGATATTTTGGCGTGTTGCTGGGCATCAATATTGGGGTGGCAGGCCTTCTGGGCCTGGTAGTGCTGTGGGGCGTGGGCAGCCTGATGCGTCGCCTGATGGCCAAGCGCTTTGGCAGCAAGCTGCTGCTCAAGCTCGCGGCCACATTTGCTCTCGTGGGCGTGTTGCCGGGCGTGGTGATTTATTTTGTGTCCTACCAGTTTGTTTCGCGCTCGATCGAAAGCTGGTTTGATGTGAAGGTGGAAGGTGCGCTGGACGCGGGGGTGAATCTGGCGCGCATCACGCTCGACACGACTGCCAACGCCATGGCCGACAGGACGCGCACCGCAAGTTCGCAATTGTCCCAGGTGTCTGACGCCGCAGCGGGCCTGGTGCTTGAGCGCATCAAAGACCAATTGGGCGCCGATGATGTCGTGCTCTGGTCTGCCAGCGGGCAGGCGGTTGCCAGCACCGGCCAATCGCGCTTCGTGCTCAATCCCGAAAAGCCTTCGTCAGCCTTGCTGCGCACGGCAGGCCAACAGCAGCGCGCTTTTCAGATCGATGGGCTTGACGATCTGGCCGATATCAACGGCGTCATCAAGGGAGACGCATCCAAAGTCAGGGTCAAGACCCTGGTGCAGGTGGCCAACGGCGACCTGGGCGTGATCCCCGATGGCCGATTTCTGCAGGCCACGATGGTGCTGCCGTCTGCGCTGGTGACCAATGCCATCAAGGTGCAGGAGGCCAACCGCGAATACCAGGAGCGTGCCCTGGCGCGCGACAGCCTGCGCCGCATGTACATCGGTACCTTGACCCTGGCGCTGTTCCTGGCGGTATTTGGCGCGGTGGTACTGGCAGCCCTCTTGGGCAACCAGTTGGTGCGGCCACTTCTGGTATTGGCCGAGGGAGTGCGTGAAGTGGCGGCAGGCAATCTGCGGCCCAAGCCGGTGTTGCCGACCAAGGATGAACTCAGCGGCCTCACGCGGTCGTTTGCCGAGATGACGCAGCAACTGCTGGATGCACGCCGTGCGGTCGAGCGGGGCATGCGCCAGACCGACGAAGCGCGGCAAAGCCTGCAGACGATTCTGGACAACCTGACGGCCGGGGTGATCGTGCTCGATACCGATGGCGTCATTCGCTCCACCAATCCGGGTGCGACCCGCATCCTGCGCGCACCCCTGGCCGCCTACGAAGGCAAGCCGCTGCGCGACATGCCGGGGCTTGAGGCTTTTGCGGATGAAGTGGCCCAGCAGTTTCAGCGCCTGCATGATGCGACCAGTGAACACTACCTGGACCATTGGCAGCAATCGTTCGAACTGCACGGCGACAGCCACCTGCCCAACCAGAACAGCATCAACCTGATTGCCCGGGGTGCCACCTTGCCGGACAACCGCCGCCTGCTGGTGTTCGACGATATCTCCGAGATCGTCTCCGCCCAACGCGCGCAGGCCTGGGGTGAAGTGGCGCGCCGTCTGGCGCACGAGATCAAGAACCCGCTCACTCCGATCCAGCTATCTGCCGAGCGGCTTGAGATGAAACTGGGCAACAAGCTCGAAGGTGCCGACCAGGCAGTCTTGAAGAAATCCGTGACCACGATCGTGGACCAGGTCGATGCCATGAAGCGCCTGGTCAATGAATTTCGCGACTATGCCCGCCTGCCTGCGGCCATGCTGCAAGGGCTGGATCTCAATGCCTTGATCCACGATGTGCTGCACTTGTATGGCGAGGAAAATGCCGTTATACCTATTGAGGCCGACCTTGATGGAGCCGCGCCACGTATCCTCGGGGATGCGCAGCAGTTGCGACAGGTAATTCATAACCTGCTGCAAAATGCACAGGATGCGACCGAGCAAGCGTGGGCCGGAAAGAGCGAGCCTGCGCCCGCGGTGCGGATTTCTACCCGCTATGCGAGCAATAACAAGCGCGTTCGTTTGACAATTGCTGACTTCGGTTGCGGCTTTCCCGAACATATATTACAAAAGGCATTTGAGCCTTATGTCACGACCAAGCCGAGAGGGACTGGCTTGGGGTTGGCCGTAGTCAAGAAAATTGCAGATGAGCATGGTGCTCGTATAGAAATCTCAAACAAGACTGAGGGAGGAAAAATCCTGGGTGCCCAAGTGTCGCTATCATTCGCTATTGAAGAAGCAATGGCAATTTGAGCACTCTTTGCACTGGCAGCACTGGCAGCACTGGATTTTCAAGAAGATATGGCAAATATTCTGGTTGTCGATGACGAATTGGGAATTCGAGATCTCCTGTCGGAGATCCTGAACGACGAAGGGCACAGCGTGGATGTGGCGGAGAACGCCACCCAGGCGCGCGGATGCCGTGGTGAAAATCAGTATGACTTGGTGCTGCTGGATATCTGGATGCCCGACACCGACGGCGTCTCGCTGCTCAAGGAATGGTCGATGACCGGGCTGCTGACCATGCCCGTCATCATGATGAGCGGGCACGCGACCATCGACACCGCCGTGGAAGCAACGCGCATTGGCGCGTTTTCGTTTCTGGAAAAACCCATCACCATGCAAAAACTGCTCAAGGCCGTGGAGCAGGGCTTGCAGCGCAACGTGCCAGCGCCCACTGCAGCACCGGTCGCTGTGGCAGGCAAGCCGGTGGTGGCCAGTTATGCCGCTGGCTCCTACGTAGCGCCGGTGGCGGCTATCGCCACAGTGGCTGCGGTGGTGGATGCCATGCCCAATGCGCACCAGGGCTTTGATCTGGATCGTCCACTGCGCGAAGCGCGCGACGGCTTCGAGAAGGCTTACTTCGAATTCCATCTGGCACGCGAAGGCGGCTCGATGACCCGCGTGGCCGAGAAGACCGGCTTGGAGCGCACCCACCTGTACCGCAAGCTGCGGCAGCTGGGCGTGGACCTCACGCGCAATAAAAAGCATTAATTTTGGTTTTTCCAAAAAGGGCCGTTTTTTCACGCTATAATTCACTTCGTTGGCCCGGTAGCTCAGTTGGTAGAGCAGCGGATTGAAAATCCGCGTGTCCGTGGTTCGATTCCGCGCCAGGCCACCAGGAATCATAAGCCTCAGCATCTGCAAAGTTGCTGAGGCTTTTCTGTTTTGCCATGCGCAGTCCGACGATGCAGCGCGTGGCAGGGCCTTCAGCAGACATCCTGTTAGGGCCTGCCAGGGGCGGGTCTGCATTCTTTTTCGAGGCCATGCCTTTCTGCGTGGCACTTTCTTTTGTTCTTGCGCGCCGGGCATCGTGTAGCCGGGTCGTTTTTTCTATGTCTTTCGCTTCCTCGTCTGCCTTGCTGGGCATTGATTTCGGTACCTCCAACTCGGCCATGGCATTCAAGGGAAATGCGGCGGCAGGGCCCTCGCAGCTGCTGCAGGCAGAAGGTGCGTCGCTCGCCATGCCAACGGCCGTGTTCTTCAACACCGAGGAAAACAGTACCCACTTTGGCCGCGATGCAGTGGCGCGCTATCTGGAAGGTACGGAAGGCCGCCTGATGCGTTCGCTCAAAAGCCTGTTGGGTAGCGCGCTGATGCAGGAGAAAACGGCGGTGCATGGCAAGCTGGTGGCCTACCAGGACATCGTGGCCATGTTTGTGCAGCAACTGGCAGCAACGGCAAAGCGCCAGTTGGGCATGCTGCCCGCAACGGTGGTGATGGGGCGTCCGGTGCATTTTGTCGACGACGATGCCGCGCGTGATGCGCAGGCGCAGTCCGCACTGGAGCAGGCTGCACGCGCTGCGGGCTTTGCTGATGTGCGCTTTCAGCTGGAGCCGATTGCCGCTGCACTGGATTATGAGCAGCGCATCACGCGCGAATCGGTGGTGCTGGTGGTGGACATTGGTGGCGGTACCTCGGACTTCACCGTGGTGCGGCTGGGGCCGGACCGCATGCACCATGCCGACCGCGCGGGCGATATTCTGGCCACGACCGGCGTGCACATCGGCGGCACTGATTTTGACCGGCGCCTGAGCCTGCACGCGGCCATGCCCTTGCTGGGGCTGGACCATATGGGCCCCAGCGGCCGTGAAGTGCCCAGCGGCGTGTTCCACGATCTGTCCACCTGGCATCTGATCCAGTGGCTGTACACCGCACAGCGGCTGCGCGATGCGCAGGCATTGCGCAGCAACTACCGCGATACGGTTTTGCATGATCGGTTGATGCGTGTGCTGCACGAGCATTGGGGCCACCGGCTGGCCAACGCGGTGGAAGAGGCCAAGATTGCCGTCTCCAACCAGCAAAGCGCCCAGCGCCTGGATGTGGAGTGGCTGGAAGCCGCACTCAGTCCCGAGGTGGCGCCCGCCGATCTGCAGCACTGCCTGCAGGCCTTGCTGGTGCAGGTGGCCGATTGCGCCTCGCACTGCGTGCAGCTGGCTGGGTTGCAGCAGTCGCAGATTGATGCGATTTATCTGACCGGTGGCTCATCGGCGCTGCAACCTTTGCGCGCCGCATTGGCACTGGCGTTTCCAGACACACCACAGGTCGAGGGTGATCTGTTTGGTGGTGTGGCCGCAGGTCTGGTGCACGGTCAGGCCACCTGATGCTATTAATTAAATAGCAATCAGCGACTACTGGGTAAGCGCTGGCAGCCTATTTTCTTCAATATCAGTCCTCGCAGTCTTCGTCATCGCTGTCGGATTGCGCATTGCGTTTCATCTGCAGCGCAGCGTCATACAGGCTGTTGCGCGGCGCGCCGGTGATGTCGGCGGCCAGCTTGACGGCGGTCTTGGTCGGCAACTCGGCCAGCAGCAGGGCCAGCACGCGCAGAGCGTCGCCACCATCCTGCGCCACGGCCTGCGGGTGCAGCAGCACGGCAAATTCGCCTTTGCTGCGGTTGGCATCCTGCGCCAGCCAGTCGCTCAGCCCAGCCGCAGGCAGGGTGGCAATTTCTTCAAACTGCTTGGTCAGCTCACGCCCCAGGGTCACGGGGCGCTCGCCCAGCACTGCCAGGGCCTGGGCCAGGTCGGCAATGCGGTGCGGTGCCTCCAGCACGATGAGGGTGCGCGCATCCTCGGCCAGTCGGGCCACGGCCTGCTGGCGCTCCTGGGCCTTGGTGGGCAGAAAGCCAATGAAGGCAAAGCCGCTGCTGGCGTGATCAGCGGCCACCGCACCTGCGGCGCTGACCAGGGCGGTGACACTGCTGGCACCGGGCAGGGGGCTGACGCGCAGGCCTGCACGCGCCACGGCCGCTGCCAGGCGGGCGCCCGGGTCGCTCACGCCGGGCGTTCCGGCATCGCTCACATAGGCGATGCGCTGGCCTTGCTGCAGGCGGGCGATGACTTGTTCGGCGGCCTCGGCCTCATTGTGTTGGTGAACTGCAATCAACTGCGCGCCCGACTTGCCAATGCCGTAGGCGCGGAGCATGCTGTGCGTGTGGCGAGTGTCCTCGCAGGCGACGGCATCGGCCATCTCCAGTACGTGCAGCGCGCGCAGGGTGATGTCGGCGAGGTTGCCGATGGGCGTGGCCACGGTATAGAGCGTGGAGGCCGGATATTGCTGCTGGCCTGCAGCTTCTTTGGCGGCTGGCAGGGCAAGGGAGAATGATGCGGACACCGTGGAAAATCCTTGAAAAATGGCGCGTGCCGGGACGCACTGCCGCGCATCCTTCAGGGGCCGATGGGGCAGCGTTTGCTGCAGCAGCCACGACGACTGTACGCGGCCAGGCGGCCGAGGATGCAGCGCTCCATTATCTCCAACAACAGGGGCTCAAGTTGCTGGCGCGCAATTTCCGCACTCCCGGTCGCGGCGGTGGCGAGATTGATCTGGTGATGCAGGAGCGCGATGGCACGGTGGTGTTTGTGGAAGTGCGCCAGCGCGGGCGGGCGGATTTTGGCGGCGCAGCCGGCAGCATTGGTGCCGCCAAGCGGCGGCGCATCGTTCTGGCCGCACGCCACTATCTGGCCGCGCAACCGCGCCTGCCCGCGTGCCGCTTCGACGCGGTGCTGGTGGAGCCCGCCATCACCTGGCTGCAGGCGGCCTTTGATGCAGGCGAAGGCATTTGAGATAATTTGCTACAAAAATAAGAGCTATTGGCGCTTGATGCATATGCGCCAAGGGTTCAAAATGCCATAGAGTCTGCGCAGTGCCCGGTGCCGGGCGACCGCCGTCGCCAGAAAAGGCTGTCTCCAAACTGCTTTGCGGTGCGTGAGCGACTTTGGGCGGGTTCTTCACCAGGGGGAAATCTGCCAAGGGTATCATCGGGCCTCCATGCTTGAGCAACACATCCAACAGCACTTCATCGATAGCGCCGATCTCCACTACCAGGTGTCACAGGAGATCAGCGAAAGCGTCGCCAATGCGGTTTATGCCCTTCTGGCCTGCGTGACCAGCGGCAACAAGGTGATGTGCTGCGGCAACGGCCTGTCGTGGGCACAGGCGGCGCAGTTTGCTGCCATGTGCGTGTCTGGCCTGGACCGCGAACGTCCCGAGCTGGCAGCCCTGGTGATCGATGGCGGCCCGCTGGCGCAAGCGCAGTTGGGTGGCAACCTGACTGGCGACAAGCTCGCCCAGGTGGCTGCGCGCCAGGTGCGGACCTTGGGCCAGAGTGGGGATCTGCTCCTGGTGATCAGCGTCGACGGCAATGATCGCTCCCTGCTGGCGGCGGTACAGGCCGCGCATGAGCGCGATATGTCGGCCATTGTGCTGACCGGGCGCAGCGGCGGCAATCTGGCCGGTGTGCTCAGCGAAACCGATGTGCTGGTCTGTGTACCCCACGACCGCCCTACGCGCGTGCGTGAAGTGCACCAACTGGTGCTGCACTGCATGATGGACGGAATCGATACCCAGTTGTTAGGAGAAGAGGAATGATGCCTGTGTCTTGGAAGCGAGTGACCTTGGGCCTGGTGGCAGTTGGCGCCATGGCGGTGTCCGTGTCGGGCTGTGTGCCGCTGGTGCTGGGTGGCGCTGCCGTTGGCGGTACGGTAGTGGCGATCGACCGCCGCAGCACGGGTATTCAGGTGGAGGACGAGAGCATTGAGCTGCGTGTGGCCAGTGCAATCCGCGAAAAGGCGGGCAACGACGGCCACATCAACGTGACCAGCTACAACCGCCAGGTTTTGCTGACGGGCGAGGTACCCAACGAGGCTTACAAGCAAAAGGCCGAAGAGGCCGCCAAGGCCAGCCAGAATGTGAAGTCCGTCGTCAATGAGCTGGGCGTGATGTTCAACTCCAGCCTGTCGCAACGTTCGACGGACACCTTGATCACGGGCAAGGTCAAGGCAAGCATCGTGGATGCCAAGGATCTGTCGTCGAACTCGATCAAGGTCGTGACCGAACGCAACGTGGTGTACCTGATGGGCCGCGTGAGCGAGCGCGAATCCAAGCGTGCGGCCGAGACTGCGCGCGGGGTGAGCAATGTGCAGAAGGTGGTGCGCGTGTTCGAGGTGATCAGCGAAGACGAGCTCAAGTCGCTGAGCGTGAACCGCAGCACCGGCAATGCCGCGCCGGTGGTGAACGACGGCAGTGCAGCACCTGTCAGCACGCAGCCCGCCACCGTGGTGCCTGCCGCTGCACAAGCTCCGGCAGCCGCCAGCAGCACCACACCGGTCAGCACCGGTGTCACGACCTCGCCGGTGACCACCACGCCAGTGCAGCCGCTCAATGACGGCTTTACCACCAAGCCCTGATGGGATGGCAGATGGAGCTGTACAACAAAAAGGCCGCATATGCGGCCTTTTTTGCATCTGGCGCATGCTGGGTGCGCGCCAGTAGCTATCATTTTTTATGGAGGCGCGCGATCAGACTGGAGGTATCCCAGCGGTTGCCGCCCATCTGCTGCACATCGGCGTAGAACTGGTCGACCAGCGCTGTTACCGGCAGGCGCGAGCCATTGCGCTTGGCCTCGTCCAGCACCAGGCCCAGGTCCTTGCGCATCCAGTCCACAGCAAAGCCGAAGTCGAATTTGCCCTCCACCATGGTCTTGCCGCGGTTTTCCATCTGCCAGCTTTGCGCCGCGCCCTTGCTCACCACATCCAGCACCTGGGGCATGTTCAGGCCCGCATTCATGCCAAAGGCGATGGCTTCCGACAGGCCTTGCACCAGGCCGGCAATGCAGATCTGGTTGACCATCTTGGCCAACTGGCCTGAGCCGCTTTCGCCCAGGTAGGTGCATGCGCGCGAAAAGGCCATGGCCACCGGCTTGATGGTGTTGAACACCGTTTCATCGCCGCCGCACATCACCGTGAGCTGGCCATTGACGGCGCCCGCCTGCCCGCCGGAGACGGGAGCATCGATGAACTGCAGGCCCAGCGCCTGGGCCTGGGCGTAGAGTTCGCGGGCCACATCTGCCGATGCCGTGGTGTGGTCTACAAAGACCGATCCGCGCTGCATGCCGGCAAAGGCGCCATCTGCGCCGGTGGTAACCGAGCGCAGGTCATCGTCATTGCCCACGCAGCAGAACACGATATCGGCACCGGCAGCTGCCTCGCGCGGCGTGGGTGCGTGAGCCGGTGCCTTGCTGGCGGAAAATTCGGCCACCCAATCCTGGGCTTTCTTGGCGGTGCGGTTGTACACGGTGACCTGGTGGCCTGCCTGGGCGAGATGGCCAGCCATCGGGTAGCCCATGACGCCCAGGCCGATGAAGGCCACTTTCAACGCGGGGGTCGAGTCGTAGGAACGCGCTTGGATACTGCTGGGCATGGAATCTCCTGAAAAAGAAAAGGCGCGCATTGCATGGTGCATGGCAATGGCGCGCCGTGAATGCTGTGCAGCCCGCTGCGGCTGCTCTCCGCACACAGTCTAGACGATTGTGAGATGCTCGGTGCCTTCGGCCAGGTCGGTGCGCTTGGCGCGCTGGCTGCCCAGCTTGATCTGCAGGCGCAGGTCATTGACCGAGTCGGCATTGCGCAGCGCGTCTTCGTAGGTGATCATGTTGGCTTCATACAGGTCGAACAGCGACTGGTCAAAGGTCTGCATGCCCAAGTTGCGGCTCTTTTTCATGATCTCCTTGATCTCGCCCACCTCGCCCTTGAAGATCAGATCCGCAATCAGCGGCGTATTCAGCATCACTTCCACGGCGGCCACGCGGCCCTTGCTGTCCTGCTTGGGCAGCAGGCGCTGCGACACCATGCCGCGCAGATTCAGCGAAAGGTCCATCAGCAGCTGCGCGCGGCGCTCTTCAGGGAAGAAGTTGATGATGCGGTCCAGCGCCTGGTTGGCGCTGTTGGCGTGCAGAGTCGCCAGGCACAGGTGGCCGGTTTCGGCAAAGGCCACGGCGTGCTCCATGGTCTCGCGGTCACGGATTTCACCCATCAGGATCACATCGGGCGCCTGACGCAGCGTGTTCTTCAGTGCGGCTTCCCAGCTTTCGGTGTCCAGCCCCACTTCGCGCTGGGTCACGACGCAATTCTTGTGGGGGTGGACGAATTCCACCGGGTCTTCGACCGTGATGATGTGGCCGAAGGAGTTTTCGTTGCGCCAGTCCACCATGGCGGCCAGGGTGGTGGATTTGCCTGAACCCGTGGCGCCCACCATGATGCACAGCCCGCGCTTGGCCATGGCCACGTCCTTGAGCACCTGGGGCACACCCAGGCCATCGATGGTTGGCAGGGTCAGCGGAATGGTACGCAGCACCAGGCCTACACTGCCCTGCTGCACGAAGGCGTTGACTCGGAATCGCCCGATGCCTGCGGGCGAGATCGCGAAATTGCATTCCTTGGTCTTTTCGAACTCGGCAACCTGGCGGTCGCTCATGATCGAGCGCGCGAGCGTCAGCGTATGGTTGGGCGAGAGCGGCTGGCTGGATACCTTGGTGACCTTGCCGTCGATCTTGATGGCGGGCGGAAAATCGGCAGTGATAAACAAGTCACTGCCATTGCGCTGCACCATCAGCTTGAGCAAATCGTTGATGAATTTACTGGCCTGGTCCCGTTCCATGGTGATCCTCTCTGTGTGTCGCTTTGTACCGCTGTTGTTACTTGCGCAACAGCGACGGACACGGTCAGCAGGACAGGGAAGGTGTCAGGGCTCGATCCGGGCGGTCGTCTGGCGCAGTCGGGTGGATAGCTTGCGTGCAAACAGCGCCAGCAGGTAGGCGGCGGTGGATGCGTCCAGCTCCATCATGGCATCCAGTGTATCGGCCTTCAGCACGGCAAGGGCGCAGTCGGTGCTGCTGGTGCACGAAGAAAAGCGCGGACTGCTGTCAAACAGCGACATTTCTCCCAATACCTCACCGGCCTGGGTGTCTGCCAGGTGCGCCTGGCTGCCATCGGGCATGCGGCGGTCCACCGAAATCTGGCCACTCATCTGGATCAGCATGTAGTCGCCCAGCTCGCCCTGGGTGATGAGGGTTTGCTGCGCAGGCACATGGTAAAACTCCAGGTATTGCACCAGCTGGTCAATAAAGGGCGATTGCAGGTAGCGAAGGGAGGTGTCCTGTGACCAGACCAGCCGCAGTGCGGCAGCGGGGTCTGCCGGCGTCAGCAATTGCGCATGGACGGCTTTGCGTCTCTGGTTCCAGTGGACGAACGGGACATTGGCAGCGCCGGCCTGCTGAAAGCCGTGCAGGAAAAAGCCAGTCTCGGCTTCTTCCATGGCGTCTACGGGTGCGAGCAAGGGCTGGCTATTCATGGCGCTGCATCTCCTTATTCGGAAGGATAAAGGGCGCCAGCGGCGTGTGCAATCACCGCTGGCGCCCTTCGTGCAACCGTTTGTCAGCCAATTGTGAACGGCTGTGACAGGAGGCCTGGGCCCGCTGCACAGGCAATCACCTGACGCAGGGCTTCAACCCGGGAAGTTTTCCGGTGTCTTGGCCTTGCCGCGTGCCTCTGCCGGGCTGATCACGTTGCGGCGCACCAGGTCGGTCAGGTTCTGGTCCAGGGTCTGCATACCCACGGCATTGCTGGTCTGGATGGTGGAATACATCTGCGCCACCTTGGCTTCGCGGATCAGGTTGCGGATGGCGGGGGTGCCCAGCATGATTTCGTGCGCAGCCACGCGGCCCTGGCCGTCCTTGGTTTTGCACAGCGTCTGCGAGATCACGGCCTGCAGTGATTCGGACAGCATCGCACGCACCATTTCCTTTTCTTCGGCAGGGAACACGTCGATGATACGGTCGATGGTCTTGGCGGCCGACGAGGTGTGCAAGGTGCCGAAAACCAAGTGACCGGTTTCTGCCGCCGTCATGGCCAGGCGAATGGTTTCCAGGTCGCGCATTTCGCCCACCAGGATCGCGTCCGGGTCTTCACGCAGCGCGGAACGCAGCGCGGCACTGAAAGACAGGGTCTGCGGTCCCACTTCGCGCTGGTTGATGAGGCATTTCTTGGACTCGTGCACGAATTCGATGGGGTCCTCCACCGTGAGGATGTGGCCGTATTCGTTTTCGTTCAGGTAGTTCACCATGGCTGCCAGGGTGGTGGATTTGCCCGAACCAGTCGGGCCCGTCACCAGCACCAGACCGCGCGGCTTGAGCGACAACTCGGCAAAGATCTTCGGTGCGTTCAGCTGTTCCAGCGTGAGAATCTTGCTCGGAATGGTACGAAACACCGCGCCTGCGCCGCGGTTCTGGTTGAAAGCGTTGACGCGAAAGCGCGCCAGACCGTCGATCTCGAACGAAAAGTCGACTTCCAGGAACTCTTCATACTGCTTTCGCTGGGCATCGCTCATGATGTCGTAGACCATCGCGTGCACCTGCTTGTGGTCCAGCGGATCGACGTTGATGCGGCGTACATCGCCATGAACCCGGATCATTGGCGGCAGGCCGGCCGACAAGTGCAAGTCAGAAGCCTTGTTTTTGACGCTGAATGCCAGCAATTGCGTGATATCCACTGCAGTTCCCTCTTTGATTTGTTACTCTGCCAAGCATTATGAGCACGATTGTCGAAAAAATTCAGCACATACACCAGCAAATCGACGAGGCTTGCCGCGCTGCGGGGCGCCCCGTGGGCAGCGTAGCGCTGCTGGCTGTCTCGAAAACCTTCGGTGTGGACGCGATTGCAGACGCCATTGCCGCAGGGCAGCAAGCGTTTGGAGAAAACTACATTCAGGAAGGCGTGGAGAAGGTTGGCTACTTTGCCGAGCAGCCCGCCTACCGGGACAAGGGCCTCGTCTGGCACTGCATCGGCCCGGTGCAAAGCAACAAGACCCGACTGGTGGCCGAGCACTTTGACTGGGTGCACACCATCGACCGCCTCAAGATCGCGCAGCGCCTGTCGGAGCAGCGGCCCGAACACCGGGCGCCTCTGCAGGTCTGCATCCAGGTCAACGTGGATGGCGGCACCACCAAATCTGGCGTGGCGCCCGCCGACGTGGAAGCGCTGGTGCGCGAGGTGGCGCAACTGCCTCGCCTTGCCCTGCGTGGTGTGATGAGCATCCCTGACGCCGCGCCCGATTTCGAGGCGCAGCTCGCCTTGCATCAGCGCGCCAAGGCCGTTTTTGACGATATTGCGAGGCTGGGCCTGCCGCAGCTGGCGCAGTGGGACACCTTGTCGCTGGGCATGACGGCCGACCTGCAAGCCGCCGTGCAGGCCGGATCGACCATGGTGCGCGTGGGCAGCGGGATTTTCGGCAACCGCAACTATGCGACAGCAGGTTGATGATTTGCTATTATTTTTGAATGCTCTCTGATTGCTGGATAAGCGCCAGCGCAGCATTTTGGTCAAATGAATGCGGACTGCATGCTGCCGGGGCTGCGTGATAAGCTGACGCCCCGGTACCCTCTTACCTGCAAACCTTCCCAAGGAGACACCATGCCTGGATTGCTGCCTGACGTCGATCCCGATGGCCTGCTGGAGTTTTCGGTCGTCTACACCGACCGCGCGCTCAACCACATGTCCAAGAAATTCATTGGCGTGATGGGCGACATTCTCCACATCCTCAAGACCACCTACCACGCGCACACGGCCGTCATCGTGCCCGGCAGCGGCACCTTCGGCATGGAAGCCGTCGCCCGCCAGTTTGCCAACAAGGCCAAGGTGCTCATCGTGCGCAATGGCTGGTTCAGCTACCGCTGGACGCAGATTTTCGAAGAGGGCGGCCTCGGTGGCGGCGCCGTCATCTGCAAGGCACGCCCCTTGGGCAATGGCGCGCAGGATGCGTGGGCGCCGTGCCCCGCAGACGAAGTGGCCGCCACCATCCGCAAGGAAAAGCCCCAGGTCGTGTTTGCGCCGCATGTGGAAACGGCCAGCGGCATCATCCTGCCTGATGACTACCTGCAGACGATCAGTGCGGCTGCGCACGAAGTGGGCGCGCTCATGGTGCTCGACTGCGTGGCCAGCGGCGCCATGTGGGTTGATATGCAGAAAACCGGCGTGGATGTGCTCATCACCGCGCCGCAAAAAGGCTGGAGCGGCACGCCCTGCTGCGCCATGGTCATGCTCTCCGAGCGGGCGCGAAAGGCAATCGATGACACCAAGAGCAGCAGCTTCTCCTGCGACCTGAAGAAGTGGATGCAGATTGCCGAAGGCTACGAGAAAGGCCAGCACGCCTACCACGCCACCATGCCAACCGATGCCCTGGTGCATCTGCGCGATGTGATGAAGGAGGCCGAAGGCTACGGCTTTGACAAGCTGCGGCAGGAGCAGATGCTGCTGGGCCAGAAGGTGCGCGAACTGCTCGAATCGCGGGGCTTTTCCAGTGTGGCGGCGCAAGGCTTCAAGGCGCCGGGCGTGGTGGTGAGCTACACCACCGATCCAGACATCCAGAACAGCAAGAAATTCGCCAGCGTCGGCCTGCAAACGGCAGCTGGCGTGCCGCTCATGTGCGACGAAGGGCCGGATTTCAAGACCTTCCGCATCGGCCTCTTCGGCCTGGACAAGTGGCACAACGTCGACAGAACCGTCGGCCATTTGCGTAAAGGGCTGGACGATTTGGGTATCAAAGGTTAACTTCTGTTTTGATAGCTGCTGGCGCGCACCCGAAGCGCGCAAAATGCATTTTTTCTGGTTTTAGGAAACGGATTTTTCAGCATGAAAGCATTGACCGCCAGCGCCCTGTGCGCTGCCATCGCCCTGTCTGCCGGCTTCGCCCACGCCCAGACCAAGCCAGTCACCACCAAGAGCGGCTTGGTGTACGAGAGCGTGAAGGAAGGCACGGGCGCCAGCCCCAAAGCCAGCGACACCGTCAAGGTGCACTACAAGGGCACCTTCCCTGACAGTGGCAAGGAGTTCGACAGCTCCTACAAGCGCGGTGAGCCGATCGAATTTCCGTTGCAAGGCGTGATTCCTTGCTGGACCGAAGGCGTGCAGATGATGAAGGTGGGCGGCAAGGCCAAGCTGACCTGCCCACCCGGCATTGCCTACGGCGCGCGCGGTGCGGGCGGCGTGATTCCTCCCAATGCAACCTTGAACTTCGAGGTGGAACTGCTGGGCATCAAGGGCCAGTAAAACGCCCGTCATCCGATGCCGCATCGGTAGATGCGAGGCCTGGACGCGGAAACCCGTGTTCAGGCCTTTTTCATTGGACGGGCAGGGCGCCGCTGGTGGCCTCCGTCAATAGTCGCCCATATTTTCGGTATAGCCCAGCAGCAGGGTACGTTGCGTCTGCAGCAATTGCTCCAGGGTCTGCCACGCGGGGTGCTGCAGCACCTCATTGTCCTGGTCGCTGCCGTACAAGGTGCGCAACTCGTCCACCAGGTGACGTGCTTCGTCGCTGCCGAGCGGGGCTTGGCGCACAAAACCCATCCAGGCGGCGCCCATACCGAAAAATCGGTAGCTCCATTGCGCAGCCAGATGGCGGATGACGGCATGGTTCTGGAAGGTGTCCCAGTCGCAGCTGAAATAGCCATTGGGCTGGCCGGCGATCATCAGGTCATCTGACGGCACCGGCAGGCGCTGGATGTAGACCACCTCGTCCAGCAAGGCATCGGGGTCGGCGTTGACGGATACCAGCGAATCGATGTCCTCGGGGGCTGCATTGAGGCTGCCGCATACGTCGCTCCAGGTCTGCGCCAACTCCGGGCTGGCCAGTTGCTGCACGCGGTGCTGCAGGCAGGCCAGTTCCCAGGCGGTGAGCTCGGCGGGGGCATCCCAGTCCATGTTTTCGGGCGCATCTACCTCCAGCCGCTCGTCGCTGCGGGCATGGCCGCTGGTATAGCTGCACTGGGCGATGTCGTCCAGGGTGCACAGGTAGCGGTGTAATGGATCGGCCGCGCGAAGGCCATCCAGATGCGCGAGAAGCGCTTCCAGGCTGCCGGGCGCTTCCACCCATTCAAATGCAAAGTCGTAGTTCAGGCGGCGAAAGGGAATAGGGTCCGCCTGGTGCCCAGGGGGTGGAAAGCGACCAGTTTTCATAGGGTGTTCTGTGGCAGATGGCCCACATCCTGGGCGCTTGGAATGGAGGGGGAGGGCGGCACGTTCTTAGTGTCGCTCAATTCCCAGGCGCTTGGCCAGCCGCTGCAGGTTCGCTCGGTCCAGTTGAAGCTCGCGCGCCGCTGCGGCCCAGCTTCCGTTGTGGCGCGCAAGGCTCGCGCTGACCAGCTGGCGTTCATAGGCCTGCAGGCTGTCCCGCAGACCCTGGCTTGCCAAAGGCGTGCTGGCAGATTCGATGATCGGTGCGACAGCAGATGCAGGCAACGCCGCGCCCGCCAGCCCGGGCGGCATGGGCGCTGCTGCGGCGGCATCCCAGAGGTCTTCTTCGCCAATGCTCAGCATGCGCGGCCGCGCCCGGTCCTTGCCCTGGGGCAGGGTGCGGCTCAGGGCCTTGAGCACGGCGCGGCTGATGCAGTGCTCCAGCTCGCGCACATTGCCGGGCCAGGGGTAGCGCAGGAGCGCGGCCTGCGCGGCAGAATCCAGCCGCAACCCGCCCAGTTGCAGGCGTGAGCGGTTTTCTTCAAGAAAGCTGCCGGCCAGTACCAGCGTGTCGCTGTCGCGCTCGCGCAGCGGCGGCACCACCAGGGGGTAGACACACAGGCGGTGGTAGAAATCGGCGCGCATGCGACCGGCGCGCACCTCATCTGCGAGGTCGCGGTTGGTGGCGGCGATCACGCGCACGTCCACCTGGTGTTCGCGGTCCGATCCCAGGCGCTGCAACTGGCCGCTTTGCAGCACACGCAGCAGTTTGGCCTGCACGGGCAGCGACAGCTCACCCACTTCATCGAGAAACAGGGTGCCCTGGTGCGCCTGCTCGAATTTGCCGCGCCGCTCGGCCAGCGCGCCCGTGAATGCGCCGCGCACGTGGCCAAAAAGCTCGCTTTCCACCAGGTTGTCGGGCAGTGCAGCGCAGTTGATGCTGATGAGCGGGCGGTCTGCGCGCGCCGATTGCGCGTGCACGGCCTGGGCCACCAGTTCCTTGCCGGTGCCGGTCTCGCCGGTGATGAGCACGGCCAGGTCGCTGGCGGCGACCAGGGCAATGTGCTTTTGCAACTGGCGGATGGCGGGGCTCGAGCCCAGGATCTGCCGCATGCCGTGTGCGCCTTGGACGGGGCCGCGTGTGGCGGGCGCATTGGCGCTGCGGGCCACCTGGGATATTTGCTGAACACGCTCTGCCGTGGCAACCGTGGCTGCGGCCAGGTTGCTGAAGGCCTGCAGCAACTCCAGCGCCTGGCTGCCTTCAAAGCGGCCGGGCTGCAGCGCGTCAAGTGTGAGCAGGCCCCAGGCGAGGCCACCGGTCTGGAGCACACAGCCCATGCAGTCATGCACATGCAGCGGGCCCTGGTGCAGGCTGTGGGCGATCAGCCCGTCATAAGGGTCGGGCAGGGGGCTGTCGGGGGCAAAGCGCATGGCTTGGCCGGCGGCCAGCAATTGCGCCAGGCGCGGGTGCTCGGCCACTTTGAAGCGCCGGCCCAGGGCATCGGGCACCAGGCCGTCCATGGCGACGGGCCGCAGCCATTCGCCTTCGAGCCGCAGCAGGGCCACGGCATCTGCGGGCAACAGGGTGCGCAGCGCGGCCAGCAGGCGGCGCAGCCGTTCGCGCTCGGGCATCTCCTGTGCCAGATCGGCCACCAGGGGAATCACCGCGTTGAGGATTTTGGATGATGTCAAAACGACCTTTGATGTCAAAAACACTGCATTTTTGGGTTGTCAGTATGACTGCAATCATTGTGCAGCACATTGATATTCCTCAAGAATGGCGTTGGCACGCTATCTGCACTACAGAAGATGAATACACGCAAGGAGTAAGCATGCTGACTGACCGTCAAAAAGAGATCGTCAAATCCACCGTACCGCTACTGGAGACAGGCGGCGAGGCGCTGACCACGCATTTCTACAAGATCATGCTGGACGAATACGCCGAGGTGCGCCCGCTGTTCAACCAGGCCCACCAGCAAAGCGGCGCCCAGCCGCGCGCCTTGGCCAATAGTGTGTTGATGTATGCCAAGCACATCGACAAGCTGGAGAATCTGGGCGACCTGCCCGCGCAGATCGTGAACAAGCATGTGGCGCTGCAGGTGCAGGCCGAGCACTACCCCATCGTCGGCACCTGCCTGCTGCGCGCCATCCGCGAGGTACTGGGCGCTGAAATTGCCACCGACGAGGTGATCGCAGCCTGGGGTGCTGCCTACCAGCAGCTCGCCGATATCCTGATCGCTGCCGAGCGCAGCGTGTACGACCGTACGGCCGAGGCAGAAGGCGGCTGGCGCGGCGAGCGCGCCTTCAAGGTGGAGAAGAAGGTGGAGGAGAGCGCCGAGATCACCTCGTTCTACCTGGTGCCCGCCGATGGCGGTGCGGTGATCGCCCATCTGCCGGGCCAGTACATCGGTTTGCGTGCCATGGTGGACGGCGTGGAGCAGCGCCGCAACTATTCGCTCTCGGCCCCGGCCAACGGCAGGAGCCTGCGCATCAGCGTCAAGCGTGAGGCGGGTGGCAAGGTGTCCAACTTTCTGCACGACCAGGTGCAGGTGGGCGACACGCTGCAGCTCTTCCCTCCGGCAGGCCACTTCACGCTGCAGGAAAGCAGCAAGCCGCTGGTGTTGATCAGCGGCGGCGTCGGCATCACGCCTACGCTGCCCATGCTGGCCACCGCGCTGGCGGCCCAGCGCCCGGTCACGTTCATCCACTGCGCGCGAGATCGCTCGGTGCATGCCTTCCGCGAGCGCATCGACCAGTTGGCTGCCGAACACCCGCAGCTCACACGCTACTACTGCTATGACCGCGCGGTGCCGGAGGACGCGGTCGATGCCGAAGGCTATCTGACCGAGCAGCGCCTGGGCGAATGGCTGCCCGCTTCGCGCGATGCGGACGTGTACTTCCTCGGCCCGCGCCCGTTCATGCGCGTGCTCAAGCGCTCGCTCCACAGCCTGGGCGTGCCCGACAAGCAGGTGCGCTACGAGTTCTTCGGCCCCGCCGAAGCCCTGGCCTGATGCGGCCCATCTCCCACGCCGCTGCACAGCAATAAAAAAAGAGCTGCCTGCGCAGGTCTTCAGGGCACTTCAATGGAAATATCCGTTGAATGCCTTGAGGAGCAAGCGCAGGCAGCTCACTTTTTTGAAGGCTGGCGCGGCGGCGCTTGCAGCGTCATGCCGCTCGGTGCCGGCTGGCGTCAGTCTTTGTAATACGCCTCGACGAGGCCCTTGATCTTGATCAGCAGTGGGCGGCCCTTGCGGTCCACCGTCTTGCCGGCGGGCACCTTCACCCAGCCTTCGCTCACGCAGTATTCCTCGACATCATTGCGCTCGGTGCCGTTGAAGCGGATGCCGATGTCGTGGCTGAACACCTCGCGCACAAAGTGCGGGCTCTTGGGGTCGATGGACAGGTGGTCGGGCAGTACGGGGCGGTCGGTGTTGTTGGTATCGGTCATGCTTGGCCTTGAAAGTGGATGGCCGCCATTGTCCATACTTTGCAATTCCACCGGGAGCTGGGCCAATTCCGATGGCCAGAAATGGGCCGGAATTGAAACCGGCGCCCCGCGCCGTGTGGCAAAGGAGGGGGGCTGGCCGACTTGGCAACTGCCGACGCTTGCCGCTACAGTGGGCCCATGCCGATGCTTCTGACCGAAGAGCAGCAGAACCTGCTGCGCCGCGCCAAGCGTACCCCGCTGCTGCTGCTGGTTGCAGTGGCAATGTTGTTTGTGCTGGCCAGCTGGAGCCTGGGCCAGCCCTTTGCTCACTCTGAGCGCTGGCAGCTGGCGCTGCGCTGCCTGCGCGCGATGACCGAGGCGGGCATGGTGGGCGCGCTGGCCGACTGGTTTGCCGTGTCGGCGCTTTTCAAGCACATCCCCATTCCCTGGATTTCGCGCCACACCGCCATCATTCCGCGCAACAAGGACCGCATCGGCGAGAACCTGGCCGTGTTCGTGCGCGAACGCTTTCTTGACGGTGACTCGCTGGTGCAACTGGTGCGCACGCACCAGCCTGCCGACAAGATGGCGCAGTGGCTGCGCTCGCCCGCCAATGCCGAGCTGCTGGGCCACCAGGTGGCGCGCCTCGCGGCCGCTGCGCTGGCCACGGTGCAGGATGCGCAGGTGGAGCGCTTCATCAAGCTGGCGCTGCGCACGCTGCTGGGGCAGCTCGATCTGTCCAAGTCGCTGTCCAGGGTGTTGACTGTGCTGACCCATGAGGGCCGCCACCAGGTGCTGCTGGAGCAGGCGCTCGACAAGCTGGTGGAGCTGCTGCGCGAAGCCGAGACGCGGGAGCTGATGGCGCAGACGATTGCCCATTGGCTCAAGACCGAGCACCCGTTGAAGGAAAAGATGCTGCCCACCGGCTGGCTGAGCGACAAGGGCTCGGCCATGATCGCCAGCAGCCTGGAGCATCTGCTCGATGCCATTGCTGACAACCCCGGCCATGTGCTGCGCGCCAAGTTCGACGAAACCATGCAGGAATGGATCGCCCGCCTGGAGAACGACCCCGCATGGCACCAGAAGGGCGAGGAAGTGCGCCGCTACCTGCAGCACGACGCCGCCGTTGGCCAGTATGTGCAGGAGCTGTGGCAAAGCCTGCGCGCCAGCCTGCAGCGCGACCTGGCCAATGAGCATTCGGCCGTGGCGCGCAATGTGCGGGGCATGGGGCTGTGGCTGGGCAAATCGCTGTCCGCCGACGATGCCCTGCGCGCTTCGTTGAACGAGCGCATGGAGATCTGGGTGCGTGACCTGGCGCCCGAGATTTCGCAGTTCTTCGGCACCCACATTGCCGATACCGTCAAGCGCTGGGATGCGAAGGAGCTGAGCGATCTGATCGAGTGGAACATCGGCCGCGATCTGCAGTACATCCGCATCAATGGCACCTTGGTGGGCGGGCTGATCGGCTTTGTGCTGTTTTGGCTGGGGTGGCTTGCCGCGCGGCTGGGCGCAGGTTGAGTCTGCTATCAAGATTGAATCTGCTGCGCAGGACAGGCAAGCGCCAGCGGCTGTTTTTAGTGCTCCCAAGCCTGATTCCGAAGAAGCTGCAGCAGCTCGCCACCGTCCAATTTCTTCACATTCGGCAACACTTCTTCATTCATGTTTATAATGAGAATTGTTCGCATTACAATTCAGGCAATTCGCGTTTTCCCTTTGCCCAGCCATATGGCACTTGCCCTCGTGCAATCGCTGCCATTCTTCACGCCTCACTAGCGGGCGTGTGTAGCCAGGACGGACTCCCTCCGAGCACCGTGGCCGCAGCCCTCACAACAAGCGAATGTTCGCTGGTCCGTTGCCAGCTTCCAGGTTGATCGCGACTGGCTCGCGCAACCCGTGGAGCGCTGCCGCGTGACTGTTGTTTACCACTAGTTTTGAGCTTACCCATGTCCTCCTGCGCATTTGCTGCGGTGGGCGCTGCTTTGGCACGTCCGTTTTCTTCCACCTCTGTTTCGCCTTTGGCAACCGGCCAGCACCGACTGCGGGCCGTCGCGCTGGCGATGGCGGCGGCCGGCCTGCAAGGCGCGGCGCTGGCGCAGGCCGCCGAGCAGCAGCAAGCTGCTGTCACCGTGGCCCAGGCAGATACGGGCGGCGCGGCAGAAAGCACGCTGGCGACCATGGTGGTCACGGCCTCCGGCTTTGAGCAGGCGGTGGAAGACGCGCCTGCCTCGATCACCGTGATTCCGCGCCAGGAGCTGGAGAAAAAAGCCTACCGGGATGTGACCGATGCGCTCAAGGATGTGCCGGGTGTGGTGCTGACGGGCGGCGGCTCCTCCAGCGACATCAGCATTCGCGGCATGGGGGCCAACTACACGCTGATCCTGGTGGACGGCAAACCGCAGAACTCGCGCGAAACCCGCCCCAACAGCGATGGCGCCGGTATTGAGCAGGGCTGGCTGCCGCCGCTGTCTGCCATTGAGCGCATCGAAGTCGTGCGCGGGCCCATGTCGTCGCTCTACGGCTCCGATGCCATGGGCGGGGTGATCAACATCATCACCCGCAAGGTGGCCAAGCAATGGACCGGAACGGTGAGCGCGGAGACGACGCAGCAGGAATCATCCCGCTCGGGCGACATGTACCAGAGCAATTTCTACCTGGCCGGGCCGATCAAGAGCGACGTGCTGGGCCTGCAGATCTACGGCCAGAAATCGCGGCGCCTCGAAGATCGCTTTGTCAACGGATTCAACGAGCAGGACAGCACCTCCGGCACAGCCAAGCTCACGCTGACCCCGAACAAGGACCACGATCTGGCGCTGGAGTTGGGCCGCACCCTGCAGGATCGCTACTCCACCAAGGGCAAGACGGCCAGCAGCACCTCCAGCTACTCCGATTACACCCGCAACCACTTCGCGCTGTCGCACACCGGGCGCTGGGGATTCGGTACCTCGACCACCTACCTCCAGCATGAAGAGGTGGACAACCCTTCGCGCGAGATGAACGTGAAGAACACCGAATTCAACAGCCAGATCGTGATGCCGCTGGGCGAGCGCAACCTGACGACCGTGGGCGTCTTCTACAAGCAGGAAAAGTTGACGGACAACGGCAACCAACTGCGGGTGGCCAACCCGATCGACACGCTCAAGCGCTACCAGTGGGCGGTCTTCGCCGAGAACGAATGGCGGGCCACTGACCAGATTGCGCTGACAGCCGGCCTGCGCATGAACCACGACCAGAACTACGGCACCGACTGGACGCCGCGCATCTACGGCGTGTGGCACGCCACGCCGCAGTTGAGCGTCAAGGGCGGCATCTCCACCGGCTTCAAGGCGCCCAATCTGCGCGCGGCGGTGGCCGACTGGGGGCAGATTACCGGTGGCGGAGGCGATCCGGCCATCATCCGCGGCAACCCCAACCTCAAGCCCGAGAAAAGCACCAGCCAGGAGTTGGGCCTGATCTGGGACAACCGCCAGAACTTCAGCAGCAGCCTGACCTTGTTCAACACCAACTTCAAGGACAAGATCACCGAGGTGCGCAGCTGCGAAGACACCGAAGGCGGTGGCCGCGCCATCGTCACCGGCAACTGCAGCATCTATGGCACACCCTACAAGTTCATCAGCGACCGCGTGAACGTGGACGAGGCCACGATGCGCGGCATCGAAGCCACCGCCACCTGGAAGGCCTCCGACGACCTGCGCCTGGCCACCAACTACACCTTCACCCGTTCGGAGCAGAAGAGCGGTGCGTTTGCGGGCAAGCCTCTGAACAAGATGCCCAAGCACATGCTCAATGCCACGGTGGATTGGCAAGCCAGCAGCAAGCTGGGCGTATGGAGCCGTGTCAACTTCCGCGGCGCCGCATCGGATTACCTGAGTCGCACCTCCATGGCCAAGGGCACGCCGTCCTTCACCTTCATGGATCTGGGCGTGAACTACGCCCTGTCAAAGAACGTCAAGTTCAGCGCCGGTGTCTACAACCTGTTCGACAAGCGCGTCGATACCACCGACTTCGGCGCCGTGTATGACGGCCGCCGCTACTGGGCCAAGGTGACTGCGGGCTTCTGACCGGCCTTCAACCTTCTTGCCGTGGCGGCGCACAGGCGCGCTGCGGCGCCATCGCTTTTGAACCAATGAGGAAAGAACAATGACAGCGAACGCAATGCAAGTTGCGGGATCAAGCCACCTGCGACCCCTATGGAGCATCGCCCTGGGCCTGGCGATCTTGCCGACGGCAGGCCCGGCGCTGGCCCAGCAGCCAGCCACCATCACCGTGCAGCACGCCAAGGGCGCGGCCACGGTGCCGTATGCACCCCAGCGTGTGGTGGTGTATGACCTGGCATCGCTCGACACCATGCAGGCGCTGAAGCTGCCCGTGACGGGCCTGGCCAAGGCCAACTTCCCGGCCTACATGAAAGGCTATGCCGATGCGCGGTACACGGTGGCGGGCAGCCTGTTCGAGCCTGACTTTGATGCGCTCAGCCGCCTGCAGCCCGATCTGATCGTGATTGCCGGGCGCAGCGCAGGCAAGTTCGACATCCTGAGCAAGATCGCTCCAACGATCGATCTGACGGTGAACAACCAGCACCTGCTCGACGACATGCAGCGCAACGTCAATACGCTCGCCAGCCTGTGGGGCAAGCAGGCCGAAGGCCAGCAACTGATGCAGCGTGTGCGCGCCGAAGTGGACAGCGCCCGCGCCATCGCGCAGCAAAAGGATGCAGGCCTTCTGGTGCTGGCGGTGAGCAGGAACATGAACGGCCAGACGCCAGGCTCGCGCTTTGGCCTGCTGTATGACGTGCTGGGCGTCAAACCTGCACTGGCGGCAGACCCGGCCAAGCCGCGCGGCGTGCCGTTGAAGATGGACGACATCGCCAACATCAACCCCTCGTGGCTGTACGTGATCGACCGCAACGCCGGAACCGGCAGCACCACCGACCGTGAAGGCAAGCCCGTGGTGGCGAGCCAGGAGCTGTTTGACAACGACACGATCAGGAACACCGAGGCTGGCAAGAAAGGCCAGGTGGTGTTTCTGGACCCCCGAATCTGGTATCTGCTGGGCGTTGCAGGCCCGCAGGCCATGCTGCACAACGCTGCGCAGCTGAAGGAGGTGTGGGGCCGCCGCTAGGGCAGCGGGGCAACTCCGCATTCAGCGGACTTCGTGGTTTGACTCGTCCTGTCATAGGTTGACACCTATTCGCGACTAATCTCCAGCCCAAGCTGGTTGGCGAGAGACGCCCGATGTACTGCATCGGGCGTTTTGTATTTTAGGGACAGGTGCGGCCGACGCTCGTTGTACAGCCGTACCGATTCGCCCACCATGGTGCGGGCTTGCGAGAGATCGGCAGGTCGTTGCAACAAGTATTCCATCTTGAGGATTCCATTGACCCGCTCAGCCAGAGCGTTTTGGTAGCAATCGTAGCCATCGGTCATGGAGCAGGTGATGCGGTTGCGTGCATGGATGCGCTGGTATTGAGCCGAGCAGTACTGAACACCTCTATCAGAGTGGTGTACGAGCGGCTGATCTGTTCGCCGCTGACGCAGTGCCATCTTCAACGCTTGGCTGACCTGCTTGGTCTCCAGACTATCGTGCACGTGCCAGCCCACGATCTTGCGCGAGTAGGCATCGGTCACCAGGCTCAGATAGGCAGTCTTCTCCTTGGTGGGTAGATACGTGATGTCAGCGACCCATAGCTGCTCACAACCACTTGCCACTGTTTTGGTCGGGCCCTCCTTGAGTAGATTGGGGTGCCTGCGGTAGTGATGATGGCTATTGGTGGTCTTGTGGTACGCATGCCGTGGCAGTACCAGCATGCGTGCTTGGCGCAGGACAATGAACAGTGCATCGCGCCCGATCTGGATTCCCGCCTGTTCAAGCGGCGGCTTGAGCAAGTGCAGCAGTTTGCGCGTGCCAATGCGTGGCTGATGGCGCCTCTCTTCACTGGCCAACTCCACCACCGCCTTGTCCCGCTCGCTGCGTGCACGCTGGCAGACCAGGCGCTTGTAGTGCGCTTGGCGGCTGATTCCCATGTAGCGGCAAGCCCTCGTGACGCTTAACCCTTTGACGAGCTTTTGCGTGAGGACTTGCCCGCAGGCTTTTTTGTGACTTGGACTCCGTAGTCGCGCTTGAGCACGTTCACTACCGCTTCAAAGAAGGCCGCTTTCTCGCGGGCTTCTTTCAGCTGCACTTCCAGCTCCTTGATGCGCTGCTCTGGAGTCAGCAGCTTGGGCGATTCAGGCATCTTCTGTAATCCTTTGCCCCTTGATGATGCAGCTTTCCAGTCCTGCCGTCCGTGCTTGCGAAGCCACACCAGTACAGTTGAGGCGCCCTGGATTCCGTACCGCTCATGGGCCTGCCGGTAGGTCAGCTCACCTCTTTCGACTTGATCGACTACCGCGAGTTTAAAAGCCAGCGTGTAGTCCCGTTGCGTTCTCTTAACCCACTGTTCCATTTGACTTTCCTTTCTGTTCTTCAGAAAGGTGTCAACCCAATTCAGGACGGGTCAGTTTAACGAAAAAAGGAGTGCTGTGACGCACTCCTTTTTTCTTCGCAGGTTGCATACCTGCTTGGTGCTCGGGTCAGCTTTGCGCAGGGCCCGGCTCGGCCAGGTGCTTGCCAATCTGCATCCACGCATCGGCAGATTCATCGTCTCCTGCGAAGTGGTGGCAACTGGCTGCTGCCATGGCGACACGGGCGTTGGTGGGCTCTTGATCGAAAGCCAGTTCGCACTGGGCGGCAGCGTTTTGCCACATCACCTGGGCGTTGGGCGAGCCTTCCTTCTGCAATGCATGGGCTTCGGCCATCCAGGCCTGGGCCAGGCGGAATGCAGCCTCGGGCTGGCCGCGGTCGGCCTGGTGCGCGCGGTAGAAGGCCTGACCCGCCTGCTGCCACAGCGCGCGAGCGGCGGCGAAATCCGTGGTTGCCATTTGCTGCGCTTGAGCGACGAGTTGGTTGCCGGCGGCAAGTTCGGTGGAGTAGGTGTCAGCAGTCATGGCGCGGCAGCAAGTTCTTGGGCAGGGCTGCGATGGTAACAGGCCCTTTGTGCACCTGATCAAAGGCGAAGGCGGTGGCTCCGTATTTGCTATTGTTTCAGAAGCTGCTGGCGCTTCTGCAGAGCGCGCCAGCAGCCTGTTTCATCAAAAAACGTTCTCAGAACCTGTTCAAAGTCTTTTGAGCAGCAGAACCAAGAAGGCCAGATGGACAAACTGCAAGCTGGTATTGAGCAGCCGCTCGCAGTTCTTCCATAATCGCCTGTTCTTGTCCAGCCAGGCAAAGCTGCGCTCAACGATCCTGCGCTTGGGCATGACCTTGAAGGTGTGTAGCTCGCTCCTTTTGGCTATCTGCACCTTGATGTGCTCGCCCAGGATTTCCTGCGCGCTCTGCTCAAAGGGCCTGCCCACGTAGTCGCTGTCGCACAGCAGGCTTTGCACCTGCTTGAGCCCGCTCTTGCAACGCTGCAGTGCTTGCAGCGCTCCTTTGCGATCCGTCACATTAGCCGTGGTCACGGCTACTGCATGTGGCAAACCCTGCGTATCCACTGCAAGGTGGCGCTTGATGCCCGATACCTTCTTGCCCGCGTCATAACCTTTCAGGGCTGCCGTGTCCGTGTTCTTCACGCTCTGCGCGTCCACGATCAAGTGCGCGCTGCATGCGTTGCGCCCCTGTCTCTCTCGGGCCGCGCCAACCTGATTTTTTGAGTGCCTGCTCCAGCAGGCTGCCTCCTTCACGAGGCTCACTCCAGATCGCAAAGTACGAGTGCACCGTGCGCCACTTGGGAAACTCTTCCGGCAGCATGCGCCACTGGCAGCCGCTCCTGAGCAGGTACAGTACCGCACAGAACACCTCATACAGCTCCACTCTGCGCGGTGCCGTCTTCTTGCGCGCGCTCTCCAGCAACGGCCTGATGATCTCGAATTGTTCGCGACTGATGTCGCTTGGATAGCTTTTTCTCACCCTCCAAGCTTCTCACATATTCGAGAGACTTTGAACAGGTTCTCAGAGCTGGATGCGCGTGCCCAGCAACGCCAGAAACTGTGCGAGCCACTGCGGATGGGCGGGCCAGGCCGGTGCGCTCACCAGATTGCCTTCGGTATGGGCCTGGTCCACGGCAATGTCGGCATAGGTGCCTCCGGCCAGTTCCACCTCTGCCTTGCAGGCGGGGTAGGCCGAGCAGGTGCGTCCCTTGAGAACACCGGCGCCGGCCAGCAACTGCGCGCCATGGCACACGGCCGCCACTGGCTTGTTGGCATCGAAGAAATGGCGCACCGCAGCCAGAACGGCAGCGTTGTTGCGCAGGTACTCGGGCCCGCGTCCGCCGGGAATGACCAGGGCGTCATAGCTTTCGGCCTGGACGTCGGCAAATGTTGCGTTCAGGGTGAAATTGTGGCCTGGCTTTTCGCTGTAGGTCTGCGCGCCTTCAAAGTCGTGAATGGCGGTCTTGATCTGGTCGCCGGCTTTCTTGTCGGGGCAGACGGCATGCACGGTGTGGCCCACCGCCAGCAGCGTCTGGAAGGGCACCATGGTTTCATAGTCTTCGCAGTAGTCGCCGCAGATCATCAGGATTTTCTTCGCTGCCATGGGTAAGACTCCTCAGGTGAAAAAGAACAAGGGCCGAGCCATTGTGAACGAGGGCTGCCCGGCTGCACATTGAGGAAACTGCCCAGCTGGTGCGGGTACAAAGTCATCATGCCGACACGAAGATGGGCTTGCTGGCCCATGGCGGACGATGGCGCGCGCCATGAAAAAAGCGCCCGGCTTTGCAGCGGGGCGCACAAGGATGGCTTGGAGCCATCGCAAAACGTAAGGGCGCTTGAGCGGAGCGTCAGAACTTGTAGGTCACATACAGGAAGGGGACGATCGGGTCCAGCGTCACACGTGTCTTGGACACCGCCACTGTCTTGCCGCCCGCCTGCGTGGTCAGCGTAGCGTTGGTCTTCATCGGGATGTAGGACACCGAGAAGGTCACGCCCCAGTTCTTGTCGATGGCGTAGTTGGCACCCACGTTGAAAACAGGGGCCCACTTGCTGTCGATGCTGGCGGAGGTGGACGATGCGCCCGGTGGCAGCTTGAGTGCGCCGCCCAGCGTGTTCTGCAAGCCCTGGCTCAGGCGAATGCTGCGGAATGCGGAGTAGGTGACACCGGCACCCACCGATACGCGGAACTTGTCATCGGGGTTGCCGAAGAAATACTTGCCCAGCACCGATGGGGCATACAACTTGGCGCTGCCAAGCTCACCCAGTGGCGCCAGTGTGCCTGCGCCATCGAGCTTGATCTTGGGCGGAACACCAAGCACACCTTCGATGGCCCAGTTGTCGGTCAGGAAGTAGTGCACGTTCAGGCCCAGCGTGGTGGCATTTTTCACACTCGCCCCCGATCCCGGCAGTTCCCGCTCCACCGGGCTGACAAAGCGCAGTGGCGTGGTGCTGTCCTGCGGTGCATAGAGCAGCGCACCGCCGCCAATCACCCAATCGCCTGCCTTTTGCGCGTATGCGCTGCTGGCGAGCACGGCCGTGGCGGCCACCAACATCCATTTTTTTGCCTGACGAGTCATGGTTTGTCTCCTAGTCTGCTGCTTGAACGGGGTCGAAAAAGCGGTGGTAATGGATCAGAGCATACGAAGTGCGCCCGGCACTGTCGACGGGAGAACTGCCTAGTTTCAGCAAAAAAAGCACACTCGTTCTAATTTTTCAGGACCAAGGGAAAATGCGGGGACAAAAAAATGCCTGCCATCGTGTATATGGCAGGTGTCGGTTCTCCGTGAGATTTGAATTTTTCGCATTGAAGTTTGAACTCGGAGACGCTTTGCGATCGGCCAGCGGGGACCTAGGCGACTGCCAGCCTATCACTGGCCCATGTAGCTGCAGGACTGGCCGCTAGAGGGTCTGGTCAATTCGAGAGTAGGATGACGCCTAACGGCCAGGAATGGTCGTACAACTCAGTCAAGCGGAATGTCGCCTAAACCGGTGAGATTTCCATGGCGATCGCGAACCTGCAGCACATACATGCTGCGATTGCCGGGCTCCTGGAACATGTAGCCCCATGATGAAGTGCCATCTTTTTGCCAGGTGCATTCCGCTCTGCTGGGGACTTGCGGGTTAGTGCGCGCGCAACGGATCGAACCGTCTTCATTCCAGGCCTCGTCGCCTCGTATCTGGGTCAACATGACCAGTTGATGCACAGGAAATTTGTTTTTGAAACTGAATCTTAGCCACCATTGCCCCAGAAGGCCTTGTGCGGATGTGACACCGGTCTCAAGGGCCATGCGTACCATTCGTTTTTCTGTCTCGCGGGGAAACTGAATACTGGCTTCCACTCTATCTGCAGATGCTTGCCATGGTTCTGGCAAAGTAAACCGCATCTTCAACTCGCCGGCGGTATCTAGAAGCTGAGCACTGGTTGGCATGCCCCCAAGTGCACGACCTCCCTGGTATTGGTGAAGGGTCAGTTGTGCCTCATGCCCCTGATACTGGGCACTTCCCATGTGGAAAGTGGGTGCTCCATTCAACTGGTAGTTGAATACCTGGGTCATCACCATGCCGTTCTGCACATCCAAGGCAATTCCGCGACCAGGCTTGCCCGATAGCTCGTCTTTGACAACCCATGTACCACTGCTGGGAGTCAATGCCGGTCCGCAATTTCGAGCGTCTCCAACATAAAGATCGCCATAAAATGTGCAACCAGTAATTGCAGTGCCGGTTCCACCGGAGGTCGTAATGCCCATCATTCGCCGAGTCTGTACACCATCGTCAATCACCCCGGCCACGTCTATATTGGCAATGGTGAAGCGAATGGACTGAAAGCCAAACCCTTCATAACCTGCTGGCTGCGCTTCATCGCTGGTGCAGTGAAATGTATCGCGCTCTACCAGCTGCTCGCAATGAAACGTTTGCCTTGAATTCTCGCCCAGTCTAGTCATCATGAGGCCCCATATATTCTGTCTTTTTGAACCCATCAATGACATTGATACCGATTGCAGGGGTTGAAGATTGGCATCCAGCACAGTGACTAAAAATTGCCTAGAAAATCGTTCGTCCCAATATCGAGAGGCGAAATCAGGGCTCTGCATCTGAAATCGCTTGATAGCGCGCTCCGGTTCTCCAGGAAACTGAATTGCGCCCTGCAGCCCATTGGCAAAACTCACTGTCACGTTGCCCGGTGATCCAAGTTCCACAGCATTCCGCGCGTCGTCACCAAAGCTACGCCCGCCTTGGTACTGCATCAACGGTGCAGTGACAGTGTTGCCCTCCATCTGACCCGTTGCGGTGTAGAACGTCGCATCGCCGTTCTTCTCGTAGCCAAACACCTGCATGAAAAAGGTATTGCCTTGCACATCAATGGCCAGGCCGCGACCGGGCTTGCCGTCCAGCTCTTCGGTGATGACCCAGGTACCTGCTTGCGGTGTGAAGTCGCGTGCTGCCCAACTTGCAGCACATGAAAGAGCTATTACCGTGGCAGCGATGGCTGCGCGCAACGAACGATAGCGACTTGAGCTTTTCACTGTGTCTCCTGTTTTTGGGTCAGTATAGAGTGAAGTCCAGACATCCACTCCGATGAAGCTTGTTTGCATAAAAGCACCTCCAACAAAGACAATAGTCCTGTCGGGGTGCTGCTCCACCTACGTGCGTTGGCTTGTCTTCAGATAGGCAGTCACGCAGCCTGACGGCTGCGTGCTGCACAGTTCCTTATCGACGCTATGAGGTGGGGTGAGAGGGGTCTAACACGGTCGGTCTGCGCCAACAGCCGATAGCGGCTCTGGTCCCTCACCCCGATACCTGTAAACATACAAGCGGCTCTTAATTTCCTGAATCCTGATTGCACGGAGATTTGCACCTGGAGGCGACTACTCAGCCAGCCGGTCCAGCCTTCGTCGAATGCCATTCTTGGTGGAGCTGCCCTCTGACCTTTGAGAGCACATTCATTGCATGCTTGGAGTGAGCGACTTCTTCGGTTGTCCATAAGACTGGCAAGAAGCACCAAGGGCTCATCTGGAGCGCAAGATATGCCTTTCGCGTCGAGGTGCGTGGCCCAGGCACGGAACTATTCGATGTAGGGATCTCGTTGCTTGTTCATATCGCCCTCTTGCGGAAATGCTACATCGCAGACAATCGGGAAGCTACCCAAAATCGGATCGGTTGGCAGCTTTGGTTTTCTGCCCGGCTTCTTTCGTGCTGGCATGTACTGTTGCCATGGGAAGAGCGCCTTTTCAATGTCTCGCAGCGCAATCATTCCGAATCCTGGAAGTTTTAGAAGGCGGATAGGGTAGGCGTCCATCACTTGCTCCACGGTGGTGATGCCACTGCGAGCCAGCGTATTACGAGTACGGCTGGAGAGCTTTTCCGGCAGTGGCGTTGGACGAAGTGAGCCTGCGATGATCATGCAATGTTGATTAGTCTATTGACAAGGCTGACTACATCAAATCATGCAATTATCGAATCTAAGTACGTGCTGGGACAGGCTTGGGCGAAAAACCGATAAACGGTGGCATTCGCAAAAAAAGCCCGCATATGCGGGCCAAACACAATACCTCAATGGATCTTTGTGCCATGGTGCCTCTCTGCTCACAGGGGCAGGTTGATGGTAAGGCTGGGAGAGGGCGTGCGCTTTGTTCTGAATCAAGGTGTGGGGCACCCAATGGAATGGCAGGCGTTGTCCGGAAATAGCCCACCCAGCATTTGCTCTTGATGGACTTATTCTGGCGTTTGGTGGCATCTGCGACAGATGGCTCTGGCAGCTTCTGCCTTCGCTAACAGGTATTCGGTGGGCGGCATCTCATGACCGCTGAACCACCAAGACCTGATACCGGGGTTTTCGGGCCATTCCCTTTACGTCGCTTCGCCTACAAGTAACTGGCCCCCATCACCTTGTTACGGTTCATCTGCTGGCAAGAGGTTAGCCTTTGGCGCGCGTATCTGGCGGGAGCACTGTAACTAATAATACCAATGCCATCCCGGGCATGTTGCCTAAGAGGGATGCATTAATTGCTCCGGGCGTGTCTGTCTCTCCGTCGAGCGTTGTAGCAATGTCTGCTGGGCAGATGCGGAGCCTACATCAAGTCCCAAGAAAGCCAGGGTGATGCATACCCGCTTATTGGCAGAAAATAACTGCAAATATATTCTGGTAATGCTTCTGCATTTTGGCTTTGTTAAATATGAATACCAATCGATGTCCTACTAAAAATCCTTATAATTCACTTTATTTTATCAAATGGAAAATTCCATTTATTAAATATCTAACGTGTTGTGTTGTAAGAAATTTTCATAAAATCTTATGCATGAATTGATTTGATTTTGGTGTTGTTTTTTATTTCAAAAAGAGATGCGATGCTTGCCTTTTTGAATCATTGTTTGCCATAATTTTCAATGGCTATCTATTGATGAATAGCTATGATCAATTATTTGATTTGATTAATTGGAAAATAAATGCAGGCAATTGGTCAGGGAACAGGCATTGCGATTTCTCCCGGGCAGGCGTCGTGCTTGCGCGGCATGGCCCGGCGAAAACGTGACGGCATTTCGGCCAGAAGGATTGTGGGGCGCGACCGGGTGCACAGAATCCTGGGCCGCCTACCGTACAAAGTGCCTGTGCAGTCCAACCCGCGCGCTAGCCTCCGGCTGGCGGCCAGCAATCTCTTTTCTTGGATGGTGCACCGCTATGACTGACGATAAAGGCGCAAGGCGCAGCCGCCAGTATGGGCCAACGCCACGGCAGTTGGCGTACTTCAAGGAGGTGGCGCACCACCTCAGTTTCAGAAACGCCGCATCCGTGCTGTCGCTGAGCCAACCGGCGCTGACTTCCGCCATTCAGGAGCTGGAATCCCTCGTTGGTACCAGGCTGTTTGACCGGGGCACACGCTCGGTGCAATTGACGCCTTCCGGCAAGGCCATTCGCCCGCAGATGGAGTGGATGCTGAGCAACTATCTCCTGGGAGTCCAGGGCATTGAGCAGATGTTGCAGCGGGGTGAGGACATGTTGCGCATCGCGTATGTGCCCGCCGCCGCGCAGTTGGCGGCGGCTTCCATCATTCAGTGGCAAAGAGCTCGCCCCATGACCATGCTCCAGTGGACTGATATGGGAGACCACCTGTTGGCCGCTGCCGTTGAAGGTGGCGAGGTCGATATTGGCTTGGGGCTGGGCTTCACGGCTTCCGAGACGCTGGAGACGCAACTGATTGCGCAGGAGCAGGTTGTGGCCATTGTGGCGCCGCACCACGTGCTGGCCAAAAAGCAGTCCCCGCAATGGATCGAGTTGCGTAACCACCCCTTGGTGATGCTGTCCCACGGTCACCAGCAGCAGGCCATCATGCGTTCAATGGAGCAGAGCGATTCCGACATGGCCTTGGTCAAGTCGGTATCGCATATCGAGTCCCTGTATGCCATGGTGGAAACCGGCATGTACGTGGGCCTGGTGTCCAGCCTCTATGAGGCCTGTTATCGGGCCAGAGGGTTTGTGGCTGTCAAGGCGCAGTCGCCTGCATTGACCCGGTATGTGAGTCTGGTGACGCGCAAATGCCTGCCCGGCGCGCGCCGTCCGATTGTGCAGGATTGCTGGGAATACCTGTGCATGCACATGAAGAAGGTGGCGTAGAGCCCAACTCTCTCATGCCTTTCATGCCATTGATGAAAAGGCAACCCACACCCACACGGTGAGACGCAATGCGTTACTGCGCCCCTGTCGCATTTTGAAGGCGCACGGTGTCGTGCGCCATGCGTGATCAGGCGGTCAGGCGCTCCAGCGCTTCACGGTACTTGGCCGCAGTCTTGTCGATCACTTCCTGGGGCAGGCGAGGAGCGGGCGCGGTCTTGTCCCAGGGTTTGCCGTTCACCTTGGCCTGTTCCAGCCAGTCGCGCACAAACTGCTTGTCATAGCTGGGAGGGTTGGTGCCATGTGCCAGTGCATCGGCATAACCTTCCACGGGCCAGTAGCGCGAGCTGTCGGGCGTCAGCACTTCGTCCATCAGCACCAGCTTGCCGTTTTCGTCCAGGCCGAATTCGAACTTGGTGTCTGCAATGATCATGCCCTTTTCCAGGGCGATGGAGGCCGCCTTTTTGTAGATGGCAATGCTCAGGTCGCGAATCTGGGCGGCCAGTTCGGGGCCCACGATTTCGACGGTGCGCTCGAAGGTGATGTTTTCGTCGTGCTCACCCGCTTCAGCCTTGGCTGCAGGGGTGTAGATGGGTTCGGGCAACTTGGCGGAGTTGACCAGTCCTGCGGGCAACTGGACGCCGCACACCGCTTGCGATTCCTGGTATTCCTTCCAACCGCTGCCGGCCAGATAGCCGCGCACTACGGCCTCGATGGGCACGGGCTTGAGGCGCTTGACCAGCATGGAGCGCTGGGCAACCTGGGGCACTTCGTCAGGCTGCACCACGGATTCTGGTGCTTCACCTGTCAGATGGTTGGGGCAGATGTCTCCCAGCTTGTCGAACCAGTACAGCGCCATTTGCGTCAGCAGTGCGCCCTTGCCGGGGATCGGCTCGCCCATGATCACGTCAAAGGCGGAGAGGCGGTCCGACGCGACCATCAGGATGCGGTCGTTGCCGACAGCGTAGTTGTCGCGCACCTTGCCGCGGGCCAACAGAGGCAGGGAGTGGAGCTTGGAGGTATGCAGTGCAGAAGGTACGGACTGGGTCATGGTGATGCAAAACAATGGACGGGCACCCGCCGCGCGCATGGCAGGCGCGCAGGCTCGCTGCGGAGGGCAAGCTTGGAATTGTAGTCGCCATGCCTTGTGTGGCCTGATGTGGGCACCGTATGTCTTCTTTCCTGGTGCAGTATTGGTTTACCAGACGGTAAAACACGTAGGTGCCTACGTGCGCCTGCATGCTGCAGCATGTGTGGCGTTAAACATGCAACTGCCCGCAGCGCGCCAGCACATAGGGATGGGGGGCTGCAAATTTGGGAGCGGGAATGTCTTACCTGTAACAAAACAAGCGGAAATCGTTGTCAGCGAACAGAAAGAATCCTACTTCGACGGGTTGTCATAGGCTTGCAATTTTGTAGGTCAGGGCGCATCATGGTTTCTACGCATGCATGTGTTTCCCCCTTCGGGTGGCTTGGGTTGCAAGCAACCTGAGGCACTTTTCTCGATTTGCAGAAGGAGACTTATTCATGAACCTGACGATCAGCGGGCACCATTTGGAGGTGTCCCCGGCGTTGCGCGAATATGTAACCGCAAAGTTGACCCGCATCACGCGGCACTTTGACCAAGTGGTGGATGCCAAAGTTTTACTTTCGGTGGAAAAGCAGAAGGAAAAGGAGAAACGGCAGCGTGTAGTGTGCAATCTGCGGGTGAAGGGCGATGAACTGTGTGTACAGTGCTCCCACCATGATTTGTATGCTGCGGTAGATGCTTTGGTGGACCGGCTCGATCGCATGGTCGGTCGCCACAAGCAACGTGTTCAATCTCACTACAGCGATGCTTTGCGGCAAGCAATGGCGTAAACCCTCGGCTTTTGCCGAGGAAAAAAGGAATCTGTCTGAGTACTGACCGATAATACGTGCAGCAACACCTGCATCAAGGTGTTGCTGCGTTTGTTTGATCACGCTCCTGGTTGCCTGCCTTATTGCCGCACTTCACTATGAACTGTCTTGCCTCTATCTTGCCCCCAGCTCAAGTGCTAGTGAGCGTGGATGTCACCAGTAAAAAACGCGCGTTCGAAGAAGCCGGTCTGCTGTTTGAAAGCCTGCATGGGCTCTCGCGTGCCTTGGTCACCGACAGTCTGTTTGCACGTGAACGCCTGGGCTCCACCGGCCTGGGTCATGGTGTGGCCATTCCGCATGGCCGTATCAAAGGGCTCAAATCGCCGATGGCCGCCGTTTTCCAGCTGGAGCGTCCCATTGGTTTCGATGCCCCTGATGAACAACCTGTTCATTTGCTGATCTTTCTGCTGGTGCCTGAAGCAGCAACCCAGCAGCACCTTGAAATATTGGGCGAAATCGCCGAGCTGCTCTCCAACGCCAGCCTGCGCGAGCAGATGAAATCCACCACCAATGCAGAACAGTTGCACCAGCTGATCGACTCCTGGCAGTCATCGGCCCAATCGTCGACCACGGCGCACGCGTAAGCGAGCCTCCAGACGGCGGCTTTTCGCGCCACCGGTCTTTCAGTTTCCGTACCAAAGCGCACCCCCGGGTGCGCTTTGTGTTGCTGTTGCGGCTTTTCCTGCTACGCTTTCAAGTATGCAAGGTGCGCGCGCGGCGTGCCCGCCGCCTTGCATACAGGTTTTGAAAGGGCAGTACGGTGAAACCCAATGTCGTCAGCGCAGATGTGTTGTTTGAGGAGTTCCGCTCCTCGCTCCGGTGGGAGTGGCTGGCGGGCCTTGGCGCGTCCGAGCGGCGCTTTGACGAAGTGGCCGTGCGCAGCGCGCGCTCCAGTGCCGATCTGGTCGGCTATCTGAACTACATCCATCCGTACCGTGCGCAGGTGCTGGGTGAGCGCGAAATCGCCTATCTCACCAATTCCACCACCGAAGACTGCCGTCGCCGTATTGCGCGCATTGTCACGCTGGAGCCACCGGTGCTGGTGCTGGCCGATGGGCAGGGTGCGCCCGATGAGCTGCTGTCCATGTGCGAACGCGCGCACATTCCGATGTTCGCAACCAGGGAGTCGGCAGCGTTTGTGATCGATGTGCTGCGCGCCTACCTGTCCAAGCATTTTGCCGACCGGGCCACCATGCATGGCGTGTTCATGGACATTCTGGGCATGGGCGTGCTGATCACGGGCGAATCTGGCCTGGGCAAGAGCGAGCTGGGGCTGGAGCTGATCACGCGCGGCAATGGGCTGGTGGCCGACGACGCGGTCGATCTGTACCGCATCAACCAGACCACGATTGAAGGCAAGTGCCCGGACTTGCTGCAGAACCTGCTGGAAGTGCGGGGAATCGGCCTTCTGGATATCCGCGCCATCTTTGGAGAGACCGCCGTGCGCCGCAAGATGCGGCTCAAGCTCATTGTGCATCTGGTGCGCAAAGAGACCATGGAGCGTGATTACGAGCGTCTGCCCTCGGCGCCGCTGACGCAGGATGTGCTCGGCATTCCGGTGATGAAGGTGGTGATCCAGGTGGTGGCCGGCCGCAATATTGCCGTACTGGTGGAGGCGGCCGTGCGCAACACCATTCTGCAATTGCGCGGGATCGATACCTACCAGGAGTTTGTGGACCGGCACCGCAAGGCGATGGCCAGCGGGCGCGAACTGTAGGCCTTTTGCGGCCAGGCACGCGTTACACCCGCTATACCAGCCGCAAATCCTTGACCGTCGCCTGCGGAAACACCTGCTGCACCTGCGCGGGCGTCAGGCCGTACATGCGTGCAAACAGGCCACCCAGCACGCTGCGGTACTCGTTGAGCACGGGGTAGTCGCGGTTCTGGAACAGATTCGCTTCGCTCACCTCCATCTGCTCGCCTACGACATGGCCTCCTGCTTGCGCGGAGAGGCTGCCGCCCAGCAGCCAGTACGCGGTGCCGTGGCCATGGTCTGTGCCCTTGTTGCCGTTTTCGCGGAAGGTGCGGCCAAATTCGCTGATCACCGCCACCACGGTGTGGCGCCAGGGCTCAGGCCCCATCTCCTGCGCGAAAGCGGCCAGGCCGCGGCCCAGGTCGTCCAGCCGGTTGGCCAGGTTGCCGCTGGCGCCGCCCTGGTTCACGTGCGTGTCCCAGCCGCCCACGTCGACGAAACCCAGATCGAACTGGTCGCGCATCAAGGTAGCCATGCGCTGCGCCACGAGGCTGAAGCCCTTGGCGCTGATGGCATCGCGCCCGGCCTTGTCCATTTCTTCCTGCATGCCGCGCAACACGGCATCGCGCACGGCAAAGCCTTCGTTCACGGCGGGCGCCAACGGGGTGCCGGCATACATGGCGGCAATGGCGCGGCTGCGGTTGGCGTCGACGCCGCCTTTGCCGACATCTGCCAGGGCTGTATTGGCGATGCGTGCCGGGCCGCGCATGCACAGCGGCAGTTGCGCGGTGAATGCCATGGGCGCCATGCCGCTGCGCCCTTGCAGCAACTGGGCCAGGCGGTTCATGAAGCCGGTGCGAAAGCTCTGGTGGGCGTCCAGCGGCTGGCCCAGCTCGATGGAATCCTGGGTTTCGAAATGGCTGCGCGAGAGGTCATGGGTGCCTGCAAACGGCACAAAACAGGCCTGCCTGCCCTGAAAGAGCGGCAGCAGGCTGCCTTCCATTGCCGGGTGCAAGCCCCAGCGGGTATCCAGCGGCAATGCGCCATTGGCTTCTCCCGGGCGCGCGATGGCAATCGTGGGGCGCGCCGCGTAGTAGAAATCGCTGTGCGTGGGCACCAGCAGGTTGCTGCTGTCGTAGGCGCCGCGCAAGAACACGAGCAGAAGGCGCGGTGTGTCGCTACGCGGTGCGGCGGCGCGCGCACGCGCCAGGCTGAATGTGAGCGGCAGGCTGGCTGCAGCGGAGAGAAAGTGGCGTCTTTGCATGGCGAACCTCGTCAGCGAACCATCATCTCGGGGGCGGAGAGAAAGTAGGTGTTCCAATCGGGCACATTGCGTGCCTGCGCGAGCGCGGCGCGTGTTGCCGTGCTCCACTGGTCCATGCGGGCCTGGGCCGTGGCACGTTGCGCCAGGTCAGGGTAGGGCGGCTGCTCAAGCGGCGCCTTGGGGTCGGTGCGGAACAGGACTGCACTGCGTGCTGCAATCTGCCGGGCCACATCAAAGCGTGCGGCCATCTGGCCGGAGCTGGCCCAGTCCGACTGCGACATGGGATAACCGTCCGGCGTTTCGTGGCCGTAGATGGGCTGGCCCAGGCGGTTGATCCAGCCGATCACCGGGCGCACGTCGCTCGCCACGCGTTCGTCGTATCCCAGGCGCACGGCGCCCAGCACATAGTGCATTGGGTCCTTGAAGCGCTGGCCTTGCTGTGCCTGGGCCTGCGGCGCCGTCAGCAGGCTGCGCAGGGTCGCGGCGATATCGCCGTGGCTGCTGGTGAAGGCGGCTGCGGTGCGTTGCACCAGAGCGGGAGGCGGGTTGTCGCCGATGAAGAACACCGCCAGCTTGCGGGCGATGAAATGGGCCGTGGCAGGCGATGCAACGATGCGGTCCAGCGCCTCATCGACCGCTGCCAGGCCTTTGGCGCGCAGCGGCTGCCCCAGAAAGACCTGCGGCGCATAGTCGTGCCGGTTGGGGTTGAACTCGAAAAACCCCTGACGGCGGTAATCGGCCCGCAGCGCGGGCGGGAGCCGAGGTGGCGCATCGGCGTCGCGGGTGCTGAACCCCACGCCCGTCAGCACGTGTGCCATGGCCTGCACATCGGCCTGGGTGTAGCCGCTGCCCACGCCCATGGTGTGCAGCTCCAGCAACTCGCGGGCGTAGTTTTCGTTGATGTGGTCTTTGGCGTTGCTGGCGTTGTCCAGGTACAGCAGCATGGCGGGGTGGCGCATACTGGCTTCCAGCAAGGTGCGGAAGTTCCCCAGCGCATTGGGTCGAATGGCCTGCTCCTCGTAGTCGCCAATCCACAGCCGGGTTTCGCCTTTGCGGGTACTGACGTTGAAGTGGTTCATCCAGAACCAGGTCATCTGCTCCTGCAACTGGGCTGGCGAGTACAGGGCACGCAGCACCTGGCGCTGCTGGGCCTGGGCCGCAAGCTGGTTCAGGTGGCGCTGCACTTCCTGGCGCAGGCGCGTGCTCTCGCCTTCGTCAGTGGCGTTGCGTATGGCGAGGCGTTGCGAGGCTACATCGCGTTGTATGTCGGCCATGCCGCGCTGGCTGATTTCCATCTCTGCAATGCGTTGCTGCGCCTCGGCAGGCAGGGTTGGTTGCTGAGGATTGAGTTGCTCGTCCAGCCAACGGCGCAGCCCCAGGCGCTGCAAGCGCTGATCGGCACTGTCACTGGCGCCCCAGGTCACGCGGTCGAGCCACTGCAGGCGCTGGGCGGCGCTCAGCGGCGCGTCGGGCACCGCGGTCTGGCTGCTGACCACGCCTGGTGGCTCGTGAGAGGCGCAAGCGGTAAGCCAGAGGGCGCCCGCCAAGGCGGCAGCGCTGAGGGATAGCATTCGGTAGGCGCGCATGGCAAAGGGCTCTTGCTGCAGATATGCCATGGTGCCTTGCTGCCGTCGCGCTGCTGTAAAGCTATGTATGCAAAACGTAAAAAAGCGAAGCGTTTTGGGCGCTTCGCTTTGAATTTTTAAAAAGGTGAAAGAGTCTGCTTATTTGGCCTTGGTGGCGCAATCTGCACACTGGCCATAGAGGGCCATCGAATGGTCATGCACCACCCAGCCCTTGCTCTTGGCGATGGATTGCTGGCGCTTTTCGATCTCGGCGTCGTAGAACTCCTCGACCTTGCCGCAGCTGGTGCAGACGAAATGGTCGTGGTGCTGGCCTTCGTTCAGCTCGTAGACGGCCTTGCCGCTTTCAAAATTGCTGCGAATCAAGATACCAGCCTGCTCAAACTGGGTGAGCACGCGGTACACGGTGGCCAGGCCGATGTCGGAGCGCTCTTCCAGCAGCACGCGGAACACGTCTTCTGCCGTCATATGGCGCTGGGATCCGTTCTGGAAGATGTCCAGGATCTTGAGGCGTGGAAGGGTTGCCTTGAGGCCGGTGCTTTTGAGTTCGTCGATGTTCTTCATAACAAGGTCTTTCAAGTTTGCCCGCGCAGGATGCGGGCTTCTGGAGAAGGCCCGGAGACCAGCCGCTACAATGGCCGATCATATCGCTATGTCTATAACCATGCCTGAATTTGTTCGTTCCGGCGTCCGCATGGCGGCGCTGCTCGCCTTGGGCGCCAGTGTTGCTGCCTGCGGCTCATTCAATGAGGCCAGCCGCAAGTTTGCCGACTCCATCACGCCCTACAAGGTGGAGGTGGTGCAAGGCAATGTGATCACCAAGGAGCAGGTGGACGCCCTGCAAAAGGGCATGAGCCGCCAGCAGGTCCGAGACCTGTTGGGCACGCCGCTTCTGACCAGCGTGTTCCACTCCAACCGCTGGGATTACGTTTTCACCATCAAACGCAAGGGTGTGCCGGAGCAGGAGAGGCGCTTTACCGTCTTCTTTGATGACGCGGGCCTGGAGCGTTACGAAGGCGATGAGATGCCGAGCGAGCAGGAGTTCGTCGCATCGGTCACCACCTCGATCAAGAACCCCAAGGTGCCGCGCCTGGAGGCAACGCCTGAAGAGTTGGCCAAGTACCAGAAGGACGAGGCCAAGCCCGCCGATGCGGAACCCGCACCCGCCTCCAACACCAGCAACGCTACGGCACCCGACAGCTACCCGCCGCTCGAATCCGCACCGCGTTGATGCACCTGTTTTGATAGCTGCTGGCGCTTGCTGGTCGGGCGCTGGTGGCCAAAATTAATGATAATCAGGCGATGGAGCGGGCAGGCCGCCCGCGCCACAGGAACCGTTTCATGACTGCCACCGCTACCTCCGCACCATCCGCCATCCGCGTAGCCATTGCTGGCGCCAGTGGCCGCATGGGCCACATGCTGATCGAAGCCGTACTGGCCAGCCCCGACCTGCGACTGACCGGTGCGCTGGATGCCGCAGGCAACCCCAGCCTGAGCACCGATGCCGGTGCTTTTCTGGGCAAATCCACGGGGGTTGCCGTGACGGCCGATGTGGGCCAGGCGCTCGCCAATGCCGATGTGCTGATCGACTTCACCCGCCCCGAGGGTACGCTGGCCCATCTGGCCGTAGCGGCTGAAAAAGGCGTGGGCGTGGTCATTGGCACCACGGGCTTCAATGACGTGCAGAAGGCGCAGATTGCCCAGGCGGCCGAGAAGACCGCCGTCGTCTTCTCTCCGAACATGAGCGTGGGCGTCAACGTCACCTTCAAGCTGCTCGAGATGGCAGCCAAGGCGCTGCAGGACGGCGGCTATGACATCGAAATCATCGAAGCGCACCACAAGCACAAGGTGGATGCGCCTTCCGGTACGGCGCTGAAGATGGGCGAAGTGATTGCCGATGCCCAGGGCACCAAGCTCGCCGACCGCGCCGTGTACGAGCGCTATGGCGATACCGGCGCGCGCGTGGATGGCAGCATCGGTTTTGCCACCGTGCGCGGCGGCGATATCGTGGGCGACCATACCGTGCTGTTTGCCGGCGATGGCGAGCGCATCGAGATCGCCCACAAATCCAGCAGCCGTGCCGGTTACGCCAAGGGCAGCCTGCGTGCGGCGCGCTATCTGGCGCAGCACAAGCGCGGCCTGCACAGCATGTATGACGTGCTGGGCCTGAACCCATAAGCCTGCAGGGAGCGGCACATGACGACATGGCAATGGCTTTCGCAAGCGGACGGTGTGGCCCGTGGCACGGCCGTGGTGCTGCTCATCATGTCGGTCATCAGCTGGGTGCTGATTCTCTACAAGGCCTGGTGGCTGTCGCGCGCACAGCGCGATACCGCACGCGCCACCAGCGCTTTCTGGCAGGCCAGCAGCTGGGAGCAGGCGCGCACCCAGTTGCCGGGTTTTGACCGCGCAGCGCTCATCACACCAGCGGTGGATGCCATTGAAAACATTGTTGGCGGCATCCCCGCTGCGCAGCACAGTCTGGCAGTGGCCAGTGGCGCGCAGGTGCAGACCACGCGCCTGCTGCGCGAGGTGCTGCAATCGGCCAGCCACCGCCTGCAGTGGGGGCAGACAGTGCTCGCCACTATTGGCGCCACGGCACCCTTTGTCGGTTTGCTGGGCACGGTCTGGGGCATTCACCACGCGCTGGCGGCATTGGCCGGGGCCGATCATGTGAGCCTGGAGCAATTGGCTGGCCCGGTGGGGGAGGCCCTGGTGATGACGGCCGCAGGCCTTGCCGTGGCACTGCCAGCCGTGCTGGCCTACAACCTGCTGGGCCGCAAGGTGGCGCAGGTGGAAGAGCAGCTCGAAGGATTCGCCCTCGACATGCAAACCTGGGCCTTGCAGCAGGGGGTACAGCCCCATGCGGCGGTGGCAACCATCCCTACACCGCAAACGGCTATGGATTACATAGCAAACGTGGGTAGCCGCTGACGCGGCGCAGGCACGGCCATGGCATTCGGACGCTTCAGCAAACCCGCGAGCCACCCGCCCATCAGCGCCATCAATGTGACGCCGCTGGTCGATGTGATGCTGGTGCTGCTGGTGATCTTCATCATGGCGGCACCCCTGCTGGCCGCGTCCATTCGGCTGGATCTGCCCAAGGCTGCCAGTGCGACCGCCGACAACCCCCCTGCAGCCATCGCCGTGCAGATGAACGCGAAAGGCGAATTGTTTGCCGATGGCAAGGCGACGGATCTGGCCGCACTCAAGGCGCTGCTCAAACAGCAGGCCGAACGCAACCCGCAAACCGAGGTGCAACTGTCCATTGACCAGAGCCTGCCTTATGCGCGGGCGGTGGAATTGATGGACGCCGCGCAATCCGCTGGCCTCTCCCGCATGGGGTTTGTGGCGCAACCGGCGGCCGCTTCGCCCGCCGCGCAAAGCCGCTGATATTCTTGCCCGTGCAGGCAGCACCTGCGTCGCCTGCCGGTATCGCCTATCGATACTTGCCTGCGCCATGCGCGGGCAATGAATGGTATTGGCTACAGTGCTGCAGCATGATCGATGCATCCCCAAACGAGGAGAAGTGATGGATTCAAGCCTCTACCAAGCAGCCGCGCAGGCCGCGCCCGGCGACGGCAAGGCCGCCCGGCTGTACGCATTGGCGGTGTCGCCCGGTGCGCCGCAGGCCCTGGCACGGCGTGTGCGCTGGGGCTTGATGCTGGTGGCTGCGCTGCTGCTGGCCAGCGGGCTGATCTTCTGGGTGGCTGCCAACTGGCAGGGGCAGTCGCGCCTGTTCAAGCTGGGCCTGATCGAGGGAGCACTGGCGCTGTCGGTACTGGCGGCCTGTGCTTGGCCACGCGCCAGGGTGCCCGCGCTTCTGTGCGCCACATTGGCGCTGGGCGGGTTGCTGGCCTACGTGGGCCAGACCTACCAGACCGGCGCAGACGCCTGGCAGCTGTTTGCCGTGTGGGCGGCGTTGTCGCTGATCTGGGTGGGCCTTGCGCGCAGCGATGTGCTCTGGACGGTGTGGGTGCTGGTGCTGGCTACCGGTATCGTCACCTGGTCGGGCCGGGTGGATCTATGGAATGTGTTTTTTCTGGACCGGGAACAGCTGCCGCAACTGCTGCTGCGCATGGCGCTGTGGCTGGGCCTGGCGCTGGTACCTGCGGTGGTGTCGCTGATTCCGTGGCTGCGGGTGCAGGGGGGCGTAGCCTGGTGGTCGCACCGCATGGCACTCGGCCTGGCGCTGGCAGCCTGGGTGGGCATTGGGATAGTTCAGGTATTCGATTTTGGTGGCAAGCACACCGCGCTGGGCTGGGTGCTGCCGGCCGTGCTGGTGGCGGCCACCTTGCTGGTGTCGCTTTACGGGCGGTTTCAGGACTTTGTGGCGGCCAGCCTCGCGGCGCTTGCCGCCAATGTGCTGGTGCTGGCGCTGGTGGCGCGCTGGCTGGCAGACGGCAGCGATCTGGACGCATTGGTGGTGTTTGGCCTGATCGCCTTGGCCTGTCTGGGTGGCTCGGTGCGCGGCCTCATTGCAGTGCAGCAGCGCATGCGCGCTTTGCCTGCGGCAGAACGGGAGGTGGTGTGATGGCCGGTTTGCGATCTTCATCCGCATGGTGGGCGGTGGCCCGCCAGCAGGGTCTGGTGCACACCGATGCACCTGCTGACGATACCCATGAGCCCGGGCCGCTGCTGATCGGCCTGGCCATGCTGGGGGCGCTGGCCTGTCTGCTGCCTCTGGGTGTCTTTTTCGCACTGGCATTGGACGAGCGCTTTCTGGTGGGCCCTGGCGGCCTGGTGACAGGCACGCTGGCGCTGGCCATTGGCGGCTGGCTGCTGCGCGGCTACACGCAAGCCTTTGTCAATTGCGTGGCTCTGGTCCTGTGGGCACTGGGGGGTGGGCTGCTGGTTTTCTACCTGGGCGATTCGCTGTTCGATTCGCGCCCCGGAGCGCTTTTTCTGTGCGCCCTTGCGGCTGGCTGGGCCATCGGTGGGGCCTGGCTGGCGCAGGCGCGCTGGATCCAGTCGATCATGGGCGTGTGCTGGGCGGCGGCTGCATATGCATTTCTCAGCATCTTGGAGAGCTTTGTGCCGGTGCTGTGGAGTCTCCAACTGGGCAGTCTGCTACTGGCAGCCCTGTGGTGGTGGTGGCTGCGTTCCGAGCCCGCGCGGCTGGCAGGGCCGCATCAGTGGTGGTCGCATCCGCGCTGGGCGGCGTTTGCCGATGCTGCCGTGGTGGGCGTGCTGGGCTCTGCTCTGTGGGGTTTTGGCCGCTGGTGGTGGCTGACCAGTTGGGCGGGTGTCTCAGATGCGGATGCTCCGGGTTGGGGTGATGTGGTCACAAGCGCATGGATATTGAACCGGGGCATTGCTGCAGCGGTGACCTTGCTGGCCACGGTGCTGCTGGTGCAAACCTGGAAGTCGCGCGGCGTGGCGCAAGCCCGGGACCGTGCAGAGGGTGCGGACGCTTCTGGCGGCCGGTTGCAGGCCCTGTTGTACCTGGCGGGCGCGCTGCTGGCTGCGGCTGCCTGGTTCAGCACCAGTCTGGCCGCTGTGGCGTTGGTGGCCGCCGGCGCGCTGCTGGGTGCGCGCTGGCGCATTGCCGTGCTGTGCGCGGCCATTGCGCTGTTTCTGCTGGGCCAGTTTTACTACTACCTGGGCTGGCCCCTGGCCGTCAAAGGCCTGGGGTTGGCGGTGCTGGGGGCCGCATTGTTGCTGGGCCTGTGGCTGCTGCGCCGGGCAACGGCCACTGCGCCTGCAAGCCAGGGCGTGGCGGGCGGCGGGCCATCCGCCAAGGGCCAACTGGCATGGCTGCTGGCGGGGGCGGTGCTGGTGTTTGGCCTGGTGAACTGGGACGTGCGTGGCAAGGAGCAGGTGATCGCTTACGGCCAGCGCATTCTGGTGCCGCTTGTGCCGGTTGATCCGCGCTCGCTGATGCAGGGTGATTACATGGCACTCAATTTTTCGCTGCCGCAAGAGGTGAGCGAAGGCCTGGAAAACGTGCTGACCCCCGTGCAGCGGGTGCGTGCCAGTGTGGATGCACAGGGCGTTGCCACGGTGCTCTCTCTGGCAGACAGTGGTGCGCAGCCTGGGCGAGGCGAGGTGATTCTGCCGCTCAAGCAGCTCAAGGGCCGCTGGGTGCTGGTGACGGATGCCTACTTCTTCCCCGAAGGGCAGGGCGCGCATTTTGCACCCGCCAAGTTTGGCGATTTTCGTGTACTGCCCGATGGCCGTGCCTTGCTGGTGGGGTTGGCCGACAGCGAAGGCCGCGCGGTGGAGCCGCTGCCGGTGCGCTCCATCTGGGAGATCGCTCCCGTGCCAAGCAGCACGGAAGCCACCGAGGCAACGGAAGCCGAACTGACGCAGGCCCCTGCCGCCATGGATGCCGAGCCTGCCTCGGCAGAGGCGAAGTAGGGGGCGCCTGGAACTCAGCTGTCCAGTGCCCGTACCTCATTCTGGCGCAGCGCGATCTTCACATCGGAGCCTGATGGGTACTGGAAGGCGCGCAGGCCGAATTCCGGCAGGATGGCCATCAGGTGATCAAAGATGTCGCCCTGGATGGCTTCATATTCCTGCCAGGCCGTGGTGTCGGTGAAGGCATACACCTCCAGCGGCGTGCCTTCGGCGGTGGCCTCCATCATCCGGGCCATCAAGGTCATGTCCTTTCTGAGCTTGGGATGCGCGCGCAGGTACAGGTTGACATAGGCCCGGTAGGTGCCGATGTTGGTGAGCTGGCGCAGGTTGACCACTTCATCGGCCATGTCCGGCGCCCGGGTGGAAAAGTCGTGGTTGTAGGCGGTAATCTCCACCATCTTGCTGTGCAGGTAGGGCGCCAGCAGCTGGATGTGGCCAAGCTCCCCGATCTCGGTTTCGGAGAGAAAGCGGATGCTTTCCGTATCGATGCGCAGGCTGCGTTTGATGCGGCGGCCGCCGGATTCGGACATGCCGCGCCAGTTCTTGAAGCTGTCGCTCATCAGCCGCCATGTGGGGATGGTGGTGATGGTGTTGTCCCAGTTGCGGATCTTGACGGTGTTGAGCGCCATGTCTACCACCGCGCCGTCGGCACCCACCTGGTCCATCTGCAGCCAGTCGCCCACCCGCAGCATGTCGTTGCCCGAGAGTTGCACTCCGGCGGTGAAGGACAGGATCGTGTCCTTGAACACCAGCATCAGCACCGCCGACATGGCGCCCAGCCCGCTGAGCAGGATGAGGGGTGAGCGGTCGATCAGCACGGCCACCATTACGATACCGGCCACCAGCGTGATGAGCAGCTTGCCCAGTTGCACATAGCTCTTGATGGAGCGTGTGCTCTGGTCGACCTGCAGCCTGTCTTCGTTGCGCTGCAAAACACCATCGAGTACGGCCATCAAAAGGCGCGCCACCTGCAGCACGGTCACCGCAATGGCAACATTGCGCACCACGGTGGATACCATCAATGGCAGGTGCGGCACCGCGCCGATGCCGGTCTGGATGACCAGCGATGGCACGACCTGTGCAGCTTTGGTGAGCACGCGGTCGTCCAGCAATGTGCGCAGCCAGTTGGTTGCATTGGGGGCGTTGCGCAGGCGCGATACTGCTTTCAACAGGCCGAACCGCACTACGGCACGCAGCACATAGGCGAGCACCACCAGGGCGGCAAGGCCCGCCGCAGTCTGCATCCAGGGGTCGAGGTCGTTGATGGCATCCCAAGTCACAGGCAAGAATCCTTTCCGGCGCGGTTGACGCGGCCAGTTATCAAAACAGGAGCGGTTGGCGCAGTCTCGGCGCGCACCAGCCATGTATCTGCAGGGTATTTTTGCACGCAGTCCCAAAACCGCATGGCGGGCTGCGGCACTAGCAGCACACGGGGCTATGGCGATGCGCCTACAATCTTTGCCCAATTGTTGGCCCATTGAATCCCCGATGGGCATGGCCCCGCAAAACGCTGTGGGCAGCCGCTTGTTCCAGACCCGTTCCATGCAAGAGAAATACAACCATTCCGACGTTGAAGCCGCAGCACAGAGCCAGTGGCAAGCCCAAGATGCCTATCGCGTGAGCGAAGACGCAGGCAAGAAGAAGTTCTACGCTTGCTCCATGCTGCCCTACCCCAGCGGCAAGCTGCACATGGGCCATGTGCGCAACTACACCATCAACGACATGCTCACGCGCCAGCTGCGCATGCAGGGCTACAACGTCTTGATGCCCATGGGTTGGGATGCCTTCGGGCTGCCGGCCGAGAACGCCGCCATCAAGAACAAGGTGCCCCCTGCGCAGTGGACCTACGACAACATCGCCTACATGAAAAAGCAGATGCAGGCGATGGGTCTGGCCATCGACTGGAGCCGCGAAGTGGCCACCTGCGATCCGGATTACTACAAGTGGAACCAGTGGCTGTTCCTCAAGATGCTGGAAAAGGGCGTGGCCTACCGCAAGACCCAGACCGTGAACTGGGATCCGGTGGACCAGACCGTGCTCGCCAATGAACAGGTGATCGATGGCCGCGGCTGGCGTACCGGCGCGCTGGTGGAAAAGCGTGAGATCCCCGGCTACTACCTGGCGATCACCGATTACGCACAGGAGTTGCTTGACCACGTGCAAATGGGCAACCCCAAGGCGACCCTGACCGGCTGGCCCGACAAGGTGCGCCTGATGCAGGAAAACTGGATCGGCAAGAGCGCCGGCGTGCGCTTTGCGTTCACGCATGACGTCAAGGGCGCTGATGGCGCGCTGATCGGCGACGGCAAGATGTACGTCTTCACCACCCGTGCCGACACCATCATGGGCGTGACCTTCTGCGCTGTGGCGCCCGAGCACCCCTTGGCCTTGCACGCGGCAGCTGGCAAGCCCGAGCTGGCCGCCTTCATCGAGGAATGCAAGAAGGGCGGCACGACCGAGGCGGAGCTGGCCGTCAAGGAAAAGGAAGGCAAGCCCACGGGCCTGTTCGTCACCCACCCCATCACCGGCGCACAGGTCGAGGTGTGGATTGGCAACTACGTGCTGATGAGCTATGGCGATGGCGCCGTGATGGGCGTGCCTGCGCACGACGAGCGCGACTTTGCGTTTGCCAACAAGTACGGCCTGCCGATCCAGCAGGTGGTGGCGGTGGAAGGCGAAGGCCCCTACGACAGCAAGCAGTGGCATGACTGGTATGGCGACAAGGAGCGCGGTGTTCTCATCCACTCCGGCGCGTTTGACGGGCTCCATTACAAGGACGGCGTGCAAGCCGTGGCCAAGGCGCTCGAAGCCAAGGGCCTGGGCGAGCTCAAGACCACCTGGCGCCTGCGCGACTGGGGTATCAGCCGCCAGCGCTACTGGGGCACGCCGATCCCCATCATCCACTGCGAAGACTGCGGCCCGCAGCCCGTGCCCGAGAAGGACCTGCCGGTTGTACTGCCGCAAGATCTGGTGCCCGATGGTTCGGGCAATCCGCTGATCAAGAGCGAAGCCTTCCACGCGGGCGTGGTCTGCCCCTGCTGCGGCAAGAGCGCCCGCCGCGAGACCGACACCATGGACACCTTCGTGGATTCGTCCTGGTACTTCATGCGCTATTGCGACGCGAAGAACAGCGAGCACATGGTGGCCGACGGCGCCGACTACTGGATGCCGATGGACCAGTACATCGGTGGCATTGAACATGCCATCCTGCACCTGCTGTATGCGCGTTTCTGGACCAAGGTGATGCGCGACCTGGGCCTGGTGAAGATCGATGAGCCGTTCACCAAGCTGCTGACGCAGGGTATGGTGCTGCGTGGCGCGTTCTCGCAAAAACTGCCCACAGGCGCCAAGGCGTACTACTGGGAGCATGAAGTCGATCTCATCACCAACGACAATGGCGTGGTGATTGGCGGCACCCTGAAGGCCGATGGGTCGAAACTCGATTACGAGATGACGACCATGTCCAAGTCCAAGAACAACGGTGTCGATCCGCAGGATCTGATCGAGAAATACGGCGCTGATACCGCGCGCCTGTACACCATGTTCACCGCGCCACCCGAGTTGACGCTGGAGTGGAACGAATCGGCCGTGGAAGGCAGCTACCGTTTCCTGCGCCGCGTGTACAACTTCGGGGTCAAGCTGAATGCTCCTGAATTTGTAGCTATTCGCGCTAATGCATTGGGCGCTGATGGGCTCAAAGGCGTCCAATTCAGCAAGGAAGCCAAGGCACTGCGCCTGGAAATCCACACCGTGCTCAAGCAGGTGGAATACGACTACTCGCGCATGCAGTACAACACTGTGGTTTCCGGTGCGATGAAGATGATCAACGCGCTGGAAGACTTCAAGGCCCTGGACAGCCAAGGTGGCCGCGAAGCTGTTGTCGAAGGCTTCGGCATCCTGCTGCGCGCGCTGTACCCCGCTACGCCCCACCTCACGCAGATGCTGTGGAATGCGCTGGGCTACGACAAAGCCATGGGCGGCCTGCTGGATGCGGCCTGGCCGCAGGTCGATCCGCAGGCTCTGGTGCAGGACGAAATCCAGCTGATGCTGCAGGTCAATGGCAAGCTGCGCGGCTCCATCGTGGTGGCAGCCGGCGCCGACAAGGCCGCCATTGAAGCTGCCGCGCTGGCCAATGAGGAGTTCCAGAAGATCGCTGCGGGCGCGGTGCCCAAAAAGATCATCGTGGTGCCGGGCCGCCTGGTGAACGTGGTAGTCTAAGCGCATGAATAGACGCACGCTGCTCACTGCCCTTGCAAGCGCGCCGCTGCTCGCGGCGTGCGGTTTCAAGCTGCGCGGATCGGTCGATTTCGCCTTCAAGTCGCTGTACTTGAACGGTGCGGCCAATTCGCCCTTTCTCAAGGAACTGCAGCGCAACCTCGAAGGCGTAGGCGCGCTCAAGGTGCTGCGCGACCCGACCGAGGCCTTGCAGGCCGAAGCCATCTATGACGATCTGGGCCAGCGCCGTGAGCGTGTGGTGGTGTCGCGCAATGCCGCAGGCGAAGTGCGTGAACTGCAGATTCGCCTGTTCACGCGCTTTCGGGTGCGCGACCAGAAGGGCGGCTACTACGTGACCGAGGCGGAGCTGATGCAGTACCGCGAAATCAGCTACGTGGAAACCTATGCGCTCTCCAAGGCCAACGAGGAAGAGATGCTGTTCCGAGACATGCAGACCGATCTGGTGCAACAGATCGTGCGGCGCCTGTCCATCGTCAAGACAGTCACCACCACGGATTGATGGCACTGTGACATGGTGTCGATTGCTATTAGATATATAGCAATCAACGCTTGTGTGGAGGCCGCCAGCAGGCAGAAAACATGCAAATTGCCCTGAACCAGTTGACCGCCCAGCTCGGCAAGGGCCTGCGCACGCTCTACACCGTGCATGGCGATGAAGCCCTGCTGGTGCAGGAGGCCGTGGATGCGATCCGTGCCGCCGCCCGTGCGGCGGGGCATAGCGAACGCAACAGCTTCACCGTGGCCGGTGCGCATTTTGACTGGAGCGCCGTGCTCGCCGCAGGAGGCAGCCTCTCGCTCTTCGCGGACAAGCAGATCATCGAGGTCCGCATTCCCAGCGGCAAGCCGGGCAAGGACGGCAGCGCCGCCTTGCAGCAACTGGCTGAAAGCAGCGTGGGCAATGATGCCACGCTCACCATCGTCATCCTGCCCAGGCTCGACAAGGCGACCAAGACAGGCGCCTGGTTTGCCGCATTGGAGGCCAATGGCGCGACCATCCAGGTGGACAGCATCGAACGCGCGGTGCTGCCGCCTTGGATTGCCCAGCGCCTGCAATTGCAGGGCCAGCACGTCAAAAGCGGCGAAGAAGGCCAGCGCACCCTGGCTTTTTTTGCCGACCGTGTAGAGGGCAATCTGCTTGCCGCACACCAGGAAATCCAGAAGCTGGGCCTGCTCTATCCTCCGGGCGAGCTGGCATTCGAGCAGGTGGAGCAGGCCGTGCTGAACGTGGCGCGCTATGACGTGTTCAAGCTGTCGGACGCCGTGCTGTCCGGCCAGGTGCTGCGTACCGAGCGCATGCTCAGTGGCCTGCAGGCTGAGGGCGAGGCCGAGGTGCTGGTGCATTGGGCGCTGGCCGAGGACATTCGCGCGATGAAGCGCGTCAAGGACGCGTTGCGCAATGGCCGTCCCATGCCCATGGCGCTGCGCGAAAACCGTGTCTGGGGCAACAAGGAGCGCCATTTCGAGCGCGTGCTGCCGCGCATCAGCGACGCGGCCGTCGCCCGGCTGCTGCATTCGGCCCATGCCGTCGATGGCATTGTCAAAGGCCTGAAGGTGCCCGAGTGGCCCCAGGATGGCTGGCAGGCGCTGCACCGCCTCGCATTGCAGACCTGCAAGGCCTGTGCGCAGGGGCGCTGACTCCGATTGCCCGCTTTTTCACATGCACCCAAGCCCGCATCTGCGGGCTTTTTTCTTGGCCTCTGGCAGGTTCAAATGTAAAGCGAGCGAAGAAATTGCTCTGCTATGTAAAGTGATAGCACGATCATCCACCCACTCTATGAGCCCATATGTAACGTCTTTTTTGACTGTCATGTAAGGATTTCAGAGGGAGTGTTTCACAGAACATTCATTCAAGAATCTAGATGTTTCAAATGTCATTAATTTGACTTGAATCATTTGGTTGCAATCAGTCACCGCAGTGCCATTTTAGGCAGGTACAAATGCGACCTGAGACAAGATAGTTTGAATGCATATTTGTGAGGTGAAGATGAAATACCCGCAAAACATGGCCATACAGGCCATTTTCCGTTTTGGCGTGCAGAAGTGGATGGCTGCATTGGCGGTGGCTGCTTTTCTGCCTGCCGTGCAGGCGCAGAATAACCAGCAGGTCATCATCAGCGGCGGTGCGGTGAATATCTCTGGCCCCGGTGCGCATGCGGTGATGAATATCTCGTCCACCAAGAATATCTCTCATATTCGAGGAAATAATCAGGTGGCTGTGGTTAATGGCGCGGTGGTGAATTCTGCCATGTTTGGCGCGTACAGTGAGTTGAATATTGCGTCACGCAATGGGGGATCCGGTGCTGGCAACCAAGTGGTGTCCGTGGGCGGGCCTGTAGTCACCCAGGCTTCCGGCATGGGCGTGCGCAATGTGGTGAACATTGGTGGCCGCTGATAGCTGCAGCTGTCAGGGTCGTTGATGAAGTTCGGTTGCTCCGAAGTGGAGGGACTGATTGCAACAGTGCTCCTACAAGCACTCTTTTATTTCAGTAACGAGGAGTTTTTATGAAAAAAGTTATCGCTGTTCTGGTGTCTGGTATGGCAATCGCATTTGCCGCTCAAGCCGAGGTGAAAATCGGTGGAAATAATGACCAGAAGGTCACCGTGAAGAACGGCGCCGTGGCCAATATGGCTATTGGTGCTGGCGCAACGGCCAAGCAGAATCTGGCATCCAACAAGGGTAATGTCAATATTGGTGGCAACAACAAGCAAGAAGTTTCGGTGACCAATGGTGCGGTGGCCAATATGGCTATCGGTGCCATGACCAAGGCTGAGCAGAATCTGGCTTCGAACGACGGCAAGTAAATCGCCGGTATTGCTTTGATCAAAGAATGGGGTGATTGATTCACCCCAATTCAATTGCAAGGGAGGAGCATATGAAAACAGGTTTTATATGCGCTGCGGTATTGGGCCTGGCATGTGGTCTGGTGCAGGCACAGCAGAAACCACCAGCGGGTCGCAATGGGCTGGATCCTGCATCTCGTAACAAAGTGGTGAACGTCATGGCGCGCGACAACATGGGCGAAAAGGATGTACGCGCCAACATCGAACGCGAAATGGTCACCAGTCCGTCGGGCAAGAACTGCACCACCAATGTGGGCACCCAGCCCAAGGTGAACGAGGGCATCGCGGGTATCGGCAACCGGTACGGCGGCGGCAACACCGACCAGGTCACGGTAGTACGCGGCTCCGTCATCAATATTTGCAAGTAGGCATGGCGGCGCTGCTGCACAGATCCTGCGTCCGAGGGGTGCCGGGGCCGACGAGTACGGCGGCTGATACCGGACATACATAACGATTTTATAAATCATGCAAATTTCCTACCTCCGCCACGCCTTGTTGTGGCCTTGCGTGCTGGCGCTGTCGGCCTGTGCCATCGATCCGGGCCTGTCGGATCGCAAGGACATCATTGAAAAAGGCATCACCGAGCAGACTCCGCTGGTGACGCCTACGAAATCGGCATCTGCCATGCGTGAAGGGCTGGCCTGCATGGACCGCATGCTGGCGGCCGAGCAGGTGCCTGCAACCTTGATTGCCGTCAAATCAATTCCGGACCCTTCGGGGCTTTTCAGCACCGGCACCAAGGAAATGCTGATCACGGCCATCTCACGCATGTCGCGTACCAGCCAGGCTTTCCGCGTGGTCGATTACGAGGTGGATGCCTTGAAGCAGGACACGGTGCAGACCATGACCAGCCTGCTGCTCAACAATGGGCAGATCGAGCTGCGCAAGCCGCAGATCTATATATCGGGCGCCATCAGCTTCGGCGACAAGACGGTGGTATCCAAGCGCCGCAGCATTGGCGTTTCCACCGCGAATACCGATACCGGCTACAGCTGGGATGTGCTGGGATCGGTGGTCGGGCTCGATCTGCACCTGGGCGACATGAATTCGCGCACCTTGTACCCGGGCCTCGATTCCGCCAATGAGCTGGTGGTGGCTACCGGTGGCAAGGGGGTGGAGATTGGCGGGCGTGCAACGGGGTTGCCCAAGCACATCTACCGCATGGGCGTGCAGTACGAGGTGGCAGCAGACAACAACCAGGGCGCGGGCGCTGCGGTGCGTCTGCTGGTCGATCTGGCGGCCATCGAATTGGTGGGCAAATGGGCCAAGATTCCGTACTGGCAGTGCATTGATTACGAACAGAACCACCCCGAGTTCAAGCGCCAGATGCGCGCCTGGTACGAAGAGCAGACTGCAACGGACCGCATCAACCTGGCGCAACGGGTGCTCCAGGCGCAGGGTGTATGGAGCGGCCCTGTCGATGGCAATGATTCCACCGCATTGCGCAATGCATTGGCCACCTACCAGGCATCGCTGGACATGACCCCAGTGGGCACTGTGAACTTTGAAACCTACACCGGTCTGTTGCGCAATTACGTGGGCATGTCGGCAGAGGACAAGCTGGCATCGAGCTATTCGCCGCAAAGCAATGAACTCAAGCTGCGCGAGCATGCGCTGCCCATGAACGAGCCTGCGCACAACGGATTGACCGTGGCGTTGCTCGGCCAGAAGGAGCCCAGGCTGCAGATTGGCAACTCGGTCGTGCTGCGCATTGCGCCGGCGCGCTCCGGGTTCCTGTACTGCTACTACAAGGACGCGGCCAACGTGGTGTCCCAGATATATCCCAATCCGCAGCAGCAGGCGGTGGTGGCGCAGGGCAATATGGGGCTGATGGTGCCTGATGTGTCGCAGTCCAATTCGTTCCTGATCGAAACTGCACGGGCGGGAACCGAGCAGGTGTACTGCGCGATGACCGCCAAGCCCCTGACCGGGCGGGTACCGGCTGCCTTGACCAATGCCAAGCTGGAGCCGCTCGTTGGCGTAACCACCATCGAGACCGTGCAGCAGCAGGTGCAGGCGCAGGAGGGCGTGATCGCCCAATCGACCCTGCAGTGGGAAGTGGAAGGCCCTGTGGTGCTGGCGCCCGCCGTTCCTGAGAAAACGCCGCGCCGCGGAAAGCGCTCATGAAAGGGGCGATGCAACATTGGCGACGTTCGGTGTTTGCCACCGGCCTGGCGCTCTACGGCCTGAGTGCCATGGCGGCGATCGTGCTGCCTCATAGCGATGGCGGCGGCGATGCAGGGAGTGCTGCGGCGCCTGCAGCGCAATCCTCAGGTGGCGCAGGTGGCAGTGCATCCATCCGTGTGCCGGCACCCAGCCGCTCGGAGGCCAGCCTGCAGGTGCTGCGCCGTCAGGCCCAAGAAGGCGACAGCCGGGCGCAGGTGGAACTGGGCCTGTACTACTACCGCAATGCAGGCCTGCCGCAGGCGGGTGCGCAGGCGCGGCAGTGGTGGGGCATGGCCGCCGCCCAGGGTGATGCCCGTGCCATGGCGGGCCTGGGTTACATGCTGGGGACGGGCACCGGCGGGGTGCGTGATGTGCCCGCCGGTCGGCAATGGCTGCAGCGGGCATCGGAGGCGAGTCTGTCCAAGGCGAGCTACCTCCTGTCGCTGGTGGAGCGCCGCATGACCGGGCCCAAGGCTGCACAGCAGGCGCGCCTGCTGCTGGAGCAGGCGGCGCGGGAAGGCGATGCCATGGCCCTGAATGACTTGGGTGTGGAACGTGAACTTGATGGCCGCATGGCAGAAGCCAAGGAACTGTACGTGCAGGCCGTCGCCAAAGGGAGCCAGACGGCGCAGCAGAACCTGAATCGGCTGGCCAATTACCAGCGGGCCAGTGAATCGGAACAACTGGCTCGCTTGCGCGCCCGGGCCGACGACGGCAGTGCCGACGCGCTGCTGGAACTGGCCTACCGCTACCACCTGGGGCGGGGGGTGCAGCGCAATTTTGCGACTGCCATCCAGTATTACCGGCGCGCGGCGGATGCCGGATCGTCCAAGGCGCGTGAATTTCTGGGTCTGATTTTCAGCCGCAGCAACGAAAAGCAGGCGGTGATCGACGAGGCCTGGATGCAGGAGCTGGCTGCCCGCATCAACGCCGTGGCGCTGAAGGTGGAAGAAAAGGCGCCTGCACAGCTTCCCGACCGGCCGGTGCGGGTCGCAGATCCGCTGGCCGACCTGCTGCGCCAGGCCTTTGTGATGCCTGAGGCGCCAGCTGTGCCTCAGGCGGAGCAGCCATGGCCTGCCGAAAGTACAACCGATACCAACAGCCCGTCGCCCATCGCGGTGCAGACGGAGCCGACCGAGGGGCCGCAGGCACCTGCACGCCTTCCCGGCGCGCCGGTGTCTGATGATGCAAGCAATGCACTGCTGTCGCAGTAGTGAGAGAAAGGAAGAAAACCATGCAACAAACAACATGGGTACGCGGCGCGGCCGCATGCAGCGCCGCATTGGTGGCCACGCTGGCTGCGGGCAGCGTATGGGCGCAGGGCGCCGTCATATCGGCCCCCGGCGTGGATGTGCGCGGCGGAGCCAGTGGCGCGGCGGTCATCGTCAACGGCTCGGTGGTCAATGCAGCATCGGGCAAGGGCGCCGTGGCGGAGACGAATATTCCCGGTCGCAGCACCACGGTGCGGGGCTCGGGCTCCGGGGGCGCCGCCGTGGTGGTGGAATCTACCGGCAGCCAGACGGTGACCGTGCAGAGCAGAAGCCATGGCCGAAAGCCAGCAGGCAATGGGCGCGAGCATGTGAATGCCGACATGGCCAACTCCAACCTGGCCAATGCCAACTTTGCTGGCCATAGCTTCACCAATGTGGACATGTCCAACTCCAACCTGCAGGGCGCCAATTTCCAGGGCGCAGAGCTGGTCAATGTGGACCTGAGCAATTCCAACCTGTCGGGCGCCAACCTGTCAGGTGCATCGCTGGTGAATGTGAGTCTGGACGGCGCGCTCACGACGGGCGCCATCTGGACCAACGGCCGACGCCGCTGAAGCGCTTCTCCCATGCAAACGGGCCGCGCAATGCGGCCCGTTTGTCCCGGGCGGCGTTGCCTGCCGCCCGTCTACTGGCTGTCTGTGCCGGGTACCTGTTGCGCCTGGTGCTCGGTCAGTTTTTCCTCGATCACCTTCTCTCCCTCAAAGCCGGCCACTGCGGCCATGGCCTTCTTGAGAAAGCCGGCGTCTGCATCGGCTTTGGACAGTGCTTCTTCGGCAACCACGGCGCCAATCACTTCGTTGAGCAAGCCCATTTTGCGACCTCCACGCCCCTGGGGCGCTGTTGATGAGATCCTCAAGGTAGCATCGGCGCGATGCGGGTGCGAGTGCATTTGCAGGCCTTTACCTGCATTTATCTTTCTTTAAATGTGCGCGTATTGTTTGCAAATCTTTCGATATTGCTGTGTACTGCTTTAAGTCGGTAATAAGCTGGCGCGCGGCGAAAAGGCGCTTAGGCGGTCTCACCCAGCCTGGCGCTGGCCTTGTCCAGCCAGAGCTTCAGGCTGTCGGTCAGGTCCTTCTGGCTGAAGGAGCAGCTTTCTTCGTCAAACAGGGCGCTGGATTCCAGCCGGTCCAGCAACTGCAGCAACACCTCTTCAAACTTGGGCGGAAGAGCGCCCAGCAGATCGGTATAGGTACGGGCCTGCTGGCTGAGCGCCGAGGCATCCATGTGGCCGGCGCCAAAGTGCTCCAGCGCGTCCTGCAAGGCTCCCAACTGGCGTAGTGCGGTCGATTGCATGCGGGTCTCCTGGTGGCTGTTTATGGCCCGAGTGTAGAGCGCATTTGGCGCCCGCCAGCATGGGATTTGCCTGGGGCCGTTCACTGAGAACGTGCTCACCAGCGCTGCAATGCAGCAAATGCGACAATAGCGGCATGAACGCCCTGAACATCGCGGAATACATGCAGACCCTGGGTTTGCAGGCAAAACAAGCCTCTGCGCAGATGGCCAAAGCATCTGCTGCTACCAAAAACAAAGCCCTCCTGGCTTTGGCGCGCCTGCTGCGCGCGCAGACCGAGGCACTGCAGGCGGACAACGCCAAGGATCTGGAGCGCGCCGTCGCCAATGGGCTGTCCGCGCCGATGGTTGATCGCCTGCGTCTGAGCCCCAAGGTGCTGGAGACCTGCGCCCAAGGTTGCGAGCAGTTGGCGGCCATGCCCGATGTGATTGGCGAAGTGCTGGGCATGAAGCAGATGCCCAGTGGCATCCGTGTGGGGCAGATGCGTGTGCCCATCGGCGTGTTCGGCATGATCTATGAAAGCCGCCCGAACGTGACGATCGAGGCTGCCAGCCTGTCGATCAAGAGTGGCAACGCCTGCATTCTGCGCGGCGGCTCCGAGGCCATCGAGTCGAACAAGGCACTGGCTGCCCTGGTGGCGCAGGCGCTGGCAGAAGCGGGCCTGCCTGCCCAGGCGGTGCAACTGGTGCAGACCACGGACCGCGAGGCCGTGGGCCAGTTGATCGCCATGCCCGCCTTTGTGGATGTGATCATTCCGCGCGGCGGCAAGGGCCTGATCGAGCGCATCAGCCGCGACGCCAAGGTGCCCGTCATCAAGCACCTGGACGGCAATTGCCACACCTATGTCGATGATCCCTGCGATCTGGACATGGCGCTGAAAGTGGTGGAGAACGCCAAGACGCAAAAATACAGCCCCTGCAATGCCACCGAGAGCCTGTTGGTGGCGCGGGGCGTGGCCGCCGGTTTCCTGCCCTGCATTGGCGCGGTGTTTGCCGCCAAGGATGTGGAAATGCGCTGTGACGCCGAGTCGCTTGCGCTATTGAAAACGGTGCAAGGTGCGCGCACGGTGCAAGCGCAGGAGCAGGATTGGAGCGAAGAATATCTGGCGCCGATCATCTCCATCAAGATCGTGGCGGGGGTGGATGAAGCCATCGCCCACATCAACCAGTATTCCAGCCACCATACCGAGGCGATTCTGACGCGTGACCACATGCATGCGCAGCAATTCCTGCGCGAAGTCGATTCGGCAAGTGTCATGGTCAATGCCAGCACGCGCTTTGCCGACGGCTTCGAGTTTGGCCTGGGCGCCGAGATCGGCATCAGCACCGACAAATTCCACGCACGCGGCCCGGTGGGTATTGAGGGCTTGACTTCGCTCAAGTACATCGTGCTGGGTGAGGGCGAAGTGCGAGGCTGATGCTTCGGCGGATGCTGCATTGCTGACAATGGTTGGCAATGGCGCACCCGACAGCACACCGGCGTCGCCATTTGCCGACACGGCCGCTGCACGGCACCACGTTATGATGCGGCCGTTCAGGCGCGGCACTGGCGTGGTGCGCCGCTTTTAACACCGGATTGCCCCAGAGTGAAGGGCGGCCCCTGCAAGGGGTTGCCATAGACAGTGCGTTGAAGCGCAGGGGCATTTTTTATGAAAATTCTGATCTTGGGCGCGGGCCGCGTCGGCGAAAGCGTTGCGGAGAGCCTGCTGGGCGAAAAAAACGACATCACCGTCATTGACACGGATGGTGTGCGCCTGCGCGATCTGGAAACCCGCTTTGACCTGCGCGGCGTGGTGGGCAATGGCATCAGCCCGGATGTGCTGGCCGAGGCGGGTGCCGCCGACACCGACATGCTGATTGCCTGCACATCGCAGGATGAGACCAACCTGGTGGCTTGCAAGGTGGCGCAGGTTGTCTTCAATATTCCCACCCGCATCGTGCGCGTGCGGTCGATTGCATTGAAGAGCCACCCTGCCTTGCTGGAAGAGGGCGGTTTCGGCGTGACCCATGCCTTCTGCCCCGAAGAGGCCCTGATGGGCTACATCGGCAAGCTGGTGCGCTACCCCGAGGCCTTGCAGGTGCGGGAGTTTGCGCAGGGTTACGCGGCGCTGGCCTCGGTGCGCGCGCGCGGCGGTGCGCCGCTGGTGGGCCTGAGCGTGGCCGATGTGCAGCAGAACCTGCCGCAAGGCGCCGTGCGCGTGGTGGGTATCTACCGCCGCTTTCACCACGAGGCCGACCGCCTTGTCTCGGTGGAGGGCAGCACGCGCATCGAGCCGGGTGACGAGGTGTTCGTGCTGTCCGACAAGGAACACCTGGGCGATGTGCTGGCGGCGTTCAACCGCCAGGTGGGCGAGCTGGAGCAGCCCGTGCGCCGGGTGATGGTGGCTGGCGGCGGGCGTGTGGGCATGCGCCTGGCGCGCTCGCTCACCAAGGATTCCAAGCGCTTCCAGGTCAAGATCATCGAAAAGCACGAGAGCCGCTGCGTGTATCTGGCCTCGCGGCTGTCGTCGGATGTGCTCGTGCTGCGGGGCGATGCGACCGACGAGAATCTGATGGAAGAGGAAAACGTCGAGGACGTGGACCTGTTCATTGCCATCACCGACGATGACGAAGACAACATCATGTCGTGTCTGCTGGCCAAGAAGCTGGGCGCCACGCGTGTGCTGGCGCTGATCAACCGCCGCACCTATGCCGACCTGATGCACGGCACCCAGATCGACATTGCGCTGTCGCCCGCGCAGGCCACGCTGGGTGAGCTGCTGGCCTATGTGCGCCAAGGCGATGTGCAGGCCGTGCACAGCCTGCGCCGGGGGGTCGCCGAGGCCATTGAGATCGTGGCGCGCGGTGATGCGAAGACTTCGCGCGTAGTGGGCAAGCGTGTGGGCAGCCTGCGCTTGCCGCATGATGTGCACATCGGCATGATTGTGCGGGGCCTGCCCGAGCCCGATGCGCGCAACACCAATGGCAGTGAAGCGCCGGAGCGCGAAGGCCAGGCGACCGATGCGAAGGAGCCGCCCCAGGTGATCGTGCCCACCAGCGGCACCATCATCCAGAGCAATGACCACGTGATCCTGTTCCTGCCCAACAAGCGCCTGGTGCACGAGGTGGAATCGCTCTTCCGGGTCGGAGTCACCTTCTTTTAGGCGCCGCGATGACCGATCTGCGACCCGTCCTGCGCATCCTGGGTGTGCTGCTGCTCATGTTTGGCTGCACCATGGCCGTGCCAGCTGCTGCGTCGCTCGCCTTCGACGATGGTATTTTCAGCGTCTACCCCCGCGCCATGGGGCTGGCCTGGATCTGCGGCCTGCTGCTGTGGTGGAGCGCGCGCCACGAGCAGCGCGAACTGCAGGCCCGCCACGGCATCATCCTGGTCGCCTTTGTCTGGACTGCCTTTCCGCTTTTTGCCGCCTTGCCCCTGTACCTGGGCTATGGGCAGATCGGCCGGGCGCTGAGCTGGCAGCATGCCTACTTCGAGGCGGTCTCGGGGCTCACCACCACGGGCGCCACCGTGCTCAACCATGTGGACACCCTGCCGGTTTCCCTGAACATCTGGCGCACCTTTCTGCAATGGATGGGTGGCATGGGGATTCTGATTCTGGCGGTGGCCATTCTGCCCATGCTGGGCATGGGGGGCAGCCAGCTGTTTCGTGCAGAGGCGGCAGGCCCGGTCAAGGACACCAAGCTGACGCCCCGCATGGCTGAGACCGCCAAGGGGCTGTGGACCGTCTACGGCGTATTTTCTCTTGCTTGCGCGCTGGCCTACTGGCTGGCCGGCATGACGCCCCTGGATTCCATCATGCTGATGTTCACCACGGTCAGCCTGGGCGGGCTCACACCGCATGACGCCAGCTTTGCCTATTTCAACTCGCCGCTGATCGAGGGTATCTGCATCTTCTTCATGCTGCTGGCGAGCTGCAATTTCGCGCTTTATTTCGTCGCGTTGCGCAAACGCCGCATGTCGGTGCTCTACAAGGAGCCGGAGGTGTGCGCCACCTTGGGAACCCTGGTGGGCGCTGGTTTGGTGATCGGCATGATTCTGTGGGTCAAAGGGGTCTATGGGCCCGCTGAGGCAGTGCGCCATGCGGTGTTCAACACGGTCTCGGTGGCCACCACCACGGGGTACGCGACGGTGGACTTCGGCCTGTGGCCTCCCTTTGCACCGGTGCTGATGCTGCTGCTGTCGGGTGTAGCGACGAGCGCAGGCTCGACCGGAGGCGGCATCAAGATGATCCGCATGCTGCTGCTGCTCAAGCAGACGCGGCGCGAGATGCGGCGCCTGGTGCACCCCAATGCGGTGCAGCCCGTCACCATTGGCGGCAATGCCATCGACGAGCGCGTGATCTTCTCGGTACTGGCCTTCATGCTGGTGTACTGCGCCACGATTGCCGTGCTGACCATGGCCTTGCTGCTGACGGACATGGATTTCATGAATGCACTGGGTGCCGTGCTGGCAAGCGTGAACTGCGCGGGTGTCGGCTGGGGCGATCTGGGTCCCAGCAACAATTTTGCCGGTCTGACCAGCTTCCAGCTCAGCGTGACGACCCTGGGCATGCTGATGGGGCGCCTGGAAATTTTGAGCTTCCTTGCTCTACTGACGCCTGCTTTCTGGCGCAGGTGAGCATTCGCTTATGCCCATCACGTTACAACAGAGGGTGACTTTGGGCGTCAACTCTCTACAATTGACACGCAATTGTTTTTTGCTCGTTCTTTTTGAGCCCTCAAACAACCTTCATCTATGGTCCCGAATCTCATAACAGCCCTAACGGGGCCCATCAACGAACTGGAACAACGGATGCTCGACGCCATGCCCGCGATCGAGCGCTGGTTCCGCCTGGAGTGGATGGAACACACGCCGCCCCTGTACTCGTCGGTGGACATTCGCAACGCAGGCTTCAAGGTGGCACCGGTGGACACCAACCTGTTTCCCGGCGGCTGGAACAATCTGACCCCGGAAATGATTCCCCTGGCCGTGCAGTCTGCGATGGCTGCTATCGAAAAGATATGCCCCGAGGCACGCAACCTGCTGATCATTCCCGAGAACCAGACGCGTAACCCGCAATACCTGGCCAACCTGGCGCAACTGCAGAACATCTTCTCGATGGCGGGGCTCAATGTACGCATCGGCTCGATCGACCCGGACATCAAGGAAACCGTCAAGCTGAAGGTGGGCAACCAGGAGCTGGTGGTGGAGCCCGCATTGCGCCATGGCCGCCGCCTGGGGCTCAAGTACTTTGACCCCTGCACCATCTTGCTGAACAACGACCTCTCCAAGGGGGCCCCGGGCATTCTGGAAGAGGTGTACGAGCAGTTTGTGCTGCCGCCCCTGCATGCAGGCTGGAGCGTGCGCCGCAAGAGCCGCCATTTCCAGAGCTACGAGGAAGTGGCCAAGCGCTTTGGCAAGCTGATGGGCATCGATCCCTGGCTGATCAACCCGCTGTTTACCAGCCGCCAGGGGGTGGACTTCAACGACACCGGCGAGCACGCACTCGATGAACTGCGCGAAGATGTCGACGCCATGCTGACCAAGGTGCGCCGCAAGTACAAGGAATATGGCATCAAGGAGACGCCGTTTGTCGTCGTCAAGGCCGACAACGGCACCTATGGCATGGGCGTGATGACCGTGCACGATGCCAAGGAGCTGGGGCAGCTGCCTGCCAAGACCAAGAACCAGATGTCTCTCGTCAAGGACGGCCAGCTGGTGCACGACATGATCATTCAGGAAGGCGTGCAGACCGTCGAGCGCATGGATGGCGAAGCGGCCGAGCCCGTGGTCTACATGATCGATCGCTATGTGGTGGGCGGCTATTACCGCGCGCATTCGGACCGGGGCGCAGAAGAGAACCTGAATGTGCCTGGTGCACATTTCATTCCGCTCGCCTTTGAGCATGGCATCTCGCCCGGCGACTCGGTGGGCGCCAGTGCCCCCAATCGTTTCTACATGTATGGTGTGGTGGCGCGCCTTGCCATGTTGGCGGCAAGCTACGAACTGGAAGCCACCGACCCCGATGCCGAGATCTACGACTGACCGGTCGCTTCGGCAGAAACTCCTCTGGTGACTTGAAAGCAACTCCAAGCCCGGTGGCTCGCACCATTCGGGCTTGCCCTGATGCGCCGCAGCACTGCGGGCACAGCAACAAGCGCACAATGCAAACCAAATCATTACACGCATGCCCTGCGCGGCATGGCACAAAGGCTTGACGTGCAAAACAGCAAGAAATCATCGCTCTCCGCCCTGACGCTGGGAGCGGTTGGCGTAGTCTATGGCGATATCGGCACCAGCGTGCTGTATTCGCTCAAAGAGGTATTTGGCTCCGGCCATGTGCCTTTCACCCACGACAACGTCTATGGCGTGCTCTCCATCCTGTTCTGGACCTTGACGCTCATCGTCTCGCTCAAGTACGTGGTGCTGGTGCTGCGGGCAGACAACAACGGCGAAGGCGGTTTGATCGCCATGCTGGCGCTGGCCTCGCAGGCGGTCAAGGACAAACCGCGCCTGCGCTCCGTGCTCATGCTGATCGGCATCTTTGGCACCTGCCTGTTTTATGGCGATGGGGTGATCACACCGTCGATCTCGGTGCTTTCGGCGGTCGAAGGCCTGGAAGTTGTCTCGCCCGCGTTCAAATCCTGGGTGATACCGCTCACCCTGGTGGTGCTGCTGGCGCTGTTTCTGGTGCAAAAGCGGGGAACGGCGGGCATCGGCAAGTTCTTCGGGCCGATCATGGTGGTCTGGTTCCTCAGCATTGCAGCGCTGGGCCTGTGGAACATCGTGGACCATCCGCAGGTGCTGTGGGCGCTCAGCCCGCACTATGCGTTGCGCTTCATCATCGCCAACCCGGGCATCAGCTTCATCATTCTGGGTGCCGTGGTTCTGTGTGTGACGGGCGCCGAGGCCCTGTACGCCGATATGGGCCACTTCGGCAAGAAGCCGATCCGTCTCGCCTGGTTCGGCATCGCCATGCCATCGCTGGTGCTCAACTACTTTGGCCAGGGCGCTCTGGTGCTGGAAAACGCCGATGCGGTGAAGAACCCGTTTTTCATGCTGGCGCCGCAATGGGCCCTGCTGCCGGTGGTGGTGCTGGCCACCATGGCCACGGTGATTGCGTCGCAGGCGCTGATCACCGGCGCTTTCAGCGTCACCAAGCAGGTGATTCAGCTGGGCTACCTGCCGCGTATACAGATCCAGCACACCAGCGTGCGCGATACGGGGCAGATCTACATTCCCTTCGTCAACTGGGGCCTGTTCTGGGCCATTGTGCTGGCGGTGCTGCTGTTCAAATCCAGCAGCAACATGGCCGCAGCTTACGGTATTGCGGTCACCCTGGACATGACGATCACCACGGTGCTCACCTTCTTTGTGCTGCGCTTTGGCTGGAAGTATCCCCTGTGGGTGGCGCTGGCGCCCACGCTGTTCTTCTTCTGCATCGACTTCACCTTCTTCGCCTCCAATTTGCTCAAGTTGTTTGATGGCGGCTGGTTCCCGCTGGTGATCGGCCTGTCGATGTTCACCATGATGATGACTTGGAAGCGCGGGCGCGAGCTGGTTTACCAGTCGCTGCATGCCAATGGCATCGAACTCAAGGGCTTTTTGCAGATGGTGCTGCAGGCACCGCCGACGCGTGTGGCGGGCACAGCCGTCTTTCTCACCTCCGACCCGAACGTGGTGCCGACTGCGCTGCTGCACAACCTCAAGCACAACAAGGTGCTGCATGAGCAGAACATCTTCGTGACCATCGTCTACCACGAGGTGCCCTGGATTGGCATGGACAAGCGCACCGCGATCGAGCCCCTGGGCAGCGATTGCTGGCAGGTGCAGCTGAACTATGGGTTCAAGAACGACGTGGATGTGCCCCTGGCGCTGCAGCAGCTGCGCCTGCGTGGCTGCGACACCGAGCCGATGAGCACGAGCTACTTCCTCTCGCGCGACGTGTTCGTTCCCACCGACAAGGCGAGTGCCGGCATGGCGCCGTGGCGACAGAAACTGTTTGCGCAGATGCACCACAATGCAGCGGGCGCGGCAGAGTTTCTGCTGCTGCCCAGCAACAGCCTGGTGGAGCTGGGCTCCAAACTGGAAATCTAAGTCTTATGGGCTATCAGCGCCCTGCAGGTAAGCGCTGGTAGCTATTTATTTGATAGTGGCTACTGGCGGATGCACCGCGTGAGCGTTCACGATGTCATCCCGCCAGCCAGCCCCATGCACTATGCGGTTTTTCAAGGATCTGAGCGTATCGGCGCTCGTGGCAGGCTTTGTGACGGTGCTGGTGGGCCTTACCAGCTCCATTGCCGTGGTCTTTCAGGCGGCGCAAAGCTTTGGCGCCACGCCAGCGCAGCTGTCGTCCTGGGTATGGGCGCTGGGCATGGGCGTGGGCCTGTGCTGCTGGCTGCCCAGCATGTGGTGGCGCAAACCGGTCGTGGTGGCCTGGTCCACGCCCGGTGCCGCGGTGCTGGCAACGGCAGGCGCCACGGGCGCGTTCACCATGAACGAAGCCATTGGGGCCTTTGTACTGAGCGCTGCACTCATCACCCTGGTAGGCCTCACAGGGTGGTTCGAGCGTCTGATGAACCGCATCCCCATTGCCATTGCATCGGCCTTGCTGGCTGGCGTGCTGACCCGTTTCGGGCTGGATGCCTTTGCTGCGGCTCAGACCAATACCTGGCTGGTGGTTGCGATGCTGGTCGTGTATTTGGTGGGGCGCCGCTGGGTGCCGCGCTATGCCGTCATGCTGACCTTGGCGGCGGGTATCGTGGTGGCGCTGGCGCAGGGCAAAATCCAGTGGGCAGCCGTGCAACCGGGGCTCACTTTTCCCATTTTCACCATGCCGGCCTTCAGTCTGCAGGCGGCCATCAGCCTGGCGCTGCCGCTGTTTGTCGTCACCATGGCCTCGCAGAACCTGCCCGGCGTAGCCGTCATCCGTGGAACGGGCTACGACTTGCCCATCTCCAAGCTGATCTCCATCACAGGCCTGGCAACCCTGGTGCTGGCGCCATTTGGCGGTTATGCCATCAACCTGGCGGCCATCACCGCCGCCATCTGCATGGGGCCTGAAGCGCACCCCGACAAGGCTCGTCGCTATGCGGCCGCCGTGGTCTGCGGTGTCATCTATGTACTGATTGGCTGCTTTGGCGTGGTGATTGCAGGCTTGCTTACCGCCTTTCCGCACGAGTTGGTGGTTGCAATTGCCGGCATCGCGCTGTTGGGCACCATTGGCAACGGCCTGTTCATGGCGGTGCAAAGCGAGCAATACCGCGAAGCCGCGCTGATCACCTTCCTTGTCACCGTGAGCGGCGTGACAATAGCCGGAGTCGGATCAGCCTTTTGGGGCGTGGTGGCAGGCAGCCTCGCGCTTTTTGTGCAACATTATGGCAAGCGATGAGCGTTGCCTGGCTGTGCTTCATCGATTGTTTTGCCCGCTTGCGTCCACCCGATGGGCGCAGGCAGCTATTGAAAGAATAGTGGCTGTTGTGAGGCAGCCTGTCACACCATGCATATCCTCTTTGTTGCCGACCCGCTCGAATCCTTCAAGATCTACAAGGACAGCACCTTTGCCATGATGCGCAGTGCCCAGGCGCGGGGCCACCGCATCAGCGCCTGTGAGCCCCAGGACATGCACTGGATCAGTGGAGAAAAAGTCACCGCCCGCGTGCGCGACATCCTGCTGACCGGCAACGAATCTGCCTGGTTTGACGAAACCCAGAACCGCAGGGCAGAGCTGGCCAGCTTTGATGCCATCGTCATGCGCAAGGATCCGCCGTTTGACAGCGAATACTTCTACTCGACCCACTTGCTGGAGCAAGCCGAGCGCGAAGGCGCCAAGGTCTTCAACAAACCCGCCTCGCTGCGCGACCACCCTGAAAAGCTGGCCGTCATGGAATTCGCCCAGTACACGCCGCCCACCTTGGTGACACGCAGCGCGCAGGACATCCGCGACTTTCATGCCAAGCACCAGGACATCATCCTCAAGCCCCTCGATGGCATGGGGGGCATGGGCATCTTCCGCGTCGGTCCTGATGGCATGAACCTGGGCAGCATCATCGAAACCCTGAACCAGGGCGGCGCGCAAAGCGTCATGGTGCAGAAATACCTGCCGGAAATCGTCAAGGGTGACAAGCGCGTGCTCATCATTGGCGGCCAGCCCGTACCGTACTGCCTGGCGCGAATTCCGCAAGGCAACGAAGTGCGCGGCAACCTGGCTGCAGGTGGCAAAGGCGTTGCCCAGCCGCTGGAAGCTGAAGACCGAGCCATTGCCGAACGGGTCGGTGCCAAGCTGGCGCCGCGCGGATTGCTGTTGATCGGCCTCGACATCATCGGGCACAGCATCACCGAAATCAATGTCACCAGTCCCACCTGCTTCCAGGAAATCGAGCAGCAGGCTGGCTTCAAGGTGGGCGACATGTTTGTGGAAGCGCTCGAAAAGGCGGTTGCGGGAGCTGCCTGACAAATTTGTGAAGCTGAGGTGACAAATTGTCAAAACCTCAGGGGAAACTCCTATACAATACGCTTTATCGACAGCACAACGCCTTGCGAAGCTGCCAGACTCGAAAGAGCGCGGTTCGCAAGGTTTGTTTTTTGGTGGTGGCGACAAGTTGGGTGGCGGATGATTTCTTTCGCAACTTCTTCTGGTTGTCAAAACCTGTGCTACAATACAAGGCTTCGCTGATTGCAGCGAGTTGATCCAAGAGGGCTGGTGATATCGAGAGATGGTCGCTGGCTGGGTTGGATGGGTCTTTAAAAATTAACAGCCGATAAGCGTGGGCGTTTGGTGGCGATTGCCATATGTTCTTCGGAGCAAAACAAGCGCTCACTATAAACAGTAATGAAGAAGGCTTAGGCCTTCTTGATACCGTCAAGTGAGTGAGTAGTCGAGAGACTTTAAATTCAAGATCGAACTATAGAGTTTGATCCTGGCTCAGATTGAACGCTGGCGGCATGCTTTACACATGCAAGTCGAACGGCAGCATGGGCTTCGGCCTGATGGCGAGTGGCGAACGGGTGAGTAATACATCGGAACGTGCCTGGTAGTGGGGGATAACTACTCGAAAGAGTAGCTAATACCGCATGAGATCTAAGGATGAAAGCAGGGGACCTTCGGGCCTTGCGCTACTAGAGCGGCCGATGGCAGATTAGGTAGTTGGTGGGATAAAAGCTTACCAAGCCGACGATCTGTAGCTGGTCTGAGAGGACGACCAGCCACACTGGGACTGAGACACGGCCCAGACTCCTACGGGAGGCAGCAGTGGGGAATTTTGGACAATGGGCGCAAGCCTGATCCAGCAATGCCGCGTGCAGGATGAAGGCCTTCGGGTTGTAAACTGCTTTTGTACGGAACGAAAAGCTTCTGGTTAATACCTGGGAGTCATGACGGTACCGTAAGAATAAGCACCGGCTAACTACGTGCCAGCAGCCGCGGTAATACGTAGGGTGCGAGCGTTAATCGGAATTACTGGGCGTAAAGCGTGCGCAGGCGGTTATGTAAGACAGAGGTGAAATCCCCGGGCTCAACCTGGGAACTGCCTTTGTGACTGCATGGCTAGAGTGCGGCAGAGGGGGATGGAATTCCGCGTGTAGCAGTGAAATGCGTAGATATGCGGAGGAACACCGATGGCGAAGGCAATCCCCTGGGCCTGCACTGACGCTCATGCACGAAAGCGTGGGGAGCAAACAGGATTAGATACCCTGGTAGTCCACGCCCTAAACGATGTCAACTGGTTGTTGGGAATTAACTTTCTCAGTAACGAAGCTAACGCGTGAAGTTGACCGCCTGGGGAGTACGGCCGCAAGGTTGAAACTCAAAGGAATTGACGGGGACCCGCACAAGCGGTGGATGATGTGGTTTAATTCGATGCAACGCGAAAAACCTTACCCACCTTTGACATGGCAGGAACTTTCCAGAGATGGATTGGTGCTCGAAAGAGAACCTGCACACAGGTGCTGCATGGCTGTCGTCAGCTCGTGTCGTGAGATGTTGGGTTAAGTCCCGCAACGAGCGCAACCCTTGCCATTAGTTGCTACGAAAGGGCACTCTAATGGGACTGCCGGTGACAAACCGGAGGAAGGTGGGGATGACGTCAAGTCCTCATGGCCCTTATAGGTGGGGCTACACACGTCATACAATGGCTGGTACAAAGGGTTGCCAACCCGCGAGGGGAGCTAATCCCATAAAGCCAGTCGTAGTCCGGATCGCAGTCTGCAACTCGACTGCGTGAAGTCGGAATCGCTAGTAATCGTGGATCAGAATGTCACGGTGAATACGTTCCCGGGTCTTGTACACACCGCCCGTCACACCATGGGAGCGGGTCTCGCCAGAAGTAGGTAGCCTAACCGCAAGGAGGGCGCTTACCACGGCGGGGTTCGTGACTGGGGTGAAGTCGTAACAAGGTAGCCGTATCGGAAGGTGCGGCTGGATCACCTCCTTTCTGGAAAACAGCTTCGCTGTTTCGGTGGATGCTCACTTTGTGCAAACAAAGTGAAGTGCCATCGGCACGGCAGGAGCCAAAAAAGCAATCAAGATTGAACGCCCACACTTATCGGTTGTTGGAACACAAGCCAAGGCTTTGTAGAGACTGAGTCACACAAGACGCAGTAGCTACTAGGCATTGGAATGGGTCTGTAGCTCAGCTGGTTAGAGCACTGTGTTGATAACGCAGGGGTCGTTGGTTCGAGCCCAACTAGACCCACCAAAAGCTTCCAACGGATTAGAGGTTGAGCTTATGCCGCTTTGGTTGATCAGTGAAATGCTGATTGACTAGAGCCAAGCAGTGCGAGGCGTCTGATGCGAAGCACACTGATGTGTGTGAGCAGCAGGCAACGAAGCAATGCGCAGGCTATAGGCAATCAGGGGGATTAGCTCAGCTGGGAGAGCACCTGCTTTGCAAGCAGGGGGTCGTCGGTTCGATCCCGTCATCCTCCACCAATACCTGGTTGTCAAAACTAGCGTCCGATAGACACTTATCACTCAACACCAAAGCGGTTTCGCAAGAGACTGTTTTGTTGTTGATACCGGATTCCCGGATCAAGCGGCTGTTCTTTAAAAATTCATAGAGTCGAAATCAGCGTTGCTGGTGGAAACTGCACATTCGTAAAGGTTTAGTGCAGACCGTGCCACCAGCAACAATTTGATTGCGTCAAAACGAATGAAACTTTGCGATGAGCAATTTTTATTCAGTAATGACGAATATTCTTCAAGAATGTGGATCTGGGAGACCAGGTCTACGGCAAAGATATTCACATTACGGCATAACGCGCGAGGTGAGAGACCTCGCAAAGCAGTTGCTTGAGAGTGTAGCGATGTTCTCTAGAGATAGAGGTCAAAGTTATAGGGTCAAGTGACTAAGAGCATGTGGTGGATGCCTTGGCGATGATAGGCGACGAAAGACGTGATAGCCTGCGAAAAGCTTCGGGGAGCTGGCAAATAAGCATTGATCCGGAGGTATCTGAATGGGGAACCCACCTAGCAATAGTATCACTGATGATACATAGCTCAGTGAAGCGAACCTGGAGAACTGAAACATCTAAGTACCAGAGGAAAAGACATCAACCGAGATTCCGATAGTAGTGGCGAGCGAATTCGGAGAAGCCTTGCAGTGATAGTCAGTGTTTAACAAAACGGAATGGAAAGTCCGGCCATAGTGGGTGATAGCCCCGTATGTGAAAACGCATTGGTGGTACTAGCTGCAGACAAGTAGGGCGGGCACGAGAAACCCTGTCTGAACATGGGGGACCATCCTCCAAGGCTAAATACTCATCATCGACCGATAGTGAACAAGTACCGTGAGGAAAGGCGAAAAGAACCCGGGAGGGGAGTGAAATAGATCCTGAAACCGCATGCTTACAAAAAGTCGGAGCCCTTAGGGTGACGGCGTACCTTTTGTATAATGGGTCAGCGACTTACATTCAGTGGCAAGCTTAACCGAATAGGGAAGGCGTAGAGAAATCGAGTCCGAATAGGGCGACAAGTCGCTGGGTGTAGACCCGAAACCAAGTGATCTATCCATGGCCAGGATGAAGGTGCCGTAACAGGTACTGGAGGTCCGAACCCACTAGTGTTGCAAAACTAGGGATGAGCTGTGGATAGGGTGAAAGGCTAAACAAACTTGGAAATAGCTGGTTCTCTCCGAAAACTATTTAGGTAGTGCCTCAAGTATTACCTGCGGGGGTAGAGCACTGTTTAGGCTAGGGGTCATGGCGACTTACCAAACCTATGCAAACTCCGAATACCGCAGAGTACAGCTTGGGAGACAGAGCACCGGGTGCTAACGTCCGGACTCAAGAGGGAAACAACCCAGACCGCCAGCTAAGGTCCCTAAAACGGGCTAAGTGGGAAACGAAGTGGGAAGGCTAAAACAGTCAGGATGTTGGCTTAGAAGCAGCCATCATTTAAAGAAAGCGTAATAGCTCACTGATCGAGTCGTCCTGCGCGGAAGATGTAACGGGGCTAAGCCAGTTACCGAAGCTGCGGATGTGCAATTTATTGCACGTGGTAGGAGAGCGTTCTGTAAGCCTGAGAAGGTGTCTGGTAACGGATGCTGGAGGTATCAGAAGTGCGAATGCTGACATGAGTAGCGTTAAAGCGGGTGAAAAGCCCGCTCGCCGTAAGCGCAAGGTTTTCTACGCAACGTTCATCGGCGTAGAGTGAGTCGGCCCCTAAGGTGAGGCAGAGATGCGTAACTGATGGGAAACAGGTCAATATTCCTGTACCGATGTGTAGTGCGATGTGGGGACGAAGAAGGTTAGCTCAGCCAACTGTTGGATATGTTGGTTCAAGCCTGTAGTCGTGCTCGGTAGGCAAATCCGCCGGGCTAAGATGAGGGGTGATAACGGGTCTGCTTGCAGACGAAGTGAGTGATACCCAGCTTCCAGGAAAAGCCACTAAGCTTCAGCTACACACGACCGTACCGCAAACCGACACTGGTGCGCGAGATGAGTATTCTAAGGCGCTTGAGAGAACTCAGGAGAAGGAACTCGGCAAATTGACACCGTAACTTCGGGAGAAGGTGTGCCGCAAGTAGGTGAAGTTGAACAAATGGAGCCCAAAGCGGTTGCAAAGAATAGGTGGCTGCGACTGTTTAATAAAAACACAGCACTCTGCAAACACGAAAGTGGACGTATAGGGTGTGACGCCTGCCCGGTGCTGGAAGATTAAATGATGGGGTGCAAGCTCTTGATTGAAGTCCCAGTAAACGGCGGCCGTAACTATAACGGTCCTAAGGTAGCGAAATTCCTTGTCGGGTAAGTTCCGACCTGCACGAATGGCGTAACGATGGCCACACTGTCTCCTCCTGAGACTCAGCGAAGTTGAAATGTTTGTGATGATGCAATCTCCCCGCGGAAAGACGGAAAGACCCCATGAACCTTTACTGTAGCTTTGTATTGGACTTTGAACAGATCTGTGTAGGATAGGTGGGAGGCTTTGAAGGGTGGATGCTAGTTCACCTGGAGCCGACGTTGAAATACCACCCTGGTGTGTTTGAGGTTCTAACCTTGGTCCATGATCTGGATCGGGGACAGTGCATGGTAGGCAGTTTGACTGGGGCGGTCTCCTCCCAAAGCGTAACGGAGGAGTTCGAAGGTACGCTAGTTACGGTCGGACATCGTGACGATAGTGCAATGGCATAAGCGTGCTTAACTGCGAGACTGACAAGTCGAGCAGATGCGAAAGCAGGACATAGTGATCCGGTGGTTCTGTATGGAAGGGCCATCGCTCAACGGATAAAAGGTACTCTGGGGATAACAGGCTGATACCGCCCAAGAGTTCATATCGACGGCGGTGTTTGGCACCTCGATGTCGGCTCATCTCATCCTGGGGCTGTAGTCGGTCCCAAGGGTATGGCTGTTCGCCATTTAAAGAGGTACGTGAGCTGGGTTTAAAACGTCGTGAGACAGTTTGGTCCCTATCTTCCGTGGGCGCTGCAGATTTGAGAGAGCCTGCTCCTAGTACGAGAGGACCGGAGTGGACACACCTCTGGTGTATCGGTTGTCACGCCAGTGGCATTGCCGAGTAGCTAAGTGTGGAAGAGATAACCGCTGAAAGCATCTAAGCGGGAAACTCGTCTCAAGATGAGATCTGCCGGGGGCTTGACCCCCCTAAAGAGTCGTTCTAGACCAGGACGTTGATAGGTTGGGTGTGGAAGCGCAGCAATGCGTTAAGCTAACCAATACTAATTGCTCGTGCGGCTTGACCCTATAACTTTGATGATCCCTCCCTTAGATGGGATGCATGCAAAGACACTGCAACTGCAGTTATGCCCAAAGCGCAATCAAATTTAGCTGATAAGACTCTATGAATTCGCTGCGCTGCCTAACAAACCTGGCAGCAAAGCAAAAAGTTATGCCTGATGACCATAGCAAGTTGGTACCACTCCTTCCCATCCCGAACAGGACAGTGAAACGACTTCGCGCCGATGATAGTGCGGATTCCCGTGTGAAAGTAGGTCATCGTCAGGCTTTTATTCTGAGAACGTCCAGCAACTAGCTGGACGTTTTCTTCTCTGCTCTTAAGAGGGTGGTGCGCTAGGTTTGAAGCTAGCGAGCTGCTAGGCGGCCGTGGTGCTGGCTCAAGAGTTGAGAAGAAAGCGTGAAAACGTTTGAGAGCACAAAACCTGTGCTACAATACAAGGCTTCGCTGATTGCAGCGAGTTGATCCAAGAGGGCTGGTGATATCGAGAGATGGTCGCTGGCTGGGTTGGATGGGTCTTTAAAAATTAACAGCCGATAAGCGTGGGCGTTTGGTGGCGATTGCCATATGTTCTTCGGAGCAAAACAAGCGCTCACTATAAACAGTAATGAAGAAGGCTTAGGCCTTCTTGATACCGTCAAGTGAGTGAGTAGTCGAGAGACTTTAAATTCAAGATCGAACTATAGAGTTTGATCCTGGCTCAGATTGAACGCTGGCGGCATGCTTTACACATGCAAGTCGAACGGCAGCATGGGCTTCGGCCTGATGGCGAGTGGCGAACGGGTGAGTAATACATCGGAACGTGCCTGGTAGTGGGGGATAACTACTCGAAAGAGTAGCTAATACCGCATGAGATCTAAGGATGAAAGCAGGGGACCTTCGGGCCTTGCGCTACTAGAGCGGCCGATGGCAGATTAGGTAGTTGGTGGGATAAAAGCTTACCAAGCCGACGATCTGTAGCTGGTCTGAGAGGACGACCAGCCACACTGGGACTGAGACACGGCCCAGACTCCTACGGGAGGCAGCAGTGGGGAATTTTGGACAATGGGCGCAAGCCTGATCCAGCAATGCCGCGTGCAGGATGAAGGCCTTCGGGTTGTAAACTGCTTTTGTACGGAACGAAAAGCTTCTGGTTAATACCTGGGAGTCATGACGGTACCGTAAGAATAAGCACCGGCTAACTACGTGCCAGCAGCCGCGGTAATACGTAGGGTGCGAGCGTTAATCGGAATTACTGGGCGTAAAGCGTGCGCAGGCGGTTATGTAAGACAGAGGTGAAATCCCCGGGCTCAACCTGGGAACTGCCTTTGTGACTGCATGGCTAGAGTGCGGCAGAGGGGATGGAATTCCGCGTGTAGCAGTGAAATGCGTAGATATGCGGAGGAACACCGATGGCGAAGGCAATCCCCTGGGCCTGCACTGACGCTCATGCACGAAAGCGTGGGGAGCAAACAGGATTAGATACCCTGGTAGTCCACGCCCTAAACGATGTCAACTGGTTGTTGGGAATTAACTTTCTCAGTAACGAAGCTAACGCGTGAAGTTGACCGCCTGGGGAGTACGGCCGCAAGGTTGAAACTCAAAGGAATTGACGGGGACCCGCACAAGCGGTGGATGATGTGGTTTAATTCGATGCAACGCGAAAAACCTTACCCACCTTTGACATGGCAGGAACTTTCCAGAGATGGATTGGTGCTCGAAAGAGAACCTGCACACAGGTGCTGCATGGCTGTCGTCAGCTCGTGTCGTGAGATGTTGGGTTAAGTCCCGCAACGAGCGCAACCCTTGCCATTAGTTGCTACGAAAGGGCACTCTAATGGGACTGCCGGTGACAAACCGGAGGAAGGTGGGGATGACGTCAAGTCCTCATGGCCCTTATAGGTGGGGCTACACACGTCATACAATGGCTGGTACAAAGGGTTGCCAACCCGCGAGGGGGAGCTAATCCCATAAAGCCAGTCGTAGTCCGGATCGCAGTCTGCAACTCGACTGCGTGAAGTCGGAATCGCTAGTAATCGTGGATCAGAATGTCACGGTGAATACGTTCCCGGGTCTTGTACACACCGCCCGTCACACCATGGGAGCGGGTCTCGCCAGAAGTAGGTAGCCTAACCGCAAGGAGGGCGCTTACCACGGCGGGGTTCGTGACTGGGGTGAAGTCGTAACAAGGTAGCCGTATCGGAAGGTGCGGCTGGATCACCTCCTTTCTGGAAAACAGCTTCGCTGTTTCGGTGGATGCTCACTTTGTGCAAACAAAGTGAAGTGCCATCGGCACGGCAGGAGCCAAAAAAGCAATCAAGATTGAACGCCCACACTTATCGGTTGTTGGAACACAAGCCAAGGCTTTGTAGAGACTGAGTCACACAAGACGCAGTAGCTACTAGGCATTGGAATGGGTCTGTAGCTCAGCTGGTTAGAGCACTGTGTTGATAACGCAGGGGTCGTTGGTTCGAGCCCAACTAGACCCACCAAAAGCTTCCAACGGATTAGAGGTTGAGCTTATGCCGCTTTGGTTGATCAGTGAAATGCTGATTGACTAGAGCCAAGCAGTGCGAGGCGTCTGATGCGAAGCACACTGATGTGTGTGAGCAGCAGGCAACGAAGCAATGCGCAGGCTATAGGCAATCAGGGGGATTAGCTCAGCTGGGAGAGCACCTGCTTTGCAAGCAGGGGGTCGTCGGTTCGATCCCGTCATCCTCCACCAATACCTGGTTGTCAAAACTAGCGTCCGATAGACACTTATCACTCAACACCAAAGCGGTTTCGCAAGAGACTGTTTTGTTGTTGATACCGGATTCCCGGATCAAGCGGCTGTTCTTTAAAAATTCATAGAGTCGAAATCAGCGTTGCTGGTGGAAACTGCACATTCGTAAAGGTTTAGTGCAGACCGTGCCACCAGCAACAATTTGATTGCGTCAAAACGAATGAAACTTTGCGATGAGCAATTTTTATTCAGTAATGACGAATATTCTTCAAGAATGTGGATCTGGGAGACCAGGTCTACGGCAAAGATATTCACATTACGGCATAACGCGCGAGGTGAGAGACCTCGCAAAGCAGTTGCTTGAGAGTGTAGCGATGTTCTCTAGAGATAGAGGTCAAAGTTATAGGGTCAAGTGACTAAGAGCATGTGGTGGATGCCTTGGCGATGATAGGCGACGAAAGACGTGATAGCCTGCGAAAAGCTTCGGGGAGCTGGCAAATAAGCATTGATCCGGAGGTATCTGAATGGGGGAACCCACCTAGCAATAGGTATCACTGAGTGAATACATAGCTCAGTGAAGCGAACCTGGAGAACTGAAACATCTAAGTACCCAGAGGAAAAGACATCAACCGAGATTCCGATAGTAGTGGCGAGCGAATTCGGAGAAGCCTTGCAGTGATAGTCAGTGTGTTAACAAAACGGAATGGAAAGTCCGGCCATAGTGGGTGATAGCCCCGTATGTGAAAACGCATTGGTGGTACTAGGCTGCAGACAAGTAGGGCGGGGCACGAGAAACCCTGTCTGAACATGGGGGACCATCCTCCAAGGCTAAATACTCATCATCGACCGATAGTGAACAAGTACCGTGAGGGAAAGGCGAAAAGAACCCCGGGAGGGGAGTGAAATAGATCCTGAAACCGCATGCTTACAAAAAGTCGGAGCCCTTAGGGGTGACGGCGTACCTTTTGTATAATGGGTCAGCGACTTACATTCAGTGGCAAGCTTAACCGAATAGGGAAGGCGTAGAGAAATCGAGTCCGAATAGGGCGACAAGTCGCTGGGTGTAGACCCGAAACCAAGTGATCTATCCATGGCCAGGATGAAGGTGCCGTAACAGGTACTGGAGGTCCGAACCCACTAGTGTTGCAAAACTAGGGGATGAGCTGTGGATAGGGGTGAAAGGCTAAACAAACTTGGAAATAGCTGGTTCTCTCCGAAAACTATTTAGGTAGTGCCTCAAGTATTACCTGCGGGGGTAGAGCACTGTTTAGGCTAGGGGGTCATGGCGACTTACCAAACCTATGCAAACTCCGAATACCGCAGAGTACAGCTTGGGAGACAGAGCACCGGGTGCTAACGTCCGGACTCAAGAGGGAAACAACCCAGACCGCCAGCTAAGGTCCCTAAAACGGGCTAAGTGGGAAACGAAGTGGGAAGGCTAAAACAGTCAGGATGTTGGCTTAGAAGCAGCCATCATTTAAAGAAAGCGTAATAGCTCACTGATCGAGTCGTCCTGCGCGGAAGATGTAACGGGGCTAAGCCAGTTACCGAAGCTGCGGATGTGCAATTTATTGCACGTGGTAGGAGAGCGTTCTGTAAGCCTGAGAAGGTGTCTGGTAACGGATGCTGGAGGTATCAGAAGTGCGAATGCTGACATGAGTAGCGTTAAAGCGGGTGAAAAGCCCGCTCGCCGTAAGCGCAAGGTTTTCTACGCAACGTTCATCGGCGTAGAGTGAGTCGGCCCCTAAGGTGAGGCAGAGATGCGTAACTGATGGGAAACAGGTCAATATTCCTGTACCGATGTGTAGTGCGATGTGGGACGAAGAAGGTTAGCTCAGCCAACTGTTGGATATGTTGGTTCAAGCCTGTAGTCGTGCTCGGTAGGCAAATCCGCCGGGCTAAGATGAGGGGTGATAACGGGTCTGCTTGCAGACGAAGTGAGTGATACCCAGCTTCCAGGAAAAGCCACTAAGCTTCAGCTACACACGACCGTACCGCAAACCGACACTGGTGCGCGAGATGAGTATTCTAAGGCGCTTGAGAGAACTCAGGAGAAGGAACTCGGCAAATTGACACCGTAACTTCGGGAGAAGGTGTGCCGCAAGTAGGTGAAGTTGAACAAATGGAGCCCAAAGCGGTTGCAAAGAATAGGTGGCTGCGACTGTTTAATAAAAACACAGCACTCTGCAAACACGAAAGTGGACGTATAGGGTGTGACGCCTGCCCGGTGCTGGAAGATTAAATGATGGGGTGCAAGCTCTTGATTGAAGTCCCAGTAAACGGCGGCCGTAACTATAACGGTCCTAAGGTAGCGAAATTCCTTGTCGGGTAAGTTCCGACCTGCACGAATGGCGTAACGATGGCCACACTGTCTCCTCCTGAGACTCAGCGAAGTTGAAATGTTTGTGATGATGCAATCTCCCCGCGGAAAGACGGAAAGACCCCATGAACCTTTACTGTAGCTTTGTATTGGACTTTGAACAGATCTGTGTAGGATAGGTGGGAGGCTTTGAAGGGTGGATGCTAGTTCACCTGGAGCCGACGTTGAAATACCACCCTGGTGTGTTTGAGGTTCTAACCTTGGTCCATGATCTGGATCGGGGACAGTGCATGGTAGGCAGTTTGACTGGGGCGGTCTCCTCCCAAAGCGTAACGGAGGAGTTCGAAGGTACGCTAGTTACGGTCGGACATCGTGACGATAGTGCAATGGCATAAGCGTGCTTAACTGCGAGACTGACAAGTCGAGCAGATGCGAAAGCAGGACATAGTGATCCGGTGGTTCTGTATGGAAGGGCCATCGCTCAACGGATAAAAGGTACTCTGGGGATAACAGGCTGATACCGCCCAAGAGTTCATATCGACGGCGGTGTTTGGCACCTCGATGTCGGCTCATCTCATCCTGGGGCTGTAGTCGGTCCCAAGGGTATGGCTGTTCGCCATTTAAAGAGGTACGTGAGCTGGGTTTAAAACGTCGTGAGACAGTTTGGTCCCTATCTTCCGTGGGCGCTGCAGATTTGAGAGAGCCTGCTCCTAGTACGAGAGGACCGGAGTGGACACACCTCTGGTGTATCGGTTGTCACGCCAGTGGCATTGCCGAGTAGCTAAGTGTGGAAGAGATAACCGCTGAAAGCATCTAAGCGGGAAACTCGTCTCAAGATGAGATCTGCCGGGGGCTTGACCCCCCTAAAGAGTCGTTCTAGACCAGGACGTTGATAGGTTGGGTGTGGAAGCGCAGCAATGCGTTAAGCTAACCAATACTAATTGCTCGTGCGGCTTGACCCTATAACTTTGATGATCCCTCCCTTAGATGGGATGCATGCAAAGACACTGCAACTGCAGTTATGCCCAAAGCGCAATCAAATTTAGCTGATAAGACTCTATGAATTCGCTGCGCTGCCTAACAAACCTGGCAGCAAAGCAAAAAGTTATGCCTGATGACCATAGCAAGTTGGTACCACTCCTTCCCATCCCGAACAGGACAGTGAAACGACTTCGCGCCGATGATAGTGCGGATTCCCGTGTGAAAGTAGGTCATCGTCAGGCTTTTATTCCTAAACCCCCTCAGTCTTCGACTGCGGGGGTTTTGCTTTTTGGCGCTAGGCTTGTCGTTCAACACTTGTGTGACGCCTGCGCGCGCAACTCAGGCTCATAATGCAGACATAGCAACAGGGATACTGCATGGGGACAACTGCACTCACTTACACCATCAGCGATCTTGCAGCGGAGTTCGACCTCACGACGCGAGCCATTCGCTTCTATGAAGACATGGGTCTTCTGCATCCAGATCGGGCGGGAGCCAGTGGCAAGCAGCGCATATACTCCGCCAAGGATCGTACGCGCCTGCGTTTGACTTTGCGCGCGAAGCGCTTGGGCCTGAGTCTGCAGGAGGCCAAGGAGATTCTTGATCTCTATGAGTCACCACGCGATACACAGATGCAGTTGAATCGCTTTGTTCAAGTACTTTCGGCACAACGCGGGCGTTTGCTGGGGCAACTGGCAGATTTGCAGGCCAATTTGGCAGAAATTGATGAACATCTGAGAGAAGCGCAGGAGCTGCTGCAGATGCCAGCGGAAAAAAAATAGCTTATATTTGACGTTAACGTAAACGTAGTTGCCATCTGAAGCCATCAAGCTGGCAACTCGTTGACCATATGACAGCGAACCCAAGGAGACAAGCATATGTCCGGACTTCCAGGATTGAATTTCCAACTCGGTGAAGATATTGATGCGCTGCGCGATGCAGTGCGCGAGTTTGCACAGGCGGAGATTGCGCCGCGAGCTGCGGAGATTGATCGCAATGATCAGTTCCCCATGGATCTGTGGCGCAAGTTTGGTGATCTGGGCGTGCTGGGCATTACGGTGTCAGAGCAGTATGGCGGTGCCGACATGGGCTATCTGGCGCACATGGTGGCGATGGAGGAAATCTCGCGTGCCAGTGCGTCTGTGGGCCTGTCGTATGGCGCGCACAGCAACCTGTGCGTGAATCAGATCAACCGAAATGGCAATGAGGCGCAGAAGGCGAAATACCTGCCCAAGCTGATCAGCGGCGAGCACGTAGGTGCCTTGGCAATGAGCGAGCCTGGTGCGGGTTCCGACGTGATCAGCATGAAGCTGAAGGCCGAGGACAAGGGTGGCTATTACCTGCTCAATGGCAACAAGATGTGGATCACCAATGGCCCCGACGCGGATACGCTGGTGGTGTATGCCAAGACGGAGCCGGAACTCGGTGCGCGCGGCGTGACAGCCTTTTTGATCGAGAAGGGCATGAAGGGTTTCTCAATTGCACAGAAGCTCGACAAGCTGGGTATGCGAGGCAGCCACACGGGTGAGCTGGTGTTCCAGAGCGTGGAAGTGCCGGCTGAGAACGTGCTGGGTACAGTCAATGGCGGTGCCAAGGTGCTCATGAGCGGCCTGGACTATGAACGTGCCGTGTTGACCGGTGGTCCGCTGGGCATCATGCAGAGCGTGATGGACAATGTCGTGCCCTATATCCATGACCGCAAGCAGTTTGGCCAGAGCATTGGTGAGTTCCAGCTCATCCAGGGCAAGGTGGCGGATATGTACACCGTGCTGCAAGCGGGTCGCTCTTTTGCCTATACGGTTGCTAAAAATCTCGATCTCCTGGGATCTGACCACGTTCGCCAGGTGCGCAAGGACTGCGCGAGCGTCATTCTGTGGTGCGCAGAAAAGGCGACATGGATGGCTGGCGAAGGTGTGCAAATCTATGGCGGCAATGGGTATATCAACGAGTACCCGCTCGGTCGTCTGTGGAGAGATGCGAAACTCTATGAAATTGGCGCCGGCACCAGCGAGATCCGTCGCATGCTGATTGGCCGCGAGTTGTTTGCTGAAACCTGCTGAAAACTGCGGGCTGCTGGCGTCATCCTTGTAAAAACAACCTAAAGGATTGCTTATGTCCCAAACCTCCATCGAAGAATTGTTTGTCCACAACCGCGAGTGGGCGGACCAGATGGAGCGTGATCGCCCCGGATTCTTCACCGGACTGATGGCGCAGCAGAACCCCAAATACATGTGGATTGGCTGCTCCGACAGCCGCGTGCCGGCCAATCAGATCACCGGCCTGGCTCCGGGTGAAGTGTTTGTGCACCGCAATATCGCCAATGTGGTGGTGCCCAGCGACCTGAACTGTCTCTCCACCATCCAGTACGCCATCGACCAGTTGCAGGTGGAGCACCTGATGGTGGTGGGCCACTATGGCTGCGGTGGCGTGCTCGCTGCGCTGGAAGATGCCCGGGTCGGCCTGGCCGACAACTGGATCCGCCATGTGAAGGATGTCCGCGACAAGCACACCGAACTGCTGCAAAGCCTGTCGCCACAATGGCGCCATGATGCGCTGTGCGAACTCAATGCCATCGAGCAAGTGATGAATGTCGCGCAGAGCACCGTGATGCAGGATGCCTGGGCGCGCGGCCAGAAGGTGGTTCTGCACGGCTGGTGCTACAGCCTCAAGAACGGTCACATCACGAATCTGGAAATGACCGTGCCTGATGTGGGTGGCATCGCTGAAGTCCGCCGCCGTGCGGTAGAACTCGTGGCCAAGCGTGAGCGCAGCTGAATTCCATTGATTTAAAAACAATAGCGGCTACCGCTTGATGCACAACGGTTTCAATATCGCACGCATTTGAATCCATTGTGTATCAAGCGCAGGCTGCTCCTCTTTTGTTCCAGGAGACTCCCATGCAAGATTCCGTCGTCATCGTCAGCGCTGCCCGCACCCCCATGGGGGGCTTCATGGGTGATTTTGCCGAACTGTCTGCCAACGATCTGGGTGGCGCCGCCATCAAGGCAGCAGTGGAGCGTGCGGGCATTGCGCCTGAAAAGGTGGAGGAGGTGCTGTTCGGCAACTGCCTGATGGCTGGCCAGGGCCAGGCACCAGCGCGCCAGGCGCTGTTCAAGGGAGGCCTGCCCAAGAGCACGGGTGCTGTGACGCTCTCGAAGATGTGCGGCGCAGGCATGGAGGCCACCATTCTGGCCCATGACCAATTGGTGGCGCGCAGCCGCGATGTGATGGTTTCTGGCGGGATGGAAAGCATGACCAATGCGCCCTATCTGCTCAAGAAGGGCCGCGGCGGCTACCGCATGGGCCACGACAAGGTGTTTGACCACATGATGCTCGATGGCCTGGAGGATGCCTACGAGCCGGGTCGTTCCATGGGTACCTTTGGGGAGGACTGTGCGGCCAAGTACAACTTCACCCGTGAACAGCAAGACAAATTCGCCATTGCGAGCGTGGAGCGTGCGCAGGCTGCTACCAAATCAGGTGCTTTCAAGGAAGAAATCACGCCGGTGACGGTTTCCACTCGCAAGGGCGAGGTGACGATTTCTGAGGACGAGGGCCCCGCCAAGGCGCGTCTGGACAAGATTGCCGCACTCAAGCCTGCGTTCAAGAAGGACGGCACCATCACTGCCGCATCCAGCTCCAGCATCAACGACGGTGCTGCAGCCCTGGTGCTGATGCGCGAATCGACTGCCAAGGAACTGGGCTGCACGCCGCTGGCTCGCATTGTTGGTCATGCCACGTATGCACAAGAGCCGGAATGGTTCAGCACGGCTCCCGTGGGCGCGACCGAAAAGCTGCTCAAAAAGATCGGCTGGTCTGTGGCAGATGTGGATCTGTGGGAAATCAACGAGGCTTTTGCCGTGGTTCCCATGGCGCTGATGGCGGAGCTGAACATCTCGCACGACATCGTCAACGTGAATGGCGGCGCCTGCGCCTTGGGTCACCCGATTGGAGCGAGCGGCGCCCGCATTCTGGTCACGCTGCTGCATGCCTTGAAGGCTCGTGGCAAGAAGCGCGGCCTGGCAACCCTGTGCATCGGCGGGGGTGAAGCAACCGCCATGGCGATCGAAATCATCTAAATCTTGCACAATGGGCTGGTAAAGGAGGCTCCTCGCCATGAACGACGAAGCACATACCGACCAGCCCGTGTTGCTGGAGGCCGCAGCCATTGAAGGCTTCTGGCAGGCATTTGCCTACGACGAACGCAATCTCGCGCTTTTGCCCGAGCAGGAGTTTGTCACCAAGGCCAACGAGATTCTGGCGCGGTATGCCCCCGAACTGGCGCTGGAGCTGGAGCATGCCGATGGCAGCCTGTTCAAGCGCCTGGTGATCAGCGCCCACGGCAACACCGAGCAGTTCGAAAATGCCATGGCCCTCGTGCGCGCAGCCCCCAGCCTGCCGGGTTACAAGGTACAGGCTTTCCGTACGCGCACCTTGGGTAGCGATTTCAGCATGGGCATGGATGGCTTCGAGTTGGCCTGCTCGGATGTGCTCGTGGCGCACTACGATGCAGGTGGCGTGGTGGGGCTGGAGTTGTCGTTTGAAAAGATCATTCCGCAGGATATGCTGGACCATGCGCGGCACATGAGCTTCATCATGCTCGACCACGTGCTGGGCGAATGGGATTTTGCGGTGCGCGTGGGGCCGGTGGATTTTGTCGAGGCTTTCTCGCAAGGCGTCAGCGGTGCGGAGCCACTGTCGGTGTTTCCTGCCATATTCGATGCGTTCCTGCGCGACGAAATGGGGCGCAGCTACCGTTTCCCCAAGGGGGATGACGACCGATGGACGGTGTTTGAGGTGCGTCAGCGCGATGCACATGAGGCTGCGCCTGCCGATCTGCTGTCGCTGCGCATCGGCGCCAACGCGGTCGCCACGCGGGCTGATCTGGCGCATTACCTGGAGGTGGTCATGCCCGTGGGCACCCAGGACGAGCTGGACGCCGCCAAACAGGTGCAGGAAAGCCTGCAAACCCTCTGGGAGCCAATGGAGCAAGGCCTTCTGGCCTTCAGCCGCCTCAATGGCGAGGGCGAATTGGTGTCTGGCTACTACATCGAGAATCCACTGTCTGCCGTGCCGCAGGTGCATGCGGCTGCTCAGCAGTACGCTGAATCTCTGGATGTGGAGGTCAGTGCCATGTTCGATCCATCGTGGCAGGAGTTCTGCGCGCTTTATGCCGCCACGGGCCCGCGGCCCGAAGGGGGGGCTGCATGATCACCACACTCGAACAGCTGCGAGCCCTGTATGCCCAGCCGGCAGAGCGTGCCGTGCGCAAGGAACTGAACCATCTCGACGCGCACTGCCAGCGCTTTGTGGCATTGTCGCCCCTGTGCGTGATGGCCACGGCGGGCAAGGATGGCGCCATGCTGGACGCATCGCCGCGCGGCGGGCCGCCGGGCTTTGTCAAATGCACCGATGCGCAGCACCTGCTGTTGCCCGATGCGGGCGGTAACAACCGGCTTGATTCGCTGGATAACCTAGTGCGCGATCCGCGCATCGGGCTGCTTTTTCTGCTGCCAGGCGTGGACGAAACCCTGCGGGTCAATGGAGTAGCCCGGTTGCGCGACGAGGATGCGTTCATCCAGCAGTTTGCCGGTGAGCGGCAATTGCCCAGGCTTGTGATCGAGATCGAGGTGCACGAAGCCTATCTGCACTGTGCCAAGGCGCTGATGCGCTCGCGGCTGTGGAGTGCGCAGGCCCAGGTGGCGCGCAGTGTGCTGCCGTCGCTCAACCAGATGATCCACGACCAGATCGGCTTGCAGACGGCACCGGAGCCGCAGGCGGACATGGTGGCTCGTTATGAGGCGCTGATTGCGCAGGAGCAGGTGGGCCGATGACCACGGTTCTGATCATTGGCGCATCGCGCGGCATCGGGCTGGAGTTGGTGCGGCAGTACCGCACCGAAGGTTGCCGGGTGATTGCCACGGTTCGTGATGCGGGCGCACAGGCGCGTTTGACGGCGCTGGGTGCCGAAGTGCAACGGGTGGATGTGGCGCAGCCCGCCAGTGTCAGCGGCCTTGCATGGCTGCTGGATGGCGAGAAAATTGACCTGGCCATGTTCGTGGCAGGTGTCATCCGTCAGCCCGATGCGCGCACGCCGCCTACGCAACCGGATTTTGATGCCGTCATGCACACCAATGTGCTGGGTGCCATGCAGGTACTGCCCCAGGTTGCGCCCTTGGTCGAAGATGCGCGGGGCGTGTTTGCCTTTGTATCGTCTTCCATGTCGCAGATCGAGGGTGTGGACGGGAGTGACGCCTGGCTCTATCGCGTCAGCAAGGCGGCGCTCAACATGGCTGTGGCGGCCGCGCAGCATGACTATCCGCGCGCCAGGCTGATCACCATTGACCCCGGCTGGGTGCAGACGGAGATGGGTGGCGATGGTGCGCCACTGACCGTGCAAGAGAGCGTGGCGGGCATGCGCGAGACCCTGGCCTCCGTCACCGATGCTGACAAGGGCCGCCTGCTGCACCACGATGGCCGACGCGCCGCCCATTGGTAGCCCATTGAGCAATGTGTGGCGCAAAACCTCTTGCCAGCGTTGAATCTGCATACGCGCAAGCCCCATTTTTTATCGAAACCAAAAAAACACTGGAGACCGACACATGCTTCTGACCGATGATCAGAAAATGATACAAGACGCCGTGCGCGAGTTTGCGCAGGCCGAGCTGTGGCCCCATGCGCCGCAGTGGGACCGTGACCATAGCTTTCCCACGGCCGCACACCAGGGCTTGGCGCAATTGGGTGCATACGGTATTTGTGTGCCCGAAGCCCTGGGCGGAGCCGGGTTGGACTACATCAGCCTGGCATTGGTTCTGGAGGAGATTGCCGCTGGCGACGGCGGCACCAGCACGGCCATCAGCGTCACCAACTGCCCTGTCAATGCGATTTTGATGCGCTACGGCAGCGATGCGCAGAAAAAGCAGTGGCTTGCTCCATTGGCGCGGGGCGAAATGCTGGGCGCCTTCTGCCTGACGGAGCCGCACGTGGGCTCAGACGCCAGCGCACTGCGCACCACTGCCACCCGCCAGGGCGACAGCTATGTGATCAACGGCGTCAAGCAGTTCATCACCAGCGGCAAGAACGGACACATCGCCATCGTGATTGCAGTCACCGACAAAGGCGCCGGAAAAAAGGGCATGAGCGCATTCCTGGTGCCCACCAGCAACCCTGGCTACCAGGTGGCCCGCCTTGAAGACAAGCTCGGCCAGCACAGCAGTGATACGGCACAGATCAATTTTGACAACTGTGTGGTTCCTGCCGAGAACCTGATCGGCGCCGAAGGCGAAGGCTACAAGATTGCGCTGGGTGCGCTGGAAGGCGGCCGCATCGGCATTGCGGCGCAAAGCGTAGGTATGGCACGCAGTGCGTTTGATGTGGCGGTGCAATATGCCAAGGAGCGTGAGAGCTTTGGCACACCCATCATCAACCACCAGGCCGTCAGCTTTCGCCTGGCCGATTGCGCAGTGCAGATCGAGGCTGCGCGCCAGCTGATTTGGCATGCCGCCAGCTTGCGGGATGCCGGCTTGCCGTGCTTGAAGGAAGCCGCCATGGCCAAGCTGTTTGCCAGCGAGATGGCTGAGCGTGTCTGCAGTGCCGCCATACAGACCCTGGGCGGTTATGGCGTGGTGAATGACTTCCCTGTCGAGCGCATCTACCGCGATGTGCGGGTATGCCAGATCTACGAAGGCACCAGCGATGTGCAGAAAATCATCATCACCCGCGCGCTGATGTAACCGCTATCGGTTTTGATGCCATGCCCCGCTGTGGATGCGCGCAGCGGGGCATTTTTATTGAGATTGCTCGCCTTGGGCGGAGAGGAGCAATCCACTGGTCTTCATTCCAGAAAAGGGCAGCGTCTACCGTGCTCGCCTAGACCGGCAAAGGCTCAAGGGAGGGGGTTTCAGCTCTCCTCCTTGCCCGCATTTTGCCGGGCATCAATGGCCTTCATGTTGTCCAGCAGCTTGAGCAGGTAGTGCAAGGTGTGAACCATGTCGTTGCTCGAAAATCCCTCCAGCGCCTGCTCGTAGTAGCGGCCAATCGATTCGGCTGCATCGTGCTGCCATACCTGCTGGCCTGCCTCCGTCAACTGCACCAGGCGTGAGCGCTTGTCTGCAGGGTCGGGCACGCTGTGCACATAGCCTGAGGCCTCCATGCGCGAAAGCAGTCCGGTCAGGTTCTGGCGACTCATCAACAGGTAGCGCGCCAGGTCTCCCATGCCCATACCTGGTGCGGATTCGGGCCGCGACAGCGCTCCCATCACTGCCCACTGCTGCGTCGTCAGGCCTTGGGCCTCCACGGCCTTGGTACCGGTTTTGTGCAACATATTGGCGCATTGGTACAGCTTGAAGTACAGCCTGTTGGCCAGATCGGTGCGCAGTGGATTCGGGTTTTCTCCAATGCTATTTGCGGATTTGCTCATGATTTTCATATTGCCATGACAATGCATTTGTGTAAATATATTGTCTAATTAAACGATGCAATGCGCAAGAAAGGTCGAATCATGGCACGTTTTGATGGGCAACATGTTGTGGTAACGGGCGGTGGTGGTGGTATTGGCGGAGCCACCTGCAAACGATTTGCTGCCGAAGGCGCCCGGGTGACGGTGCTCGACAGGCAATTGGCTGCAGCCCAGGCAGTGGCCGATGCCATTGCGGCGGCGGGTGGCCGGGCGCAGGCAGTGTCGTGTGACATCACCGACAGAGCTGGCGTGGATGCCGCAGTGCAGCAGGCCGAACAGTGGGCTGCTATCGACGTGCTGGTCAACAACGCCGGCTGGGACGTGTTCAAGCCATTCACCAAGACGAACGAGAGTGAATGGCAGCAGCTCATTGCCATCAATCTGGTGGGCGCCTTGCATATGCACCATGCGGTGCTGCCGCGCATGGCAGAGCGCAAGAAGGGGCGCGTTGTCAATATCGCATCTGATGCAGCGCGTGTGGGTTCATCCGGTGAAGCGGTGTATGCCGCCTGCAAAGGCGGGCTGGTGGCGCTGTCCAAAACGCTGGCGCGCGAACATGCGCGCCACAACATCACCGTGAACGTGGTCTGCCCCGGCCCGACGGACACCGCCTTGTTCGCCAGCTACAAGGAAGGAGCAGCCAACCCTGAAAAACTGCTTGAAGCCTTTACCCGATCCATTCCACTGGGCCGCATCGGCCAGCCGGAAGACCTGCCAGGCGCGATTCTGTTCTTTGCCTCCGGTGATGCTGCCTACGTGACCGGCCAGGTCATCAGCGTATCCGGTGGCCTCACGATGGCCGGTTGAAGGCCCCATTCAAGAAGGAGACTCACATGGAATTCGAAGACATCCTGTACGAAGTGCGCAACCACGTGGCCTGGATCACCATCAACCGGCCCGAGAAGATGAATGCCTTTCGCGGCACCACCTGTGACGAGTTGATTCGTGCGTTGAACAAGGCGGGCTACGACACGCGTGTGGGCTGCATCGTGCTGGCGGGTGCTGGCGACAAGGCGTTCTGCACCGGAGGTGATCAATCGGCCCACGACGGCAATTACGATGGTCGTGGCACGATTGGCTTGCCGATGGAAGAGCTGCACGATGCGATCCGCAACGTGCCCAAGCCGGTGATCGCCCGCGTGCAAGGCTATGCCATTGGCGGCGGCAATGTGCTGTGCACGATCTGTGACCTGACCATCTGCTCCGACAAAGCCATCTTCGGCCAGGTGGGCCCCAAGATGGGATCGGTGGACCCCGGTTACGGCACCGCATTCCTGGCGCGTGTGGTGGGCGAGAAAAAGGCGCGCGAGATCTGGTACCTGAACAAACGCTATTCCGGCGAGGAGGCCGTGGCCATGGGCCTGGCAAACCTCTGCGTGGCGCCGGAGCAGCTCGATGCAACCGTACAGGAATGGGCCGAGACCATCTGCGAGCGTAGCCCCACCGCGATTGCCATCGCCAAGCGCAGCTTCAATATGGACACCGCGCACCAGGCGGGCATAGCGGGCATGGGCATGTACGCGCTCAAGCTGTATTACGACACCGACGAGTCGCGCGAAGGCGTGGCAGCGCTCAAGGAAAAGCGCAAGCCCGATTTCCGCAAACACGTCAAGTAAAGCGACTTGCAGCAAGAGGTGCCCATGAATCCGTACTTGAACGATGATTTGATGACCTTGGCCGAATCGGTGCGCAGGTTTGCCCAAGAGCGCGTGGCCCCCGGCTTTCTGGAGCGTGACCAGACCCGCGTTCTTGATCGCGGCCTGATGCGCGAGATGGGTGGCATGGGCCTGATTGCCCCGGAGTTGCCTGAGCATCTGGGCGGACAGGGAATGGGGTGTCTGGCAGCCGGAGTGGTGCATGAGGAGCTGGCGCGCGCGGATCTGAGCATGTCATACGTGCCGTTGCTGGCGTCGCTCAATGCACAAATTCTGTCCGCCTATGGCCAACCTGGTATTGCCGGGCCGTGGCTGCAGAAAATGGTGGCGGGCGAGGCGCTCTGCGCCATTGCGCTGACCGAACCCCGGGGCGGCTCTGACGCGGCCAACCTGCGCCTGCGGATCGAGCGCGATGGTGACTGCTATGTGGTCAATGGTGAGAAGACCTCCATCTCCGCTGCTGATCAATGCGATATTGCCGTGGTGTTTGGGCGCACTGGTACGGTGGAATCGGGAGCGCATGGCGTGACGGCTTTGCTGGTGCCGATGGACTTGCCGGGCATCACGCGCAGCCGCTTTGATTGCCATGGTCAGCGCGCCATCGGTCGGGGATCGCTGTTTTTCGACAATGTGCGGGTGCCGCTGTCGCATCGCCTGGGGGACGAGAGCAAGGGCTTTGTACAGGTGATGCAGGGCTTTGACTATTCGCGCGCGCTGATCGGCTTGCAGGTGCTGGCCGTGGCGCGTGCGGCGCTGGACGATGCCTGGCAATACGTCGCGCAGCGCCAGGCCTTCGGCAAGCCCTTGTCTGCCTTCCAGGGCGTGTCGCACCCGCTGGCCGACTTTGATACCCAGGTGAGTGCAGCGCGTCTGTTGTGCCTGCAGGCACTGTGGCTCAAGGACCAGGGCAAGCCCCACAGTGCGGAAGCCGCCATGTGCAAATGGTGGGCGCCCAAGCTCGCATATGACTGCATCCACCAGTGTCTGCTGATGTTCGGCCATGGCGGCTACGACCGGGGTGTGATGGAGCAGCGCCTGCGGGATGTGCTGGGCTTTCAGATCGGAGACGGAACAGCCCAGATCATGAAGACCATCATTGCCCGCGACCGAGCTGGCAGGCAAGCGGTGCCTGCATAGGCAGTACGGCCGCCATCGCGCGGTGACAGGTGCAGAGCTAGTCCATAACAGACAGGAGACACATATGCAGTTTGATGCCGTATTGCTGGCACCGCGCCGCGCGCAGATGCGAAGCCAAGGCTGGTGGCGGGACATCACCATCAACGATGCCCTGGACCACGCGGCACGGCAGTGGCCTGACCGGCTGGCGCTGGTAGGGCTGCGCGCCGGTGAAGAGACCGCGCAGCAATTTTGCTATGCGGAGCTGGCGCGCATGACTGACCGTGTGGCGGTGGGGCTGTGGCGACTGGGGGTGCGGCCCGCGGATGTGGTGGCCTGCCAGTTGCCCAATGTCTGGCAGTTTACGGTGCTGTACCTGGCATGCGCGCGCATTGGCGCTGTGCTCAATCCATTGATGCCAATCTTCCGTGAGCGCGAACTGCTGTTCATGCTTGGCCACGGTGAAGCCAAGGTGATCGTGGTGCTCAAGGACTTTCGCAATGTGGATTACGAGGCCATGCTCAAAGGCATTCAGCCGCAATTGCCGCACCTGCAGCATGTCGTGGCGATTGGCGGAGCGGGTGCTGACAGCTTTGAAGCCTTGCTTGCGCAGCCCGCGTGGGAAGAGGGCGCCGATGCGGCGCAGATTCTCAAACAAAATCGGGTACAGCCCGATGCCGTCACACAGCTCATCTATACCAGCGGCACCACGGGTGAGCCCAAGGGCGTCATGCACTCGTCCAATACCTTGATGGCCAACATCCACGCCTATGCAGAACGGCTGGCTTTGAACAGCGCCGACGTGGTGCTCATGGCGTCGCCCATGGCACACCAGACCGGCTTCATGTACGGGCTGATGATGCCGGTGATGCTGGGCGCGACGGCGGTGCTGCTGGATGTATGGAACGCGGCCACTGCTGCGCAGCTGATACGGCAATGGCATTGCACCTTCACAATGGCATCGACGCCGTTTCTGGCTGACCTGTCGCGCGAAGTGGCGGTGAGTGGCCCGGTGCCCAGCCTGCAAACTTTTCTGTGCGCGGGTGCGCCGATTCCCGGCCCTCTGGTCGAGCAGGCGCAGGCGGCGCTGGGGGCGCAGATCATCTCCGCCTGGGGCATGTCGGAAAATGGTGCTGTCACCACCACGCTCCTCAGTGATGGCGCGCAGCGTGCGGTAGACACCGACGGGCTGCCGTTGCCTGGCGCTGAGGTAAAGGTGGTGGACGATCTGGGCCGGGAGTTGCCGCGCGGTGAAATTGGGCAACTGTGGGTCAGGGCCAATTCCAATTTTGGCGGCTATCTGAAACGCCCGCATCTCAATGCCACCACGGATGATGGCTGGTTCGATACCGGCGACCAGGCGCGCATGGATGCGCAAGGCTATATCCGTATCACCGGCCGCAGCAAGGATGTGATCATCCGGGGTGGCGAGAACATTCCGGTGGTGGAGGTGGAATCTCTGCTCTACAAGCATCCGGCTGTCGCGCAAGCCGCCGTGGTGGCCTATCCGGACGAGCGCCTGGGCGAGCGCGCCTGTGCGGTGATCGTGCTCAAGCCGGGAGCAGCCGAGCCAGCGCTGAGTGATGTGACCGACTTTCTGCGAGCGCAGAAGGTGGCGCCGCACTACCTGCCCGAGCGCCTGGTGGTATTGGCGGAGATGCCCGCCACGCCATCGGGCAAGATCCAGAAGTTCAAGCTGCGCGAGCAGTTGAAGGCCGCACTTGCCTAGCTACACCCCGTCGGGTGCGTCCTCGGTGCTGTCGCGGTTGCGCAGCACAATCGTGATCTGGCCATTGGTTTCGATGGTGGCCTGCTCCACCTCGTAGGTGTGCAGGCAACCGGCGCCGCGAAGGGCGGCTTTCAGGTCATCGCTCGTAATGAGCTCGGCATCCATCACCTGCCGGTTGACCTGGCCATTGGAGATGAGCCGCTTGGGAATGCCATCGACCCAGCGCGATACCCTTCTGCTGCGGTAGCTCATCTGCGCCATGACGGAGTGGCAGGCAATCAGCGTCGTTGCCGAGATGAGGCCGCCGATCAGGGAATTGTCGCCCGCGTTCATCGAGTTCTGCACGGCGTTCGACAGAATCAACAACAAAATCAGATCGAACGGATCGTATTGCCCGATCTGGCGGCGTCCGGTCAGGCGCAGGAATACCAGCAGGAACGCATAGACCACAAAGCCGCGCACGACAAATTCCCACCACGGAACACTCATAGAAAACATGGCTGACTCCTTTGAACAGGTTCTTAGAGGCTCTTAGAACCTGTGGATGGGCGGCACTTGCATACGCATGCAATGTTCCCGCTGACCAGGCGATCATAGTCCGCAGTCTTCGTTGGGCGAGGCTTACCCCGTGCGCAGGCTGACTCTGGCATGGTTGTCCTTTTGCTATTGTTCCAGTAGCTACTTGCGTGCATTCTGTATGCACCAAAGGCATATTTGGCACAATACGGGCTTTGTCGCCAGTGTGACTCCGGCAAGGAGGCACCTCAGTGGCGGCCCAAACGGTGATCCCGTTGCAAATACTGAAAAGAGACAGAGCCATGGCCAAGAAGAAAGCGGCAGCAGGCACCGACGCTACTGCGTGCCCTTGTGGATCAGCGGTGGCGTACAGCGCATGCTGCGGCCGCTTCATCGACGACTTTCTGCACATTCCGGCGCCGGATGCCGAGCGGCTGATGCGCTCCCGCTATACCGCATTCGTTCTTGAGCGGGCGCCTTATCTGCTGGCCACATGGCACGCGCCGCAGCGCCCCCCCAGCCTGGATTTCGATCCGCAATGCGATTGGTTGGGACTGGAGGTGAAAGACTTTCAGGCGCACGACGGCACGCATGCAGAGGTTGAATTCGTCGCTCGCTATAAAGTACAGGGCCGCGCCGTGCGGTTGCATGAGCGCAGCCGCTTTGTGCAGGAAAACGGACGCTGGTTTTATGTGGATGGCGACCAGTTTTGACGGGTCGATGTTCTGCGCACACCCATGAGGATACGAAATGACAAGAATTGCCCGCTTTGACGCGGTACTGTTTGACTGCGACGGCGTGCTGGTGGACAGCGAAACGATTACCAACCGGGTGCTCTGTGCCATGCTCAATGAGGCGGGCTGGGCGCTCTCGAACGAAGCCTGCCTGCAGCTATTCATCGGTAAGATGGTGCGCAGCCAGAAGGACCTGATCGAGGCCAACACCGGCAAGCCGCTGACCGATGCCTGGATGGAGGAGTTCTATGAGCGCCGCAATACGGCGCTGGAGAAGGATGTGAAGGCGATTGACGGCGCCGTGGAAGCGGTGAAGGCACTCCATGCACAGATGGATGGACAGATCGCCTGTGCCTCGGGAGCAGATCGCAAGAAGGTGGAGATGCAGCTGCGGATTACCGGCTTGCTGCCGTACTTCGAGGGCCGCATCTTCAGTGGGCACGAGTTGCCGCGCACCAAGCCTTTTCCCGATGTGTACCTGGCGGCGGCAGCCGCACTGGGGGCCGATCCTCAACGCTGTCTGGTGGTTGAAGACAGCGTGACGGGCACGCAGGCGGGCGTGGCCGCGCAGGCCACGGTGTGGGCCTACCATCCGCCACTGCACGCCGTGTGCCCGGCGCACGAGTTGGAGGCCGCTGGTGCATCACGCTGCTTTGCGCACATGGGTGAACTGCCGCAACTGGTATGAGCGTGCAGCGGGCCTTCAGGAGCCTGGGCGCTGGTGTGCTCCTTGAACAGAGTGAACGGGGCGCTTACTGTCCGGCGCGCAATTGCGCCAGCACCTCCAGCGCGCGGTCGGTGCGCACATCGTGTTCTGCGGCCAGGCGCCGTGCCACCTGGTCGACCTCTTCACCTACGGCGCCTGCCACCAGCGCGATGTTGCGGGCATGCAGCGCCATGTGGCCGCGCTGAATGCCTTCGGTCGCAAGTGCGCGTAGCGCACCCAGGTTCTGGGCCAGGCCAACGGCGGCTGCAATCTCGCCCAGTTCCTGTGCAGATTGAACACCCATGATCTTGAGTGCCAGGCGCGCCACCGGGTGTGTCTTGGTCGCGCCGCCGACCAGGCCCACCGGCATGGGTAATTCGATGGTGCCTATCAGTGCACCGCCGTTGTCCTTTTCCCAGGTGGTGAGCGAGGTGTAGTGGCCGTTGCGGCAGGCATAGGCGTGCGCGCCTGCCTCCACCGCGCGCCAGTCATTGCCGGTGGCGACGATCACGGGATCGATCCCGTTCATGATGCCCTTGTTGTGCGTGGCGGCGCGGTAGGGGTCGACGGCGGCAAAGGTGTAGGCATCCAGAATGCCTTCGATGATTTCCTCGCCGCTGCGCTCCTGGGTGGCGAGGGTTTGAGGCGTGAGGCGCACACGGGCGCGGGCGAGGCGCAGGTCGGCCAGGTTCGACAGGATGCGCAGGCGCACTGAGCCCCCCGTCAGTTTTTCCACCAGCGGTGATACCGATTCAGCCATGGTATTGACTGTGTTTGCGCCCATGGCGTCGCGCACATCCACGATCAGGTGCATCACCACCATGGCGCCGCGCGGCGAACTGGGGAACACATGCACCTCAATGTCTTTGCAGCCACCCCCAAGGCCAATCAGCACCTTGTCGCGGCTGTTTGCGAGCGCAATGATCTCGTCTCGCGCCTGGAAGAGCGCAATCCGTGCTCCGTAAGGGTCGCCGAGCCCGACGATCTGTACCTGTGCACGCATCAGGGGCTGGGTGCTCGAGGTCTGGAAGCCGCCGCTGTCGCGTGCGAGCTTGGCCATGTACGACGCCGCAGCGATGATGGATGGCTCTTCCACAGCCAGCGGCACGAGCACGTCGCGACCATTGATCTGGAAGTTGCCGGCCACGCCGATGGGCAGCTCGAAAGTGCCGATCACATTCTCGATCATGCTGTCGGCCAGTGTGTGCGGAAGTGCACCGGGCCGGGCGATCAGTGCGCGCTCCTCGTCGCTCAGCTGGCAGGCCTGTGCAATATGTTCCCAGCGTTGTGCAGGGGTGAGGGCGCGGAAATTGGGGAGGCGGGAGTCGATGGCCATGTTCAAGGAGGGTCCAAAAAATTGCCGCTTCATTACCCATGCGGCGTCAAACAATGGCTCGAACTGTATGGAAGCTGTACCTTTCAAAAAAGGTACAGTTTGGGCAAACAGCATCGTTGCAGCGCAGCAATGCCTCCAATGGTGTACCGGAGCGGGCTTTTCTCGGACACACTTCGCACCACCATGTCTCGACGCTCTGCCCCCATTGCTGAAAAGCTGGCCGATCTGATCGGCCAGCAGATCGCCAACGGCATTTATCAGCCTGGCGACAAGCTGCCTTCGCTGCGGGAGTTGGCGCAGCTGCACCGCTATGCCAAGAACACGGTGGTGTCGGCGTTTGATCTGCTGGTGTCGCGCGGCATGGTGGAGCCACGGCGTGGCTCTGGCTTTTACGTGTCGCCGCAGGTGCGCAAGACCAAGCCCGTTGACGAGGACAACGGCCAGCTGGTGCGCGCGATGGACACGGTCTGGCTGGCGCGCGAGCAGCTCATTCGCCAGCCCGAGGTGGCTGCCGTGGGGGATGGTTTTCCGCCGATTGAATGGCTGGCGGACATGCGCATGGACCGTTACCACCAAAAGGTGGTGCGCACCGGTCTCGGCTCGCTGTTTCGTTACGGCAACCGCTTTGGCTATGCGCCGCTGCGCGACAGTCTGGTGCGCAAGCTGGGTGTGCTGGGCCTGTCGGTGACACAGAACCAGTTGCTACTCACCCAGGGAGCCAATGATGCGCTGGACCTGGTGATCCGCTACTTTGTGCCACCGGGCGCGACAGTGCTGGTGGATGAGCCGGGATACTACCTGCTGTTTGGCAAGCTCAAGCTGGCGGGCGCGCGGGTGATCGGTGTCCCCAGGCTGGCCGATGGGCCTGACCTTGCGGCGCTCGAAAGCATTCTGGAGACAGAACGCCCGCGCCTGTTCTTCACCCAGTCGCTGGCGCACAACCCGACGGGATCGGATCTCAGCCTGCACAAGGCCTACCGGCTGCTGCAACTGGCAGAAAAGCACAACCTGCTGCTTGTGGAAGACGATCCCTTTGCCGATTTCAAACCGACTTCGGCGGTGCGCCTGTCCATGCTCGATCAGCTGGAGCGCACGATCTACATCGGCAGCTTTTCCAAGTCATTCTCTGCGGCCCTGCGGGTGGGCTATGTGGCATGCAGCGCCGCGCTGGCCAGTGATTTGGCGGATCTCAAGACATTGATCCACGTGAGCGGATCGGAATACTGCGAGCGCATGGTGGATGTGATGCTGCGCGAGGGGCGGTACGAGCGCCATCTGGTCAAGCTGCGGCAGAAGCTGGGCGCAGCCACCATGCAGGCGCAGCAGTGGCTGGATGAACAAGGATGCACGGTGTTTGCCCGCAGTGCGCAGACGCTGTACCTGTGGGTTCGGTTTCCCGGTGTGGAAGACTCGCTGGAATGGGCGCAGGCACTGCTTGCACATGGCGTGAAGATGGCTCCGGGCCGCATATTCCATCTGGATTCTGCAGCGCCGTCGCCATGGTCGCGCTGCAATGTGGCCGCCATGTTGGATCCGCGCTTTCAGATTGCAGTGAAGTCGCAGTTGGCACTGCGAAAAAATCTGCCGCCCACGGCGGTTGACGGAAAAAATTCTCGATTGAACGTCTTGGGAAGCGAATCGAAAAGCGTACTTGGAGACGTCTTGGAAAACGCGCAGGGAAAGGGTTTGTTAAGCAATCCTACGTAGGCACAAGCCAGAAGAAGCTTTGAAAGAGGAAACACTATATTGAGCCGCACATCGCCACCGAATGGTGCGAAGTCCGGGGCCGGGAAATTGACAACGAAGCAAGGAGACAAGCATGAACAGAACCATCTATCGACTCACCAGAATCGCAGCGCTGGGCGCCAGTGTTTTTGCGCTCTCTGCGCAGGCGCAGGACATCAAGATCGGCTATACCGCTGACCAGTCGGCCAGTGGTGTGGCAGAACTTGGTATTGCAGGCCGTTGGGGGTTTGAGGCGGCCATTGAAGACATCAACAAAGCGGGTGGGATTCTGGGTCGAAAGGTCGTTGGCGTGGTCCGCGATGACCAGGGAACGCCGCCCAAGGCGATTCAGACCGTGCAGGAGCTGATCGACAGCGAGAAGGTCAGCGGCATCGTCGGTCCGGCCAATTCGGGCAATGCGCTTGCATGGCTGCATATTCCGCAGCAGAAGAAGGTACCCGTGGTGGTGCCAATTGGTACCGCAACTGAGATCACCACACGTTACGCCAAGGAGCCGCAGAACTACCTCTACCGCATCTCCATGGTGGACCGCGAGCAGGTGGCACTGCTGGGCGCCTATGCGGTAAAGGCCTCCAAGGACAAGAAGATCGCGATTCTTGCGGATTCGACCGGTTATGGCCAGGGCGGCATCAAGGATGCGACCGATATTCTGGCGCTGCATGGCGTGAAACCCGTGGCGGTCGAGAAGTACGGCCCCAAGGACACCGACATGACCTCGCAGCTCAACAAGATCAAGGCGGCGGGAGCAGATACCGTGATCATCTACGGTATTGCCGATGGTGCGGCGCAGGTGCTGCGCAGCATGGAGAAGATCAACTACATGCCGATCACCCTGGGAACCTGGGGCAACCTGAGCTCGCTCCTGCCCAAGATGGCTGGCACCAAGCTCGCAGAGCACCTGATCATGGCGGCATCCACCACCGAAGACACTTCGGACAAGACCAAGTCGCTGGGCAAGCGTGTGCGCGTGAACTTCCCGACGCTCACCACCTTCCCGTGCTCTGCGCAGGCCTACGATTCGGTGATGCTGCTGGCTGCCGCCATGAAGCAGGCAGGCAGCACCGATGGCGAAAAGGTGGCTGCCGCACTGGAGAACCTCTCCAAGACCGAAGGCGTGATCAAGACCTACGACAAGCCATTCAGCAAGGCCAACCACGAAGGCCTGAGCGTGAGTGACTTCTACTTGGCGCGCTGGAAGGGCAGCGAAGTGGTGCGTTTTGAGGACGATGTCTACAAATCGCTCAAGCCTGCCGACCTGAAGAAGTAAGCCGTTCAGGGCCGCGGCGGTCATGGGGCCGCCCGGCGGCCTTGTCATTTGCAGCATGTGCGTGGGGCGAGTATGTTTGATTCAATACTGCAGGCTGTCTTCAGCGGGCTTGCGTTGGGCAGTATCTATGCCCTGGTGGCGGTGGGCTTCAACATCACCTTCAATACCACCAAGACCCTGAACTTCGGCCAGGGCGAGTTTCTGGTAGCTGGCGCGTTTGTCGCGGTTTCGGTGCTGTTGCTGCTGGTGGGCAAGAACATTACCGATACCCTGGTTCCTGCCGATGTGACGCTGGGCCGTTACCTGCTCAGTCTCGTTGGCACGATGGCGGTGCTGGGTGTGCTGGGCGTGATCCTCTATTACGCAGCAGTGCGCCCGTTTGTGGGGCGTGGCGGCATGGCCTGGGTCATGAGCACCATCGGGTTCGGCATCATCATTCAGAACACGGCACTGGCCATCTGGGGGCCGTCACCCATGGTGATGCCTTCGCCCCTGGGCAGCGATGTGATCCGCATTGGCGGTGCAGGCGTGCTGCCGCAGGAAGTGCTGGTGCTGGTCGCCAGTGTGGCCGTGCTGCTCAGCCTTGATTTCATCATGCGGCGTACCCGGATCGGCAAGGCCGTGCGCGCCGTTGCACAAAGCGGCAGCGCCGCAACCCTCATGGGCATCAATGTGTCTGCGATCGTCGTGCTTGCTTTTGTCATCAGCTCCAGCCTGGCGGGTCTGGCAGGCTTGCTGATTGCACCCATCACCACGGCGTCGGTGTTCATGGGCATGTCGCTGGCGCTCAAGGCGTTTTCTTCGGCCATTCTGGGTGGATTGACCAGCCCGCGCGGTTGCATGCTTGGCGGTTTCATTCTGGGGCTGATCGAGGCGCTGGTGGGGCTGTGGCAGGCAGAGTTGCGCGAGATCAGCATTTTCGTGCTCATCATCGTGGTTCTGGTGGTGCGCCCACAGGGGCTGCTGGGCCAGAAGATCGTGGAGAAAGTCTGATGATGCGCAGCGAGTTCAAGCATTACCTGTGGCTGCTTGTGGTGGCCGTGCTGGTGGCGGCCATTCCGCTGGCGACCAGCAATGATTTCCATCTGCGCATTGTGTTTCTGATTGGGGTGAACTACATCGCAGCATCGGGGCTGAATGTGCTGGTGAACTACACCGGCCAAAAGTCGCTCGGCCATGCCGGCCTGTTTGCTGTGGGCGCATATGCTGTTTCTCTGCTGACTGCTCGATGGGGGTGGAATCCATGGGCAGCATTTGCGGCGGCTGGTGTACTCGCGGGTCTGTTCGGCGTGGTCATTGCATTGCCAGCCTTGCGCGTGAAAGGCCCGGCGCTGGCGATGGTGACGATTGGCTTTGGCATCGTGGTGGAGAAGATCGTCTCTGAGTGGCAGGACGTGTTCGCAGGCCAGCAGGGCATATACGGTGTGGTGCCGCTGCAGGTCGGTGGGCAGATGTTCAGCACCCAGCATTGGGTCTGGTTCGTGCTGGCGCTGTGTGTGCTGCTGCATGTGATGTTCCGCCATCTGCTAAGGGGTCGGTTCGGCCGCGCGTTTCTGGCGGTGAACACGGCCGAGGTCGCCGCGGAAAGCGTGGGCGTGAGCGTGTACAAGTTCAAGGTGCTGGCCTTTGTGATTAGTGCGTTCACCTGTGGCATCGCCGGAGCGCTGATTGCGCAGCAGAACCAGTACATCAACTCCGATTTCATCACCTTCAATCTGTCGATCTTCTTCCTGCTGATCGTGCTGTTCGGGGGTAACTCGGTCTACGGCCCGCTGCTGGGCGCAGTGGTGCTCACCTTGCTGGATTCGTTGCTGTCCCGTTGGCCGGACGTGCAGCATTTCACCTATGGCGCCCTGCTGCTTTTTGCGCTTTACGCCATGCCCAATGGGCTGGCGGGGTTTGTGCGCAGCTTTGCGCGCAGGTTCACGCCAGGGCTGGTGCCCAAGGAGCAATTGCCGACGGATCTGCCTGCATGGCAACTGAAGCCTTCTGCGGGCGCTGGCACCACAGGTGTTCTGCTGGACGGTGAAGGTCTGTACAAGGCCTATGGCGGCGTGGTTCCGACCAACAATGTCGATATCCGGATTCGGCCCGGGCATGTGCATTCGCTCATCGGCCCTAACGGCGCGGGCAAGACGACGCTGCTCAATATCCTCTCGGGGATCGTGACGCCGGAGCGAGGAACGATTCAGTTCGCGGGGCAAGGCATTGTCGGGGTGTCGCCCAACCGGATTGCGCGCATGGGCCTGGGGCGTACCTTTCAGAATCTGCGTCTGTTCAGCGACATGACGGTGCTCGACAACGTCAAGGTGGGCCTGCATTCGCATATCAAGGCCGGCTTTTTTGCCAGCTTGCTGGGAGTGGGAAAGGCACATCGCGCGGAGTTGGCTGCGCGAGAAGAGGCGCTGCAGATTCTGGACCGGTTGCACTTGCGCGACAAAGCGCTTCACATTGCTGGCAGCCTGCCCTATGGACTGCAGCGGCGCTTGGAACTGGCGCGCGCCCTGGCCACGCACCCGCAACTGCTGCTGCTGGATGAACCTGCCGCAGGTCTGAACCCGCAGGAGACGCAGGAGCTGGTGCAGGTGATCGCCCGTATTCGGGACCTCGGCATCACCGTGCTGCTGATCGAGCACCATATGGATCTGGTGATGGCGGTCTCTGACCATGTGATCGTGCTGGATTACGGCCAGAAGATCGCAGAAGGCACGCCTGCCGAAGTGCAGAGCAACCCGCGCGTGATCGCCGCCTATCTGGGAAGCGATGAGGAAGAAGATGGCAACGATGCGACAGGAGGCTCCCATGTCTGACCAGGCAACTGCATTGCTGCGCGTGGAATCGCTGCAGGTGCACTATGGGGCCGTGCAGGCGCTCAAAGGCGTTTCGCTGCATGTAAATGCCGGTGAGGTGGTGACGATCATTGGTGGCAATGGCGCCGGCAAAAGCACGCTCATGAAAGCCATATCGGGTCTGGAGCCCGCGGCAGGGGGCTCGATTGCATTCCTCGGACAGGACATCACGCGCATGCCCGGTCATCTGCGCGTACCGTTGGGCATTGCCCAAAGCCCGGAAGGCCGCCAGGTGTTCGCAGACCAGACCGTGCATGACAATCTGCTGCTCGGGGCCTACCACCGCAAAGACGGGGCTGCGGCCATCGCGGCAGACATCGAGCGGCAGTTCGCCACTTTCCCGCGCCTGAGTGAGCGGCGCGGGCAGTTGGCAGGCACCATGTCGGGCGGCGAGCAGCAGATGCTGGCAATTGCGCGGGCGCTGATGGCCAGACCCCAGTTGCTGTTGCTCGATGAGCCTTCGTTGGGTCTCGCTCCGCTGATCGTCAAGGAGATATTTGCCATTGTGCGGCAGCTCAAGCAGCAGGGTGTCACCATCCTGCTGGTGGAGCAGATGGCCAATCAGGCGCTGGTGGTGGCGGATCGCGCCTATGTGCTGGAAACGGGGCGATTCACGCTGGAAGGCAGTGCTGCCGATCTTCGGCGCGACCCCAAGGTGCGTGCGGCCTACCTGGGGGCGCATGCATGACAGCCGCAGGCGACAGCGAAGCATTCGATTATGTGGTGGTGGGCAGTGGCGCTGCAGGCGCGATTGTTGCTGCGCGGCTGAGTGAAGATTCGGGTGTCAGTGTCTGTGTGCTGGAGGCTGGCGGGGCTGACTGGCACCCCTACCTCAAGCTGCCTGCGGGGTTCATCAAGGTGATCTTCAACCCGGAGCGGGCATGGCAGTTCAGCTCCGAGCCCTCTGCGCGTACCGCAGGCCGACGTATTCCTCTGCCTCAGGGCAAGACCTTGGGGGGATCCACGTCGATCAACGGGCTGGTGTACAACCGGGGCCAAAGGGAAGACTTTGACGGTTGGGCCGCGCGTGGCAATCCAGGGTGGAGCTATGACGAGGTGCTGCCATATTTCAAGCGCAGTGAAACTTTTGTTGATGGTGGAGACCCGGCATTGCGCGGACACTCGGGCAGCTTGAAGGTGACCCTTCCGCACTGGCCGCACCCGGTCTGCGAAGCCTTTTTGCAAGGCGCGCAAGAGCTGGGCATGCCGCTCAACCCGGATTACAACGGTGCCAGCCAGCAAGGCGCCGGCTATTTTCAACGCACGATCAACCGGGGCTGGCGCGTCAGCACATCCGCTGCATTTCTGCGGCCTGCCCAGCGGCGCAGCAATCTCCGGGTGGTGACAGGTGCGCAGGTTCAGCGCATACGGATTGCAGACGCAGCAGCGACGGGAGTGGAGTATGTGCAGGCGGGCGTGCAGCGGATGGTTCACGCCCGGCGCGAGGTGATTGTCTGTGCAGGGGCGATCAATACGCCCAAGCTGCTGATGCTCTCGGGCATTGGCGATGGCCATCGGCTGCGCGAGCTGGGCATGGAGACGCATGCGCATCTGCCGGGCGTGGGTCAGCATTTGAAGGACCATTTCTCGATTCGCCTGGTGGCTCGCGTCAGGAACGCCGTCACCATCAATGAGCTGGCGCGCGCTCCGCGCCTGTGGGGGCAGGCGGCTGACTGGCTGCGCGGCAAGCCCAATATTCTGGCGCTCAGCCCTTCCGTGGTGCATTGGTTCTGGCAGTCGCAGCCAGGGCTGAAGCGGCCGGATCTGCAGGGTGTTTTCTCTCCCGCCAGCTACCGCGAAGGCTATGTGGGCATGCTCGACCGGTTTCCCGGCATGACCTGTGGCGTGTGGCAGCACCGCCCAAAAAGCATGGGCAGTGTTTCGCTGGCCTGCGCCAACCCCTGGGCCGATCCGGTGGTGCAGCCCCACTATCTGGACGACGAAGAGGATCGGCAGACCTTGGTGCGCGGTGTGCGCATTGCCCGCACCCTGCTGCAGACCCAGGCGCTGGCGCCGTTTCGCGAGTCGGAAACTATGCCTGGTGCGCAGGTGCAGTCCGATGACGAGATTCTGGACTTCATCTATCGCTACGGTGTCTCGTCCTACCACGTCAATGGCACGGCGCGTATGGGGCCACGTAGCGAGGCAGGTGCTGTGGTGGACGCACAGTTGCGCGTGCACGGCGTTCGCAATCTGCGCGTGGTGGATGCGTCGGTGATGCCCGAGATTCCGTCGGCCAACACTTGCGCCACCACGATGATGATCGGGGAGAAGGGCGCCGAGATGATCCGCAGCGCCCGCTGATGCAGGGCGCTACGGACATCAGCGCTTCTTGCGCGCCCGCATGTCCAGCACATTGGGCAGGGTCTGCGCGCTCTGCCCCGTGGCCAGAATGCGGTGCTTCTGGATTTTTTGTGTTCCGGTGGTCGGGATCTCGTTGGTGAACCACCACCAGCCCGGTACCTTGTAGTAAGCCATCTCCTGCTGGCAGAAGGCAAACAGTTCCTGGCAGATGGCGGTGCCAGCTTCCACACCCGGAGACAGCACGATGCTGGCCAGCACTTCCTCTTCGCGGATATCGTCCGGGGCAGCCAACACGGCCACCTGGTGTACCTTGGGGTGAGACAGCAGCACGGCTTCCACTTCGGCGGCGGCAATGTTCTCGCCGCTGCGGCGGATGATGTTCTTGCGCCGGTCCATGAAGTGCAGCAAGCCGTCCGGGTCTTGCACGACTACGTCGCCGGTGTGGAACCAGCCGCCTTCCCAGGCCTTGGCTGTGGCTTCGGGGTTGTCCAGGTACTCGCTGAAGAAGTGCTTGCGCGGCGTTTGGGCGGAGTAGCGCACCAGCATCTCGCCAGGCGTACCGGGTGCCACGGACTGCCCGCTTTCATCGGCCACCATCACTTCCAGGCCTGGTGCGCTTCTGCCAAAGGATCGTGTGCCAACCTGGCGATCTGCGCCATGGTCGGAGATGGTGCGCACCACCTCGGTCATCCCCCACAGCTCGACGAGGGGAAAGCCAAAGCGCGCTTCAAATGCCGCGTGCAACTGCGGCTCTACGCCGGCGCCATAGCCAAAGCGCACGCAGTGCCTGTGCTCCCACTCGGTCGGAGCCTGTTTGAGCAGCAGCGGAATGATCACTCCCAGGTAGTGCACGATGGTGGCGCGTGTACTGGCCACTTCTTCCCACCAGCGGCTGGGAGCAAAGCGGTCGGTCTGGATCTGGCAACCGCCCGACAGGAGCATGCAGTAGAAGGACAGGATCGACGCGTTCACATGAAAGAGTGGCAGCGGATTGAAAAGGCGCTCCTTGCCTTCCTGCACCGATACGTAGCCGGGGTGGGACGCATACCATTTGCCGGCCGCCAGCTCGTAGGCATGCGACAGCACGCAGCCCTTGGGTTGGCCAGTGGTTCCGGAGGTGTAGAGGATGCTGGCGGGCGTATCGGCAGTGACTGCGCCTTGCGACGGGCTGCGCGCCGGGGGCAGGGTGAGTGCGGTGTAACCCTCTGGATCGGTGGTGACGACGCCGGGCTGGGTGCGCGTGTCCTGCAGCGATTCCTGCACGGCCGCGAGGCGTGTGGGCAGGCAGACGATCATATCCAGCTGCGCGTGGTCGATGAGGTAGTTCAGCTCGCGCCGCTTGTAGTCAGGGTTGATGGGCACACAGCAGATGCCCAGGCTGTTCATCGCCAGCTTGTGCAGCATGTGCTCGGGTCTGCTTTCCAGAAGCAGTCCCACGCGGTGGCCTGCGCCATAGCCTGCTGCCTGGTAAAGCGTCTTGAGCGCATCGATCAGCCTGCCTGCTTCGGCGTAGCTGAACTCGCGGCCCTCGGGCAGATAGCTGCGCCCTGGGTTGGCGGGGACCGCCAGCAGGCTGAGGTCGGCGTATCTGGCAATGGCTGCTGCCAGCGCTTCGCCGATAGTGGTGTGGTCGTGGATGTCAATCATGTGGAGCCCCCTCGTCAAGGCCTGATCAGCGGTGACGGTATCGGATCGACGCCCTGGGCCAAGGCGGCCTGCTTTTCGACCTCCAGGCTGCGCAGGAACGCAGTGCGCTGCTGCAGACACATCCAGTAGTGCTGGGTTGCCGGGCCCCATTGGGCGCTCATGCCCAGGTAGTCGGACAGCATCAGTGCATAGCCGATGGCCACATCGGCTGCCGTGAAGCGTCCCGCGCAAAGATAAGGCTGGTCTGCGGGCAAGGACTGCGCGGCCACCTCCACCGCGCGCAGGCGGCCGAGAAACCAGCGCTCATAGTCTTCGGCCACCTGGGGTTGGCGCCGCACGGCGGGTTCAAAAAAGCAGTAGCGCAGCACCAGGGTTTGTGGGAAGGTGAGCGTGGCATCTGCCATGTGCAGCCAGTTCAGATAGCTGCCATAGGCGGCATCATCAGGAGCAACATTCATCTGCTGCGTTGGCACCTTGCTCGCCAGGTATTGGCAGATGGCGCTGGACTCGGTCATGCGTGCCGCGCCATCGATCAGCAGAGGTACCGTGCCCAGCGGGTTGAGGGCCAGATAGTCCTTGGCCAGCGCGCGCGGCGGAAAGGGCAGCATGTGCAATTGGTAGGGAAGACCCAGTTCCTCCAGCATCCACAGCGCGCGAAACGAGCGCGCGCTGACACAGTGGTAAAGCTCCATCACGGCAATGTCTCCTGTTGAGGACCCGCGCAAACCATGGCGCGCAGCGGATATGTCCACCGGCTGCCGATTTGGCCCGGATTGATTTGCGCAAGTCATGCAATTGTTATCGCACCATCTTGGCATGGATGGGGCGTTGCAGGGTTCTTCTAGGTGTCAGCCAGGTTGCACTTCATGCCGCATGCTTCATGCCGGTGGCCGGGTGCTCTTGCGGTATTCGGCGGGGGACATGCCCATCCAGGTGCGAAATGCGCGAATGAAGCTCTTGTCGTTGCTGAAACCCGCAAGTTGAGCAATCTGCTTGATGGGGCGGTTGGTGCGGTGCAGCAGGGTGAGCGAGCGTTCGCGCCGCACTTCGTCCTTCAGGGCCTGCAGGGAAGCGCCTTCGTCCTTGAGCTGGCGGTGCAGGGTACGCAGCGACAGATGCAGTTTCTTTGACAGGGTTTCAGCGCTGTGCATGGCCGATGGGTCGGCGGCCAGCAACTGGCGCACGCGCTGCACCATCAGCCGGTCGCGGCGGTAGGGGCGCACCGTCAGCGGCAACGCGCGCTGCAGCATGCGCTGCAAGGCGGCTTCGTCGCGCGCAATGGGCAAGGCGAGGTAGCGGGCATCGAACTGCATGCTGGTGACTGGCGCGTCAAACTGCACTTCGCCGGGAAAGAGCAGTGAATACACATCGGCATGCCCGGGGGCGGCAAACGGCAGAGCCACCTTGAAGAGCGGCAGCGACGAATCCACATACCAGCTCGACAGGCCGTGGATGTTGCGCAGCATCGATACCAGGCAGAACTCGCGCAGCTCGCCCAGGCCAGCGTGCTCGACGATCTCCAGCGTGGCCGTGTTGCCATGCACCTGCAGGCTGAGCTGCAGGTCATCCGTCAACAGGCCATGGTGGCGGCACCAGCGCTTGAGGGCCACACCCAGGTCCGGGCTGGTCAGGGATGCGCGTGCCAGCATGCCGTAGCTGCCCCAGGGCAGTCGGCGGCTGAACCAGCCCAGGGCCTCGTCGTCCAGTTCCTGCATGGCGGCATCGGACAGGGTCTCGAACTGCAAGGCGGTGATGCCAACGGTATCTTGTTCGACCGCAAAGGGATCAATTTGCGCCAGATGCAAGGCTTTGTCCGGATTCAGGCCCCGATGCTGGTAGGCCCGTGCAATCGCGCGCACAAATGCCATGGGCGTAACAGCGGGATGATGGATAACTGCGGATGACGGAAGCGGCTTGTTCATGGATGGGACGAAAATCTGCCAGCAAACGTTGATTGTACTGGCGACTTTTGCAACCTGCCTGCCACCATTTGCGCGGCCCGCTGGCGTATGCTGGTGCGCAATCTCAAGATATACCAGATACGCGGGCGCGCGCAGCGCTTTGCAGACAGGAGACAAGCATGAGCGACATCGCTTTGACGACCAGCTACGCGCGCGGCGCCACAGAGCCCCGCCTGCTGGACAAAACCATCGGGCAGCAACTGGTGGATACCGCTGCCCGCTTTGGCGACCGCGATGCGCTGATCAGCCGCCACCAGAATATCCGCCTGAGCTACCGCCAACTGCTGGCGCAGTCCTTTCAGTTGGCGAGCGCGCTGTTGCGCGCCGGCATCCAGAAGGGCGACCGCGTGGGTATCTGGTCGCACAACAATGTGGAATGGGTTTTGCTGCAATTCGCCACAGCCCATGTCGGCATCATCCTGGTCAACATCAACCCGGCCTACCGTACTTCCGAGCTGGAATATGCGCTGAACAAGGTGCAGTGCAAGGCCCTGTTCGTGATGGAGCGCTTCAAGACCAGCGATTACCTGGGAATGGTGCGCGAGTTGGCCCCTGAACTGGCAACCAGCCCACCCGGCCAATTGCAAAGTGCCAAGCTCGCCGACCTGCGTTGGGTGGTGTGGATTGGCGCGGTCGGCTTAGACGCTGCCGGCTCAGGTGCGGTCGGCTCAGGTGTGCCCCAAGGTAGCGAGCAGCCCGGCATGGAGCGCTTCTCGCGCTTTATCGCCATGGGTGATGTTCAGGACCCGCAGATTGCAGAGATCGCCAGGACGCTGACGCCCTACGATCCGGTCAATATTCAGTTCACCAGTGGCACCACGGGTTTTCCGAAAGGCGCAACGCTCACCCATCGCAACATCGTCAACAACGGCTATTTCATTGGCGAAGCGATGAAGCTGACGGAGCAAGACCGGCTCTGCATTCCCGTGCCGCTCTACCACTGCTTTGGCATGGTGCTGGGCAACATGGCATGCATGACGCATGGCTCGGCCATCGTCTATCCGAACGATGGTTTTGACCCGGTCACTGTTCTGGAAGCGGTGCAGGCCGAGCGCTGCACGGGCCTGCACGGCGTACCCACGATGTTCATTGCCGAGCTGGACCACCCGCGTTTCTCGGAGTTTGACCTGTCCACCCTGCGCACCGGCATCATGGCTGGTTCGCCTTGCCCGATCGAGGTGATGAAGCGTGTGGTCAGCGAAATGAACTTGTCCGAGATCACCATCGCCTACGGGATGACGGAGACCAGCCCGGTCAGTTGCCAAAGCTCCACCGATACCCCGCTGGACAAGCGCGTTTCCACGGTGGGCAAGGTGCAACCGCATCTGGAGGTGAAGATCATCAACCCAGAAACCGGTGAGACGGCTCCCAATGGCCAGTCAGGCGAGCTGTGCACGCGCGGCTACTCGGTGATGCATGGCTACTGGGGCGACGAAGCCAAGACGCGGGAAGCCATTGATGCGGAAGGCTGGATGCATACCGGCGATCTGGCCACGATGGACACGGAGGGTTACGTCAACATCGTCGGTCGCATGAAGGACATGGTGATCCGCGGCGGTGAGAACATCTATCCGCGCGAGATTGAAGAATTCCTCTACACCCATCCCCAGGTGCAGGATGTGCAGGTGGTGGGCGTGCCCGACAGCCGCTTTGGTGAAGAGCTGTGTGCCTGGGTGATCGCCAAGGCAGGGCAGTCGCTCTCCGAGGACGATGTGCGTGACTACTGCAAGGGTCGCATTGCGCACTACAAGGTGCCACGCTACATCCGTTTCGTCGACGCATTTCCGATGACGGTCACCGGCAAGATCCAGAAGTTCAAGATCCGCGAGGCGATGATCGAGTCGCTGAAGCTGGAAATTGCCAAGACGGCCTGAAGGCCTGATTGCTACTAAAAGGTGAGCTTGTGGCGCGCGTCAATCCATATTCTCAGACTGGGGTAAGCCTGAAAATGGCTTGCCATGCGCGCCAGCAGCTACGTTTTTCAGGAGCTCTCTCGCTTGGCGGCTTGTTTGGCGGCGGCACGGCGGGCCACATCCAGGCGTTTGCGCAGGGTGATTTCACTCAGATCGAGCTCCTGCACCAGGCTGCGCAGGGATTCGTCATTGATGCGGTTGTGCTGGCGTTCGGCATAGATCGTGTGCCGCTCCACCTTGATGCACTTGAGCCGCATCTCCAACTCCATCACATAGCGTTCACGCCGCTGCTGCACCGCTTCGGGACTGGCGGCATCGGGTGCATCGGCGGCGTCGGGCGAACGGTCTTCGTCCAGCATGTCGATACGGTTGCGGTATTCGCGGGCGATGCGGCCTTCGATCTCATGCTGCTGGGCCTGCCACTCGGTGGGCTGCTGGACGGAGCTTTCGTCATTGATGGCCAGGCTGTTGATGGCTGCACGGCAGGCCGTGAGGCGCGCCTGGCGCTCTTCGATCACCGACTCGGGCTCGCTGGCCTTGGGCACGCGGCGCAGTACCAGCGGCAGGCCGATGCTGCCGATCACCAGGGTGAACAGGATGGTGCCGGTGGCCAGGAAGATCAGCATGTCGCGTGCCGGAAAAGGCTGGCCATTGTTCAGGAGCAAGGGCACGGACAGCGCGCCAGCCAGGGTGACCGCGCCGCGAATACCGGCCAGGGTGGTGGCCAGGTTCAGCCACATGTCGGGCTTTTCCACCAGCTTGCCAGCCCTGTGCGCCTTGTGCAGACTGCGGCGTACGCCCAGCATCAGCCAGATCCAGCGCAGCACCAGGAGTGCCACCGAGATGATGGCTACATAGCCCACCAGAATCCACCAGTCATGGCCCGCATCCCGCAGGGTGACACCGATGATGGATGGAAGCTGCAATCCGAGAAGCAGGAAGATGGCGCCATTGAAAGCCGATTCGACCATGGCCCAGGTGCCAGCCGTCTGCATGCGCTCGGAGATGTAGTCGGCGCGGTTCAGGTCACCAAAATTGGTCGCCACGCCCGCCGCCACGGCGGCCAGAATGCCGGATACGCCAATTTCTTCGCCCAGCAGGTAGGCGGCAAAGGGCAGCAACACCAGCAGCAGCACCATCTGCGTGGCGGCCACATCGCCCAGGCGGCGGGTCACGGTTTCGCGCAGGTAGCTGAATCCCCAGCCCGCGACTGCGCCAACGCCCAGGCCGCCCAGGGCAATCCACAGAAATTCCTGCGTCACCTTGGCCCACGAGAACAGGCCCGTCAGGGTGGCGGCAACGGCAAACTTCAAGGCCACCAGGCCCGATGCGTCGTTCAACAGCGATTCGCCTTCGAGCACATGCATGGTGTGTGCTGGCATACCCAGATTGCGGGTGATGGCCGATACCGCCACTGCGTCGGTCGGCGAGATGACGGCCGCCAGTGCAAAGGCGACGGTGAGCGGCATCTCCGGAATCATCCAGTGGATCAGGTAGCCCAGACCGATCACCGTAAACAGCACCAACCCGAATGCCAATTTCAAAATAGGCTGGTACAACGCAAAGAACTCGCGCTTGGGAATGCGCCAGCCGTCGGCAAACAGCAGCGGCGGAATGAACAGCAGCATGAACAGGCCGGGATCGAAATCAATGTGCAGGCCATTCTGGGGCCACGACAGCACAGCTCCCAGCATGATCTGTATCAGCGGCAGCGGAATGGCTCGGATGTAGCGCGCAATGATGCCGGTGACGGCACCAATCATCAGCACGAGCAGGACAGTTTCAACGGTATGCATGGTCTGTGGTTTTTATAGTTACAGACTATTCTGAAAGAAAACGCGATTCTGAAGAGAACGCTGGAACATTAGACTAGAAAAGAGGACAAGCATGAGCAAACTTGGTACACAGCTGAACGCCAGATCAGCAGATTTTCAGGCCAACGCACAAGCCATGCGGGCCGTGGTGGATGATCTGCGTGCCCAGGCTGCAAAGATAGCCCAGGGCGGTGGCGAGGCTGCGCGGGCCAAGCATGTGGGCCGTGGCAAGCTCCTGCCGCGTGACCGCGTGCAGATGCTGCTCGATCCCGGTACGCCTTTTCTGGAGCTGGCGCCGCTGGCGGCTCTCAACATGTACAACAACGATGCGCCCGGCGCAGGCTTGATTGCCGGCGTGGGCCGCGTCAGTGGCGTGGACTGCATGATCGTGTGCAATGATGCCACGGTCAAAGGGGGAACGTACTACCCGATGACGGTAAAAAAGCATTTGCGGGCGCAAGAAATTGCTGCGCAAAATCGCCTGCCCTGCATCTACCTCGTCGACTCGGGTGGCGCCAACCTGCCCAACCAGGACGACGTCTTCCCCGACCGCGAGCATTTCGGCCGCATCTTCTTCAACCAGGCCAACATGTCGGCCCAGGGCATTGCGCAGATCGCCGTGGTGATGGGCAGCTGCACGGCTGGTGGCGCCTATGTGCCGGCGATGAGCGATGAGTCCATCATCGTCAAGAAACAGGGCACCATCTTCCTGGGCGGTCCGCCGTTGGTGAAGGCCGCCACGGGCGAAGTGGTGAGCGCAGAAGACCTGGGCGGCGGCGATGTGCATACGCGCCTCTCGGGTGTGGCCGACCATCTGGCCGACAATGACACCCATGCGCTGGCGCTGGCGCGCAAGGCCGTCAGCCACCTCAACAAGGCCAAGGCCACCAATCCGGCGGACCGGGCGCCGCAGGCACCGGCCTATCCGGCCGAAGAGCTGTACGGTGTGATTCCGGTCGACACCCGCAAGCCCTTTGATGTGCGGGAGATCATTGCCCGCGTGGTTGACGGCAGCGACTTCGACGAGTTCAAGAGCCGCTTCGGCTCCACCCTGGTGTGCGGCTTTGCCCGCATCGAAGGCATGGAGGTGGGCATCATCGCCAACAACGGCATTCTGTTCAGCGAATCGGCGGTCAAGGGTGCGCACTTCATCGAGTTGTGCTGCCAGCGCAAGATTCCGCTGGTGTTCCTGCAGAACATCACCGGCTTCATGGTCGGCCGCAAATACGAAAATGAAGGCATTGCCCGCCATGGCGCCAAGCTGGTGACAGCCGTGGCCACGGCAAGTGTCCCCAAGTTCACCATCATCATTGGTGGCAGCTTTGGTGCCGGTAACTACGGCATGTGCGGCCGTGCGTATTCGCCGCGCTTCCTGTGGATGTGGCCCAACGCGCGCATCAGCGTGATGGGCGGGGAGCAGGCCGCCAGTGTGCTGGCAACCGTCAAGCGCGACGGCATCGAAGCCAAGGGGGGCCAGTGGAGTGCAGAGGAGGAAGAGGCTTTCAAAGCACCGATCCGCCAGCAGTACGAAGACCAGGGCCACCCCTATTACGCATCGGCCCGCCTGTGGGATGACGGGGTGATCGACCCCGCCGACACCCGCCGTGTGCTGGCGCTGGGTCTGGCTGCTACGCGCAACGCGCCGATTGAAGACACCCGGTTCGGCGTGTTCCGCATGTAAATTTTGGATGTTTCAGGCTGTTGGCACACGGCAGGTGTGCGCAGACGGTCCTGAAGCCATAGCAATTTTCTTGCAGATGTGAGACAGGCGCTGCCGCGAGGCAGCAGCGAGGACAACCATGAAAAGCACGTTTTTGACCGTGGAAGCCACCGGGCAGGTCGCCACCATCACCCTGACCCAGCCCGATGTGCGCAATGCCTTCAGCGATGCCGTCATCGCCGACATCACCAAGGCCTTCCAACTGGTGGGCCAGCAGGAGCATGTGCGCGCCGTGGTGCTGGCGGCCGAAGGCCCAGCTTTCTGCGCAGGTGCCAACCTGAACTGGATGCGCGCCATGGCCGACTACACGCGCGAGGAAAACCTGGTGGACGCCGGCAAGCTGGCCGAGATGCTGCGCGTGATCTACGAATGCGAAAAACCCACCATTGCCCGCGTGCAAGGCGATGTCTATGCCGGTGGCATGGGCCTGGTCGCCTGCTGCGACATGGCGGTGGCTTCCTCCAATGCAGGTTTCTGCCTCAGCGAGGTCAAGATTGGCCTGATTCCCGCCACCATCAGCCCCTACGTGATCCGTGCCATGGGTCCGCGCGCCTCGCACCGCTATTTTCTGACGGGCGAGCGTTTTGATGCCGCAGAGGCCCTGCGCATTGGCTTTGTGCACCAGGTGGTCGAGAGCGATGCGCTCGATGGCGCGGTGGACGGCCTGCTCAAGCACCTGCTGAGCGCGGGGCCCGCAGCAGTGCGAGCCTGCAAGAAGCTGGTGCTGGATGTGGCCGAACGCGAGATCAATGCTGGCTTGATCCAGGCCACGGTCGAAGGCATTGCCGACATCCGTGCCAGCGCTGAAGGCAAGGAAGGCGTGCAGGCATTCTTGAACAAACGCAAACCCGGATGGCTGGGAGGCTGATTCAGCAACAAATCGACCTTGGATGGCAGGCAGCAGGCGGTCGTTGGCGCTATAACCAGCGCGTTTGCTGATTCGATTTGAGGAGCCCGAACCATGGACATCTGGAACACCATCGTCAACTGGCTGCACGGCATTGGCGTGCATCTGGACAAGGACACGGCGCAAACCGTGGGGCAGGCGGCCGACCAGGTCGGCCAGGTGGCGAACCAGATGGGCCACGCCATGGCGCAGTGGGACTGGGGCCAGTTGATGGCACTGGCCGCAGCACTGGGCTGGGCCAGTGGTTTCCGGCTGTACGCCGTGGTTTTTGTGACGGGCATGCTGGGTGCAACGGGCTGGCTGCCGCTGCCCGGAGCTCTGACGGTGCTGCAGCAGCCAGTGATCCTGGTCATCAGCGGTGCGCTGCTGTTCGTCGAGTTCTTTGCCGACAAGATTCCGGGTGTGGATTCGGTGTGGGATGCGGTGCAAAGCGTGATTCGTGTACCCGCAGGTGCCGCATTGGCGGCCAGCGTTTTCGGTGCGGACAACGCCACCATGGCCACGGCCGCGGCGCTGATGGGCGGAACTCTGGCATTGAGCAGCCAGGTGGCCAAGACCACCACGCGCGCGGCCATCAATACCAGTCCGGAGCCCTTTTCCAACTGGGGTGCCAGCCTGGTGGAAGACGGCGCATCCATCGGCGCGGTGTGGCTGGCCATCAACCACCCGGTGGTGTTTGCCGTGGCGCTGGCCGTGGTGCTGGTGGTGATGTGGATTGTGACCTGGACGCTGTGGAAATTCTTGAAGGCCGTCATCCGCCGGGTGCGGCGCTGGATGGGCTATGACGAACCGGTGGTGCCGGCGACGAGCACCGATATGCAACGCTTTTGATGGTGCATGGCTGCCCCCCGAGGGCAAGCACATGTGGCTAAGAAATACTGAGGAGATTTTTTATGTTTACCAAGATTTTGATCGCCAACCGCGGTGAAATCGCCTGCCGCGTGGCGGCAACCGCCCGCCGCGTGGGCATCAAGACCGTGGCTGTGTATTCGGATGCCGATGCGCAGGCCAAGCATGTGGCCGCCTGCGATGAATCAGTGCATATCGGCGGCTCGGCCCCCAAGGACAGTTACCTGCGCTGGGAACGGATCATCGAAGCGGCCAAGGCCACGGGTGCGCAGGCCATCCACCCCGGCTACGGTTTTCTGAGCGAGAACGAAGACTTTGCTGCCGCGTGTGCGGGCGCTGGCCTGGTGTTCATCGGCCCACCCGCTAACGCCATCCGCGCAATGGGCTTGAAGGCCGAATCCAAGCAGTTGATGGAAAAGGCGGGCGTGCCATTGGTGCCCGGCTACCACGGCGCGGGCCAGGATCCGGCCATGCTGCACAAGGAGGCAGACCGCATTGGTTACCCCGTGCTGATCAAGGCAAGTGCTGGCGGTGGTGGCAAGGGCATGCGCCTGGTGGAAAAGACCGAAGACTTTGCGGCGGCGCTGGAATCGTGCAAGCGCGAAGCCATCAACAGCTTTGGCAACGATGCCGTGCTGATCGAGAAATACGTGCTGCGCCCACGCCATATTGAAATCCAGGTATTTGGCGATACCCATGGCAACTGTGTCTACCTGTTCGAGCGCGACTGCTCGGTGCAGCGCCGCCACCAGAAGGTGCTGGAAGAGGCGCCCGCGCCTGGCATGACCGAAGCCCTCCGCAAGCAGATGGGCGAGGCGGCTGTTGCCGCTGCCAAGGCCGTGGGCTATGTGGGAGCTGGCACGGTGGAGTTCATCGTCGAGCAGCCCGGTGGCTACGACCAGCCAGAAGCCATGAAGTTCTACTTCATGGAGATGAACACCCGCCTGCAGGTGGAGCACCCGGTGACCGAGGCCATCACGGGCGAAGACCTGGTGCAGTGGCAACTGTTGGTGGCCAATGGCCAGCCGCTGCCCAAGCAGCAGGGGGATCTGAAGATCATCGGCCACGCCATCGAAGCGCGTATCTGCGCTGAAAACCCCGAAAACAATTTCCTGCCCGCCACCGGCACCTTGCATGTCTATCGCAAGCCCGTGTGCAGCAGTTTTGCCATCAGCGATGTGCGCATCGACGATGGTGTGCGCGAAGGCGATGCGATCAGCCCGTTCTACGACAGCATGATCGCCAAACTCATCGTGCATGGACAGGACCGCGCGCAGGCATTGGCGCGCCTGGACGCAGCGCTGGCGGCGGTGCGCATCGTGGGCCTGCAGACCAACGTGCAGTTCCTGCGCCATATTCTGGCCACGCCGTCGTTTGCACAGGCCAAGCTCGATACTGCGCTGATCCAGCGCGAAGAGGCACGCCTCTTCAAGCGCCGCACCCTGGGCGTGGACACGGCCGCAGCTGCCGCTGTGGTGGCGGAGCTGTTGCTGGAGCGCGCTGACGAAACCGCAGACCCATTCAGCCGTCGCGATGGGTGGCAGTCGCACGGTGTGACCGAGCGCCGCTTTGATTTCGAGTTTGGCGGCGACAAGCTGCAGGCCGCATTGCGCTATGAGCCCAGCGGCCTGGTGCTGACGGTGGGTGATGCCAGCGGTCCGCTGCAATTCACGCCGAATGGCGAACTGGTGGAGTTGCAGTTCAACGGACATCGCGACCAGATCCAGACCTGGCAGCAAGGCGAAGTGGTGCATGTGTTTGCACCGCGTGGCGCTGCCGAGATCACTGCCATCGATGCGCTGGCCCACGCGGGAGACGCAGGCAGCGAAGGCGGGCGCCTCACCGCTCCGATGCCCGGCAAGGTTGTATCGTTTGCCGTGAAGGCGGGCGACAAGGTGAGCAAGGGCCAGCCCCTGGCCGTGATGGAGGCCATGAAGATGGAGCACACCATTGCCGCGCCTGCCGACGGCGAAGTGGTGGAGTTGTTGTTCGTTCCCGGCGACCAGGTGACCGAAGGCGCCGAGTTGCTCAAGCTCAAGGCTGCTGAGTAAGAGCGGCGTGCCTCCTGCCTCGTGGATGACGGGGCAGGGCGCTTTTCTATGCTGAAATGCAGGCCATGAAGATCGTCGTCTATTCCGAAGGGGGCAACCCCGCAGCCTGGCTGGCTGCCATTGCCCAGCATATTCCGAACTCGCAGGCCTGGGCCTGGGCTCCTGGCGCACCGCAGGCCGATTACGCGCTGGTGTGGCGCCCGCCGCAGCAAATGCTGGATGAGCAGGGCGCAGGGCTCAAGGCACTTTTCAACATGGGTGCCGGCGTGGATGGCTTGCTGCAGTTGCAGCTGCCCGCGAATGTGCCCGTGGTGCGGCTGGAGGACGCAGGCATGGCGGTGCAGATGGCCGAGTATGTGTGCCACGCGGTGATCGACCATTTCCGAAGCCTCGGCCAATACCGCGCGCAACAGCTGGCCGGCGAGTGGAAACTGGCCCCACTTCGCATGCGCAGCGATTTCCCGGTGGGCATCATGGGCCTGGGCGTGTTGGGTGACCGCGTTGCCAAGGCGGTGGCACAGTTTGGCTTTCCGGTGCTCGGCTGGAGCCGTTCTGCCAAGCAGATCGACGGTGTACAGACGTTTAGCGGCGCGGAGCAATTTGCGGATTTTCTGGGGGGCACGCGCATCCTGGTCAATCTGCTGCCGTTGACGCCAGAGACAGAAAACATCATCGACAGCCAACTGCTGGGGCAACTGCAGCGCGGCGCGTATGTCATCAATGTGGCTCGTGGCGGGCATTTGGTGGAGGCGGATCTGTTGGCCGCTATCGACAGCGGTCAGGTGGCCGGGGCGATGCTCGATGTGTTCCGCACGGAACCATTGCCGGCGGACCATCCATTCTGGCGCTGCCCGCAGATCAGCATCACGCCGCATGGCTCCGCCCGCACCTTGCCGGAGGAGACCTTGCAGCAGATTTTGCGCAAGCTCCAGGCTTTTGCTGCGGGAGAGCGTGTGACCGGTGTGGTGTATGCCGACCGTGGATATTGAACGCAATTGTCTGAACCTGATGGAAAAGAAACAAGGAGCACCCATGGCTACCTATCCCAAGCAAGTCAAGATCATCGATGTGGGCCCCCGCGACGGCCTGCAGAACGAGAAATCACCCGTGCCTGCCTCGGTCAAGATCGAGCTGGTGCACCGCCTGCAGGATGCCGGTCTCAAGGAGATCGAGGTCACCAGCTTTGTGTCGCCCAAATGGGTGCCGCAGATGGGCGACAACGCCGAGGTGATGGCTGGTGTGCAGCGGAGGGCGGACGTGCAGTATTCGGTGCTCACGCCCAACATGAAGGGGTACGAGGCCTCCGTCGATTCCCAACCTGACGAGATCGTGGTGTTTGGTGCGGCGAGCGAGGCCTTTAGCCAGAAGAACATCAACTGCAGCATTGCCGAGAGCATTGAGCGCTTTGCGCCGGTGGTGGCTGCAGCCAAGGCCGCAGGCATTGCGGTGCGAGGCGCCATGAGCTGCACTGTGGGCTGCCCTTATGAAGGCGAGATCGCTCCATCGCGCGTCGCCTACCTCGCAGAGCTGATGAAGGGCATCGGCGTGGAACGGGTCGATGTGGCCGATACGATTGGCGTGGGCACGCCGCTGAAAGTGCAAAAGGCAATCGAGGCGACCCTGCCGTATTTTGATGTGGACCATGTCTCTGGACACTTCCACGACACCTACGGTCAGGCGCTGTCCAACACCTTGGCGGCATTGCAGATGGGTGTCTGGAACTTCCAGTCGTCCATTGCAGGCCTGGGCGGTTGCCCTTATGCCAAGGGCGCCACGGGCAATGTGGCAACCGAGGATGTGGTCTACATGCTGCACGGCATGGGCATCGAGACCGGCATTGATCTGGACAAGCTGGTCGATGCTGGCATCTTCATCAGTGATTTCCTGCAGCGCAAGCCCAATTCGCGCGTGGCGGTGGCGCTGATCAACAAGCGGGCTGGCTGATGTGGCCTTGGCCGCAAAGGTGTAACGCAAAGCCCGCCCTGTGCAGTGCGGGCTTTGTTTTGAACGAAATGCGGTTGCAGTGCTTCATCAATGGGTGCTGATAGCTATCAAAAATGAAGTGTATTGCCATGGTCGCTGCGGCAGTGAAGGCAGGGCGGCACAATCTGGGCATCAAGACCAAGGAGCAAGAACCATGTGTGGAGCGGAGTTGAAGAGCCTGCCTGAAGGCGTGCAGCGTGTCGCCAGGGTGCTGCAGGACAAGGGCCATCCGCATGCGCCACAGATGCTCAATGACGCGGCGCGCACGGCACAGGAAGCCGCCGATGCACTGGGTATCGTGGTGGGGCAGATCGCCAAGAGCATCATCTTCCGGCGCAAGAGCGATGACGCCTGTGTGCTGGTGATTGCCTCCGGCGACCGGCGCGTGGACGAAAAGAAGGTGGAGGCGCTGATTGGCAAGGTAGGCAAGGCCGACGCCGACTTTGTGAGGGAACGCACGGGGTTTGTGATTGGCGGAGTGTCGCCCGTAGGGCACGCCAGCGAACCTGTCACCCTGATCGACCGCGATCTGTACCGCTTTGCTCAGGTATGGGCTGCCGCAGGCCACCCTTATGGCGTATTTCCGCTCGCTCCTCAGGATCTGGAGAAACTGACCGGCGCGCCGGTGGCTGACGTGGTGAAGGATGCGGCATGACCGAGTTGGATGACAAACTGGCCGAGCCGGTATATACCAATGCGCCTTTGGCGGCGCGGACCAAGCTGGTCCGGGCGAGCGGCGCATTTGCGGCGGGGTATGACGATGTGGTGCCTTCGCCGTGCGTGTCGGTCTGCAAAATGAATGCAGACCGCAGCCTGTGCCTGGGATGCTACCGCTCGATTGACGAGATCCGTGCGTGGTCCAAATCCGATAACGCAGGCCGCTTGCAGATGTGGCAGCAACTGCTGGCGCGCGCAGGCCTGGGCCACGATGGGCGTGCCCTGCCGAAGGACGAATAGACCCAGTAGGCGCGCAATGGCGCAGCCAAACAAAGTCGTGTTGTGACTGTGATGGTAGAGAGAATCGTATGAAGACCATTGATTTCTATCTGGATTTTGTCTCACCCTACGCATGGCTGGCGTTTCATGCGCTGCCCAAGGCGTTGCAAGGCCACAGCGTGCACGTGCGTTATACCCCAGTGTTGCTGGGGGCCTTGCTGCAGCAGCACAACAACCCTGGTCCTGCAGGTATCGCAGGCAAGCGTGAATGGACCTATCGCCATGTCAGCTGGCTGGGGCACTCGCTCGGCTGTGGCCTGGATATGCCTGCGCAACACCCATTCAACCCTTTGCCGCTGCTGCGTCTGGCACTGCGTACCAGCCACGACGGCCATATCAACCGCTTTACCGCCGACGCCATCTTTCGCCATGTGTGGCTGGGTGGCGCTGCTGCACTGGATGCCGACCGTCTGCAGGCGCTGGAGTTGCAGTTGGCAGAGCAGATCAAGAAGGATGAGGGCGCTGATCAACGCGCCAAGGACCTGTTGCGTCGCAATACCGATGCTGCTGTGGCGGCTGGCGTTTTTGGGGTGCCCGCCGTGGCTGTGGATGGCAAGCAGTTCTGGGGGCTGGATGGACTGCCAATGCTGACGGCCTACCTGAATGGCGACGCCTGGTTTGCGGGCAATGAATGGGACAGCGTCGCGAACCGGCCATCGGGGCTCAAGCCCGCCTGATCCGGCCCTTAGATGTTCAGTCCCGGCATTTGATGGATCGGATCTATCTTGAACCGTTCAGGTTCGGATGTCCACTGTTTGCAGATGAATTCGTAGGGTGTCAGGCCTTTGAGGGTCTTGAGCCTGCGGCCGAAGTTGTATGCATCGATGAAGTTGGCGAGGTGCTGCCGCAACTGCGCGTGATCGTCATAGTGGAAGCGCTTGACGGTGGCTTCCTTGATGGTCCGGTTCATTCGCTCGACCTGCCCATTGGTCCACGGATGCTTGACCTTTGTGAGGCGATGTTCGATACCGTGTTCCTCGCAGACTCGACCAAAGATGTGCTGGAAGGCGTACCGGTCTGAACTGCGGTTGGCAAACTGAATGCCGTTATCGGTGAGCACCGTATGGAGGGTGTACGGCACCGCTGCGATCACATTGCGCAAGAACTGCGCCGCAGTCATCTTGTCAGCCGAGGGATGGAGTTCGGTGAGTGCGAACTTGGACGTCCTGTCGATGGCCACGAAGAGATAGAGCTTGCCCTCGACTGTCTGCACTTCGGCGATGTCGACATGGAAGTAGCCAATGGGGTAGCTCTTGAACCGCTTCTTGGCTGGCTTATCGCCCTGCACCTCGGGCAGCCGCGAGATACCGTGCCGCTGCAAGCAGCGGTGCAGAGACGAGCGCGTCAGATGCGGGATAGTCGGCTGCAGCGCGTAGAGACAGTCATCCAGCGGCAGCATGGTATGCCTGCGAAAGGCGACGATCGCTGCCTCATCCTCAACGGACAAAACGGTGGAGCGCGGCTGCCTGGGCCCTGTCGGCAGATCGGTGACCGAAGGCCGATTCTTCCACTTCGCCACCGTCTTCTGATTGATGCCATAGCGTGCAGAAAGCGCTCTCAGGCTCTCTTGACTATGTTGTATCGCTCGACGGATCGCCTCCGTCGTTGTGGCGCTGCCGTGCAGAACCTGGCCCATAGTGCTTCCTTCCATTCATGAGAGAAGATTGCACCATTAAAATCTGGGACCATACATCTTATTGCCAAAGATCAGACATGAAAAAACCGGGCGAGCCCGGTTTTTTGTGGATCGATGGTTGCCATCAGTGCCCGGAGGCACCCGCTGCACCCAGGCCGGTTTCGGAGCGCACCTGCTGCGCGGCGAATGCATCGCGTTCCTTGGCTGCCTGGGCGCTCTTGTCCAGCACCGAGAACAGCCAGACGCCGACGAAGCCGATGGTCATCGAGAAGAGTGCGGGCGAGGTGTAGGGGAACCAGGCCGAGCCCTTGGGGTAGCCCAGCGTTGCTTCCCACACCGAGGGCGAGACGATGGTGAGCGCCACTGATGAGATCAAGCCCAGAAAGCCGCCGATCACCGCACCACGGGTGGTGCAGCCCTTCCACAGCACCGACAGCAGCAGTACCGGGAAGTTGGCCGAAGCCGCCACCGCGAAGGCCAGTGACACCATGAAGGCGATGTTCTGCTTTTCGAACACGATGCCCAGCAGCACCGCGATGATGCCCAGGGCCAGGGTGGTGATGCGGGAGACGCGCAGCTCCGAAGCGCTGTCAGCCTTGCCATGCTTGAATACGGTGGCATACAGGTCGTGCGAGACGGCAGAGGCGCCCGACAGCGTCAGGCCAGCAACGACCGCCAGGATGGTGGCGAAGGCAACGGCCGAGATGAAGCCGTAGAACACATCGCCGCCCACGCTCTTGGCTACCAGCACGGCTGCCATGTTGGCGGTGCCGGCGCCGCCCTTGATCACACCCTTGGCGGTATCGGCCAATTCAGGGTTGGTCAGTACCATGGTGATGGCGCCGAAGCCGATGATGAAGATGACGATGTAGAAATAGCCGATCCAGGTGGTGGCCCAGAACACACTCTTGCGCGCTTCCTTGGCATCAGGCACGGTGAAGAAGCGCATCAGAATGTGGGGCAGGCCCAGCGTGCCGAACATCAATGCCATGCCGAAGCTGATGGCAGAGATCGGGTCCTTGATGAAGCCGCCCGGCCCCATGATCGACAGGCCCAGCTTGGCAGCCAGATCGGGCGCCGCGCCGCCATTGGTGGCAATCTCGGTCTTGACGCGCACGCCGTCGGCAAACAGCTTTTCGAGGCTGAAGCCATAGTGGGCCATGATCATGAAGGCCATGAAGGTGACGCCCGCCAGCAGCAGGCAGGCCTTGATGATCTGCACCCAGGTCGTGGCCGTCATGCCGCCGAACAGTACGTAGATCATCATCAGCGCGCCTACCAGCACTACGGCGATCCAGTAGTCCAGGCCGAACAGCAGCTTGATCAGCTGGCCGGCGCCCACCATCTGGGCAATCAGGTAGAAGGCCACCACCACCAGCGTGCCGCTGGCCGCAAAGGCGCGGAACGGGCCTTGCGCAAAGCGATAGCCCGCCACATCGGCAAAGGTGAATTTTCCCAGGTTGCGCAGCCGCTCGGCCAGCAGGAAGGTCAGGATCGGCCAGCCCACCAGAAATCCGATGGAGTAGATCAGTCCGTCATAGCCGCTGGCCATGACCGATGCCGAAATGCCCAGAAAGGATGCGGCCGACATGTAGTCACCTGCGATGGCGAGGCCATTCTGGAAGCCGGTGATGCCGCCGCCAGCGGTGTAGAAGTCAGCTGCCGACCGCGTCTTGGACGCTGCCCACTTGGTGATCCACAGCGTTCCTGCTACGAAGGCCACGAAGAGGATGATGGCCGTCCAGTTGGTGGCCTGTTTGGCGGTTTCGCCGACATCGCCGCCAGCGGCATGTGCGGCACCTGCCATGGCCAGTGCAGCGGGAAGAATGAGATTGCGGATGTTCATTGGGCGACGTCCTTGAGGATTTGCTGCGTCATGGCGTCGTACTCGGTGTTGGCGCGCCGCACATAGATGCCGGTGATGAGGACGGTGAAGATGATCACGCCCAGGGCAATGGGGATGCCCAAGGTAGTGACGCCTGTGCCCAGGGGCTTGGCGAGGAATTCCTTGTCAAAGGCGATGAGCCCGATATAGCCGTAGTAGACGACCAGCATCAGGATGGTGAGCGTCCAGCCGAAGGCATTGCGCTTGCGCTTGAGTTCCTGGTACCGGGGATTGGCTTGGATTTTGGCAACGACGGGGTCGTTCATGTTGTGTCTCCAATGAGTGGACCGCATGGGGCGCAGCAATTGAATTGCTGCGTCCATTGGATTCTGGAAAGTACAACTGACGAACCGCTTACGAACCTGCCCGGGTTCGCCCCTGCAACAGGTGGGCTGCGGGTAAGTCCTGATGAAAAAAGAATGTTTGTAACTGGGTGTGAGATGTTTTTGTAAGGAGTTAGTCAGCAATCGTCCGGATAGTGCATCTCGGGCGATGCCCCGTTGCGTTGTCCACCCTAGCGACAGAAAAATTCAGGAGACATCTATGGCAACCAGTGCAGCAGCACGGCCGATGACGAAGGAAGAGCGCAAGGTCATCTTCGCCTCGTCACTCGGTACCGTTTTTGAGTGGTACGACTTCTATCTCTACGGTTCACTGGCGGCCATCATCGCCAAGCAGTTCTTTTCGGGGCTCGATCCTACTTCTGCCTTCATTTTTGCGCTGCTGGCATTCGCCGCAGGCTTTATCGTGCGGCCGTTCGGCGCGCTGGTGTTTGGCCGCCTGGGGGACATGATCGGTCGCAAGTACACCTTTCTGGTCACCATCCTGCTGATGGGCGCCTCGACCTTCATCGTCGGTATCCTGCCCAACTACGCCAGCATTGGCGTAGCCGCTCCCATCATCCTGATCGTGCTGCGCATGCTGCAAGGTCTGGCATTGGGTGGCGAGTATGGCGGCGCGGCAACCTATGTGGCCGAGCATGCGCCGCATGGCAAACGGGGCGCCTACACCTCATGGATTCAGACCACGGCAACGCTGGGCCTGTTCATGTCGCTGCTGGTGATTCTGGGCACACGCACTGCAATGGGCGAGCCTGCCTTCAATGACTGGGGCTGGCGCATTCCGTTCCTGGTGTCGATCGTCCTGCTGGGTGTGTCGGTGTGGATTCGCATGACCTTGTCGGAGTCGCCCGCGTTCCAGCGCATGAAGGCGGAAGGCAAGACCTCCAAGGCACCTCTGAAGGAATCCTTTGGCCAGTGGAAGAACCTGAAGATCGTGATCCTGGCGTTGGTGGGGCTGACTGCTGGCCAGGCGGTGGTTTGGTACTCCGGTCAGTTCTACTCGCTGTTCTTCCTGACGCAGCAACTGAAGGTGGATGCAGTGACCGCCAATCTGATGATTGCCGTGGCCCTGCTGATCGCTACGCCGTTCTTCGTGATCTTTGGTTCGCTGTCCGACAGGATCGGCCGCAAGCCCATCATCATGGCTGGCTGTCTGCTGGCGGTGCTGACCTATTTCCCCGTGTTCAAGATGCTGACCGAAGCGGCCAATCCGGATCTGGCAGCGGCGCAGGCGAGGAACAAGGTGGTGGTGGTGGCCAATCCGGCCGAATGCTCCTTCCAGTTCAACCCCACAGGCACCTCCAAGTTCACCAGCTCCTGCGACGTGGCCAAGCAGTTGCTGGCTGCCAACTCGGTGAGCTATGAAACCGAAGCGGCGCCTGCTGGCACGGCTGCGGTCATCAAGATCGGCAACGATGTGATTCCGAGCTACAGCGCAGCGGGCCTCCCAGGCGATGAGCTGAAAGCCAAGGACGCGGCTTTCAAGAAGGCCGTGGCGGAAACCCTGGCCAAGGACGGCTACCCCACCAAGGCAGACCCTGCCAAGATGAACAAAGTGCTGATGGTGGTGCTGCTGACCTACCTGGTGATTCTGGTAACCATGGTGTACGGGCCGATTGCAGCCATGCTGGTGGAAATGTTCCCGACCCGCATCCGCTACACCTCCATGTCGCTGCCCTATCACATCGGCAATGGCTGGTTTGGCGGGCTGTTGCCTACCACGGCGTTCGCCATCGTGGCGCAGACTGGCAATATGTACAACGGGCTGTGGTACCCGATCATCATTGCCGGTATCACCTTCGTGATCGGAACGCTCTTCATCCGCGAAACCAAGGATGTGGATATTTACGCAGACGACTGATCTGCTTTCAAACAGGCGGTATTGGGAAGGCGCGAGAAGTGCCTCCTGATGCATACAAGAACAGCGCCTTCGGGCGCTGTTTTCATTGCGGCACCTTGCTGAGGACGTTTCTAATGGTTAATACTAGGAATGTCATCAAACTGTGGTAGCAACGCGTCACTCTTCCAAAAACACTCTGACAAATCACTGGCTTCCTCAGGCCTCCCGCCTAAAATTTGCAAGCTATGCAAAGCAATGCGTCAATCTGTATCTACAGTTGCCGCCTGTGCGATGCACAAAAATTCAATAACCCATCTCCCGAGGACTCTATGCGCACCCTGAACCGTTTGATGATTGCAGGCCTGGCAATTGCCGGCTCCACCGCCGCTCTGGCTCAAAGCAGCGTACAAGTGTATGGCCGTATCAACACCACAGTGGAACGCCAAAAGGCGGGTGACGAAACGACCACGGGTCTGTACAACAACTCGTCGCGTATCGGTTTCATGGGCACGGAAGACCTGGGTGGCGGCCTGAAGGCTGGCTTCGTGCTGGAATCGGGTTTTGCCTCGGATACCGGCGCTGGCAACTCGGGCGGCGGCATGAGCTTCAACCGTCAGAGCGAAGTGAATCTGTCGGGCAACTTCGGTCAGATCCGTCTGGGCCACTGGACGCCTTCTTCGTACTTCGCTACGGCCGACTACATCAGCATGCACAACCACGACACGGGTTCGTCGGCTGATGCCTTCTACGCCTATGTGTCGAACGACGGCAAGTCGCCTTCCTACATCTCCAACGGTGTTGCGTACAAGACGCCTACCTTCGGCGGCTTCAACGTGGAAGTGGCGACGGGCCTGTACGAAAAGAACGCGCAGTTCGGCAACAAGAACCTGTACGACGTGGCCGCCAACTATGAAAACGGCCCTCTGGCACTGGGCGCTGGCTACACCAAGCTCGACAACTCGCAGCAGTTCGCGATCCGCGGCTTCTACAAGATTGGCTCCAACATCCTGCTGGGCGGCTACGTGCAGCGCAGCAAGAACATGGGCTTTGACCAGGTCTTTGGTGCCGACACCGGTACCCGCACTGCATATCGCCTGTCGGGTGCCTACCTGCTGGGCAACAACGAGTTCCACCTGAACGTGGGCAAGGCCGGCAAGATGAAGAACGTGGAAGACAGCTCCGCGCTGCAGTACACCCTGGGCTACAACTACAACCTGAGCAAGCGCACCAAGGTGTATGGCTACTACACCAAGGTCAACAACAAGGCTGGTGCTTCGTACATGACCGGCACTGCCGGTGCCGATTTCAGCTCCTTCGCTGTCGGCGTGCGCCACAACTTCTAAGTTGCCTGGGCGGCAGAAAGCCGATCCCCAAAAAACCCGCATTCTCAGGAGTGCGGGTTTTTTTATGTCCCGGTGTTCAGTGGCTCAGTGGGGATTACTCTCTGAATCTGTAAATATGTACAGTGGTTTTTAGGGCTTTGGTACAGGTCTGCTGCGCGTGCCGGTGAACTCCCTAGAATGGTTGCTCTTGGCTTTTTTGGTCTTGTACAGCCGTGCATTCCGATCTGCCTCCGCGTTGCTGCACGCTGCTTTTTCAGGTGGATGGCCAGCACGGGTGTCGGGTTGCTTGTGGGAGGCTGTGCTCCGTATTACTGGGTAAATCATCGGTATGGCACAGGAAAATATTCGCATCCGTGGTGCGCGTCAGCACAACCTCAAGAATCTGGATCTGGACATTCGCACGGGTGAATTGACGGTGGTGACGGGCCCGAGTGGCTCGGGCAAATCGAGCCTGGTGTTCGACACTCTGTATGCCGAAGGCCAGCGCCGCTATGTCGAGACTTTCAGTGCCTATGCGCGCCAGTTTCTCGACCGCATGGACAAGCCCGCTGTAGACAAGGTCGAGGGCGTTCCCCCCGCCATTGCCATCGACCAGACCAACCCCGTGCGCAGCTCCCGCTCCACTGTGGGCACGATGACGGAGCTGAACGACCACCTGAAGTTGCTCGTGGCGCGTGCAGGCCATCTGTTTGATCTGCAGACCGCGCTACCGGTGCAGCATGACAGGCCGGAGAGCATCTATGAACAGCTGGTGGCGCGCACGCAGGCCGATGATCCGCGCATCGTGATCACCTTCCCGGTCGAGCTGCCTGCCAATACCAGTGCCGAGCAAGTGGAACAGTGGTTGTCCGCCAGCGGTTTTACGAAGGTGCAGGCTGAGCGTGAAATAGATGCTCCAGCACACAATAGCCAAGCGCAGGATGCTATCAAAAAGAAAGCAAGCGCCGTCAAGACCAAAGTGGCCAAGGCTGGCAAGGGAGACGCAGCGCCGGAGCGCGTCAAGGTGCTGGATGTGGTGGCCGACCGGTTCCGCATCAGCAAGGCAGAGAAGGCGCGGGTGATCGAAGCCATTGAAGTGGCGCTCAAGCGCGGCAGCGGCGTGATGACGGTGTACACGATGCCGGATGCCGAAGAGGTGGCCGAAGCCCGGGAGCCCGTGCTGTGGAAGTTTTCCTCCGGCCTGCATTGCCCGGAAAGCGGTCTGCGCTACCGCGAGCCGATCCCGTCGATGTTCTCGTTCAACTCCGCCGTGGGTGCCTGCGAGGCCTGCCGGGGATTTGGCCGGGTGATTGGTGTGGACTGGGGTTTGGTCATCCCGAACGAAAAGTTGACGCTACGCACCGGTGCCATCAAGCCGATCCAGACCCCGGCCTGGAAGGAGATCCAGGACGATCTGATGCGCCATGCCGAAGCGCACGGAATACCGCGCGACACTGCGTGGGCCAAGATGACGGCCGAGCAGAAGGACTGGGTCATCAACGGCGAAGCGAGCTACAAGGAAGGCAACTGGAGCCGCCAGTGGTACGGTATCCGCCGCTACTTCGAATACCTGGAAACCAAGGCCTACAAGATGCATATCCGCGTCTTGCTGTCCAAATACCGCAGCTATACGCCATGTCCCACCTGCGGCGGTGCCCGCCTCAAGACGGAGAGCCTGCTGTGGCGGGTGGGCAGCAAGCAGGATGCCGATGTTGCCTTGCCGCCCGCCAAGCGCTTCATGCCGCGCGGTGTGGGCTGGACGCGTGCGCAGTTGGAGAATTTGCCGGGCCTGAGCCTGCACGACCTGATGCTGCTGCCCATCGAGCGTCTGCGCGATTTCTTTGCGAGCATGGACATTCGTCGCAGCAATGATGGTGATGCGCAAGCTCTGAAGCTATTGCACGAAGAAATCACCAACCGCCTCAAATACCTGTGCGATGTGGGCATCGGCTACCTGACGCTGGATCGCCAAAGCCGTACCCTCAGCGGTGGCGAGGTGCAGCGCATCAACCTGACGACGGCGCTGGGCACATCGCTGGTCAACACCTTGTTCGTGCTTGATGAGCCTTCCATCGGGCTGCACCCGCGTGACATGGAGCGCATTACCGTGGCCATGCGGCGCCTGCGCGACGCGGGCAACACCTTGGTGGTGGTCGAGCACGACCCCGCTGTGATGTTTGCCGCCGACCGCATGATCGACATGGGCCCGGGCCCTGGCGAAAAAGGCGGCCAGATTGTTTTTGATGGCACCACCGCCGAGCTGCGCCGGGCCGATACCTTGACCGGCGCTTACCTGGGTGGCCGCAAGCAGGTTGGCATGGGTGCCAAGCGGATGGTGACCGAGAGCACGCCGCGCCTGATTCTGGAAGGCGCGACCGAGCACAACCTGCAGAACGTGTCGGTGGATTTTCCCCTGCAGCGCATGGTCGTCGTGACGGGAGTGTCAGGCTCGGGCAAGTCCACGCTGATCCAGGACGTGCTGGCGCCTGCGTTGATGCGCCATTTTGGCAAGCCGACCGAATCGGCTGGCGCGCATGAGCGCCTGCTTGGTGCTGATCATCTGGCCGATGTGGTGTTTGTAGACCAATCCCCCATTGGCAAGACTGCGCGCTCCAACTCCGTCAGCTATGTAGGCGCATGGGACGCCATGCGCGAGCTGTTTGCCACGGCACCCCTGTCGCAGCAGCGCGGCTACACCGCATCCAAGTTCAGCTTCAACAGTGGCGATGGGCGCTGCCCAACGTGTGGCGGCTCGGGTTTCGAACATGTGGAGATGCAGTTCCTGTCGGACGTGTACCTGCGCTGCCCCGATTGCAATGGCCAGCGCTACCGGCCCGAGATTCTGGAGGTGCGCATCGAGCGGGATGGTCGACTTATGACCGTGGCCGATGTGCTGGAGCTGACCGTGAGCGAAGCTGCCACCCTGTTTGCCAAGGACCGCGACGTGATCCGTGCGCTGCAGCCGATTGTGGATGTGGGGCTGGAGTATGTGAAGCTCGGCCAGCCCGTGCCTACGCTCAGCGGCGGTGAGGCACAGCGCCTCAAACTTGCCGGTTTTCTGGCAGAAGCCGCGAAGAGTGCATCCAAATCCAGGCAACCGGTGGCCAAGAAGGGTACGCTGTTCCTGTTCGATGAGCCCACCACGGGTCTGCACTTTGAAGACATCGCCAAGCTGATGCGCGCACTGCGCAAGCTGCTGGAGGCGGGCCACTCGCTGATCGTGATCGAACACAATCTGGACGTGATCCGTGCCAGCGACTGGCTGATTGACCTGGGCCCGGACGCGGGCGACAAGGGTGGCCTGGTGGTGGCCGAGGGCACGCCCGAAGAGGTGCGCAAATCCGGCACCTCGCACACGGCGCAGGCCTTGCGCGACTACGAGATTGCCATGGCGGGCGGCACCGCAGCCGCCGCGCTGGAGAAATCGCACAGCGTGCAGGAGGCCAAGGCGCTCTATAAAGTAGAGCGGGAAATGCATGCCAGCGGCGCGCAGACGGCCAAGAATGCCATCGAAATCGTCAACGCCAAGGAGCACAACCTCAAGCACCTCTCTGTCGATATTCCGCGTGGCAAGTTCAATGTGGTGACGGGCGTGTCCGGCTCGGGTAAATCCACCCTGGCTTTCGACATCCTGTTCAACGAAGGCCAGCGCCGCTATCTGGAGTCGCTGAACGCCTATGCGCGCTCCATCGTGCAGCCCGCAGGGCGGCCCGAGGTGGATGCGGTCTACGGCATTCCGCCGACCGTGGCCATCGAGCAGCGGCTCTCGCGCGGAGGACGTAAATCCACGGTGGGCACGACGACCGAGGTCTGGCATTTTCTGCGGCTTCTGTATGTCAAGCTCGGCATCCAGCATTGCACCAAGGACGGTGCCGCCGTGCAACCGCAAACCCCGGAAAGCATTGCCGCGCAGCTGATGTCGCAGTATCGCGGTCAACTCATTGGCCTGCTGGCGCCGCTGGTGGTGGCGCGCAAGGGTGTGTATACCGAGCTGGCGGATTGGGCGCGCCCACGCGGCTACACGCATTTGCGTGTGGACGGCCAGTTCCTGCCGACCACGGGCTTTCCACGGCTGGACCGCTTCAAGGAGCATACGGTGGAGCTGCCGGTGGCCAGCATCAAGGTCACGCCGGATAACGAAGCGCTGCTGCGCGAAAAGCTCACCGCTGCACTGGAGCTTGGCAAGGGCGTGCTGCACGTGCTCTCGGCCATCGATACGCTCGAATCCGCCATGCAGGCCGGTAGCGATACAGCGGCGATTGGTAAGCTACAGGTGTTTTCCACCAAGCGGGCCTGCCCGGTGTGCGCCACAAGCTACGCTGAGCTGGATCCGCGCCTGTTCTCATACAACAGCAAGCATGGCTGGTGCCCCGATTGCGTGGGCACCGGAGTCAAACTCACCAAAGAGCAGCGCAAGGTGTATGACGATTCAGTCATGGCCGAAGACAACCGGGGCCGCGAGCAGAGCTTTGAAGAACCCGAGGCCGAAGATGTGGGCGAAACCGTCTGCCCCACTTGCCAGGGTACGCGCCTCAATGCCACAGCGCGTGCAGTGCTGTTTCATGGCAAATCCATTGCCGACATTGCGCAGCTGTCGGTGACCGATGTGCGCCTGTGGGTGGAGAGCCTGCAGTCGGCAGGGCGCATGACCCAGCGAGAAAGCGATATCGCGCGCGATCTGGTGCCTGAAATCCACAGCCGCCTGGCGTTCCTGGAAGAAGTCGGCCTGGGCTACCTGACGCTTGACCGTGGCGCACCCACGCTTTCCGGCGGCGAGGCGCAACGCATCCGGCTGGCCGCGCAACTGGGCAGCAATCTGCAAGGCGTGTGCTATGTGCTCGATGAGCCCACTATCGGCCTGCACGCCCGTGACAACCATATCCTGCTCAATGCCCTGCACAAGCTGGGTGACAAGGGCAATACGCTGGTCGTTGTGGAGCACGACGAAGACACCATCCGGCGCGCTGACCACATCATCGACATCGGGCCCAGCGCGGGCAAGCGCGGCGGCCACCTGGTGGCGCAAGGCTCTGCTGCCGATGTGATGGCGGCAGCCGATTCGCAAACCGGCCGCTATCTGCTGCATGCGATGCGGCATCCGTTCCAGCCGCGCAGGCTGGTGGCGGGGGTGGTAGAGGCAACGCCTGCCTTGATGGCTGCAGGCGCAGGCGAAGCAGGCGCAAAGCCCAAAAAACGCACGAAAAAGCAGATGGCCGCGGACGCTGCAGCCGCGTTGGCTGCCGACAGCGCACAGGCCAACGCAGCGCTGGCAGCACCGGCGCGCGCGGATGATTCCGCGCCGCTGCACTGGCTGACGGTGCTGGGCGCCAAGCTGCACAACTTGCAGAACGTCCAGGTTCGCGTGCCGCTCAAGCGGCTGGTGGCGGTTACGGGCGTATCGGGTTCGGGCAAATCCACACTGGCGCGCGATGTGCTTCTCAGCAATGTGGCGGCCTGGGTGGGCCAGCGCTCCACCAAGGCCGGGCGCGATGAAATGGATGCCGGCAAGGCGCCAGCGCTGGTAGGCTGTACGGGCCTGCAAGGCTTTGAAGGCATCGACCGTGTCCTGGAAGTGGACCAGACCCCGATCGGCAAGACGCCGCGCAGTTGCCCGGCGACCTACATCGGCTTTTGGGACACCATCCGCAAGCTCTTTGCCGAGACCTTGGAGGCCAAGGCCCGTGGCTATGCTGCCGGGCGCTTCAGCTTCAATACCGGAGAAGGCCGTTGCCCCGGCTGCGAAGGCCAAGGCATGCGCACCATCGAGATGAGCTTTTTGCCCGATGTGAAAGTGCCTTGTGAAATCTGCCACGGCGCGCGCTTCAACCCTGAGACGCTGGCCGTCACCTGGCGGGGCAAGAGCATTGGCGAGGTGCTGCAGATGGAAGTTGACGAGGCGGTGGAGTTTTTTGCCAGCATGCCGAGCATTGCGCACCCGCTGCAACTGCTCAAGGATGTGGGCCTGGGCTACCTGACGCTGGGACAGCCTTCGCCCACCTTGAGCGGCGGCGAAGCCCAGCGCATCAAGCTGGTGACCGAGCTCACCAAGGTGCGTGACGACATCACCCGGCGTGGCAACAAGGTGCCGCATACGCTGTACGTGCTGGACGAACCCACCGTCGGTCTGCACATGGCAGATGTGGACAAGCTCATCAAGGTGCTGCACCGCCTGGTCGATGGCGGCCACAGCGTGGTGGTGATCGAACACGATCTGGATGTGATCGCCGAAGCCGACTGGGTGATCGACCTGGGCCCGGAAGGCGGCAAGGACGGTGGCCGCATTGTGGCCACGGGCACTCCGGAAGATCTGGTTCAGATTGGTACGCACACTGGCAAGGCGTTGGCTCCCGTGCTGGCTCGCACCTAGAGCGCACAGGGCACGGATGGCAGGTTTTCAGGCTGCGCTCCTGGCTGACAGGGCGCAGCGCTGTATTGTGGGCACAATGGGGAGCCCTTTTGCGATGCAGCCGAGGTACGTATCATGACCATAGACCCGAAGCACCCGGGCCAGCCGCCCATACAAGACCCGCCACCGCAGCCCGTGCCGCCGCCGGTTCCTGTTCCCGGGGTGCCGGAGCCCATCGCGGATTGATGCGGGTGGGCGCCGCCGTATGATGCGGTGGTTATTCGATCTCCCCGGAAATCTACAACACCACCATGCGCATACTGCTGATTGAAGACGAGCTGGAAATGGCGAACTGGCTGGGGCGGGCGCTCAGGCAGTCCAATATTGGCGTAGAGCATGCGCACAATGCAGCGGTGGCCACCACACTGCTGCAGGATGGCAGCTTCGATGTGGTGGTGCTGGATCTGCAACTGCCAGACCAGCACGGCTTTGACTGGCTGTCTGCCGTGCGTGCCCGTGGCAACCGTGTGCCGGTGCTGGTGTTGACTGCCCAGGGAGCGGTGCAAGACCGCGTGGAAGGCCTGCACCGTGGTGCGGATGACTATCTGACCAAGCCCTTTGAACTGGCCGAACTGGAAGCGCGGCTTGCTGCGTTGCACCGGCGCAGCCAGGGCCGGGCGCAACCACAGGTGGAATGTGGATCGCTGCGGTATGACGGCAACCATGGCACTTTCTGGTTGGCCAATGCCGTGCTCAGCCTGACGCCGCGCGAACATGCGGCGCTGGAAGGCTTGGTGGCGCGCATCGGCGCGCCTGTGGGCAAGGCACGGCTGGCGGCCAAGGTATTTCCGCAGGAGAGCGCGGTTGGCCCCGATGCCATTGAGCAGGTGCTGCACCGACTGCGCCGTAAACTGGCGGGCAGCGATGTGCACATCGTGACGGTGCGCGGGCTGGGCTATATGCTGGAGCCTACCCAGAATCTGCTGAGTGGCCCGCTTGCACCATGAACTGGCGTGGGCTGCGTTGGCGGCTGCTGTGGGTGCTGGTGCCGGTGCTGGTCGCCCTGTTTGTATTCGACAGTTGGCGTGATTCGGCCAGCCTCAGGCGCGAGCTTGACAGGGCCTATGACCAGAGCCTGCTGGAGCCCGCGCAGGCATTGGCCGACAGTCTGGGATGGGACGAAGAGGGGGCTGTCACGCTTACGGCACCATTTCATATCATCTCGATGTTCGAAGCCGTCAACGGCCAGCACAAGTATCTGCGCGTGGCAATGCAGGCGTCCGACGGCAGCCGTCAGCGCGTGCTGATGGGAGCGGCTTCGTTTCCGCCACCCCCCGATACCAGCGGCTCGCCTCCGCATGATTTCACGCACGGGGCCGATGGAGACCGCCGCTTCTACAACGCCAATGTCAGAGGCCAGCCGGTGCGCGTCGCAGCATTGTTGCGGGTGGTGCATGACCGTAATGGCCAGGAGTGGCGTGTGCTGATCCAGACGGCGCAAGACACCAAGCGCGTGAGCGGCGTGTTGCAAGACCTTTTGTGGGAGACGCTGTGGCGTGACGCGCGCACCCTGGCGGTGCTGGTACTCGTCGTGTGGTTTGGCATCGGCTGGGGGCTTCGCCCTCTGCGGGCCTTGCGCCGCACCATCCGCGAGCGCGGCAGCGATGATCTGCAGCCGCTGGATACGAGCCATGTACCTGCCGAGGTGCGGCCGCTGGTCGACGCGATGAACGAACACCTGGCCCAGCAGCGCGAGGCCTTGCAGGCGCAGCGCCAGTTTCTGGCAGATGCCTCGCACCAATTGCGCACGCCGCTGGCCATCATGACCACACAGGCTGGCTATGCGTTGCGTGAGAGCGACCCCGCCGCCATTCGCACCAGCCTGCTGAGTATGCGGCAGCAACTGCAGCGCAGCCGCCGGGTTGCGGAGCAACTGCTGTCCCTGGCCAATGCCAGCCAGCCTGCGCAGGAGGCGCTGCAGCTGCAGTACTGCGATGTCAATGCAGTCGCCCGCGAGGTGGTGCTGGCGCATTTGCCGCTGGCGCTGGAAAAGCAGCAGGATCTGGGCTTTGTCGATGCGCGCGGCGAAGATTTTGACCCGGACGATGCGCCACAGGGCGCTCCTGGGCTAGTGGCGCCTGTCGCAGCCAGCGGCAATGCCTTGTACGAGTTGCTGGCCAATATCGTGCATAACGCGATTCTCTATACCCCGGCAGGCGGCCGGATCAGTGTGCTGGTACAGGTGCAGGCCGAGCAGGTGCGGGTGCTGGTGCAGGACAACGGCCCGGGAATTGCCGCTGCGGACCGTGAGCGTGCGTTTGCACGCTTTGAGCGATTGCCGTCCAGTGCCGCAGGTGTGCAGACGACCGGCTCTGGCCTTGGACTGGCCATTGCGCGCACCTATGCGCGGCGCATGCATGGTGATGTGTTGCTGGCCGACGGCGAGGGTGGTCGCGGGCTCGGCGTTTGCGTGCTTTTGCCACTGGCTCGGCCTGTCATGGGCAAGCTTTCATGAAACTGACAATTTCTACGTAGATATACGTATTTTGGGGATCGGCTCCGCATTTGGCAGCAGTTTGGAAGGTTCGTTTTCTAGACTTTCCAACGAAATTGCAACAAAAAGGAGACGAAGATGCTGCATGCATGGTCTGCGCCCCACGCGGCGCAACTGCGGGGCTTGCCCGCCAGGGGGCTGCTATGAGCTCCGGTGGAAAAAGCTACAACAAGGATTACTACGGCGGTGCCTTGATGGTGCTGGTCGGCGGGTGCGCAGCCTACGCCGCACGCAGCTATAACATCGGCACACTGGACCACATGGGGCCTGGCTACTTCCCCTTTGCGGTGGGTATTCTGCTGGCGCTGACGGGTGTGCTGATTGCCCTCACGGCCAAGAAGAAGCCGAGCGGAGGCGAGGCCGCCCTGGTGGGCCATAACCACGACATTCCGGATTTTCGCGGCGCGGCCTGCATCATCCTGGGCACGGTGGCGTTTTACTTCTGCGGAGAGTACCTGGGCCTGTTGCCCGCAACCTTCGCCATTGTCTTCATCAGTGCGCTGGGCGACCGCAACAACAGCGTGATGGCGAGCTTCGTACTGGCGATGTCGATGATGATCGTTGCCGTGGTGATCTTCTGGTGGGCACTGCAGGTGCAGATGCCGCTCTTCAAGTGGGGGATGTAAGCCATGGGACAAGCACTGCAAGACCTCTGGTTCGGCTTTGGCATCGCCTTTCAGGGCCATAACCTGATGTGGTCCTTCTTCGGTGTGCTGGTGGGTAACCTGATCGGCGTGCTGCCGGGCATGGGCGCGCTGTCGGCCATCTCGATCCTGCTGCCACTCACCTACACCATGCATCCTGTGCCGGCCATTCTGATGCTGGCGGGGATTTTCTATGGTTCGCAGTACGGCGGTGCCATTGGTGCCATCCTGCTGAACCTGCCTTCGCATCCGCCGCATGCGGTGACCTGCCTGGACGGCTACCCGATGACCAAGAAAGGCAAGGGCGGAACGGCGCTGGGCATCACGATGATCTGCTCGTTCTTTGCAGCGTCGGTCGGCATCATCGTGATGATCTTCGCGTCTCCGCTGCTGACGACGATTGCCTTCAAGTTTGGCCCGGCAGAACTGTTCTCGATCATGTTGCTGGGCCTGCTGGCTGGCTCGACCATGTCGCGCGGCTCTCCACTCAAGGGCGTGGCAATGACCTTGTTCGGCCTGTTGTGCGGTGTGGTCGGCACGGACGTGAACAGCGGCACTTTCCGCTTTGCGTTCGATATTCCAGATCTCAGCGATGGCCTGGAGATGGTGGCCGTGGCCATGGGATTGTTCGGCATTGCCGACTTTCTGCTGAACGTGAACAAGATGAAAGCGATCACCAGCAACACCAAGATGCGCATCCGCGACATGCGCCCTTCGATGGCAGAGCTGAAGGAGGCCTTCTGGCCCATGGTGCGCGGCACGGCAGTGGGCACGCTGTTTGGTGCCATGCCTGGTACGGGCCCCACGATCACCACCTTCATCGCCTATGCGCTGGAGCAGAAAGTGGCCAAGGACCCGAACCAATTCGGCACGGGCATGATTGCAGGCGTGGCGGCTCCCGAGGCGTCGGCCCATTCGAAGACGCAGGTGGATTTCATCCCCACGATGAGCCTGGGCATCCCGGGCGATGCCGTGATGGCGCTGCTGTTGGGCGCGCTGCTGATCCAGGGCATCCAGCCCGGCCCGCAACTGATCACCGAGCATCCGGATATCTTCTGGGGCCTGATTGCCAGCTTCTGGATTGGCAATGTGATCCTGATGATCCTGAATGTGCCGTTGATCGGTGTGTGGGTGAAGATGCTGGCCGTACCTTACAAGTATCTGTTCCCGTCGGCCGTGTTCTTCATTGCGGTTGGGGTGTTCACCACCCAGAACAGCCTGTTCCATATCTGGGAGGTGCTGGCTTTCGGCATCATCGGTGCCATTTTGATGGTGCTCGATTTCTCGGTGGCGCCCATCATGCTGGGCTTTGTGCTGGGGCCGATGATGGAAGAGAATTTCCGCCGCGCACTCCTGCTGTCGCGTGGTGACATGCTGATCTTCATGCAGCGGCCGATCAGTGCCACCTTCGTCTGCATCAGCGCATTGCTGCTGCTGGCGGTGACCTGGTCTGCCTGGCGCAAGAAGTCGCGTGTACGCCAAGTGGAAGCGGCGGTGGAGGAAGAGACGGCCGCTGGCGGCGTTGCAATTGCGAAGTAAGCCGCTTCCTGCTTCAAAAAACCAAAAGCCGCTCTCAAGAGCGGCTTTTTCATGCGGAGCCTGGTGGGGGCATGTCAGGCGGGCAGAAAGCCTTCCACGGACAGGTAGCGCTCGCCGGTGTCATACGCAAAGCCCAGCACCTTGGCCCCAGCAGGCAGCTCCGGCAGCTTCTGCGCAATGGCTGCCAGTGTGGCGCCGGACGAGATACCGACAAACAGGCCTTCCTCGCGTGCGGCGCGGCGGGCATATTCGCGTGCGGGTTCGGCGTCGACCTGGATGACGCCGTCCAGCACACTGGTATCGAGGTTGCGCGGAATGAAGCCCGCACCGATGCCCTGGATCGGGTGCGGGGCTGGAGCGCCGCCCGAGATGACAGGGGAGGCAGTTGGCTCCACTGCAAATACTTTCAGCTGGGGGAACTTGGCCTTGAGCACGTGGGCAACGCCCGACAGGTGGCCGCCGGTGCCCACGCCGGTGATGATGGCGTCGAGGCCATCGGGAAAGTCCGCCAGGATCTCCTGCGCGGTAGTGCGTTCGTGCACGGCAACGTTGGCGGGGTTCTCGAACTGCTGGGGAATCCAGGAGCCTGGGGTGCTGGCAGCCAGTTCTTCGGCGCGTGCGATGGCCCCTTTCATGCCTTTTTCCTTGGGCGTCAGGTCAAAGGTGGCGCCGTAGGCCAGCATCAGGCGGCGGCGCTCGATGGACATGCTTTCCGGCATCACCAGGATCAGTTTGTAGCCCTTGACGGCCGCCACCAGGGCCAGGCCCACGCCGGTATTGCCGCTGGTAGGTTCGATGATGGTGCCTCCGGGCTTGAGGGCACCGGATTTTTCCGCGTCTTCCACCATGGCGAGTGCAATGCGGTCCTTGATGGAGCCGCCGGGATTGCTGCGCTCGGATTTGATCCAGACATTCGCATTGGTGCCAAACAGGCGGTTGATGTGGATCGATGGCGTGTTGCCGATGGTTTGCAAAATGTTGTCGAACTTCATGGAACCTCCTGCGCAAGTCGGTGAGACGAAAAACCGGAGACCATTGTGAACGAGTTCATGTTTCCGTATGGAATATCAATATTCCTTGATGCTCTGTTGGCCTGTGTCAGGGCCATCTGCCGCACTGCCGATTAACATGCAATGATGTGATTGCTGAAGGAGGGGAATGGCATGCTCACATTTCAACAAACCATGGTGGCGCTTTTTGTCTGCTGTGTGGCGCTGCTGGTGGGTTTTTCGTGGCGGTCCCGGCGATGGGCGCCGTGGTTGATGCTGGTGGCGGTTGTCTGCCTGCTCATGCTGATGAGCTACAGCATCCTCAACCTGATGTAGTGCGCGCGGTGGCAGACCGGGCCAGCCGCACCGGTGTTTTCCAGCGCTCTGCGAGTACCACGCCCAGGATGGTGAGCGCGCCGCCAATCCATAGATAAGTCTGCAGTTGCTCCTTGGCCCAGGCGGCTGCAATCAAGGCTGTGAACAGCGGTGTCAGGTTGAAGAACATGATCGATCGGCTGGGCCCCAGGCGCACCACGGCCGTCATCCACATCCATGACGCCACGATGGACGCCATGGTGCCCGCATAGGCCACCATGTACCAGTTGTGTGCATTGATGCCAATCTTGGGCGAAGCCAGATAGATCGGCAGTTGCGCAACCATGGCCACCACCATCTGCAGGTACAGCAGTTGCCAGCTGCTGATGGCAGGCATGTGCCAGCGTTTGAGCAGCACGTTGTAGACCGCATAGGCCGCACAGGCCAGCAGCATCAGCAGGTCGCCGCGGTTCAGGCCTTGCTCCAGCAACTGACCGGGATGCCCCTCGCTGACGACCAGCAGCACACCGCCGAAGGCCAGAACAGCGCCCAGCGCGCCGCCCATGGTCAGCGGCTGGCCCAGCAGGCCTACGCAGATGGCCAACACCAGCATGGGAGAGAGGGTGAGGATGATGCCCATGTGTGTGGCCGTCGTGTAGCCTGCGGCAAAGTAGGCGCAGCTTTGGTAGATGACCATGCCCAAAAGGCCCAGCACCAGAATCTGCAAGGCATGCTGGCGAACGGCGGCGCGGTTACGCCACACAGCCGGGAGCAGCAACGGGGTGACGATCAGCACTGCCAGCACCCAGCGCAGGAAGCCGATTTCCGTAGGCGCAATGACGCCGGCCGATTGTTTGCTGACGACGGTATTGGCCGACCAGATCAGCACGGCTAGAAGAGGGTAGAGATAGTTCATTGTTTGCTTTCCACTGTCCCTATCATCGCTGTGGCTGATTTGAGAGGTATAGCTGCATTCGGACAAACCATGCCATGCTTCAGACAAGCTCCTGCACCGCGCTCATTTCGACCATGTCCTCCTCTGCCAGCTCTGCCCGTTCTTTGCCGATTTTTGACGTGGAAAGCGTCACCAGCCCGTATCTGGTGCGCTATGACGAATTTGCGGCAGGCAGCTTTGCTGCGCCGCACAGCCACCGTCTGGGCCACCTCAACTACACCGCTTGCGGCACCATGGCCATCGATACTGCCGGCCAGCATCTGGTGGCGCCGCCGCAGTACGGGGTGTGGATTCCGCCGGCGCAGGAGCATTGCTGCTATGTGCAGCACGCTGCGGTCTACCGCTCTTTCTATGTGCAGCCCCAGCTGTGCGATGTGTTGCCCCAGCAGGCCTGCATTCTGCGCATCAGCCCCATAGGGCGCAGCATCCTGGCGGACTTTGCCGAGCGCCAGGTGCAGGTGCCGGGCTCTCCGCAAGACCTGCGGCTCGCACAGGTGCTGGTCGATCAGCTGTGTCAGGCGCGCTTTGAAGGCAGCTTTCTGCCCTCGCCCAACAGCACGGCGCTGGCGGGCGTGTTGGATGCCCTGCGCGCGGATCCGGGAAGCCGCCGTTCGGTGGCCGAATGGGCGCAGCAGGCCCATATGACCGAGCGTACCCTGGCGCGCCATTGTCAGCGCGAACTGGGCATGGCATTGGGCGAATGGCGCCAGCGTCTGCGCCACCTGTGTGCGGTGGAGGCATTGGGCCATGGCCGTACCGTGCAGGAGATCGCCTTTGATCTGGGCTACAGCACGGCGTCTGCTTTCATTGCCATGTTCCACCGGGAGACCGGTATGACGCCTGAACAATTCCGACGCGAATTGGTTGCGGATGCCTGAATTTTTCTGATTTGTTTGTATGTGCTCACATTCTTGTTTTGTGAGGATGAACAATGGTTCAATGCTGCAGGGCGTTCTTTTGGATGGGCCCCGTTAGTACATTTGGACTATTTACCAAATGTTTCTGAAGGGGCAGTATCGGGGCTCAGACCATGCGCCCCATACGCCGGCGCTGGCAAGGAGAGACAGCGCATGCCAGCCCCTGCAGAAATTCCCCGCCTTCACCCGTTCCGCTCCACGTTGCGCAAGGGTCTGCTCCGTGGCCTTCTGCTGGTTTGCGTGCAGCCCGTGTGGGCGCAAGGTACTGTGGCCAGCGATGCAACTGCAGGTTCTGTCGGTCTGCAGCCGCATGGCGCGCTCAGCGTGCAATACCGTGGAGCCGCGAAGCGGTTGAGTGCGGAGCAAATCGCGGCGCTGCCACAAAGCACCACGGTCACTGCAACGCCCTGGACGGATGGCGTATCGCGCTTCACCGGGCCGTTGGCGCGCGATGTCCTGCAAGCGGCAGGGGTGCGCATCACTCCAGGAATGACGGTGCAAGCCCAGGCTCTCAATGGCTACACCGTGAGTATTCCTGCCCAGGATTTTCAGCGCTGGCCCGTGGTGCTGGCTTTCAGCATGGATGGCAAGGCGCTGACACGGCGCGACAAGGGGCCGCTGTGGATCATCTATCCACGGGACAGCGACACCGTGCTGCAGGACGCCAAGTATGACCACCGCTGGGCCTGGCAGCTGAGCCAATTGCTTGTCAGTGATGCCCCGTAAGCGCTACCAGAAAGAGTCAGGCATGCTCAAAGCTATTCGCCGTCCGCTGATCCTGTGTGTAGAGGACGAGCCCTTGCTGCTGCGTGATCTGTGCGACGAACTGGAAGAGGCCGGTTACCAGCCCATCGGCGTTCCCGATGTTCCTGCCGCGCTGCTGGTTCTGTCGCGGATGAAGCCTTCGCTCATTCTGTGCGATGTTGGTCTGCCCGGCCAGAGCGGCCTGGATCTGCTGGCGGAGTTGCGCGAGACGGATGCACATTCCAGCGTTCCATTCCTGCTGCTGACGGCGCTCAGCGATCGCGAGCATGTGCTGCGGGGCGCGCGCGCGGGTGCGGACGACTACCTGATCAAGCCGGTCGATTACGACCTGCTGCTGGCCACCGTGGACGCCCGGCTCGCCAAGGTGCAGCGTCTTCAGCGTCTGCAACGCGATGCCTTGCAGCGCAGCCTGGACGAGGTGCACAGGCACTGGCACGGGGTGCTTGACAGCCTGGGCCACTGCGCCCTGGTCTGTGACGGTCAGCTGTCGATCCAGTTTGCCAACCGGCAGGCCTATGCGCAGTGCCATGGCCAAGCACAGCAAGACAGCCCGCTGGTTGTCGATGCAGCGGGGCAGATGGTCCTGCGTCAGGTGTTGGCCCAGCATCCCGGGGTGCGTCAATTTCTGCGCAGCCAGCAGGAGTCGGCCAGCTTCGATGTGCCAGCTGTTCCTGGCGGCCCGCCCTATTGGTGCCTGGCCATCCAGTCACTCTCGGGCAAGGACGGTGGCGACGAGGAGGAGCGCGGGGACGGGGCACCGGATGCGCGCGGCCAGCGCTTCGCGCTTTTCATCAATAGCCTGCAGCAATCCGTCAAACCCAGCGCCGAAGCCCTGGCGCGCCGTTTTGCACTGACGCCTGCTGAAACGCAGGTGGCCCGGCTGCTGGTGGATGGCATGAGCAAGCAGCAGATGTGCGCGCAACTGCAGGTCAGTGCCAGCACCATGGCCTTTCATCTGCGCAACATGTTTGCCAAAACCCAGACAGGCCGCCAGGCCGAACTGGTGGCCGTATTGCTGACGGCGGCGTTGGGCGCATCCGCGCCGGCGTCGCACTGACACGGGGCCTGCCATGCCTGATCTGCCCATCCGTCGCGGCCTGCAGTACCGGTTGACGCTGGCTGCAACGGTGTTGTTTTTCGCGGGCAGCCTCGTGGTGGTCTGGCAGCTGCTGGTTTTGCACCGGGAGCTGAGCCAGCGCGAAGGCGAAAACATGGTCTGGGCACTGGCACAGGCCCAGCACCAAGCAACGCTGCTGGAACGCGATCTGGCCCGCCTGCGCTTGCAGCAAAGCGATGCGGAAGATATTCATTTGCAGGCGGATCTGCTGCACAGCCGCTTGTCCTTGCTGACGGATGGCCCGCAGCGCCGCATTTTGCGGCATTACGGGCAGCTTGATGCGCTGCTGCCCGCCATGGCCGCATTCGAGCAGGTGGATCTGCTGCAGCTTTTGATCGGCACGGACAACCCCGTTGCCCAGCAGGAGCTGCGCACGCTGATTGCTGCGCTGGCGGCGGCGGGCAACCAGGTCATGGTGCGCGAGAGAGAAGAGAAGAGCCGGCGCCTGGACCAGCTGGAGCAATGGATCAAGGCGGCTTTTGCTGCCATAGGCATGGTGGCCCTGTGCGGCGGTTGGTTGATGTGGCAACTGGTGGCTGCCTTGCAGCGCCAGCGCACCAATGCCCGCACCATTGCCGCGCAGCGCGATGCGCTGCAGCAGACGATCCATGATCTGCACCGCGCCCAGAGCGCGACCGAGACCTACCGCAACTTCGTCTCGCTGGTGTCTCACCAGTTCCGCACACCGCTGGCGGTGATCGACTCCACCGCGCAGCGGCTGATGCGCCAGGCCAGGCGCAGCGGTGGTGAACAGTCCGAGCAGGTGCTGGAGCGCATGGGCGAGACCCGCCATACGGTCGAGGGGCTGACGCGTCTGCTCGACAGCGTGCTCACCAGCGTCAAGCTCGACGGTGGCGGTATCCAGTTGCAGGCCCGGCCCGTCAATCTGGCAGAGCTGGCCAGCCATGTGGTGGAAGGCAATAAACCCATGCTGGGCGAGCGCCAGGTGAGCAGTGAGTGCCAGGGCCCGCCTGCGGACTACGTTTGTGCGGGTGATGCACAGCTGTTGATTCACCTGCTTCACAACCTGCTGGCCAATGCCTGCAAGTACACGCCAGCTGGCAGCCCGCTGGACCTGCGTCTGGAACGTGCCGGGGACCGGCTGCATTGCTCGGTGCGTGACCATGGCTCGGGCGTTGCTGCAGAAGAGCTGCCGCTGCTCTTTGAACGCTTCTACCGCAGCGCGCGCAGCCATGGAAGCGAAGGCACGGGGCTGGGCTTGTACCTGGCGCGGGCCATTGCCCGGCTGCACGGCGGTGATCTGAACGCCTTCCTCCCCCCGGATGGCGGCCTTGCCTTCACCTTGAGTCTGCCGGTGCTCAATAAAAATAGGGATGGTGTCTCCCTAGACAACGCGCAAGCTTGCAGCACTGCCGAAAGCGAACGGTAGCCGGATGCGGCGAGGCACCGTTTGAAAACATGCCCGTAATTCCAATGCTCTCGTGAAATTTCAGACCACTGTTACAAATTAATCTGCCCACCCTGTCCAAACGGACGGGGTTTAAAAATTCAATATTTTTTACATTTATTGAAATTTTTATACAGATGCAATGTTTGGTTTGCATCGAGGAAGAGGCATGTTGAAAAATAAACCAAGGAGACGAGGACGCGAGGTCCTCAAGCCAGGCATCGCCATCATGGCCACCGGCCTGGCGCTTGCGGCACAGGCAGCTGGCATCCAATTGCCCGCCGGTACCAGCATTACCACCGGCGCAGGCACTTCCATCCTGCTGGGGTGCGGCGATCTGAACGTTGGCGGCACCTACACCCAGCAAGGCGATGCGGCACTGGGCGGGTTGGGGCAGCTTGGTCTGCAGCAAGGCGGGGTATTCACCGCGGGTGCGGGCGCCGTGGCCTTGTCAGGCTCTCTGGATGTGGCTGCGGGCACCTTCAATGCGGGGGCCAGTACAGTGACCATGGGGCCGGGCGATTCCGGCTGTGGCATTGCACAGGGCCAGATCAAAGGGTCTCCTAGCTTTTACAAGTGGAAAGTCATCGGCTCCGTTGCACCGGACGCGCCCAGCTACACCGTTGTCATGCCCGTGGCGCAGACCACCACGGTCACGGCCCTGCTGGAACTCAGTGGTGTCAATCTCGTCTCGGGAAGCGCGGCCAACCCCTCCATGCAAGCCAAGGCCACGCCAGAGCCCGCACGCGCTCCGGTCGGTACGCAGGCGTGGCTGAAATACACCGGCGCTGCACCACCCAGTATCAGCAATGTAGGTGTCAACGGTGTGCAGTCACTGGACACCTGGCTGGCGGAAGACCAGACCAACAAGATCGCGGGCGGCATTGCCTACAACTGGTTTGCGCGCGCCTTGGTGTCTGATCCCGAGCCGGGTGGCGTGGCCCAGCCGGCACCCGTTCCCGCGCTGGGTCTGGGCGGCCTGCTGGCGCTCAGCGCACTGGTAGGAGCTGCGGCAGTCGCGAGCCGGCGCCGCTTCAGGTACTGATCCACCGAAAGTCTTTCTTTCCTGGCCTGCGTTTCCATTCGCATGGCAGGCACCCACCCAAGAATATTCAAGGACACAACATGACATCCAACCGGTTTTCCCTGCAGGCGCTGAGCATGGCCTGCGCGGCCCTGTTCAGCCTGGGCAATGCAAATGCTGCCAACGACATCATTGTGGATGGCGGTGAAGGTGGCGCCGTCATCATCAAGAACAATGGCCAGGCCACGGCAAGCTTCGCCAGCGGCGGCATGATCGTTCCCAGTGTGGCCTCCAGTGAAACGAAGAAGTACGTGTGCGCCACCCCGGACGGCACCTTGGAGAGCTGTGCTGGTGGCACAGGGCCGCAGGGGCCTGCAGGTGAAGCGGGTTCCGCCGGCGCGGTAGGCCCGGTGGGGCCAGCTGGCCCTCAAGGCCTGGAGGGCCCCCAAGGCCCGCAAGGTGCTCCAGGGCCGCAAGGCATTCAAGGGCTCAAGGGCGATACCGGCACTGCGGATGCCTCGGTGGTTTTTATTACCTACAAGAGCGGCAGGATTGTTCAGGGCCGGGGTGATATCAAGATCACTTGCCCGGTGGGACATATTGCGCTGAACGGCTGGGCCACGTACACCAAAGACGGTGGCATTTCGGCCAATGCCCGTACTGAATCAAGCTTTCTGGAGACAACAGACCAGAGCAGCAAGATGCAGACCTGGTACATCATCTCCCAGCGGGATGGTCTTTTTGGCTACTTCTATAACGCCTACGCAGTTTGCATGAAGGTTGACCTGCAGGCCGCTGTGTCGCAATAACGAACAAGTAGCTGGAGCAGCGTCCGCGCGTGGGATAATGCACACCGTGAAGCCTGCCAGACCGCCGCTGGTGCAAGTGCCGAAAGGCCGCACTGGAGGAACGTCCGGACTGCACAGGACAGCGTAGCAGCTAACGGCTGCCCACCGTGAGGTGAGGATCAGAGCAACAGAGACGAGTCCGGGGGGCGTACCGCAAGGTAAACCACCCGGGGTGAAACGGGCAATCTCTACGCGCAGCAATACCAAGTAGGCCAGCGTTGATGTGGTTCCGCAGAGTTGGCGGGTAGGTAGCGTCGAGCCGTGGTGGCGACACCCGGCCCAGAGTAATGGCGGTCACGCCCGGGGCAACCCGGGTGCACAGAATCCGGCTTATCGGCAGACTTCACACTTCTTGCAAAGAAAAGCGGCCCTGGTGGAAACCGGGGCCGCTTTTCTTTTTTCAAATAAAAATAGCCGCTGGCACTGGTTGGAGGTGCGCAGCATGCGCCTGAATTCATGGGCATCGATGTCCGCAGACCTCTGCCAGCACAAGAAGATCAGACGGGGGCTATCGCTCGGAATGCAGCGCCTGCCCAATGCCGCTCACGCCTTTTTGACGTAGGCCGATTTGAGCTGCATGTTGCCGATGCCATCGATGCGGCAGTCGATATCGTGGTCGCCATCCACCAGTTTGATGTTGCGCACCTTGGTGCCGACCTTCACCACCAGCGACGATCCCTTGAGTTTGAGATCCTTGATGACGGTGACGCTGTCGCCGTCCTGCAGCACATTGCCTACCGCATCCTTGATGACAGCCCTGGCTTCTTCTTCAGGCTCCGGGCTGGCAGCTGCCGGCCATTCATGGGCACATTCTGGGCAGATCAGCAAGGGGCCGTCGGCATAGACGAATTCGGACTGGCACTGGGGGCAGGGTGGAAGAACAGAAGACATGAATAGATATATTTATTAAAAATACAAACAATTTTAAGAATTTGTTCAAATTCTCCGCACGGGATTGCTGGGCAATTGAATTGGCAACTTGAAGGTACGGAGGTGCGCTAAAACCGCTCATACCCCTGTAGATACCGCCACTGCCCCTCCGGCAGCTTGCCTAGGGAGATCCGTCCCAGGCGCAGGCGCTTGAGGGCTACAAGCTCCAGACCCAGTGCGGTGCAGACGGGTGCAACCCATTCGGGCGCCACGCGCTTCAGGGCAAAGCGCAGATGGGTTTCGTTTTGCCAGCTGGCCTTGATGGGAGGAAGCCGGTCGCCTTCCACATACAGGCCCTTGGCCAGCAGTGCGAGGCCGTCTTCCACCATCTGGCCGCGCACCTCGGCAAGGCATTCCTGCTCCACCAGGTCGGCATCTTCCGTCAGGCGGCGAATGATGCGCGGATCCTGGCTGAACACCACGAGGCCGCTGGCAGCCCGTGGCAGCGGCAGCAGAAACTGCTGGTGGCGAAAGTGGCGCGGCAGCGGGTGCACGGGTTGCGGCGTATCCACATCTGCCAGATTGCCGGGGGTGAGCAGGCTCGCGGCGCTGGGCGTATCGCGCCCGGGTTGCGGCAGGTGCAGGCTGTACCCCGCCGGTTTGTGCAGCAGCAGCGTGACCGGCTGGATGGGTTTGAGGTTGGCGCCGGGCTGCAGTGCCACCGCTTGTTCCGGCCGCACGCGGGCGCCTGGCGTGTCCTGCACCTGGCCATCCACGGTGACAAAACCCGCGTCGATGTAGTGCTCGGCCTCGGCGCGCGAGCAGCCGATCTCGTTGGCCAGGCGTTTGGACAGGCGGATGGAGTGCGGATCGGGGTCCTGGTCGTGGAGGGGCATGGTGCAGCAGTGTGCAAGACGGCGTGTGAAGCCGTTTGCTATATAAAAAGGAGCTATCTGCGCTTGATGGATAAGCGCAACCGCTTATTTTAAAGGCTATGCAATGTGGAAGGCGCAGGCTCGGGCATTGGCGGGTGCTGCATGCTGGCCGTGTGGGGTCTTTTCCTACGAGCTGTGTCTTCGCATGGCTTTAGATTCAAAACTGAAGTTCAACCCTAGCAAGGAAATGTTTATGCGCATGGATGTTTTTCGCCGCAGCGAAGCCGATGGCAAGTTCTCTCATCTCGCCGTGCCGCATGGCCGCGTGCTGCCTGGCGAAGTCACCAATTACGACTGGCACGACGAAGCTCGCGATGTGGAGCTTGATGAATCGCTCGCCAGTTGGCCGCAGTACGGCATTGAGGAGCCGGGCCGCCAGCTCAAGGAAAAGGGCTATGCAATCACGGCGGTGGCTGAAATGACCGACGGCGACGAAGCCTGATTGCGGCCGCAGCGCACCGCAGTGCTTTCATAATGCAGTGATGACGAGTCCTGTAAAACGTTTTTCAATGATCCGCGAGTTCCATCTGGCGGACTGGTTCACCCTGGGCAATGCAGTCTGTGGCGTGGGCGCGCTGTTTTCCGCCATGAGCTATCTGGAGACCGGCGACCGGCGCCACATCTACTTTGCTGCGGCACTGGTGCTGGCGGCGCTGATCTTTGACGTGCTGGATGGGCGCATCGCCCGCTGGCGTCAGAAGTCATCGGCGATGGGGCGCGAGCTCGATTCGCTCGCCGATGTGATTTCATTCGGCGTGGCGCCAGCCATCATTGCCTACGCCTGCGGCATGCAGGGCCTGTGGGACCGCGTGGTGCTGGGCTTTTTTGTGGCCTGCGGGGTCTCGCGCCTTGCGCGCTACAACGTGACGGCCGAGGAACTGGCTGAGGGGCCGTCCGGCAAGGTGAAGTATTTCGAAGGCACGCCCATCCCGACCTCGATCGTGCTGGTGGCCATGCTGGCAGTGGCTGCCGCCATGAGCGCCGTACGCGCCGATCTGTGGCTGGGCGCGGTCAAGATTGCGGGCTTTACCTTGCATCCGCTGGTGCTGCTGTTTGCGCTGTCGGGCTCGCTGATGATCAGCCGGATCAGGATTCCCAAGCTGTAGCCACTGGGGGCGCCGTTCTTGCGGCACATCAAAAAAGAGAGCTGTTTGCGCTTATCGGTATTGGGTTTCAGGTATGAAAAATATCGAAACCGAATACAGAAAAGTGCTCGCCGCTATGCTTTTAAGCGCTGGTGTTTACAGCCCTCGGAGATGCTCCACATGTGCCAGCAGGGAACGCTTGGCCACCGGCCACAGTGCCTGTGGCGTATCGGCATAGGCAAGGGCCACCCAGTCTTCCGGGGTGCCGTCGGGGCTGTGCGCCATGGCGGCCTTCACCTTGGCTTCGCGTGCCATGCGGTGCGCGTGCAGTTTTTCTATCACCTGCAGCGGATGCGCGAGCGCATAGCCATGGGCGGGCAGGATGAAACCTACATCGCCCGCCTGACAGGCATCTGCCAGCTTTTTCAGCGACGCGAGGTACAGGCGCATGTTGCCATCGGGCGGATCAACCACGGTGGTGCTGCCGTTGAGGATGTGATCGCCGCTCAGCAGCAGGCCGTCTTCTTCCAGCACCAGGCACATATGGTTGGCCGCATGGCCGGGGGTATGGACGGCGCGCAGGGTATGGCTGTGGGCGGCGCCATCCGGGTGGCTCAGCACCAGTGTGGCTCCGTCGGGCAGCTCCTGGTCTGGTGTGAACTGGCTGCCCGCGCGTGCCGTGGGGGCCGACGGCAGCCCCCAGATCACAGGGGGGGCAAAACCCGCCTGGGTCACCAGCGCCTGCAGCGGGGCAGCGCCGGGAGAATGGTCTGGGTGTGAATGGGTGCAGACGATGGCGCGAATGTCGCCGCCCGTGGCCGCCATGATGCGCGCCAGATGCGGGTCACCATGCGCCTGGGGTTTGGGGCCGGGATCAACGACGATATAGCCCGTAGCCGCCTCACCGATGAGGTAGGTATTGGTGCCAGGGCCGGTCATGGTGCCGCCGTTGTC